>DATKVM010000001.1:0-28386 GCA_035530075.1 Patescibacteria group bacterium
ATGTCTGATCAGACAGCTTTGCGATTCCCTGATTTGATCCATAACATTATTAATATCAGTCAAAGACCGATACTGCTTCATCAAAACAAGAATACTTCGACCCACGTTACTTATGATATCAATTTCCCCAAAACCTATCCCCATTCTCGGGTTGCTAAATATAATACTCCAGAAGAAGTAGCTGAACTTGTAAAAGATGCAGACTTGGTTTATATCGAAGAAGCGGTTTCTGGATTTCGGAGATTGGTATATTCGCTAGAAAAATTAATTAAAGAAAATAAGAAGATCGCTGATGTTTTTGCCGGAAAAATAATTCTTGTTGAGACTGGGGCGGATCCGGTATTTCTGAACGAATTATCCGAACTCTATCTGAAACTAAAGAATATTTTCAAAACAGGTCCAGATATCGCTGTTACCTACGGATTGACCGAAACCCAGGATGTGTCGGTGTACGTTTTTAGTCAACGCGATAGCGCTACTAGATATCGGGTGTTCGATAATAAATTTGTTGAAGTATTGGATCTGAAAACCGGCGAGCCACTGATTGGGAGTCTTGGGGAAATTGTTATTACGCCTTTATGGTGGGAAAAAGGGACGATATTGCCTAGATACAGAACTGGCGATATTGGCGCTTTGGAATTTTTCGATAACATTCCTTATTTAACAATTTCCGGTAGGCTTCCTGGCTCTGGAGTTATTTCTTTTACTGGTTTCAAGGTTAGCATACCAGGGATTTGCAAAATATTAAGGGAACAATTTGAGTATCCTTTTAGACTTCAGGCACAAGTGAAGGAGAAACAAGACGGTTCCAGCGGAACTCTTGTAATTAAATTATATTCACCTTGTTTTAGTGATTTGTCTGTGTCGGAGCAAGTAAAGACTTTTCTTAAGAATTTCATAATTAAAGAGTATGGACTGGAATTTGATATTGGTCAGGGTTATAGAAGATTGGAAATAATAACTTCTACCGATGATGTGGGTGATAAATATTGGAGTATCTTGCCTAAAGAGATTGTTGATTGATAAGGCTAGTTAAATTATCCACCTCTTAAAAAACGCCGCTACCCCAAATATGACTAAAAAGCGCATTGCTTTCTAAAAAGAATTTGGGTAATATCTTCAAGGGTATGCTTATGTCTCCTGAGGGAGAAAGAGGGAGGTCTCAGACAGAAAATCTTCGAGCTCTGGTTCGCGAATTTCAGGAATTGGCAATTGGCGAAGAAGATGTTGATGGAGAGAAGGCAATCATTAAGGGTTGGCAACTTATTGTCGGTTGGGCAGCGGCCAAAGGAGGGGATTCTAAGTTGTCATGTTTACTATATCTCCTTGCCAACCCAGGTAAGGTTTACGACGGTCTCGTGGTGCCGACCGCGATTGGTTATCTAGAAGGGGGTATGTCCAAGAATGGTGAAGCGGGAGAACTGTTGCGGGGAATAAAAGAGATAGAAGCAATGGAAAAGGCACAGGCATTTTGCCGGCGGATGAAAGAATATCTCTGGAGGAGCTCTTAAATTGGTTTCTTCTGATGACAGTCTTTGTCTATTGACTGTCTGGTCTGTAAAATAAAATCCCCGATTTTTTCTTCCTTAACAATCGTGGAAAAGATGTTTTCTTCCTTAAGGTTATATTCAATAAGGACGCCGGGAATTCCCCGACTGGGCTCTTGAATCAAATAACGGGTACAAGTTGAGCCTTTGGTGGGTTTGGGCAGTTCGCCGGGAAAACCCAAGACCGGTCCGGTTTCCCAATAAGGCAGATAGCCAAACTTTTTTAAAGCATAGTTCTCAAATAAATAGGCCCAGACGGTAGGGATGGAAAAAGGGATGTTGGTCGCCCGAATAGTAAAGCCTTTATTTTCGGCATATTGATACATTTTATCAATCACTCTTTCTTCATCGGCCAGCTTCATATAAGGTTGGGGTTTCATATCGACAATTAAGCTTTGAGGTTTCTGGCGATAAGTAAAAATAAAATTAGTAATTAAGATTGAGGCCAGGGCAATTAAACTCATTAAGCGGTTTTTTTGCCAAAGCTTTCCCAGCAAAAAAGCCGCCCCTAGAATTATCCCCAAGCTGATACCGGCGTTAACATAGTAAGCGTTATAACTGCCTAGAAGAGAAAGAAATATGCCGCCACTAAGCCAGATTAAAATGAAGCGCACTAATTTTTCTTTACGGGCGTAAAAAAGAAGCAGAACGATGAAGCTTAGGAAACTGGGGTAAAGCAAAAAGTCGGGCAAGGGCCAGAGATTATCGTGAAACATCAAAGTCAGTTGCTTAAGATATAAACCAACTTTGGTTTGTTCCGCGGGCATTACATTATAGTCGGATTTTAAGAGGGAAAAAGCGGACTTAATACTCCGAAAGCCATATTTGATTTCCGCGAGCAAGTAAGTGCTTAGGAAAAATAAAGCGGTGCCAAAAGCGAGCAACCAAGATTGCCAGGGGACTTTTTTCAGTTTGTCTCGCAGCAGCCAAAGTAAGACCAGGGCGACACCCAGAGAGCTGATCATTAAAAGCTCAAACTGGACGGCGGAAGCCGCACCCCCCAAAAGGAGCGGCAAGCCCCAAAATTTATTTTTTCTTTTCTCCAGGATAATCACTCCGCCGAACATTGCCATCCAGGAGAAAATTGCCAGCGGTGGATGGCAAACATACATGGCGTATTGGTTTTGTTCAAACGAGAAAGCATATAAAGCGGCCGCGATAAAACCGGTGAGCGAGCCAAAATAAGCTTGAGCGAGGCCAAATATGGTCAGGACTCCTAGGGCGTTTAAAACTCTAAAAATGGCCGAGACAAAATAAGGATTGCCTTGGCCGAGAAGATAAAGTGGCCCAAGCAGGTACCAATAAAGTGGACCATGGAAAAGGCCGGGAGCGTTGGCCGGCGGCCCGATTAGGCGTAAATCGTGCAAGCGATAAATATTTTCGGCGGTATAAGCGTCCCGAGCCTCATCAAAGCCAAAATAAGTGGATTCTTTGAAGATAAGGAAACGGCTCAAAAGGGCGAGCGAAAAAATTAAAATTAGGAAAACTTTCTTTTTTTTCACTGGCTGGCTACCTCTTTAATAGCCGTGGCTAGGGCCGGATAATGGAAATAAGCAGAGAGCTGTTTTTCCCAGTCGGGAGCTTTAATATCGATTGTCGGCTCAACCCCCCCGCCTTCAATTGGCTGGCCATCTTCGCGCAAAGTTAGGCTGTGGACCAAAAAAGCAGAATATTTTTCAGATTCGTCAATTTGCTGCTTTAACTCAAAAACTTTTTCGACGGTTCCCCAGCCTCTGGTTTTAGTCCCCACTAAAATGCCGACATTAAATTTTTTTAAAACCGCCGTCATCACTTCGGCCGAAGACTGAGTGTTTTCGTTAATTAGAACGATAACCTTTTTGTAGCGGATTAAGCTTGGTAGCCAGCCGATTTTGGTTTTGAAGTCCTGCTTTTCTCCTTGATGAAAAAACTGATAAGCGTATTGGTCGTTGCCAATAAACGGTCCTAAAAAATAAGGCAGACCATCAATGGCGCCACCGACATTATCTCTTAAATCAAGAATGAGGATGTTGAGCGATTCGGGTTTACTATCCATTTTTTGGGTGACACGTAAAAGTTCTTCAATTGTCGTCGGGGAAAACTTCGTCAGGTGAAGGTAAAAGATATCGGGTCTTAGAAGTTTATATTCCATGGTCGGTTCTACTCCCGACTCATCATAAGTTTTCCGAGCGTCTTGGTCGGCTAATACTTGATAGGCCTTATTAAGCTGTGCCAGTTCTTGCTGAGTTTCAGGAGTGTTTTCCTGTTTTAACTCGGCCTTTTTTTCTTGATAAATCTTTTGGATTTCTTCTTCGGTGGCGCTTTTCTCTACTCCCATTATTTGGTATTGGTCAACCGTTGGATTTTTATTTTCGACCGTATTTTTCAGACTGATTTCTTCCTTCCGGCTATAAAGCCGGCTGCGACCGAAAGGCTGGAGATTGGTTAAAACCATATCGGCCAATTGAACGGTAAATTCTTTTTTCTTTGAGTTATCTTTTATTTCTTTAAGAACGGAAACCAGCGATTTTTGTAGTTCAGCTTTGTTTTTGGGCCCTGCCGTTAAAGGCTGGCCGGTTAATTTTTCCGTCCCTAAAACAAAAATATTGGTTAGCTGCTCGTCGGTAATTTTATCCCAGTAATTGCCTTTGACCGTGTCGTAAACCTCGGAAAGGAAAGCGACATATTTGTCTTTCGGGGCGGTAATTCTAGCTTTAAGCGGCAAGGGGAATTTGTCTTGGTGGATTAAAATGCCACCAGTAGCAGCCAAAAGGAGGAAAATCGAAATTCCCACCAGCCACCACCGAAAGCTTTTTAGTTTAAACTTTCTCATCTTTAAATATCTTAGCAGAAATTTTAGTTTGCTTGACAAGAAGTTTACGGCGGCGCTATTGTACACTACTGTACATCCTTGGGGTGTGGTAAGTAGACACCCTCGGTTGCAGTAGACAAACTTGGTTATTCCAGCATTAAATATTCTATTTCTTTTAGTCTTCTTTGATAATCTGCCTGATCATAAGTAAAGCTCTTAAACTTGTCCATCGAACCGAAATAATCCATGATAAAATCACTGTCGATAAAATCTGACCCTTTTATTCCTAAATAATTTGGGAAAGAAGACCATTGATAATTTTCCAAATCTTTGATTTCTTTTAAGAGAAAAGAGGTATAGGGATTGAGGTGGATGTAACGACAGACATGAAGAAGCTGTTCATCGCTTTCAATTCTTACTGCTTTGAAAACTGCTTGAAACAATGAACCGTTCCTTTTATTTTTGATATTAAAATATTTGGCATAACTATTTTGAAAGTTACTCAAGAATCTGATGATGCCAAAATCTTTCACCTGTTTGATTAAGAAATGGAAATGGTTATTCAATAAACAAAAGGCGAAAGTGTTGATCAGCTTTAAAGAATTTGTTTTTAGCTCAGAGAGAAATTCATTTTTCCCCTCTCGGGGAAGTCTATTGAAGTGAGAGAAACGAAGAGCAGGTTTGTTGTATTGGTAAAAATTGATAATTTCAAGAGCTCTCTGAAAGTCACGGAAATTTAAGAAAATTGGTTGTCTGCCAACGCTTCGGTTAAAAACATGATAGATTTCTCCATTGACAATTGGATGCTTTCGAGATGCCACAAATATTAGAGTAAAGCATGTTGCCGAAGGTGTCAAGCTAGCACACCCCAAGGGTGGGAATGGGGGTGGGAATGCATCAGCCAAGGCCCTGCAGAACCTTTTAAGAAGACAAACGTTTAGATGATAAAGTTTTGTAATACCTTTGGGCGAAGCGGTGGGCTTCGTCGCGGATGGCTTGCAAAAGCTGAAGCTCAGGGTGGTGACGAGATAGCCGAACTTGCTTCCAACCGGTGATTTTTTCTTCCACTATTCGGGGGACGATTAAGACCTCTTCCTGTTTAGCGATGCCTACCAGGGCAATTTTACCGGCGAGGCCTTTTTCTTTTAAAGCCGAGAAAGCGGCGGCCACTTGAGTTTTGCCGCCGTCGACTAAAATTAGTTGGGGGTAAACCCACTGGGGATGATTGAGCCGGCGGAGAAGGATATTCTTAATCCCTAAAGGGTCGTCCTGGGAAAGCTGATTAAATTTTAAGTTAAATTTTCGATACAAAGAAGAGTCGGATTCGCCGTCAATAAAGACCACTTGACTACCGACGATAACCTCGCTCCCCAAATTGGAAACATCATAGCCTTCAATTTTATTAAGAATAATCGGGTCACTGCCCTGATACTTGACTAAGAGTTGGCGCAGGGCCAAAAGAGCCCTGGAAGCATCCTGCTTTTCCTTAGGGACACTTCGCCAGCCGCTTTCGGTCAGTTGTCGAAGAGAATTAATTTGATTTTTGAGCGTTTGAGCGTCCTCGAACTTCATCGCTTTGGCGGCGGATTTCATTTCTTTTTCGAGAGCCTTGATAGTGGTTTTTAGAGAATTGCTCTTGCCGGAAAGCAGCCTGCGGATTTGCTGTATGGAACGAGCGTAATCATTGATTGACTGTTCCTTGTTCACTGCCATCTTGTCTTCCTGTGTCACGCAGACTCCCGGGCAAAGACTTAAATGATGATAGAGACAGGTGGACTTAGGTAGAGTTTTGCAAGACCGGAAAGGAAAAATTTGCCTCACAATTCTGAGGATTCTTTTGGCGTCTCCCGAAGAAGGAAAAGGCCCGAACCAGTCCAACAGATTAAGCTGGTTAAGCTCGGTCCAGCGGGCGGTAAAAACCCGGTTGGGAAACTGTTTGCCGACAACAATATAAAGATAGCTTTTGTTGTCTTTTTGAATGATGTTATATTTAGGTTCGTGCTGCTTAATCAGCCGCGCCTCCAAAAGCAGAGCTTCGAATTCCGAATTGACAACCACGTGTTCTAAGTCAGCAATATTGGCCACCAGCTCTGTTGTCTTGGCATCGTGTTTTCCATGGAGATAACTGGAAACCCGGTTTTTCAAAACCAGGGCCTTACCAATGTAGATTATGTGTCCCGAAGAGTTACGAAAAATATAGACTCCGGGCTTTTTAGGTAGTTTTTTTAATTTGGTCTTCAACGTTTTGGTAATCATGGCGGCTGAAGATTAGCACAATTACGCATAAGATACAATTGCAGGACGTCTGGCAGGATGATACAATTTAATCTGTATGGAAAACAGCGAAGCAACTCCTAATCCGGTCCCTCAACCAGTTAATCTCCCGCCGCTTGCCCAAACAGCATCGGTGCCACCCACAAAACCACAAAAGAAGTTTTTAAAATGGACAGCAGTTAGCCTAATTGTTTTATTGGCAGGAGCGGTCATAATTCTGGCTTATCAATATTATCAATTAAAACAGCAAGTAACCGACGCTAATGTCTCAGTAGCACCTATCCTCACGGAAACTAGTTCCTCCATGTCGGTCGCCACTCCCACTCCTTCGGCGGATTTGACTTTAAACTGGGAAACATTTGATAATAGTCGCTTCGGGTATTTCATCAAAATCCCCAAAAGTTTAACATATGATACAGACGGCAACGACAAAAATTTCAACCTGATTTTTGAACCAAACTCAAGCAAAGCTTATGTCCTTCAGGCTAATAACAACGAAAAAGCTGATTCATTAATTACCATAAACACGACCGAAGCCGTAAAAATAGGCAAGATTGAATGGAAAATTTCTCGTCTTCCCAGCCGGACAGTTGACTTTGGCTACCAAGTTCCCGGCGACGGGCCGTTTTATATTCTTCAGACCAAAAACAAAAATCACCTTTTTGCTCTAGTGGTTGCGGGTGAAGGATTAACCCAGGAACAGGAGCAAATTCTTTCCACCTTCCAATTTACCGAATAGAAAAGCTTATCAGAGGCATTTTTTTAGGTATTTTCCGGTCCAGGACTTTTCATTCTTAGCAATCTCATTGGGTTTCCCTTCGGCTACAATCTCTCCTCCTTTTTCTCCTCCCTCAGGCCCAAGGTCAATAATCCAGTCGGCATTTTTAATCATATCCAGATTGTGTTCGATGACGATGACGGTACTTCCGCGGGAAGTAAGCTCGCGAATAACGCCTAAAAGTTTTTCCACGTCAGCAAAATGCAGCCCGGTTGTCGGCTCATCCAAAAGATAAATTGTCTGATTTCGGGCGGGCTTGACCAGCTCGCGGGCGAGTTTCAGTCGTTGCGATTCACCGCCGGAAAGGGTGGGTGAGGGCTGGCCCAGCTCCAGGTAATCCAAGCCGATTTTCTCAAGCACCTTAAGTTTGCTGACGATTTTCGGGAAGGCAGCAAAGAACTCCAAAGCCTCGCCGATAGTCAGACGTAAGATTTGGTGAATGTTTTTCTCCTTATACTGAACTTCCAGGATCTCTTCTTTAAAGCGAGTGCCGTGACATTCCTCGCACTCCACCCAGACATCCGGTAAAAACTGCATTTCCACTTTCGTAAAGCCCTGGCCTTGGCAGGCCTCACAGCGGCCGCCTTCAACGTTAAAAGAAAAGTGGCTGGCGGTAAAGCCGCGCATCCGCGCCTCTTCGGTTTTGGTGAAAAGCTCCCGAATATCGGTAAAAACGCCGGTGTAGGTGGCAGGGTTGCTGCGCGAAGTTCGGCCGACGGGACTTTGGTCAACTAAAAGCACTTGGTCAATTTGCTGAACGCCGGTCAGGCTTTCATACTCTCCCGCTTTATCAGGACAGTAAGCGTCTAAGGCTTTACTTAGGGCGGGATAAAGAGTGTCGTGAATAAGGGTAGATTTGCCCGAACCGGAAACGCCGGTAATACAGACGAATTTTCTTAAGGGGAATTTGACAGTTAAGTCTTTTAGGTTGTGTTCCCGGCAGCCGGAAAGGGTTAAGTAGTAGCTATTAGTCAGTAGTGAGCAGTTAGTGTTTGCATTATGGAAGACAGATTTCTTTCCGCTCAAATACTTTCCGGTTAAGGAGTTAGGATTTTTCATAATTTGGGCCGGCATGCCTTCGGCGATAACTCGGCCGCCTAACTTTCCTGCTCCCGGACCGAAATCAACAATCCAGTCGGCGGCTCGCAAAACTTTTTCATCATGCTCAACGACTACCACGGTATTGCCTAAATCGCGTAAGCGCTTAAGGGTTTCGATCAGTCGTTTCGTGTCGCGCTGATGGAGACCAACTGTCGGTTCGTCCAAAATATAAAGGACGCCGGTGAGGCCGGTACCGATTTGGCTAGCCAATCGGATTCTTTGAGCCTCACCGACAGAGAGAGTAGCGGCGGTCCGGTCAAGAGTCAAATAGTCCACGCCAACGGCGACTAAAAAAGTAAGTCGGCTTTTAATTTCTTTAAGCAAGGGCTCCGCGATTTCTTTTTCTTTCTCGGTGGCAAAATTTTGGGGCAGCTTTTCCAGCCAAGCCAAGAGGGCACCAAGCGACAAAGCGGTAGTTTCAGCGATGGATTTTTGGTTAAGAGTAATACTGAGCGCTTCCGGCTTTAAACGGCTCCCTCGGCAGGCGGAGCAGACCTCTTTAATCATATATTCCTCAATTTCCTCGCGAACAGTATCGGAAGTGGTGCTGTAATACTGTCGTTCTAACATTTCTGCCCGCCAAGGAGAGACGCGACTACGGTCAACTCTGAGCTTAACTCCTAGGCCATTACATTCCGGGCAAGCCCCTTGGGGAGAATTAAAGGAGAAAAGGCGCGGTTCGATTTCCGGCAAGTTGAGGTTGCAGCTAGGGCAGACAAACCGGCGGGAAAAGAGGGTATCGGTCATTTCTTGAGGTTTTTCCGGGAAATTAAAGTCTTTATCTTTGACTTCAGTTAGGATAGTTAGGCCATCGGAGAGATCGAGGGCAATTTCGACATCATTAAGTAACCGCGTTTCGTACTCCGGGCGGTTAAATTTTCGGAAAATATTGATTTTGTCGACGACAACTTCAATATTGTGACGATTGGTTTTAATTAGCAGGGGGACATTGCGGAGGAAGTAAACTTGACCGTCGATACGGACTTGCTCGAATCCTTTTCGCTGGAGGTTTAAGAAGAGCTGACTAAACTCACCTCTTTTATCCCGGATGATTGGCGAGAGGATAAAATAGCGTGCGTTCCCGCCATTTCCCAGCTTTTGGGTAATTAAATTTTGGATTTGTCGAGTAATACTAGTGCTCGTTTGATGACTAATTTCTCGACCACATTTTGGACAATGAGGGTGTCCAATTCTGGCAAAAAGCACCCTTAAATAGTCATAAATCTCGGTTACCGTACCAACGGTAGAGCGGGGATTGTGGGAAAGACCGTGCTGGTCAATGGCAATGGCTGGAGATAAGCCTTCGATACTATCAATATCCGGCCGCTTCATCATGCCTAAAAATTGGCGGGCGTAAGAGGATAAACTCTCCACGTATCGTCGCTGGCCCTCGGCATACAGAGTGTCCATCGCCAAGCTTGATTTACCCGAGCCGGAAACGCCGGATAAAACCACCAGCTTGTTCTTGGGGATTTTGACCGTCACGTTGGCCAGGTTATGCTCGCGAGCACCTTTGATAATGATATAATCTTGGTTTCCCATACGGGTTTTCTTTGGAACTTTTTATTATAGCATCTTTGATGGTAGAAGAGTAAGTGTCCTGGTGAGCCTGGTCTATCAGGTTTTTTCTTTCGGGAAATGTTTGGTTTTTAAAGGTAAAAAATGGTAAAATTTACTAATGAATATATTTAAATTAAAATCAGCTTATAAGCCAACTGGGGACCAGCCAGAGGCAATTGAGAAATTGGTTGCGGGGACGAAAGCCGGGTTTCCTTATCAAGTTTTAGTGGGTGTAACCGGTAGCGGCAAGACTTACACGGTAGCGAATGTCATTCAAAATGTGCAAAGGCCGACCCTGGTGGTGTCCCACAATAAGACCTTGGCCGCTCAGCTTTACCAGGAATTTAAAGAATATTTTCCGGAGAATGCCGTCTCCTACTTTGTCTCTTATTATGATTATTATCAACCGGAGGCTTATATTCCTCAAACCGATACTTACATTGCCAAGGATGCGGATATTAACCAGGAAATTGATAAACTGCGGCTTTTTTCCACCAGCCAGATTTTCTCCCGGAAGGATGTGATTGTCGTTGCTTCAGTGTCTTGTATCTATAACATTGGCTCGCCCGACCAATACCGCAACCGAATTTTGCATCTTTTTAAAGGACAAGAGTTAAAAAGAGAAGATTTTCTTTATTCCTTAGTTTCCCTTTATTATCAAAGATCAAGATTGGAATTTAGTCGAGGATTTTTCCGGACGCGGGGTGAAATAGTAGAAATCTATCCTTCTTACAGTGATGAAATTATCAAGATTACTTGGGAGGGAAACAAAATTGTTGGATTATCAACTCGACCGGTGATTGAACCCGTCTCCCCCTCCGAATTGGAGGGTTCGCCGAGGCAAGGGCAAAGAGAGATGGAGAACTACTTTCTCTATCCGGCCAAACATTATCTGGCGGATAAGGGCATGATGGAGCAGGCTTTTAAGCAAATCCGGCAAGATTTAAAGATTCGGTTGGATCAGTTCAAAAAAGAGGGCAAAGATTTGGAAGCCAACCGGTTGCAACAGCGGGTGAATTATGACTTAGAAATGATTAAGGAAGTCGGTTATGTTAACGGCATTGAAAACTATTCCCGCTACTTTGACGGCCGCCTGCCAGGCGAGCCGCCGTATTCGCTTTTGGATTATTTTAAGCATCAATATGGCAATGACTTTTTGGTCGTCATCGATGAGTCGCATATGACCGTTCCTCAAATCCGGGGCATGCATCATGGCGACCAGTCGCGTAAGCGGACTTTAATTGATTTTGGTTTCCGTCTTCCCTCGGCTTTGGATAACCGGCCCTTAAATTTTCAAGAGTTTTTGAAGCGAGTGCCCCAGGCGATTTTTGTTTCCGCGACACCGGATGAATGGGAAATCGGCCAAGCGCGCTTGGCAGTACAGAGTATAGAGAACAAAGTACATAGCGGAGTGGTGGAGCAGTTGATTCGGCCGACGGGGTTGGTGGATCCGGAAGTGGAAGTGCGGCCGATTGACGGCCAAGTGAAGGACTTAATTAAAGAAATCCTAGAAAGAAAGAAAAAGGGCGAGCGGGTTTTGGTAACCACCTTGACCAAGAGAATGGCCGAAGATTTAAGCGCTTATTTGGCTGACCCAAGCCACACCGGCGAGACAATTTCCGTTCATTATCTTCATTCTGATGTTGACACCCTGGAGCGGACGGATATTTTGGCGGATTTAAGGCGAGGAACTTATGATGTCATTGTCGGTATCAATTTATTGCGGGAAGGCTTGGATTTACCGGAAGTTTCCTTAGTGGCGATTTTGGATGCGGACAAGCAAGGGTTTTTGCGCTCGAAAGTGTCACTTATTCAAACAATGGGACGGGCGGCGCGAAATGTGGCCGGCAAGGTAATTTTATACGCCGACTTTGAAACGCAAGCGATGGAAGAAGCGCTGACAGAAGTGGCGCGGCGGAGAGAAGTTCAAGTGGAATACAATGAAAAGCACGGAATTGTTCCCCAAACTATCCGAAAACCCATCCGGGAGGCTTTGGTCATCCAAACTGAGGAAGAGGAGTTAACTGATGAAGGAATGACGCCGGCGGACGCCAAGAAAACTATCGCTAAGCTAAAAAAGCAAATGCGCGAATATGCCAAGCTCTTGGAATTTGAGCGGGCCGTCCAAGCGAGAAACAAGATTGAAGAATTAAAAAAAAGGTTCGATTTAACTTAATGGGAAAAATAGAAGAGAAAACTTGAGGAAGAAGGAGCTCGATTTGATGGAGAAAAAGTTAAACCCAGTAGTTAGGCCAAGGCTTCTTTAATTGATTGATACTTCTTTTCGACTAATTTTTTTCCTTCGGGAATAAGTTTTTGCCAGCTGCGCTCCAACTTTGCTAAAACCCATTTCTTGCCTTGGTCAATGCCCATTTTATGCTGAACATAAGCGAGATAAAGCAAGGAGTCGACATTATCAAAGTGGGCAATTGAGTCCGCCGAAGCAATGATGGCCGATTCTAAAGTCTTTCCCGCCATCCTTTTAGAAGCCCGATGAGAGAGAATACAATGCTTAATGGCCTTAATCTTCTGGGGAGGCAGGTGATATTTCTTTAAAAGTTCCTCAGCTAATTGGGCACTGCGAAAATGGTGGTCCGGATACCAGTCTTTATTAAGAATCGAAGCATAATCGTGAAGAAGACCAGCGATTTCCACTACCTCCATATCTGCCTTCAGTTTTTTAGCTAGAAGTTTGGCATATTTAACCACCGGAACAATGTGGTAGGACCAAGCACCATAACCAGATGAATTAGCCGGTTCTCGGCAGGCAGATTCAACTAACCGGGTTAATTCTTTTATTATCTGCGGGTAGCTGACCTTTTTCTTTTTGGGCATAGCCCGATTTTACCACTACCGCAAAGTCAGAATTTAACGACCTTAATTATCCTCATTATTGTCAAGTTCTAGCTTTAATGTTTAAATAGAATTAAGTGGAAAACCGAGATTTACCGAAAGCGCCTTCTTTTTGGAAAATTCTGGGACCTTCTTTTATTTTTCTCGGTCTTTCTTTGGGGAGCGGTGAGTTGATTTTGTGGCCTTTCTTGGCCGCTAACTACGGATTGGGGATATTGTGGGGAGCGCTTTTGGGAATTACTTTCCAATTTTTTATGAATATGGAAATTGAGCGCTACGCTTTAGTTCAGGGCGAGAGTGTCTTTATTGGCTTTTGGCGATTTTGGCGATTTTGGCCGGTTTGGTTTATCTTTTCCACTTTTATCGCTTGGGGGTTGCCCGGCTTTTCGGCGGCTGGCAGCCAAATGCTTAATCAGATGTTTGGTTTTGGTAATGAAGCCTTGATGGCTATCAGTTTGCTGTTGCTGGCGGGGATAATCTTGAGCGTGGGGAAAACTTTGTATCAGACAATGGAGGTTTTCCAGAAATCGGTCATTCTCCTGGGGATTCCCTTTTTCTTGCTTTTAGTTTTTCTTTTGACTAAAGTCTCCGATTGGCAAACGGTGGTCGTTGGCTTAGCCGGAGTGGGGGCGGGATACCGGTTTTTGCCAGTGGGGATTTCCCTAATGAGCTTTTTGGGCGCTTTTGCTTATGCCGGCGCCGGCGGTAACTTAAATTTGGCCCAGAGTTATTATATTAAAGAAAAAGGTTACGGCATGGGCCGGTTTGCTCAAAAAATTAAAAGCCTTTTTGCCCAAGGTAGTCATGAGATTGAGCTGGAAGGAGTGACTTTCTCTAAGAATCGCGTAAACCTTTCGGAATTTAAAAAATGGTGGCGAGTAGTTAATTTAGAGCATTTTTTGGTCTTTTGGTTTTTAGGGCTTTTAACCATTATCCTTTTAGCGGTTTTAGCTTACTGCTTGGTTTTTCATTTGGGGGGGAGTACCCAAGGGATTAGCTTTCTTTTTATTGAGGCTAAATTAATCGGTCAAAAAATTTCCCCTCTTTTTGGTTTTTTATTTTTAGCGGTTGGTTTCTTGATGCTTTATTCAACTCAAGTGGCGGTTTTGGAATCAACCTCGCGAATTATTTCGGAGAATTTTTTCCTGCTTCTAAAAAATCGGGAAAGGAGAGTTAATCTTTCAAAGGGATTTTATTTGGCGCTTTGGGGGCAGATTGTTTTTGGAATTTTCGTTTTGCTTTTGGGTTTTCGGGAACCACGATTGCTTTTAACTTTGGCGGCGGTCATTAATGCTTTTTGTATGTTTGTCCATTTGGGTCTGACTTATTTTCTTAATCGCCAAACTCTGCCCCAAGTTTTACGCCCGGCCCTTTACCGGCAAGTGATTTTATTTATCGCTTTCATTTTCTTCGGCCTTTTTTCCTTTCTCACTTTCTGGCAGGGAATACGCTAAAAGCATCAAAAGTACCAATCTTCTGGTCTTTGTTATAATAGGTAAAATGGATTGCCGGAAAGAAGAAAACAAAAAGAATTGTCCTTGTACTTGGTCCAGTTGCCCTCGCAAGGGAATTTGCTGTCAGTGTCTTGCCCATCACCTTCAAGATAAAGAATTGCCGGCTTGCTGTTTTTCTCCCGCCGCCGAAAAAACTTTTGACCGCTCATTTGAAAACTTTGTGAAAGATTTTCAGGCATAAAATTTTCTTCTTTCTTTTTAGTATCGGAAGCGACGAAAGTGCCCGAGCCGCCTAGTTGCCTGTAATAACGGCGATGGGATTAAGCTTGATCAGAACTTTAACTAAATCTTTTTGCTGGTCAATCACTTTATTGATATCTTTGTAAGCGCTGGGGGCTTCTTGAAGTTCATCTCTCGATCTTGGGGCGCCAATAATATCTTTCATTTTTTCTTGCTCTTTTTGTAAATCAAGGGAAGCAATCGCTTTTTTTCTGCCCATTACTCTGCCGGCACCGTGCGAGCAGGACATAAAACTTTCGGGATTACCAAGCCCCTCGACGATAAAGCTGGGCGTTCCCATGGAGCCGGGGATAATGCCTTTTTGGCCTTTAGCGGCGAGGATAGCCCCTTTTCGATGAACGAACACTCTTTCTCCAAAATGAGTTTCCTGAGCCGCATAATTATGGTGGACATCAATTTCCGGGGAAAAACTGCACCGGGTTAGATTTTGGTAGGCTTCTTTAACTTGTTCCATCATAAAACGCCGGTTTGCCTGGGCAAAAGCCAGGCAAAAATTCATTGCCGAAAAATAGTCTTGACCGTCTTGGGAGTCCAGGGGTAAAAAAGACAGATCCCTAGAGGGCGGTTTCTGCAAAGAGCGCTCAGAAAAATTGACAGCTTTCTTAAAAAAATGTTCCGCCGTTTTATAGCCAAAATTTCGACTGCCCGAATGAAGCATTAACCAGACATTGCCGCCTTCTTCTTTTAATATTTCAATAAAATGATTACCGCTGCCTAAGGTCCCGATTTGTTTTCTAGCGCTGGAGAGCTCTTTTTGGACGATTTCAATCTCCGGTGCTTGAGAAAATCCGGACCATTCCTTGGTCTCTTTTTGATGCCTAAAACCAACCGGGATATTTTTTCTTATCACCCCCATAATTTTAGTAATCGTCTCTCTCTTAAGATTAGCCAGCGAAGTTTTAACGGCGATCATTCCGCAGCCGATATCAACGCCGACGGCGTTGGGAATAATGACTTTTTGAGTGGCCACCACCCCGCCGATGGGCATACCAAATCCCGGATGAGCGTCAGGCATCAGGCAAACCCATTTGAAAGCAAAAGGATGATTGGCCAGATCTTTAGCTTGTCTTAAGGTTTCTTCTTCCAGATCATCCGCCCAGGATTTAATTGGCAGTCTTTCGCTGCTGATTATCTTCATCTTCTTTTATTTTACAACAACTTTTCTTCTAACTCTTGACCTATCTGCTTTGTTAAGGCTCAATAAAGCTGAGAGTTTTTTGGTTAACCTGCTATAATTAGCTTATGCGGCGGTCGAAATTTCCCAAGACCTTTTTAAAGACCAAAGAAAAACTGGTTTTTATTCCGCCAGAGAAATTTTTGGGCCGTCGGGTTTTGGGAGTGGTTCTTCTGATTGCCGGTTCACTCATTTTGACCTTTTCCATAGTTTATTTCTATCTGGTGCCCGTCTTCTTCCCGCCTAAAACTGAGATGGTTAAAGTTAGAGAAGAAAAGCCTCCTTTTGTTCCAAAACGAGTCTTAATTCCGGCTTTTGATTTAAGCTATTGGCCGGAAGAAGGAACGGTTGAAGGTAAAGTTACTTTGGCTTTGGCTCAAGCGGCGAAAGGGGAAGAAATTTTTCTTCTCGGTGAGAAGGAATATTTGCGCTATGAGATTGTCTCGGCGGAAGCCACTTCCGCGACGGCCGCCGCCGGGTTAAACTGGGAGGAAGGACGGCTTAAATTAATCCTGGTTAGTCAGACCAAACCGGCGAAAAATATTAGTTTGGAAGCAATACCGATGGGTGACTAAAAATGGCCAAAAAGAAATTTAGCTTTGAGAAGACTAAGCAATCGGCTTTGGTTTTTATCTCTGGGTTGGCCTTTGTCGTTTTACTTTGGCTTTTGGTTTACGGCAAAGTGAAGGCTTCGGAAATTTTGGCTCCTCTTTTGGGCTGGTTGCCGAAGGATGAAGCTGGAGTAGTGAAAATGACGGATAACGTTTTGGGAACAGTAGTGGAAAAGGTAAAAGGAGAAAATGTCCAGCAAGTGATGGAAAGAGGGAGCGAAGTTTTTGAAGAATCTCAATATGCCGCTCCAGCGCGCCAGATGCGGGATGATGTGAAGCAAAAAATTGATGAAGCCGTCACTTCCGCCAAAGAGCTTCCCGCCAAAGAATTAAAAACGGTTCAATGGGAAGTTTGCAAACAATGGCTGGGGGATGAGATAATCATCGCCACTCCCAGTGCCCAACCTTAAACTGGGCTTTTTCCCGAAATAATCAGATGGAAGAAATATTAGAAAAAATTGGTGGGTTACAAAAAAGGCTGGCCCTTCTGGCGGAGAAGTTGAAGATTGAGGAGAGAAAGGCCGAAATCAAGACTTTGGAAGAAGAAGTTTCCCGGCCCGGTTTTTGGGATAACCGAGAGGAGGCTCAGAAAAAGACTAAGCTCCTGGCTCTCTACCAGGATCAACAAAGAGAAGTGGAAGATTTGGGTGAGCGATTATCTTTGCTGGTCGAACTTGCCCGATCACCAGAGGCGGCCAGTCTGCAAGAAGATTTGCAAAAGGAATTGCGGGAACTGGAAAAGGCAATGGCCAAATTAGAGGTACGTACTTATCTGGCAGGCAAATATGACGGTTGCCCAGCGATTTTATCCGTTCACGCGGGTCAAGGAGGAACCGAAGCGATGGATTGGGCGGAAATGCTTAAGCGAATGTATCTGCGATTCGCCGAGAAAAAAGGCTGGAAAGTGGATGTCGTTGAGGAAATTCCCGGCGAGGAAGCGGGTATAAAAAGCGTTACCCTGACGATTGACGGCCCCTTTGCTTACGGATACCTCAAAGGGGAAGCGGGAGCCCATCGCTTAGTCCGCCAATCTCCCTTTAATGCCGATAAATTGCGGCAAACCTCCTTTGCTTTAGTGGAAGTCTTACCCGAAATAGAAGGAGTGGCAGAAGTCCCTATTCCCGAGTCTGATTTAGAATGGGATTTTTTCCGGGCTTCTTCTCGCGGTGGCCAAAATGTGCAGAAAGTTTCTACCGCGGTTCGTTTACGCCATTTGCCTTCAGAAATTGCGGTTACCAGCCAAAGCGAGCGTTACCAGGAGCGGAATCGGGAAATTGCCCTCAATTTATTGCGAGCCAAACTCTGGCAGATTGAGGAAGCAAAGCGGGAAAAAGAAAAACGGGCCCTGAAAGGGGAATTCAAACTGGCGGGTTGGGGCAATCAAATCCGTTCTTATGTTTTACATCCCTATAAAATGGTGAAAGATTTACGGACGGGTTATGAAGTCAGTGACCCATTTGCCGTTTTGGACGGAGAACTGGATGGTTTTATCGAAGCGGAACTGAAATCATTACCTTAACCCCGGCGAGGGGTTTACCCTGAGTTGGTCGAAGGGGTTGTCTTAATTTGATTTTTTGTGCTATCCTTTAAGAGATTAGCCGCCTTCCCTTAAGACGGCGGCTGATAGCCCTCTTTCGTTAAAATTATGCAGGGTAAAGGAGAGAAAATGGAAACAGCACCAAATTTGGCTTCCCAAGAAACAGTAACGGCGGACCGCCCGAGAGCCTTAGGAAAAGCCATCGTTATTCCCCTAGCGATTTTAATTGTCGCTTTGGGTACTTTTACCGGTTATTGGTTTGTCGGTAGAGGTCAAGTTGCCGTGAGCGAAGGAGGCTCAGGAGTGATAGCCGAATCGGCGATTGTTAAAGGGGCGGAATTCGGTTTTAAGGATGCCTCCACTTTTAAGGATACGGCTGAGGGAGTAGTCGAGGCGGGGGGAGTTGATGGGGAAGGGACTCATAGACTGATAAGAGAAGGTGGCCCTAGTCAGACCGTTTATCTTATCTCCTCGGTTTTGGATATGGATCAATTTGTGGGCAAGAAAGTTCAAATTTGGGGGGAAACCAATAAAGCCCAAAAGGCTGCTTGGCTGATGGATGTCGGCCGAGTCAAGATACTGGAATAATTGGCGATTAAATATTTGGAGATTTTTTAGCTGCCCGTGATTATCTTTGAGAAGGTTGCCAAGAAATTTGGTTCAATTGTTGCTTTAGACGAGGTTTCCTTCACGGTGGAGAAGGGGGAATTTGTTTTCCTTACCGGGCCTTCCGGAGCCGGTAAAACGACAGTCATTAAACTTCTTTTGGGCGAGTATTTGGCGTCGGCGGGTGAAATTGAAATTAGCGGTGAAAAGTTAAACCGCTTTCCCAAAAACAAACTTTACCTTTGGCGGCGGAAATTAGGAGTAGTCTTTCAGGACTATAAATTATTTAGTGATAGAACAGTGGCGGAGAATGTGGCTTTGCCTTTGGAGATAAGGAAAATGGCCGCCGGAGAAATTGCTTCTCGGACGAGAGAGACTTTGGAACTAGTCGGTCTGGCCGAGAGAGCGAGTTTGTTTCCGTCCCAACTTTCTGGGGGGGAGTTACAGCGAACTTCTTTGGCCCGAGCGGTAATCACAGCGCCGGAAGTTTTATTGGCCGATGAGCCGACGGGCAATTTGGACCCGCGAACCTCGGAAGAAATGATTAAGCTTTTTCGGGAAGTCAATAAAGCGGGAACAACGGTCTTAATGGCGACGCACAATCAGGGGATAGTTGATTCCTTTAAGACGCGGGTAATTGAGCTGGCTCGGGGAAAAGTTGTCCGGGACGAAAAAGAGGGAAAGTACCAATCGAAATGTCAAGCATCAAATGCCCAAGGCCAAAAGGAAAAAGATGATTAAAACCGTAAAACAACATATTTTTCGCTCGCCGTATCAATCGCTGGCGGCGATTTTAGTGGTTTCTTTTTCCCTATTTTTGATTTGTCTTTGTTTTCTCTTGGGGGCGGCATCGCAAACTATTTTACTTCATTTTGAGGCTCGGCCTCAAGTAAGCGCTTTTTTGAAGGATGAAGTAAAGCCCCAAGAAGTGGAACTTTTGACGGCTAAAGTTCAAGGAACCGGCAAAGTAAAAAAGGTGGATTATATTTCCAAGGAAGAAGCGCTAACAATTTACAAAGAACAAAACAAGGATAAGCCACTGCTTTTAGAAATGGTCACGGCGAAAATTCTTCCCGCCAGCCTGGAAGTTTCTGCCTATGACCTTAGTTCTCTAAAAGATGTGGCTGAGATGCTGAAAAAAGAACCGGCGGTCGAAGATGTGATTTATCAGGAAGATGTAGTTTCCACTTTGGCTAATTGGATGGTGACTGTAAGAAGGGGAGGCTCGGCTTTGGCTGTCTTTTTACTACTGGTGGCAGTTTTTTCCATTCTGGTGGTTTTAGGAATGAAGATTTCTCAAAGGAAGGAGGAGATTGAAATTTTAAAGCTTTTGGGGGCATCAGCCGGTTATATTTGCCTGCCATTCTACTTGGAGGGGATAATCTACGGTTTACTGGCCGCCGTGGTTTCCTGGGGGTTAAGCTACCTTATTATTCTTTATACCACTCCATTTTTAATAAAGTTTTTGGCGGGGATTCCTCTTCTGCCTATTCCTCTCTTTTTTATGCTGGCGGTTTTGGGTGGTCTTCTGGGGTTAGGGGTAATCATTGGCTTTTTGGGCAGTTTTCTGGCAGTTTCCCGCTTTAGTCGAGCGGTCAGATGAAAAAATTCCTTTTTCTAGTCTTCTTCTCTTTAATCTTTCTGATTTTTCCTTCTTCTGTCCGAAGTGTTTCTTGTGATTCGGAGATTCCTAGTAATCCTTCTGAGAGTTTCTTAACTGAGGTAAAAGATGATTGTGACCAGAGAATTCAACAGGCAAGAGACCAGGTTAGCACCTTGAGTCGGGAAATTTCTTTGATGGACAGCCGAATTAAATTAACAGCATTGAAGATTACTCAGACGGAGATTCAAATTAAAACTACGGAGCAGGAAATAACTACCCTCACGGGGAAAATTGTTCGTTTGGATGGCTCGTTGGACGAAATATCGAAGTTTTTACTTAGCCGAGTGGCGGAAACATATAAAAAAGGAAAAATGGATTCAGTTGCTTTGCTTTT
Source organism: Patescibacteria group bacterium (assembly GCA_035530075.1). GTDB lineage: Bacteria > Patescibacteriota > Microgenomatia > UM-FILTER-40-11 > UM-FILTER-40-11 > DATKVM01. The sequence continues at coordinate 20,584 of DATKVM010000001.1, forward strand.
GTCTTCGAAAAGCTTTTCTGATTTCATTTCCCAATATCGGTTCTTGCAGGCAGTGCAAGTTCACGACCGGGAGATGCTTTTGGCGATGGAACAAACTCGGACCAGTTACGACGAGCAAAAACAGCTGAAAGAGAAATTACAGGCGGAATTAATAAAACTTAAGAAACAGTTGGACAGCGACAAGACGCTTTTAGCTCAACAGAAGAAAAACAAAGAGAGTTTACTTTTGGAAACAAGGAATAATGAAGCTAAATACCAAAGTCTTCGTGCTCGGGCTCTGGCAGAGATTGCTAGCTTAAAGGGTTTTACTCAAAAGCAGAAGGGTGGGATTTTACCGCCGCAAAACAGTCCTGATGGTTGGTATTATAGTCAGCGGGATGAACGGTGGGCAATGCGGACTATTAGTTATTCTTCGGAAACTATTTTCGATGTCGGTTGTTTAATTTCGAGTGTGGCGATGGTTTCTACCTTTTACGGCGATCGGAAAACTCCCCTTGATATTGCTAGTAATCCTTCCTACTTTTGGTTAGATACGGCCTATATGAATTCGCCTTGGCCATCAGTGGCAGGTAAACAACAAACTTCTTTGGCAAATATGACCGAAGTTGACCGAGAGTTAGATGCCAACCGGCCAGTTATCGTTCATTTGAATTTAGGAGGAGACGGACATTTTGTGGTTTTGAAGAAAAAGGAAGGAGATGACTACATAATGCATGACCCTTGGGAGGGTTATGACAAAAAGTTTAGAGATTTTTACAGTACGGCATCCATAGACAAGAGAGTAGTTTATAAATAAGAGTGATTAGAAAATTCCTTTCAAGCATTTTTCTTTTAGTTCTTTGCTCGCTTTTCTTTTTTCCCTCAAGGGCTTTAGCAGAACCCAATGCAGCAATTGTTTCCTGTCCAAACACAGCTACTATTACCCAACCGTTTCAGGTAGAGATAGAGCTGAGTAACCTTGAAGCTGGGGGAAAATATTTTGTTAAATCAGTTGGCGGAAAAGATTGGTACGATGTTAAAACTTGGAGTGAAGCGAACAGTGTTTGGCTTAGTTGGAATTCTTCCTGGGAACAGATGCCTTCGGTGAATGCTTCAGCTGAGGGGACCGCGAACCTTTCCCTTACCAGCATGTTTGTTGAAGGAACGCCGGTGGGCAATAATCTTTATAAAATAAGAATAAGAAAAGATGATAGCGGAACTACTTATGACTCTTCTTCGAAAACAATTTCCGTTTTAGAAGCACCAACTCCCACTCCCACCGCAACTCCGGAGCCGACGGCCATACCAACTTCTCCTCCGCCGACAGCTACCCCGACGCCAAAACCACCAACTGCCACTTCTAAACCGTCAATGGTTACTCCGACAGTTAAACCGACAGCAACTTCCTCATCTTTCCCGACTGACTCGGCAGAAGGGGCAATCTTGGGGGAGAGCCAAAGCCTTGGTTTAACCGGCACCCCGGAGGAGGAATCAGCCAAGAAAGAAAGTAAGCCCTCAAAATTTTTGCCCGTTATTTTTATTTTCTCGGGGCTGGCTTTTATTGGGGGTTCCTTTTACCTTTATTGGCGAGCCCGGCAAGTTTCTGACTTCCCTGAGTCGTGATATAGTAAAATTTACCGATGAACAAGCGGCGAGGACTATTTTTCTCCTGGGTCCCGATATTATTTTGGATGGGACTAATTTACTTTTTGTCTTCAGTTCCCAGTTTGCGGGTAACGGAAGGGCTTTCGGATTTAATTTTGCGCAAGCTGGCTCACATGACAGAATATGCCATTCTTTTTATCCTTAGTTTCCGCGCGCTTAGAAGCACCAATAGTCTTTCTACCAGGAGAAATCTTATTTATGCGTTAGTTATTAGTGTTTTATACGCCGCCAGTGACGAATATCACCAGACTTTTGTTCCCGGGCGGGCGGGCCGGATTTGGGACGTAGCCATCGACACGGCGGGGGTGTTAGGAGGATTGGCCTTGGCGCTCAAGAAAGGATTCAAATGATTTTCAAAATCCAGCCAAAAGATTTTAATTATCAGGTTGAGGTTGTTAGTTGCTTTTGTGAATGGCAGGCGAAGATCCTTTTATTATGCCGGCAGGACCAGAAACAGTATGGTAACACTTGGGGTCCGCCAGCAGGGAAGGTGGCCGAGGGGGAAACACCAGAATTAGCAATGGCGAGAGAATTGTATGAAGAGAGCGGAATAAGAGTTGAAGCGGGGAAATTAAATTATTTTGATAAATTCTATGTTAGATATCCAGAATATGATTTTCTTTTCCATATTTTCCAAACTTCTTTCAAAAGGTTGCCAAAGATAAGTATTAGAATGGAGGAGCATAAATCTCACCTCTGGATCTTACCCAAGGAAGCCTTGGACTTAAATCTCATTAGAGACGAGGACGAGGTTATTAAACATTTTTATCGCTTCTAATTTAATTGCCGCAGGGATCATTTCTGTAAGGCGGGCGTGAAGGCTATCACACTCCTATCACACTCGACGAGTGTGATAGGTTGACACCCTCTCGAGATTTTGTTAGATTTATAACAGTGGCGTACCGCAAGCACCCAATCTTTCCTGGACAAATTTATCACATTTTTAATCGAGGAGTGGCTAGCCAGCCAATTTTTGGGAGCTCCACAGATTATCGAAGATTTTGTCGGGTGACTGATTTTTACCGATTTATTGTAGAGACAAGATATTCATATTTTAATCGTTTGCCAGTTGAAGAAAGAAATTCTTTTATATCGGAATTACACGGAAAAGGGAAAAAGCAAGTTTCTCTTTTTGCCTTTTGTTTAATGTCAAACCATTTCCATTTTTTGGGAAGAGAATTGGTGGAGGGTGGAATTAGAAGATTTATTAGCAATGTGCAAAATAGTTACGCCAAATATATAAATGCTCGAAGAAAGAGAACTGGTGCCTTGTTTCAGGAGATGTTCAAGACAGTGAGGGTGGAAAACGATGAACAGTTTCTTCATGTCGCCCGGTATATTCATTTAAATCCTTCGACTTCTTTTGTCGTCAAAGAAACAAGCGATTTATTAAGCTATCCTTGGTCATCCTTCCCTGATTATTTGGGAAAACAAAGATTTGAATTTATCGATAAGGAATTTCTGAATGGATTTTATAAAGACAATAATAAACTGAAAGATTTTGTTTTTGATCAGGTCAACTATCAGCGGGAATTGAAAAATATCGGCCACCTATTATTGGAATAAGCTTTGTTTTAACTATTCTTCGTCCGGGGGTGTGAAGGCTATCACACTCGACGAGTGTGATTGGTGTGATTGTGATAGCCTTTCTTACTCGATTATTACCTTTCTATCGCGGTTTTTTTAAACCCCGGTCTCATAAATACCCCAGATATTATTTATCAAAAGGAGGTTAAGGTGGCAGAAGCAATGAGAAATACCTGTCTAGGACTTTTTTCTAATCCCCTGGAGGCGGATAAGGCAGTCGACGAATTGCAAGAAGCGGGAGTGAGGAAGGAAGATATTTCTATTGTGGTTAGAGAGGGGATAACCGGTGCCCCTCCAAGTCAAGGAACGGTAGTGGCCAAAGACGCGGCCGGAGGAGTTACGGCCGGGGGAGCCATCGGAGGAATTGCCGGTTTAGTTATCGGAATTGCGGCGATTACGATTCCCGGTATTGGCGGTCTAATTGCGGCTGGGCCTCTAGCCGTCGCTCTAGGTTTAATTGAAGTCGGGGGGACAACCCTGGCGGGGGCGATTACCGGAGCCGCGGCCGGCGGAATTATCGGGGGATTAGTGGGTCTGGGTGTTCCCCGAGAAAGAGCCGAGGCTTACGAAGAGGCGGTTAGGAAAGGCCAAATTCTTTTGGCGGTAACCGTTACGCCTGACACTCAGGAAAAAGTCAGAGAGATTTTTCGCAATCACGGGGCTTCCCACGTTTGTAATATTGAGCCTAAATAAAGAAGGTAAGAATGCCGATTATTCGTTGGGAGCCGTTAAATTCAGGGAGACAACTTTGGCGCTGGCCGACATTTTTTGCCGAAGAAGAATTGCCTTCCGCGGTAACTGAGGGTTTGGATATTTTTGAAACGGAGGATGCCGTTGTCGTTAAAGCCCCGGTTCCCGGAGTGCCGCCCGATGAAGTCAGTGTTACTTTTGAAGGGGGAGTTTTGCGGATTCAGGCCCGACACGAAGAAGGTGAGCAAGAAAGAAAAGAAAGAAAGACGATTTATCGGGAACAGCGTCTCACTTCCTTTGTTTATTCCACTACCTTACCCCGAGCGGTTGACCCGGAAAAAATTAACGCTGAGGTGAAAGATGGGGTGGTGACCGTTACCGCCCCTATTGCGACTACCGCTAAACCTAAAAAGATTAGCGTTAAAGTCAGCCGGTGATTTCTTCTTTTCCTTACGGTGTTCTTACTCCCTTCTTAAATTAATCTTATCGGCAGAAGATATAGTTTTGCCTACGCTGGGAAAAAGACCTAGCGGTTAAGAGAAATTTGAGAGGAGGTGAATAAAGATGATAATGCAGATGAGTGCTCAAATGAAGGAGGCTTTAACTGATGTTGATTATCCGGCCAAAAAGGATGAAATTATGGGTAGTGCTAAGGCAAAAAATCTTCCTAACCAGGAAATGGGGATGATTCAAAAGCTGCCGGAAAAAGAATACTCCACCATGTCGGAAGTTACTGACGAGCTGGACAAAATGGCCGGTGGGAAAGCAATGTAATTATAGTTTGAGTTAGAACTAAGGCAGGCAGAGACATTTAGGTTTCTCCTGCCTTTTGGAATTCCCTCTTGCCGAATTATTACCCCCCTGTTACTCCACCCTCAATGCCCCCCCCTTAGTCTGGACTAGTGAAGAAAATTGCGGTGATTATTTTAATTATTTTAGCCAGTGTCGTCGCTTTCAGCGGCTATTTTTACTATCGTTGGATTCAATTTAATAACTTTTCCCCGATTTCCGGTTCTTGGCCATACGCCGAGGTTGGTGATGAGAGAGAGCAGCAAACAAACCCGCCGCTTCTACCGGAACTGGGTCAAATTAAAGGGGGTAAAGTTTTTACCAGCAGTGATAATAATTTTCAATTTCGTTATCCCGAAGATTGGGTCTTGTCTCCCCAAAACCCCCGCTCAAAGACGGATAAAAAAGAATTGGTGGAACTTTGGCAACTTACGAGCTATCAGCCCAGTACGGTTAAAAAGACGGATCTTCCCCAAGGAAGCGTGCAGATGGATTTGGAAATTATTAATAACGCTGACAACCAAGATTTGGCCGGACTTTTTCCTTGCGACAGTTTGGAGATAATGGAGTGTCGGGAAGTAAAGATTAACAGTATTGTTTACCGACGGACGATTACTAAGCTGCGCAGTGGCGGCCAAGTGATTACTTTAGCGACAATTAGGGATAATCGGATTTATAAGGTAACCGCCTACCCTGCTCCCGGAGAGGAAGAGGCCAAAGCGGTCGAAGAAGTTCAAACAATTTTTAATACTTTCAGGTTCTCCCCCTAAAGGACTTATTTTGCAACCATAAGTTAGAGTTTGATATTGGCCTGCAACAAATTAAAACTGTTTTTGAGACTTTTGAAATCCAACCTGTTTATGCTTAAATCACCCTTTCACCAAACAAACAACCCACCGACTGAATATCAGTGGATTGTTTTACAAATTCCAAGACTTCTTACTTCTTCTTCCCTGCGTTTTGCCCTGCTTGAGAGTTAGGATTAAATGGTTTTTGTAAACCAGGTGCGTTTTCTAATCCGTTTCCGGGAACACCGCTACGAATCAAAATGTCGGCTTTTGACAAAACACTCACAATGACTGTTCTAACTACTTCGCCGGCTGGATTACCAGCAACATCTTTAACATTGTAAGTGATGACATATGTTCCTGGTGTGTTTGTATCAACGGTATCGCCTCCAACCATAATTTGGTCTGTAATGTCGCCATCGACATTGTCAAAAGCTGTAGCCCCAAGATCTGTATAGGTATCACCTACAAAAAGATTGATTGTGTCTGGACCAACTAATGTAATTACCGGAGGAGTTGTGTCTGGTAATATGAGCTCGGCATATTTAATGCCCATATAGAATGGATCGTGATAACTCATTGGAGTTCCACCACCAAGGAAAGTCAAAGCTTCTGTTGAACCATCGCCATTCATATCAATAGCAGTTGGTCCAGGATATTGCTCCTTGTGGTTGTCAGGAAACTTTTTTTCTATTAATAATCCTGGCCAACCCAAAGTATTACTCCACCAAGCTAAAGCTTCAATCGTATCGCCTTCTGCTACACCAGCATCGCTTAAATCCCACCAAAAATTTTCACCACGAACACCAGACAATCCATTAGTCCCAGCATCAAAAAGTTTCCATTCACCTTGATACAAAATTCCCATAGGCCTTAGACCATCAACAGGCTGGTAAATATAGATATCCCCGCCAGGACCATTCATAGGTATATACTCACCTTCATTATTATTCCACCAGTAGGTAACAATATAATTCTGTCCAACCCAATTTTGTGATTCTCCTCCACCAAAGGCCTTACCATATTCAAAATCAAACCACTGCCCTTCAACCCAAGGACCAAGTGGTGCATCGCCTGGATTGCCATACTGCTCAATCTTCTGTGGTGATAGTTTATGGAATTTATTCTCTGCATCATATGGTTGTATGTATGCAACGTAGCCTTGATCTGGGTTGTAGTCGGCATTAAAGTCAATTCCATTTAGGTCATACGCATTCGCTACTCCAGCCAATCCAAACATAAAAACCAAACCCAATAAACTCACTATTATTTTCTTCATTTTTCACCCCCTTTCTTTTAAAATTTTTAATAAAAAAATCCGCCGTTAGGCGGATAGTAGATTTCCTTGAAACAGACAGGAAATAATTTCCTGATTTAGCCTCATAGGTTAAAAATATCACAATTTCTCAAAAGTTGTCAAGTGAAAAATTAGGCCAGTTTCCAAGACTTTTCAAGGGACGGGAAAATCAAGAGCAATTCAGTTCCCAGTAGCAAGGCTTAAAACCTAAGTATCCCTAAGCCAATCAAGCCGACTAAGATTAAATAAATCCCCACTAAGGTTGATAGCAGCTTGGGATTAAGTAAAATTAAAATCCCGAAAATAAGCGAGATAAGTGGGCTTAGATTCTTAATAGTTAAACCAAAAAGCATCTTTCCTCCTTTACTTAATTATACAACTGCCAGCAACCCTCAATAATAGTGAGATTATATATCGGTGGCTCTAATGACCGAATAAAAAACAAGAAGGGATTTTCTCCGTCTGTTATTTTAATTACTATTAATGCTTGACAAAGAAAAGTAAAAGAGTTATAGATGGACATAGGTTTACCAAAACGGCCTGCCAGATAACGCCAGGAAAACTTGAATGAAGGCCAATACCCGATTATTTTTAAACAGTTCCAAAGACTTATAACCAGCCCTTTTCGGCTGGTTTAATTTTGGCAAAAAGTTCCTTTTTAATTAAACAATAAACTAAAAACCCTCCACTACGGAGGGCAAGGAGAGGAGGTGAAAAAATGAGAAAAATATTATTGAGCTTGGTAACCATTTTGGCAATTGGTTCTATGACCACTCTTGCCACAAGAGCTGCTTTTTCCAGCACAGCAACGGTTCAAAATAACACCTTTGCAACCGGAGTTTTGGATATTAGGGTAAACAATTTGCCAATAGTCCAAGGTTTTAATTTTACCGGGGCTGCTCCTGGCGACTCTGTGACTCATGTATTTACATTAATGAATTATGGTTCACCGTATTTTGCTGGGCCAAGCACTTTGGCAGCTAAAGAGTTAGCAACAGATACCCAAAG
>DATKVM010000002.1:0-196386 GCA_035530075.1 Patescibacteria group bacterium
AAGTGAAGAAAGGGTCGGTGCTTTCTCTTTCGCTAGTTTTAAAAAAGCCAGCTCGTCGTCAAGTTTTACATAAAGATAATTCTCGCGGTATTCCAAGATTTGAGTCGCTTCCGCCAAAAGTGAGCGAATAAAAGTGGCGTAAGCGTTCAAAGCATCAATTTCCGCCCCAGCTAATTCTTTGCTTGACTGCAAAAGTTCCACTTGAGTGGAGACCGATTGAAAGGTTAAATGGCGACTTCTCTTGGTATTGAAAGGCTCAATTAAACCTTGATACCGGCGATAAGAGTTTAAAAATTGCTGATAAGCATCAATGCTGGATTGATTTTGGGCGCAAACCGAGTGGACGAAAAAGAACAAGGGAAGTAAAAGTAACCAAAGATATCGTCTCACAATCTTAAGTTAATCAATTTCTAGGGTGAATTTCAAGTTCCATAAATTGTCAAGTAAACCCCTACTTGGTGCCAGAGGGGAGACTCCCGCCTCCGTCCTCCGACTCGGAGGACTTCGGCGGGCAAGCGAACATAAGCCTGCCTACCCGCCAAGTCTGACTTGACCTGCCGTAATTATGCCGAGGGAGGGATTCGAACCCTCACCCTTATTGGACACGGCCCCCTGCCCGCAATGCTTACGCATAGCGTTTGCAGGCGGACTAAACCGTGCGCAACCGCCTTGCCAAAGTGCCCTGAGAGGGATTTGAACCCCCACGCCCTTCCGAGCACTAGCTCCTAAAGCTAGCCTGTCTACCATTCCAGCATCAGGGCACGCCGGGCAGGTCTACCATCCCGCCACTTCGGCCTGGAACAATTATAGCCTAAAGAGGCTTTTTTGGCCAAAAAAAATCCCGCAGCATGGCCAGGAAAGGTCGCACACCACAGGATCTAGCTTGTAATATAGCACAAACTTTAGTTATTGTCAAGTATATAGAAACCTTATAGCTCAATATCTTTGGGCAGTAATCTTCGGGCTAAACAATCTTATAGTAGCACTAGAAAGACAATTTCTTTTTTTGAGCTAAAATAAAGATAGAAGGGCCAAAAAAAAGTCTTCCTAATGGTTTTTGACAGCGGGCTTCACCCTCAAGCAACCAAGAAATAGGGAAAATTTTCTTAAGAAAGAGGCTACGAAAATTAGAAACGGAAGATGTTTCTCTAACGACGAAACCGGCTTTCGTCAAGTCTCCTATCACTTGCCGAGGGTGGTGGTTGGAAAAAGCGATACTTCGATGTTTAATGCTTTCCGGGCTTCTTCTTTCAACTGAGCTAAGGTCTTTGGCAAAGAAAAAATCGCCCGTCAAGAAAGCCCGAACTCGAGCTAAAAAATGGATTTTGTTCGCTACCTCCAAAACTAAAAACCCATCCGTCTTTAGAACCCGAGAAATTTCTTTCAGGGCCGGTAGCAAATGGGGGAGGTGATGACTAACCCGAATCATTAAGGCCACTTCAAAAGTCCCTTGGCCGAAAGGCAATTTAGGCAAGGATGCCTTTTTGAAAGAAACATTCTTTATATTTTTATTTAGCTGCCGGCCAATGGCTAGAAGCTTCTCTGAAGGATCAATGATAACGCATTTATGGAAGAAAGGGGCATATAAAGATAGCAAGCGGCCAAAACCGCCACCAATATCAATAACTGTTTCCCGCCAGCCAATTTTTTTTAAAAATTTTTCCACCGCCATCCGCTCACAATTATCCTCAAACGAACGGTCTTCCCAATAACTCAAATAGTCATATGAGTCGTAAGGAGTAGGCATAGCTTAAAAGTTAGATTCCATCTCGCTTAAAAAGTGGTTTACTCCGGCGCACCAAGAACCACTTGACTTAGGAGCATACTTTTTCATCATTAAGCAAGGATCATCGCAAAGTCCTTTGGCGCAATATTCGCGGGCAATGCCTCGAGTAACAATTTCGATGGCCTCATTCCAATCTTTAAAACAGAGAGTCCCCTTTTCGTGAATACCCCAACCCCATGCATTGAAGCAACCTTCAGGTGATTTTTTACCCAGGTTGGACTCTTGCTGGGCAATCGCCACTATCAATTGAGGTTTTACCCCATACTGTTGGGCTGTTTTAACAATCTTGTCGCGATAAAAAAAGAGTGGAGATTGATAATAGCGAAGGTAATTCTCGATAATAAGGGGAGTGGAATCTTCTGCCCGAATGGTCGGCGCCACTATCCCGGTTTCTTGCGGAAAGGCCGCGTAAAAGTTATTGGCTGACTGAGGAGAGTGGACATTTTCGCCCAAAATTTTCCCCCGATTGGAAAAGGGAAGGCTAAAAGTGGAAAGGTAAATAGTAAAGCCTAAAATAACAGGCGAAAGCCCAAAAAAAAGCAAACAGAGTAGCAACCTTCTCTTCATAATCCTATCTCCGAAAACTACTTCCCGTTTAATTATTAATCGTTTCATCTTTCCCGACTTTTGTCAACCCTGCATTGGGCAGCAAGATGTGGTAAAATAGAGCGTATGAAAAATCTGCCCAAGAAAAAAGGGGCGCCATTGGAAGGGAATAACCAATCAGTTACCTGGGTAAGAGGAAAGCTTTTCCAACAGAAAAAAGCTTCCTAAATCCGGGAGATTCAGTTCCACGGCTCCCGCCATCGCGGCTAAGTGTCCGCTTTTAAACAAATTTTCTAAAGTCAGTTTTTTAAAGTATATGGCCGAAAACAAAACTAACGACCAGTTTCAACTGGTTCGCAAGCCGAAAAACGAATTCGAAATACTTCTAACTATCCCCTGGTCCGAAATAAAAAAGGCCCAGGGAAAAGTGGTGCTTGAAGCCAGTCAGCACTTGGAAATCAAAGGTTTTCGCAAAGGTAAGGCTCCAGAAAAGCTGGTAAAAGAGACCTTGGGACCACAACGGCTTTTGGAGAACACCCTCCAGAAAGTCGTTCCTGATTACTACCAAAAAGCGATTGCCGACCTTCAACTCCAACCAATTTTAACACCGAAGGTTCAACTAGTCTCCGCCAAAGAAAATGAAGCTTGGCAAGTAAAATTTATTTCCTGCGAAGAACCAACAGTTAATCTTGGCAACTACCAGGGCGAAATCCGAAAATTAAAGGCCCCTGAGCAAATATGGACTCCAGGGAAAGGGGCCCCGCCCGAAAAAGAAAAAAGCGAGAAAGACAACAAAGAAGAAAAGGTTAATCGAGCAATTGATTGGCTGCTTAAAAATACTAAAGTCGAGATTTGCGACCTTTTGACTGAAGAAGAAGTTACTCGCCGGTTAGCGGAACTAGTAGAGCAAACCCAAAAGCTGGGTCTAACGATCGATCAGTATCTTAACTCCCTCGGCAAGACGGTGGAGCAAATCCGGGAAGAATACACTCGGTCGGCTCAAGCGAACATGGCCCTCGAATTTATCTTAAACAGAATTGCCGATACAGAAAAAATCTCGGTCACTCCGGAAGAGATTGAAAAAATGATTGCCACGGCTAAAACCGACGAAGAGAAAAAATCTCTAGAGACCCAGAGGTATCTTTTAGCCACTCTGGTCCGACGCCAGAAAACGCTTGACTTTCTGGCCTCGCTGTAGTAAACAGAAGAAAGAGTCCGGCCAGGGAGGAAACTTATGAAAAGTTCTAAACCAAACCGACCAAACCAGAACTCTGCCCAAAGTAACGACTCCTTTTTGGAGGCTTTCCGCGATTTAGGAACCGATTTATTTTCCACTGCTAGTAATGACCTTCTAAAAGCCGGCGCCAACGACATTAAGGAAGCCCTTTTCCCTTTAAACCGTTCCCCTCAAACTCGAGCGGGGGAGAGCCCCGAGCATATGGCCTTGAAGGAAACGGAGCTAGAGAAAAATTACCGGAGCAAACTTCGGCAAACAGAAAATTTCCGCCGCCAAGAAAAGGTACTTTTTACTCGGGAGCAGCAAGAAACCCGGGAGCAGGTAAGCGCCCTTCAGGAGGATATTAAAAAATTAGCCAAAGCCATTTCTGATTTTTCCAGTAAGGCAAAAGAGGCGGAAGTAGCCGCAATACAGACTCTACCGGAGGCGGGAACTTATCATCTTAATTTCTTCAGCCATTTAAGAAAAATTATCAGCGAGTTAAGGGAGCAAATTGAAGAATCATCCCTCTGGCTGGCCGCTTGGAATAAAAAGGCCCAGAAGCGGGGTTTCTATTGGAACCAATTTAAAAAATCTGGCTCGAAATTCCTTCTTTCTTCTGATCGCTATATGGCTACCCAAGCGGGGTAACTCCGCCTTTGCTTACTCTAACTTAATTTGATAAAATTAACCCACGGGCGGTTGGCTCAGTTGGTAGAGCGCTTCATTGACATTGAAGAGGTCAGAGGTTCGAATCCTCTACTGCCCACAAATGGACCTAAGTTTCACTTGGTCAAGGATCTCCTTCGCTAACCCTGTCTTACTTGACTCTTACTGGCTTTTGGCGACAGCGTTATTCTCCCGAATTATATTGGCCTCCTAATCGTACAGAAAAGGAGGTGATATGAATGGCCAGGAAAGATTTTTTGGGATATTTTCTCGCCTTTATGGCGGCAATGCTGGTAATGGCGGGTGTCATTTGCGCCCAAAGTCCCACTCCCACCACTAAAGGCGGAGTCACCCCCACCCCGACTCCCATGCCGGGGGCTCCCTCGACCGGATTGGGCGGTGGTCGGTAAGACCGGATGAACAAAATCTTAGGGCTTTTTTTTATCTTGGCCGGGTTAGTCGAAGGTTTACTGGCGACCAAGATATGGTTTCGATTATCTTTTTCCCATCTCTCCCCGCTACCAACGGTAGTAGAAAAAGAGATCAGTATCCCCCGGCAAGTAAATATCCCGAAGTTAGGGCTGATCACGGAAGTAATGCCGGCCGGTCGAGAGTCAGACGGAGAAATGGCAGTGCCCGAAGACCCGTGGGTAGTCGCCTGGTATCAGTGGGGGGCAAAACTGGGAGAAAAAGGCAACGCCGTCATCGCCGGGCACTTGGACTCAAAGACCGGGCCGGCGGTTTTTTATCACCTTTCTCAGCTAACGGCCGGAGATGAAGTTCTGGTTAAGGACCAAAACCAGAAAGAGTTTGTCTATATTGTGGTTAAAAAAGAAACCTATAATGAAAATAACTTCCCGGTCACAGAGGTTTTTGGGGAGAGCGATAAACCTCGCCTCAATCTAATTACTTGCCGTGGCCAATTTAATCGAGAAACTAAAAGATATACTAAAAGGATAGTTATCTATACGGAACTTAGAGAATAAAGAACCTCACCGGCTCCCGATGAAAAGAAACTTTAACCGGTAAGCAAGAACGCAGCTCGCCATCCAGTTGAGTTCCGCAAATGCCCGGCGATTCTAAAGTAAACTCTTTGTCGCAAACTGATTTCACTAAGCCAAAATTCTTTCGGCCAAATAAATGAAAGGTCAATGTCCCCAAAAGCGCTTGGAAATAATTTCGATACTCAACGAAAAAAATATTAAAAAGATTATCTCGACCATCAATTTTCTGGTGTCGAAAAAGAGGGAAAAGCCTCAGAACCAGCGGTTGTAAGTTTAAGATGGCTAAAAGACAAACATTGATTTTAAGCAAGTGATTACCGGATTTAATCGTAATGGGGATTTTTTTAAGGGAAAGAAGTTCACTCAAAGCGGCAAAGATATAGGAAAAAATGCCTAAGCGACTTTTGAACTTTTCTTTGGTCAGTTTAAGAAACTTCTCTTCAAAGCCCAAACCCAAGCCTAAAAGGAAATAATTTTTCTCATTCTCATATTCGGCTATCCCAACATCAACCGATTTAAAGCGGTTTTCTAAAAGGAAGTCAAAGCCGTTTTTTTTCTCTAGACCGAGGGTGGCCGCAATAATATTGGCGGTGCCGGTGGGAATCAAAGCAATAGGGACGTTTAACCGATGATTAAGAACATAACCAACCGTTTCCGAAACTGTCCCATCCCCGCCGAGGCAGACAACTCCTTTCTTAATTTTTACTCGGCCATCGCTGGGAAGCTTACTAATAGGAGTAGGTTGCTCAACGGTCAAGACTCGGAAAGTCTGCCCATTTTGGACCAAGAAGCTTTTTAAATCTTCAAGAATCTGCCTGGCAGACCCCTTTCCTGCTAAAAGATTGGCAATTATCTGAAAATCATATTCCTTCATTATTACATTGTCACATTGTTTCATTGTTATTATTCCCTAAGCTTCTGGTTTGTAAACTGGATTAGTTGATTGATCTCCTTTGGCAATGTCTGCAATTCCCTTAAAATATGTTGATATTGCTCCTCTGTTAGTAGCTTCCGTGTTTTAGCCTTTTCATTCCAATCCAAAGACTCTTTTAGAGAACCAAAACTGTAATGATCCCAAATAATCACAATTCCCCAAACATAATTAGAAAGATTTAAAGATTTTTTATAGCAATCAATATCATTTAATTGTAAAAACTTCATTTTGTTTTTAACAATGAAGCAATGAAACCATGAAACAATACCACCTTTGTCTTACGCTTTATATATTAAGCCGTAGCTTGACTTTAATCCAGTGTAACTGATAAAATTGAATTACTTTGGCATTCGTATATGACCTCACCAACCATAAAGCCAAAGCGAATCTCATCGAAAACGAGAGAAAATAGTTAAAACAAGAGTTGGAACCACGGAAGCAAACCGTCTCTTTGAAAAGGACGGTTTTTTTGTTGTAAGATAAAGAATATGGAAAAAAATTTAGAAACGATGCGCCACTCCTGCAGCCATTTGCTGGCTGCGGCGGTGATGGAACTTTGGCCCAAGACTAAACTGGGTATCGGCCCGGCGATTGAAAAAGGTTTTTATTATGACTTCGACCCTTCGACAAACTCAGGGCAAGTTTTCCAAATTACAGAAGCCAATTTGCCCAAGATCGAAGCTAAAATGGCCGAAATTAAAAAAGAGAGCCTGCCTTTCATCCGAGAGGAAGTTTCCCCGGGTCAAGCTGAAAAACAGTTTAAAGATCAGCCATACAAATTGGAGCTAATTGCCGATTTAGCCAAAGAAGGGACGGAAAAAGTTTGCACTTATCGCCTGGGAGACTTCCTTGATTTGTGTCTTGGACCCCATGTTGATAACACTAGCGAGATTGGATCCTTCAAGCTTTTATCGATTGCCGGAGCTTACTGGAAGGGGAGCGAGAAAAATAAAATGCTCACTCGAATTTACGGCACTTGTTCTGCCAGTGAAAAAGAATTGACAGATTATCTAAATCTACAGGAAGAGATTAAAAAAAGAGACCATCGCAAACTCGGCGTAGAACAAAAGCTTTGGGTATTCTCTCCTTTAGTGGGAGCCGGACTGCCTCTTTTTACGCAAAGGGGGGCACTGGTGCGCCAATTAATTATCGAGTTTGTAGAAAAACTGCAATCAAAACAGGGAATTGCCCAAGTATGGACACCGCAAATTGCCAAAGCAGAGTTGTTTAAAATATCTGGCCATTATGCCAAATATCAGGGAAACATGTTTAAAGTTTTCTCTAATTACTCAGACGAAGAGTTCTTTCTAAAACCAATGAACTGTCCTCAACATACTCAAATTTATGCCTCTGAACCAAGAAGCTACCGCGATCTCCCAATCCGGATGTCTGACTTTGCCATGCTTTACCGCGACGAAAAGCCTGGGGAACTCATAGGGCTGGCGAGAACTAGGGGATTTTCTCAAGACGATTGCCACGTGTTTTGCCGTGAAGACCAGGTAATTGCGGAAATGAATTTAGCTTTAGATATGACCAAGGAAATTATGGAAGCCTATGGATTTAAATATCGATATCGCTTGTCAGTAAAAGACCCGGAACATCCAGAAAAATATGTTGGTGATCCTAAGACCTGGGAAAAGGCTGAAGCTTTAGCAAAACAAGTTTTAGAGCAAAGGGAGATAGATTACTACATCGGTATAGGCGAAGCGGCCTTTTATGGACCTAAACTTGACCTTATTGTCACAGATTCTCTGGGAAGGGAGTGGCAGCTTTCAACACTCCAAATAGATTTTTTCATGCCCGAAAGATTTGATTTAACTTACGTTGATAAAAATGGGCAGTTCGTAAGACCGGTTATGCTGCACCGGGCGATAGTTGGTTCGCCAGAAAGATTAATGATGGTACTCCTTGAACATTATGCCGGTGCTCTTCCGGTTTGGCTCTCACCGGTTCAGGTTAAGGTTATCCCCATCTCCGAAAAAAGCCGGGATTATGCCGAAAAAACAAGACAAGAACTTTTTGACCAGAAAATTCGAGTGGAACTGGATGAGCGCGATGAGCGGATGCAAGCAAAAATCAGAGACGCGGAACGCGAAAAAGTTCCCTATATGTTGATTGTCGGACCAAAAGAGGCCGAAAGCAAAAACGTCAGCGTCCGAGTCAGGGGAGAAAGGGATTTAGGTTCAATGAAATTTGAAGAATTCTTGGCCAAAATCAAGGAAGATATTGCCAAAAAGAGGCAAGTTTGATAAACTTAGTCGGAAAGAAGAAATGGAGACAGTAGATTTTGGGAGCGAATAATTTTCGGCATCGTCGATATACTGTGGGAAAGTTTTATCGTATTAATCAGTACATTCAAGCCAAAGAAGTCCGAGTCATTGATGAGTCGGGGAAACAGGTCGGGATTATGCCTCTGGGAGCAGCGCTGCAAAAGGCGAGGGAAGCGGGGGTTGATTTAGTTGAAGTAGCCGCGATGGCCCAACCGCCAGTCTGTAAGTTAATCGATTTTAAGAAGTTTAAGTATTTAGAGGCAAAGAAAGAACGCGAAGAGAAAAAAGGCCAAAAGGGAGGCGGGCTGAAGGAAATCAGGCTCAGCCCTTTTATTGCCCAAAATGACTTAAATACCCGGCTGGAGAGAATTAAGGAATTTTTAAAGGAAGGGAACAAAGTTAAAGTTATTGTCCGCTTTTCCGGCAGAGAAATTACCAAAAAAGATTTTGGTTATAAAGTTATCAATCGAGTGATTGAAAGTTTGGGAGATTTGGCAGAAAAAGAAAATGAACCTAAATTTCAGGGTCGAGAACTTTTCTTAATCCTTGCTCCCAAAAAAACTGTCGGTAAAAAAGCTCAAAGCTAAAACTCAAAGGAGAAGGTATGCCCAAAATGAAAACCAAAAAATCATTGTTGCGTCGAGTCAAAGTCACCGCGAGCGGGAAAATTTTGCATGCCTCAAATTTCAAAAGGCATTTGCGACGCAGCAAGTCCAAGTCACAATTACGTCGGCTTAAAGGCACCAAGGAATTTACCCCCGGCTATGCCAATAAAATTAGAAAGGCTTTAGGAATTTAAAATGAGAGTTAAAACCGGATTTGCCAGGAGAAAGGCCCATAAGAAAGTTATCGCCCAAGCCAAAGGCTTTCGGATGACCAAAAGCCGTTTAGTGAAGGTGGCGAAAGAAACTTTGCTTCACGCCGGCGTTTACGCTTATGCTGGGCGGAAAGATAAAAAGAGTGATTTTCGCCGGCTTTGGATTACCCGCATTACCGGGGCTTTAGCCGAAAGCGATTTGTCTTACAGCCGCTTCATTAAGGCCTTAAAGGACAAAAAAATAGAGCTGGACCGCAAGGCCTTAGCGGAAATTCTTCAAGACGACCCCGAGACCTTCAAAAAGATTGTGGAAGAAGTAAAAAAATAATTTAATCCTTCTTGACTTTTCTTAAGAACTGTTGCAACTCGTTTTTAAGTTTATCTCCTTGCTTTCTAACCTCGTTTCTTTCATTCTCGTCCATCTGATTAAAAGTTTTCTTAAGCTCTGGATAATACCAAAGATGTCCCATCCAGCGATAAGGAGGGATTTCTGAATCGTCAGGCCTTTCAATAATATAACCCTCGTCGGTTACTTCTTGATGAGACCAAAGCAGTTCTCCATTCTTAGCCAAAGCTAGGGCCAACTGGTAGCTGCAGCGACGATTTTCTCCTTCCAAACCTTTCATTAAGTCGAAAAGGACATTGACTTTCTCCCTGTCGGATTTATTCTCTCCCACTGTTCTTTGGTTTTTTTGCATATCCCATCGGTCGCCTAAACCCGGAATCTCCACTCCACCATCAGAACATAAAACATGCCAGTCCGTGTGTTTGGAGATTTCCACGGCTTTTTTCTCGGCGTTAGCTCTGAGAGTAGCCTCATCTTCATCAACACTGACAGTGATCTTTGTTTCATTCAAGAAATAAATCTTAATCCCCTTAATGTCTTTGAGAAAATAGGCCATCTCGGTTGCTTTATATTGGTTTCTGGTCCCAATCAAGATATCCATTTAGCTAATTATAAGCTTCCCTAGCTTGAAAAGGTAGGGTTTTCTTTCCAAGCTTGAAACCTTGCTTTACCTTCACCACCCCGCTAAGCGGGGGTTCTGGCAAAGCGGTTATAGGTTGACAATGGAAAATAGACAACAAATCATTGTGTTAAAAAAAGATCACTTATTGACATAAATCAAGTTCCATTGATAAAATGCAGGTTATGCAAGAACCAACCTTGTCCCAATCTTTTGGCTTTTTCTTTTTTAGGAGCCGCACGTAAGGGGAGGTTGTTTTTGGCATTTAAGGAACTCCCCAAAAGGGAGTTTTTTTATGAATGAAAAAGAACCTGTTATCCAACCAGGCGATGTTCCTAATATGGGAGAAACCGCCACACTTGGTGGTTACTCTGACCTTCCGATAAAAAATCCGCCTGTGGTAAAATTAAATCAAGGGAGAAATGATCAAAAACCAAATCAACAACCTCAAAAATGAGGCCATTGGGGAAATCCTGGAGGCCAAAGACGGAAAAGCCTTGGAAGAGATCCGGGCTCGTTTTTTAGGCCGGGCCGGGAAAATTAACGAGTTGACCCGCGAAATTCCTAAATTGCCGAAAGAAGAAAGAGCTCCTTTGGGAAAACTCCTCAACGAAACAAAATTGACGGTTGAGGAGGCCCTTTGGCAAGCTCACGAGAAATTTCAGGCCGGAAAAGAAAAAAAAGAGTGGTTTGACGTCACTCTTCCCGGTCAAAAGCCTTCTTTGGGACATCTTCATTTAATTACTCAAGCCACTCGGGAAATTGTGGATATCTTTTCGCGCCTAGGTTTTAAGTGGGTCAGATATCCTGAAGTGGAATGGGACTGGTATGCTTTTGAGGGCCTAAATATGCCCAAAAATCATCCCGCTCGGGACACCTTGGAAACTTACTTTATCGAAGAACTTTATCACCCCAAACTGGGGAAGGGAGTCTTAACCCCTCATACTTCTTCCGGGCAACTTCGGGAAATGGAGCAAACTAAGCCACCCATCAGGATGTTGAACATCGCCAAATGCTACCGGCGACAGTCAGACGTTTCCCATTCAACTATGTTTTACCAATTTGAGGGATTAGTCGTTGATGAAAAGATTAATATTACTCACCTTAAGGGCACGCTCGACTATTTCTTTAAACAATTCTTTGGCCCAGAAAGGCAAGCCCGCATCCGACCATTTCATTTTCGCTTCACCGAGCCTTCGTTTGAAGTGGATGTCTCTTGCTCTGAATGCCATGGAGTCGGTAAGCAAGAGGGCGGTGAGGTTTGTCGAGTTTGTAAAGAGGGCTGGTTGGAAATTGGCGGGGCGGGTATGGTTCACCCGAATGTGTTGCGCAACGGCGGCATTGACCCGGAAAAATATACCGGCTATGCCTTCGGTTGGGGGGTAGAGCGGGTCTTAATGATGAAGTACGGCATTGGCGACATCCGTTTGCTTTTTGATAACGATTTAAGATTCTTAGAGCAATTTTAAGATGAATATTTTAATTTTGGATTCCTGGCTAAGAGAACACTTAAAGACCGAGGCTAAGCCGGAAGAAATTGGCCGGTACCTTTCTTTGTCCAGCCAGTCAGTCGAGAGAACTACTAAAACTCATACCGGAGACTTTATCTATAATATCGAAGTCACCAGTAATCGACCGGATGCTTTCTCGGTTTACGGCATTGCTCGGGAGCTTTCGGCGGTTTTGCCGCAAAATAGCCTAAAGACAAAGCTCTTGCCAATTTTGGAAAAACCGATCCCCCCGGTCAAAAAATCCCTGCCCTTAACCGTAAAAATTATCGACCACTCCTTGGTTCCCCGTTTTACGGCCCTGGTTTTTGATAATGTTCAAATCAAACCCCCGCCAAAAGTAGTTCAGGAACGATTGGAAGCTAGCGGTATCCGTAGCTTAAATAATGTGATTGATATCTCCAATTACTTAATGTTGGAGCTGGGCCAGCCGATGCACACTTTCGATTACGACAAAATTTCAAAAGCGAAAATGATTGTCCGCCAGGCCAAGGCGGGGGAGAAAATTACCACCTTAGACGGCCAGGTCCGCCTGCTCCCAGCGGGAACAATTATTATCGAGGACGGTGGGGGGAGAATTATTGACCTTTGCGGGATTATGGGCGGGAAGAATTCCGAGGTTGACGAGAATACCCAGCGAGTGCTTCTTTTCGTCCAAACCTATGATCCGGTGAGTATCCGCCGCTCCTGCCAAGGACTGGCTTTCCGGACCGAAGCGGCCAGCCGCTTTGAAAAGGGGATTGACCCCGAGGGAGTGATCATTGCCATGAAGCGAGCGGTGGGACTTTTTAAGGATTGGTGCGGGGCCAAAGTCGCCAGCCAGCTTTTTGATATTTATCCAGAGCCGCCAAAACCATATACGGTCAGTCTCAAAAAGAGCCGCTTAGACCAGCTTTTAGGAGTCGAAACTAAACTAACTGAGGCGCAAAATATCTTGGAGAGTTTAGGCTTCGAGACCCAGATAAAAGACGAGACCATTATCGCCAAAGTTCCCCACTGGCGATACGGCGACATTACTCTCCCGGAAGATTTAGTCGAGGAAATTGCCCGAATTCACGGTTATCACAATCTGCCTAACGTCCTACCACCAATCAGTTTTCCCCAAAAGCCGCTACCGATTTTAGAATTAGAAGACAAGCTGAAAACCGCTCTTCAATATTGGGGGCTCTCGGAAACGCCGACCTATTCTCTGACTAATCCGCTGACCCAAAAGAAAGCGGGAATTAGCCCGGAGGGTTTATTGCGGCTGGCCAATCCGCTTTCGGAAGAATGGCGGGTTTTGCGAACTTCGCTTCTACCGAGTTTATTGGAAGTAGTGGCCCAAAACATTGTTTTCCCGACCGTGAGAATTTTTGAGATTGCCAATGTTTATCTGCCCCAAGGCAAAAGCAAACTCCCGGATGAGCGCTCACGACTGGGAGTGATGCTCGCTGATAACGGCTTTTTGGCAGCGAAAGGTTTAGTGGAGATAATTTTCGACAATTTCAATATTTCGAATGGCCACTTTATTCCCCCAAAAACAGAAGAAAAAATAATTAATCCTCAAAAAACCGCCGATATTCTAGTTGGGAAAGAATTAGTTGGCCGGGTAGGCGAAGTCAGCCAGGCAGTCTTAGCGGAATTCGGGATTAATCGGCCGGTGGCCTTCTTGGATTTAGATCTTGCCGCTTTGGAAAAGTTAGTTATCCCGATTAAAACTTACCAACCGGTTAGCAAATATCCGCCAATTATTGAGGATTTTTCTTTTGTGGTTCCTCCCAAAACATTGGTGGCAGAAATCGTTCAATCAATAAAACAAGTCAACCCATTAATTATAAGCGTGGAGCTGATTGATATTTACGACCAAACCAGAACTTTTAGAATTATTTACCAATCGAAAGAAAAGAGTTTAACTGATAAAGAAATAGTGCTTATCCGGAATTCAATTATTAACCGTCTCGAAAAGGATGGGGTGAGATTGAAAGGAGCTGCTTAATATCTTTTGGTGTAATAGCCGCCAACCTTTACCGGAGGATAAACTTTGTTTCTGATTTCGGCTAAAGGAGAAACGCCGTTTTTTTCTGCGTTGAGCCAGTTGTAGAGCGGGGGGCTTTTCTTTTTTAACTGATTCAAAACCCGCTGTAACATGGAAGTTCTTTCATCAGCAGAAATTCGTTCTAACTTAAAATTCCACCAAATCTTTTCTATCATCAAACTTGCCCTGTCTTGGTCAGAAAGTTCGCCACCTAGAAGTTCTTCAATTTCTCCCAACCTTTTTCTATCTTTCTCTTCTACCGTTAACACCGGACGTTCACTAGCCCGCTCTCTTCTGCTTTCGGCCAAAGCTTCCCTTCGACGAATGCTTTCACCACGTGAGGGTCTTACTCTTTCCATTACAGTGCATTTTAACACAACAGCTCAAATCCTTTTAGGTGGGTGTCGGCAAAATCGGCGTTGGGGTTAACGTGGGAGTAGGAGTGGGTTCCCAATTCCAAGGAATATTAACCCCAATGCGGGATTCCTGAGTTCCCCGATTGCCCCTAATATCAGTTACTTCGGCCCGAATAGTGTATTTGCCGTCAGGCAAAGTCATTCCCAACTCATAAGGAGGAGTAGTAAAAGCTTGTTTAGAAGAACCGTTCACAAAAATTTCCACTTTCACGATTTCGTTTATGGCAATCGGTTCCACCTTAATTGAAAAGCTGGAATCAACTTGGGTTTGGTCTTGAGGACTGCTAATGCGAACATAAATTTCATCCATGGTGCCGCAATATTCCGTGGGCGGGTGATAGCGACCATCGGTTTGCTTCGCCAGCCAGTTGTCAATTCCTTTCTGCCAGCGATTAATTTGGTCGGGGGCAGCGAAGGGGTCTTTTTCCTTAAAGACAAAGTATTCTTTTTCTTCATAATCACCGCGGGCAATATCGACCGGCGTGGCCAGTTTTCCTTGAGCTTTACAGATTTTCAGTTTTGGGTGAACCGGATCTTCGCCCGTTGGCTCGGTGCCGCGGATAAAAAATTCCGTCCGGGAAGGAAAGCCATCATGAGCTCGATACCCGGAAATCAAATCCACCTCCGCCGTCACCACCTCCGAAGGAACCGGGAAATTTTCCACCGATTTGTCTTTCAAATATTCATTAATAATTTTCCGCCAAATTGGCGCCGCTCCGGAGACACCGGAGACTAAGGCCTTCATCTCGGTATTGTCGTTATTGCCCACCCAAGTCCCCACCATCACCTGCGGTGTCCAACCGATAGTCCAGTTGTCTCGTCGGTCATTAGTGGTCCCGGTTTTAGCGGCGACTTCCCGACCAGTGAACTTAAGCAAATTATTTTCTCCGAAAGTCAAAAGCCGAGCTTTATTGTCAGAGAGAATATTGGAAATTATGAAAGCTTCGCCTTCCGACAAGACCCGTTTACCGGGAAGGGGATGAACTTCTTCCAAAACGTTCCCGTCCTTGTCAGTCACTTTCAAAACGGCGGTGGGCTCAACTTTCAATCCGGTATTAGCAAAGGCTGAGTAAGCGGAGGCCATATCCAGCAAACTGACTTCGCCTCCACCTAAAGTGACCGAAAGTCCGAGGCGGCGCAGGTTCTCCGTCGTTGGTTCCAGGGTGGAGAAACCCATTTCATAAGCGGTGGAAAGCATTTCCTTTACCCCCACCATCGCCAGCATCTTCACCGCCGCAACATTAATCGAATTACCCAGGGCAAAGCGCATCTGGAGCGGCCCGTGCTCTTTGCCATCATAGTTAACCGGAACATATTCCGGCTTATCACCGCCGGGGAAACTGGTGGTAGTATCTATTAAAAGGGTGGCCGCCGTATAACCCTTTTTAAGCGCTGTCACATAAGTGACCGGCTTAATGGTTGAGCCCGGCTGGCGGTTTTTGGAAGTGACGACATTGAACTTGCCGTCATAATCGGGGTCATCATAATTTTTGCTCCCCACCATCGCTAAAATCTCGCCGGTTTGAGGGCCCATCACAATCGCCGCCCCGTTAGTGATATGCAAGTTTTCCACCTTCGCAATCTCCATGGTCACAATTCCCTGGGCTGTTTCTTGTAAATCCAAATCAAGGCTGGTGGTCACTCGCAGGCCACCTTGTTCAACGACTTTTTCACCGTATTTTTCTTCCAGCAAACTCTTAACATACATTACAAAATGAGGCGCTTTAAGAGTCCCCCCGGCCGAGGCAAATTTTAAGTCGGGGAGTCCCTCGAGGGATTTCTTCTCCTCTTCGCCGGAAATATAGCCATCCTCCCGCATTCGGCGCAGAACATCTTCGGTTCGGCCAAGATAAGCCTCAGGGGTTTTGCCAAAAGGCGAGTAGCGGGAAGGGCTTTGAGGCAAACCGGCCAAAAAAGCCGACTCGGTTAAACTCAGTTCGGAAACGCCTTTGCCAAAATAAGTTTGGGCCGCTTCTTCAACTCCCCAGGCGGTTCCGCCGTAAGGCGCCTCGTTAAGATACATTTGCAAAATTTGGTCCTTGGAATAACGGGATTCAATCTCCAGCGTTAAAATAAACTCTTTCACTTTCCGGCTAATTGTTCTCTCGGACGAAAGCAAAACATTTTTGACTAATTGCTGGGTGAGAGTAGAACCACCCTGAAGGCGATGATGAACTAAAATATTAAAAGCCGCCCTTAAATAACCTTTCGGGTCAAATCCTTTGTGGCGATAAAAATCTTTATCTTCAATCGCGATAGTGGCTTTTCGTAAGGCCTCCGGCACTTCGTAAAGCTGAACCGGGGTCCGCTTTTGGTTTTCGAAAACATCATAAATAAGCTTGCCGTTGCGGTCAAAAATTTTTGTCGCAAAGCCCTCGCGGCGAACAATTCGGTCCGGCCGGGGCAGGTCTTTGGCGACAACGACTAAAAGCACACTGCTTAAGATAGCCCCAAAAGTAACTAAAATAAAAGCGCAGAAAGCGGCAAAAGCGAAAAATTTCGATTTATCCACTTTTTTGGGGATAGAATAGCCCGCCATCATTTCCATTTCGCCCGACCGCGGATACCAAAGGTCGTGCCAAGATGCTTTTAATTGGGAAAAAAAGCTAGTCTTTTGAGGCGGCAAAGGAGGGAGATTAGGAACAGGTTGTCCAGTTGTAAACTTCTGCTGACTTAACTGCTGCCGTCTTTTTTTCCAAATCTCTTGCCAATGGACTGTGGGCATAAGAGTAGTTTAACACAGCCGCTAAAGTTAAGTAAAACTCCCAAATGCATCAATTCTCTCTTAGTGATAAAATAAGATTATGGATCAAATAACTGAACTTCTAACCAGAGGGGTGGAAAACATTTACCCCAATCGGGAAGCTTTAGAAAAAGTCCTCAGGTCGGGAAAGAAATTGAAACTTTACCAGGGCTTCGATCCCTCTATGCCCAGTCTCCATTTGGGAAATTTCGCTGGCGTAATGAAACTGCGACAGTTTCAAAAACTGGGCCATGAGATAATTTTCCTTATCGGTGACTTCACCGCTATGATCGGGGATCCGGACAAACTGTCAGTCAGAAGGCCAATGACGAGGGAAGAAACTAGAAAGAACTCTGAAAACTGGAAAGACCAAATAAAAAATATTATCGATTTTGACGGCCCCAATCCAGCTAAACTGGTCTACAACTCAGAATGGCTAGACAAGGTTTCATTTAAAGACCTAATTTCTATCACTTCAAACTTTACCGTCCAGCAGATGCTGGAGCGGGATATGTTCCAAAAGAGAATGGCGGAGGGGAGACCGGTTTACCTCCACGAGTTTCTATACCCGGTTGCCCAAGCGTATGACAGCGTTGTTATGGATGTCGATTTGGAAATCGGCGGCAGCGACCAGACTTTTAACGTCCTTGCGGGTAGGGATCTTATGGGAGCCATCAGAAATAAAGAAAAGCTGGTCCTAACCACCAAGCTTTTGGTAGATGCCAGAGGGGAGAAGGTAGGCAAGACCACCGGCAACGCTTTGTTCCTAGATTCTACTCCCGAGCAATTCTATGGCGGAGTGATGTCTTTTCCTGATGAGGTAATTGTTTTGGGTTTTGAGATATTGACTGAAGTCCCTTTTGTAGCGAGCGAAATCAAAAAAGAAGTCGCCAAAGACCCACTTTCGGCCAAAAAGAGACTGGCTTTTGAAGTGGTGAAGCTTTTGTGGGGAGAAGAAGCTGCTAAGAAAGCTCGAGAAGAATTTGAAAGGGTTTTTCAAAAAAGGGAGCTACCGGAGCAAATACCTTTTAAAGCTATAAATCTCGGCGACCAAGGCAGAATTGAGGCTTCAGAGTTGGTTTTTGAAGTGGGTCTCGCGGGGAGCATATCAGAAGCTAAACGATTGATTAAGCAGCGGGCAATTGATATTGAAGGAAAAACTATTGAAGATCCTAATGAAGAAATAACTCCCAAAGAAGGAACTGTTGTCAAAAAAGGGAAAAATACTTTTGTTAAAATCAGTGTAAATCCGCTCTAAATCTGTGTAAATCAACCATGATTCTTTCTAAGAAACAACAAAAGCTCTGGGTGATTATTGTCGCCATTGCCTCGATTGCTTTGATTTTGACCTCTTTGGCCCCCTTTTTGCTGACCATTTTCCGCTAAGAAGTATAATGGATTCGTGAATCTTAAAGATCCAATTGAAAAACTCCCTCTCGTTGGCCCGACTTATGGCAAAAGACTGGAGAAATTGGAAATTAGAACCATTAGCGATTTGCTTTCTCACTTCCCCTTCCGTTATGACGACTTCTCCTTAATTTCTCCGATTGCCCGGCTTCGGCCCGGAGAAACGGTAACCATTAAGGGAGTGGTGGAAAAAATCAAAAGCGAATATACCAAGCACGGCAAAAAAATCCAGAAAGCTCAAATTAAGGACAATTCCGGCCAAATTGAGGCCACCTGGTTTAACCAACCATTTTTGGCCAAAACAATTAAAGTAGGAGAAAATTATAACTTTTCCGGTAAAGTTCAATTTTTTGGCCGGCAAAAAACTCTCGTTTCCCCCGAATACGAAATGGTCCAGTCCCCGCCGCTAACTACTAACTACTCACTACTGACTACTATTCACACCGGTCGCCTGGTCCCAATCTATAACGAAACCTATGGTATCTCTTCAAAATGGCTGCGTTCCCGGATAAAGAATAGTCTGGAAATCCTCGGGGAGCAAATTGAAGAACTCTTACCAGACGAAATACTCCAAAGAGAAGGCTTGATGGCCGAAAAAGAGGCCATTTTCCAAATCCATTTTCCCCAAAATAAGGAAAAGGCGGAAAAAGCTCGTTACCGGCTGGCCTTTGATGAGCTTTTTCTAATTCAGCTGGCCGCCCTTCAGCGGAAAAAAGAATGGCAAACTAAAACCACTGGGCAGGTTTTCGCCGTTGACCAAGAAAAAGTCTTGGAGTTTATTGAGAAGTTACCTTTCTCCTTAACTAGTGCTCAAAAAAGATGTCTAAAAGAAATTCTGGATGATCTGGCCAAAGACCAACCGATGAACCGGCTCTTGCAAGGCGATGTTGGTTCGGGTAAAACGGTCGTTGCCGCCGCAGCCGCCTATGTCGCCTTCCTAAACGGCTTTCAGACGCTTTTAATGGCCCCCACCGAGATACTGGCCAATCAGCACCATGCCACTCTTAAAACGCTTCTGACACCCTTGGGCATACCGGTAGAATTAATAACCAGCAGTCATAAGAGTAGTGCAAAGTCCAATCCTTCGACAAAGCTCAGGACAAGAGTTCAAAAGTCAAAAGAAAACAATGAAAATATCCCGAAGGCAATAGTTGGCACTCACTCGCTGCTGTATCAAGATTTTGACCGGGAAAAAATCGGCCTAGTAATTATCGATGAGCAACACCGCTTTGGGGTAGAGCAACGGGCACTCCTGAGTAAGAAAAGTGGCTCGCCTCACTTTTTGACCATGACCGCCACTCCGATTCCGAGAACGATTGCCTTAACTTTGTTCGGCGACTTGGATTTATCATTAATTGACGAAATGCCAGAGGGCAGGCTTAAAGTCAAAACCTGGGTCGTCCCTCAGGAAAAAAGACAGCCGGCTTATGAATGGATCCGCGGTCAAGTAAAGGGAACAGCCGAGCAGGCGTTCATCATTTGTCCTTTAATTGAAGAGTCGGAAAGTTTATCTTCCGTTAAGGCAGCCACTAAGGAGTTTGAACTCTTATCTCAAGTGATTTTCCCGGATTTGCGGTTGGGACTATTGCACGGGAGGACCAAAGCGGCCGAAAAAGAGCAAATTTTGACCGACTTTCGGGAGGGAAGGCTAGACATTCTAGTCGCCACCCCGGTAGTGGAAGTCGGAATTGATATTCCCAATGCCACTATTATGCTTATCGAGGCGGCAGACCGCTTCGGTCTGGCCCAACTTCATCAGCTGCGCGGCCGGGTAGGGCGAAGCCACCGGCAATCATATTGTTTTTTGTTTACCGAAAATGAAAATCCACTGGTTATCAAACGGCTTAAGGCCCTGGAAACAACCTATCAGGGGGGTAAACTGGCCGAAATAGATTTGCAGCTGCGCGGACCGGGGGAAATCTACGGCACTCGCCAGCATGGTTTTCCCGATTTGCGAGTGGCTTCATTTACCGACCTTGATTTAATTCAAAAAACCCGCCAAGCCAGCAAATTGATCATCAATAGCGGTCAACTAGAAAACCCAGTTAACTCCGTCTTGAAACAAAGGCTGGAAAGATATAAAATAGAGGCCGTTACTAACTAAAATCCCAATTTCAAAGTACCCATTTCCAAATTGGACATTGGGATTTGGAGTTTTAAAAGATGACTCCTTTACCTAAAAGACGCTGGTCTACCAGAAGACAAGGAAAAAGACGAGCCGCCCAAGTAGCTACTCGTCTTTCAATGAACCGCTGCCCTAATTGCGGTCATTTGAAGCAAACTCACGCCGCTTGTCCCAGCTGCGGCATTTACCGGGGGAAACAAGTGGTAGCCGTCAAAACTAAACCCGCGGCTCAATAAAGCTTTTAAAGTGAAAACAGCAACTGATCCACGCCATCTTAAAAGAAGAGAAACTGTTCGCTACCTTTTCGCTTACGCTTTTGAAAAAAATCAGCCTTTGAACGAGCCTGGTACCAAAATTATTGCCAACCTAGACCGAATCGACCAAAAAATCATAGGATCTGCTCCTGAATGGCCACTGGAACGAATTAACAAAATTGACCTGGCCATTCTAAGGTTGGCGGTTTATGAGCTTTTAATTCAAAAAAGCGAACCGCCGAAAGTGATTATCGATGAGGCGGTAGAGTTAGCCAAAGAGTTTGGAGCGGAAAATTCCGCTGCTTTTATCAATGGTGTTTTAGGCAGTATTCTCAAAAAGAAGGAGGTTGATAATGGAATCAAAACTAATCAAAAATCTTGAAGAGTTGGAAAAAAGCATCGGAGTGGACTTTGAAAATGAGGATTTGCTTACTCAAGCTTTAATTCACCGCTCTTTTTTGAACGAAAGCAAAATCAAGGGGCTTAAATCCAACGAAAGATTAGAGTTTTTGGGAGATGCCATCCTGGCTTTCTGGGTTTCCAATCAAGTCTACTGCCAATTTCCCGACTTCCCTGAAGGGAAACTCACCTTTGTCCGTACCCATTTAGTTCGAACAGAAACCCTGACCAATTTGGCTAAAAAACTGCGGTTGGGGAAATATCTTTTGATGAGCAAAGGGGAAGAAATGGGTGAGGGTCGGGAAAACCCAGTCCTTTTGGCTAATACTTTTGAGGCTTTAGTCGGCGCTATTTTTTTAGACCAAGGCATTGAAGCCGCCTCCCGCTTCCTAGAAACCCATTTTCAGCCGCTCCTTAAGGCTATCACTAGCGCGGAGGTCCTTAAAGATAACAAGAGTTTACTTCAAGAACTGGTCCAGGCGAAGGGCCATCCTTCACCGGTCTACCGGCTGATTTCCGCCACTGGCCCTGACCATTTGCGAACCTTTACCATGGGGGTTTACTTAAAAGAAAAGCTCCTGGCCGAAGGCACTAACCGGTCCAAGCAAGAAGCGGAAGAAGCCGCCGCCAAAAAGGCGCTTGAGATTATCAAGTAAATCAAGTAAAATCAGTATTTATGTCCGTCAGTATCAGACTATCAATGCTTGGCAAAAAAAACCGGCCGATTTATCGGATTGTGGTTTCGGAAACACGGTCCAAGAGAGAAGGACGATTTCTTGATCAACTGGGAATTTATGACCCCAATGTTAAGCCGCCAATTTTAAAGTTAGACCGGCAAAAATTGGCCGCTTGGAAAAAAAGAGGAGCAATCGTTTCAAGCGGGCTTTACCGGCTTTTAGAGAAAGAAACCGCTCAAAAGTGACTTCATCAGTTTGCAAATGAAAGATTTTCTTAAAAAATTGGTTTCCTTCGTGACTGATCAGCCTGAGAAAATAACTATTGATGAAAAAATCGAAGACGGTCTAACTATTTACACCATTTTTGCCCCGGAAGAAGAGGTCGGTAAAATCATTGGCAAAGGGGGCAAGGTTATTAACGCTCTGCGAACTTTATGCCGGCTAAAAGCGACTAAGGAACAACAGCGGATAGTAATTAAGGTTGAAGCGCTTCAAATGGAAAACGGATTGTCCCGACCGATAGCCGAAGGGGAGGAAACTGGCTCAGGTACTGGCACTCCCGCTTGATAACGAGAGTAAGACCGTAAATCTTCAATTAACTTCATTTCTTGATTGGAAACTTTTGGCAAGAGTTGATCAACTCGGCCTAAACTCTTCGGCAGGGGAGAAAAGAAACTAATAACATTCATTTTCCCTGACAAGCCGGTTAAAGCGGCGCTTTCGGTCGCCTCTGCCGTCTCCAGCGAACCAAACTTGACCCCTTCAACCGCGGTTAAAGGTAGCATCCTCTCAATTGATTTTATCATCTGACGGAAATTCTCAAAAGAAGCTAAGAAAGAAACATTCATCGTCAAAGCTGATAGACCGGCTACTTGACTAGTCGTCTGCCCAGAACCGGTGGCGAAAGCACCGACTAATTTTAAAGAATCAAGCGTAACTCCATTCTCTTTGAAAATTTGCCTTACCATCGTCATATTCCTAAAAAGGTCACCCTCGGCGGGCAATGCTTCCAACGCTAAGCTACTTGATTCAAAAAGCTCTGCTTCGGAGAGAGTACTTAAATCGGCAAGTTTTTGCTTCAATTGGTTTATTTCCTGGTTTTGTTCTTTGATATCTGCTCGCAAGCTGAAAATCTGATTTACTTTCGGAATCAGAAAAACCAAAATTACCACCACTGCTACCGTCGCCGCAGCCAAGGGCCAACTCAGCTCCTTTAACAATTCTTTCACTTGCTCTTTGTTCATAGTTTTAGCTCCAAGGATACTCGGTACTTACCCGCTTGAAAACGCGCCACTGCCGGGTAAACAATCTGCTGGTATTTTCCTCGATCTTCAATTTTTTCTACTTCATTATCAAAGGCGACCAGCGACTCCCGATTATCACAGACACCCGAAATTTTTAAGTCTCCCTTATTGCTCACCTCGAGGCTTTCCAGTTCAAAACCCGGTACCGACAGTGCCCCAATTTCATCCATTACCTCTAAATATGATTCTCTTTCTTGCAAAATACTTCTAATCCCTTTCACCCGATTAGCAATTATTGTGGCATAAGACTCGTTTTTCTCCATTGCCTTGATTTCTCCCTTCAGAGCGTCAATCTTTTCTTGGTTGCTTTTATAGTTTTGGCTAACCAGGAAAAAGGTCGAGAGGATTAAGATAGAAAAAACTAAAAAAAAGCCCACGGTGCCAAAAACGGCTTTCTTTACTGACTTTCTTATTTTCAGCAGACTCAAAGTCTTTTTCGCTTCTCGATTGATAAGGTTGACGCCTTGTTTCATCCTAGTCCTCTTTCATAGCCAAACCCAAGGCGACAGCAAAAGTGGAAGAATGCTTCCTCAGGAATTGCTTGCTTTTTTCATCCATTTTAACGACGGAAAAGGGGTCGGCCACTTGGACTTCCAAGTCCAAAGAGCGAGTAAAATATTCCGTAATTCCCGGCAAAAGAGAGGTTCCTCCTGTCAGAATCATCAACTTAAGGGGTACTTGTTCCTTTTCCAGATAAAACTGAGCGGCCTTTTTAACCTCACCGGTAACCACTCCCAAAATCGGTTCAATTGCGGTTACTAATTTATCTTCGAACTGGCCGGAAAGACCATAAGTCTTTTTATATTCTTCGGCCGTCGCAAAATCCATATTCAAGGTAGTCGTTAATGCTCGGGTTATTGCTTCGCCCGCGGTCGGCAACTGTCGAGTTAAGTAAAGATTGCCTCGGTGAATCACCGCAATATCGGAAGATTTGCCTCCCAAGTTAGCCAAAATCAAGCTGCCTTGGCCGAAAAAGGGTTTAAGGCAGCGCACAATCGCTAAAAGTTCGGTTTCTAGCGCTTTAGGCTCCAACTCGGCCAATTTAAGAACCTTAAGATATTTATTAATCAAGGCAGTCGGCGCCGCTGCCAGTAAGACCCTCATCTTATTGTTTTTGGCATCTACTTCATCGGGAATGACCTCCCAATCAAGATTGACCTCCGCTATCGGTTGAGGGATAAGGTTTTCCGCTTCCCAAGGAATAGCTTGCTTTAGCTCTTCTTCTGTCATCTTGGGGACTTCAATAATCTGAGTGAAAACGCTCCTCTCCGGTAGGGAAAGGACCGCTTCGCTACCGGTAACCCGAATTTCGCTTTTAAGTTTTTTAATTGCTTCTGCCACGGCCACTAAATCCTTTTCCGCATCCGAAGTCATCCCATTGACCGGAGTTTTAATGAGTCCGGCCGTGACCAGCTGGAAATATTCCTTTCCCTTGACTACTTGGACGGCTTTAATACTTTCGGCGCCGATATCAAGACCAAAATGATTAATCATTTTTTTAAATTATTCGATATTGTTGCTGGAAAATAAAAGATAGTCAAAAATTGGTGGTGTCGTTTGCCAAAGCCGACATTCGGAAAGTTTTCTCACCACGCCCGACTCTTGAACCGTGGCGGTAGAAACAAAACAGTTGCCCTGCTTAGGGAAAACCCCGCTGTCCTCCGACCTAACCCCCAAGGGTTGAGGAGTAGTATTAAAAATCAACCTCAGACGCAACAAGTAGGGAATAGTATTGGCAGGAAAGACTACCTGGCCGGAACAATAGGGAAAAGTTTCACCAGTAGAGAAGGTAGAACAATTGCGACTGGCGGGAGTAAAATTAGTTTCGCTCCTAGCTCGACTCTCGTTAGCGTCAAAAGCCCCGCGTTTGAACTGGAAATTGCCGAGACTATCTTTATAAAGGAGGGTCATCTCGATTGCCGGTTTATTGTCTCCTTCCGCCCAATGGAGAGAAACCTGACGGGGGCCTTGATAGGCGGCCGCGCTCACTGGAGGCTCAATCACTCCGGTACCTTCATTGTGGGGAATAAGCCAAAGAGTAACGGCTTCATTAGCGCTAACTTTTCCCGGAAAAATAAAATCTACCCCCTCAAGCGGCCTCTTAACGACCGAATAATCCACACTTAACCCCGTATCACTGGTCAAAGGAATGTCGGCATTCGCCTTAATCGCGTTTTCCAGGCCTGATTGAGCCACCCAAAGAGCGCGAGCAGCTTCTTGTGATTGTTGGGAAATTTTAATATCAGTCACAGAGCGAGAAACAATCGAAAGCCCAACAATTAACAAAACCGAAATGACCAGAAGAACAATTAGAAGGACTTGGCCCTCTGAATTTTTTAACTTAGGCAGGCCGCTATTCATACTAAAAAAAGTGTAACGAAAAAAGCCAGACAAGTCAATTAAGATTTCGCGGCATCACCTCGGTTTGGAATTCTAAGCTGGCTTTTTCGCCCGGACGGTCAGTATCGCCGCCTTTTTGGACCGTAAATCCCAAGTGAACTTTGACCGGCAAGCCCGGGTTATCTTCACACCAAAAATCACACCCGAAAACAGTCACGCTGCTGGAAGTCAAATCAACTGTCTGTGCCGAAACAGAAGATATCTTCTTTAGGTCCTCATCACAAACAAAATTAGTAACGATACCATTGGCGTCAGTCACCTGAACTTTTTGCATATCGCCCACCGAAGTACAGCCCACCCCCCGCGAATTAAGAATCATCCCTTCCATGACCGACAGGGCGTAATTACCATTTTGGCGAACTTCTTTAACTACCTCGGCTTTACCGGCGGCGGTCAAGGAGACTATCAAAAAACCGGAAGTCATCACCGCCACTAAACCCAAGATGGAAACCACCACAATCATTTCAATCATCGTAAAACCTGACTGCGTCTGTTTTAAATTTTCAGCTCTCATTTATTGGTCACCGTCGTCTCAAATTTCAACTTATGATTAAAATCAGCTTCTCTGCATTCAGGATTGGAGCTTTTACTCTCCCAGAAAACATCAACACTAATTTTGACCATTTTTGCCTGGCCCCAATTGGGTGTTTCGGTAGGAAGATTATTCGAATCTTCCAAAAGTCTAGTGAGTATGCAATAATCTTCCTCTTCGTTGTGCTCCGTGCCTGAAATATCTGGGGGGAGGGTCAAATACTCAGTTTCCCAAAACTTTTTGTAATTCTTGTTCTTATAATCAATAATCTGGGCAATTTTTTCTTGGGCCAAAGCAGTTAATCGACTTTGGTCGCTGGAGAAACGGGTGCTTTTGACCGAGGAACCGGTGGCCCGTACTAAACCTAAGGCAATTAAGCCCGCAATGCTTAAGGCAATAATTACTTCCCAAAGAGATTGGCCAGCCGAATTTTTTTGCGACATTATCTTACTTCCTCCTCGCCTCGAATATTAATCGCTCCACCAGCATTAATATCAATAAGTTTACTTTTCCCAAAACCAAAAACAGTAATCGTTGTCACCAAATCATTAGTAGGAAGTGAAGTAACTAAGCCCTGGCGTAAAACTTTGAATTTTATCCAATCGGGGCCACTAACAATTAGATTGCTTGAGACAAAATCAGCTTTAACTTGATAATCAGAACCACAATTGGCTTTAATAACATAGTTGGTACCATTAAGGTAAAAAGTATAGCCGGTTAGGGGAGTTGCTTGGCAATTAGGATGTTTCTGATTATTGCTCGCTAAGCTTTGGGCCAGTCTCAAATCTTGAGCGATTTTCCGAGCCGCCTGAGACACGAGTTGGTTCCGGCTGAAATTAATATAGGTGGCCAGACCGGTCACCGAGAGAATACCAATAATGGAAATAACTATTAAAAGCTCAATTAAAGTGAACCCCGCCGTTTGTCTTTTCATTCATTTAAGCATAGCTTGATTTTCAATTAAGGATTAGCCGTTTCATAATTGCAAGCACTACTACCACCACAATTATTGGTGCAACTGGTAGGTTTTGCGGCCGCCCCTTCCAAATAGGCGCAAAGGAAATAGCTGTTTTTGGAGACTAAGCGATACTGATAATTATAAGTTGGCACCAGCGGGTCAGCCGGAACCTGCTGCATATAGACCACGCCTACACAGGGAGATCCGGCGGGCCCAGTGAGGGAACTACCCGAGATGACCGCGCTAGGATAAGTTTTACAGTCGTTGCGGTAAAGCTCCAGAGCCGAACGAATTTGTTCCAAATCGGCTTTCCTTTTGCTGTCCCGAGCGCTTTTTCTCGCCTGGGCAAAGCCCAAGAAGGAAAGTGAGACCAAAATCCCAATAATAGAAATTACCACTAATAACTCAATCAAGGTAAAACCGCACTTATTTTGGTCTTTCTTATTATTTTTATAATTTGGCAATTCAGGCATTTTTACTTAGGGGCAGGTATTAGGCATTAAACTACAGACACCAGTACTTAAACAGGCGCTCTGGGTCATCCATGGCGGTAAACACGAAGAAACTCCAGACAAAAAGACCCCCTTACAGGCTCCACTTTCACAACAATAACAAGTTGTTCCACTAGGTGGCGATGATGGAGCCACTGTTGGTTCAGATGAACCAGAAGAACTCCCCACCGTGCAAGTACTACTTCCCGGGGTAGCTCCCTCACCACTCAAACCGTTGGAACAAACGATAAAATCCGATTCACTTCTCTCCAAATTTGCTGCCAAAACATAATCTATTCCGTCAGAAGAAGAATAGTACAGATAATCAGAATAAACTCCTTCTTCTGCCAAAACATCATTAAGGCAAGCGCCGCTTAAATAGTCAACCATCAGGGTACAAAGGTTATCAATATCACCGCTAGCCACCGGGTACATGGAACTATGAGCGGAAGCATAATTTTCCAGGGCGGTCCGATATTGATTTAAATCGGATTTTCGCTGAGCGTCCCGAGCTCCTTTCTCGGCAGTTAAATAGCGAGCAGTGCCAAAAGCGGCCAAAATCCCAATGATAGAAATGACCACCAATAATTCGATCAAGGTGAAGCCGATTTTTGTTTTTTCTCTCATGGCGCGTGAACCTCAAATTTTTTGCCGGAACTACAACCCCCATCCGCTTCTCCCTGAGGGTCGGAAGCGTTTTCCAAACAAGCCTTCAGAGTATAATCCAGAGGGTCAGTGTCATTCCGATCATAGTGATAAGCATACTCGCCGATATTAGCCGGGTCTGTCGGCACCGCCCTCATATAAACCGTGCCTCCCGTGCCCTCTAGGGCCGTGGCCATGGTATCCCAATCCGTGTCCGGAGGATAAGCCGGTTTTGGCTGGTCATGTTTATACATTTCCAAGGCTTTTTGAATCTCAATAAAATCACTTTTCCGTTGGGCATCCCGGGCTCTCTCTCTTACCCCCGTCATATTGCTAATAAGCAGGGTGGCCAGAACCCCAATGATGGAAATGACCACCAATAATTCGATTAAGGTAAATCCCTTCTTTATCTCCTTAATACTTAATGCTTGATACTTGCTACTTAATACCCTTCTCATGGTGACAGATTAGAGCTGGCTACCCCATAATTATAACTTTTGTCGGTTACGCTCCCGCAATCTGCTTGGAGAGTCGCTTTTGGATCCTGTTTATTTTCCAGTTTAGCATAAAGTTTATAACCAGAAGGTAAGTCATTTTTAGAATAACAATATTCAGGATTGCCGGTAGGATCTTTGGGAAGCTCTTTCATATAAAGTGTGTTGCTATCCTTCATTTCTGCGCTTCCCCAAGTTAAGGCAACCTCAATCTTAATTTTTCCTCCTTCTGACCCCGGATAGTTACCATAGTCGTTGTAGTACATTTCTAAGGCCCGCTGCACCTGTTCCAAATCCGATTTTCTTTTAGCATCTCTGGATTTAAGCTGGCTACTACGGAAACTATTTAAACCCACGGTTGCCAAAATGCCCAAAATCGCCATAACAATCAAAAGCTCAATCAAGGTAAAACCTTGACAAGCTTTGCTTATTAAAGTGAAGCCGCGTCGCGGCTGAACTTTATCAAGGTTCTTGCGAAGCAAGGTTCTTATAAGGGTGAAACCCTTGAAAGCTTTGCTTATCAAGGTGAAACCCGAACAATTTTTCATTTTCTTAATTGCACTCACGTAAAGGCTCCTCCGGCGTCCCGCACTTATTTTGACAACAAGCTTCGTCAATACAAGAACCAATATAAATATAATTGGGAGAACATTGCTCTGAGCCCGAAAGTTGCTGGCAAACCCCGCTAAAGCAGCCATAGAAGTCGGCGGGAGGGCTCGTTCCTCCACCGGGAGTAGTCCCGGGAGTAATGGTCGTCGTCTCCAGTCGGATATTGGAAACCACATAATTGCCTTTATCGGCGCCATAGGTGATAACCTTCTCTAATTCTAAGGTAGCATAAATAGCGTATTGCTTACAATTGGGGTCAAGACGCTGATAAACATAAGGCTTTTTAGTCAGGGGATCACAAGGAACCGGATTTAAGTAAGCGGTAAAATCGGCGGCTGGCCGGCAAGTATTCGCGTCTTGGTAAACTTGCACCGGATAACAGGGATGGTCGCCCCCGTAATCTTCCACCGCCGTGACAATCTTTTTTAAATCGGATTTCCGCCGACCATCACGAGCCTTAGCGATTTGATAACTAGGCTTAACGGCAAAAACCGTCAGTAAAATTAAAACTCCTAACGCAGCTACTACCACTAAGATTTCCGTTAAGGTCATTCCCGCCTTTAAAGAAAGAGTTTTTGACTGAAAGAGAGGATTTTTTCTCCCCATAAAACGGTAATAATGATCGCGGCGGCCAAAAACGGGCCAAAAGCAATTTTTTGGCCAAACCTGGCTTTTTTAACTAAAATTAGTATGACCCCGACTATTGCCCCTGTCAAGAAAGCCAAATAAAAAGCAATTATTATTTTAGGAAAACCCAAAACTAAACCCATTAAAAAGGCCAGCTTCACATCACCCAATCCCATACCCCGGCCGCGGGTAACCACCCGAATTAAAAACAAAAATAAAGCGGCGCCGACGGCGGGGAGAAGAGTAGTAAGCAGTAAGTAGTGGGTAGTCAGGTGGGGAACGAAGATTTTTGATAAAAGAAAAAGAAAAATTACCGGCAGAAGAATTTCGTCGGGAATAATTTGCTGCTCAAGGTCAATAAAAAAGATGGCAATTAGGGCAGAAAACAAAACCCAAGTTAGCCCTACCTCCGCTATCCCTAAGTAACCTAAGTTACTTAAGTTACCTAGGCAAGTTGCTCCTAAAACAAACAAAGTTCCGGTCAAAAGCTCAACTACCGGATAGCGCCAGGAAATAGGGGAGTGACAATACCGACAATGTCCCCTTAACCAAGCAAAAGATAAAAGGGGAACATTATCAAACCAAGCAATTTTCCGGCGGCACTTTGGGCAAAATGACCGCCCCCAAACTACCGACAATCCTCGGGGGAGCCGATAAATTACCACATTCAGAAAACTCCCGATACCCAAACCCAGCAGGCCCAAAAGGAATATCGGTATCATCCTTTACAAGCAAACATAACACTCCCCCTTAGCCTCTTTCGGAGTCGCCGCATCGGTACAATCCGCGGAACAAGCTAAGTCATCCAGGCCGGTTCCCCAAACTTGAGTCTCGCTCTTGCAGGCGTTATACGCTTCGGTGGTAAATGACAGCGAAGCCGGGATAAAACACGCATAAGCACTGTTATCGGTTACCGAAAAATACAAATAAACCTTTTTCCTGCTCGTTAATCTGGCCTTAAATCCACCCTTAACTTCCGCCGTATTTTCCAGATTCTCCAACATGGTCGGTGGAGAATTCCCATATACTATTACGGCTGAAGCCTCTAATAGCCCCGTGTCTAAACCTACATTTTGCGTACTGCCAACTGTATCTTGCCAAGGATAATATTGAAGGGAAGCATAAAACCGGTCAATCGCGCTTAACAGTTGCTCCGAGTCCGACCGATCCCCGGTGTCCCGACCTTTATCGATTTGCTCAATCGGGTTAATCGCCGAAAGCACCGCTATTGCTAAAACTCCCAAAACCGCAATCACAATCAAGAGCTCAATCATCGTAAACCCCTGCCTTAATTTGGAAATTTGGAATTTGAAATTAGAAATTTTCATTTCACCCCCCTTCATTTAGTAACTTTTAACACAATCTTGGTTATTTGCTAGTATGGCTTTTGGCGAACTGACTGTCAAGTCGAATTTCGGCTTTAAAATTGACTGGTCAAATTATAAATCGGCATAATAATCGCGATAACCAAAAAACCCACGCCCACACCCAGTAATATCATTATTAAGGGCTCGATAGCAGTTGTCAAGCCCTTTAAGGACTCTTCCGATTCGGACTGAAAGTAGTGGGAAACTTTTAACATCACCTCATCAACTTTACCCGTTTCTTCGCCCACCGAAAGCATTTGCGAGAGGATTTGAGGGAAAAAACGATTTTCCGAAAGTGCGCTTGAAAGAGGGAAACCTTTCTCTACCTGTTTGCGGGCCGATAAAACTCCCTCTTCGATAATCGCGTTATCCGCGGTCTTGGAAGAAATTTCCAAAGCCTCAACAATGGAAATACCGGCGCCAACTAAAAGCCCCAAAGTCCGGGTTAGCTCGGCCAGGGCAATTTGAATTTGGAGTTTCCCGAAAATGGGGATTTTAAACTTTATTTCATCAATTCTCTTTTTACCTTCTTTGTCTCGATTAATAGCTCGGTAAAGATAGGCCAAGCCGATTAAAAGGAAAATCAAAAGCCACCAGAAAGAAACCATAAACCGCGAGATGGAAATTAAAATTTTAGTCGCTTGAGGTAATTGAGCGTCAAACTCGGTATAAAGGGCGGTTAACTTGGGGATAACAAAGACCATCATCATAAACATCACCCCTCCCATTCCCACCACAATGATAATCGGGTAAAGTAAGGCGCCTTTTATTTTTGCCTGAAATTCTCGTTGCATTTCCAGATTGTCCGCCAGCCGACCCAAGATGTTGTCCAAAACCCCGGCTGATTCACCCGCCTTGACTAAAGAGACATAAACGGTCGAAAAAATCTTCGGGTGTTTCTGCAGGGCATCGGCGAGACTGGCGCCACCTTCAACATCACGCAAGATTGCGCCGACCGCCTCCGTCAACTGACTCTCCCGTTGAGATTTCAAAATCGTGAGTGCTTCAGTCAGGGGAAGGCCGGCGTTAATCATCGTCGAAAGCTGGCGAGTAAAGGTGGAAACCTCAGTTAAAGAAACTTTTTTGAATAGCCGCTTGTAAAGGCCAACAAAAAGCCCTTCGCTTTGCTGCCGAATGAAGTAGGGGAAATAGCGCTTTTCTCTTAAAATCGAGATTGCCTGTTTGCGGTCTTGAGCCTCCACCGTCCCTTTAATATCTCGGCCTTCATTATCCTTAACTTTATAGACGAAAGTTGGCATTTTTTTGGTTTTCCTTAAAATTGTTTCATCAGCCGGGAAACCTCTTCCGGCCGGAGGGCAAAGAGTCGAGCGGTGTCCAGGCTAATTTTACCTCCTTGAATTAATTGGACCAAAGATGTCTCCAGGGTTGACATCCCTAAACTGCCCGAGGTTTGCATAATATTATCAAGCATGTGGGTTTTTCCTTCACGGATAGCCGTTCTTACCGCCGGACTGGCAACCATTATTTCATAAGCCAAAACGCGACCGGAACTAACTCGCGGCACCAATCGCTGCGACAAGACAGCCTCTAAGGCAGTGGCCAATTGCATCCTGACCTGACTTTTAGAATCTTCGGGAAAGGCGTCAATAATCCGGTCAATTGTCTGAGAAGCGGAGTTAGTATGGAGAGTGGAAAAAACTAAGTGGCCGGTTTCAGCAATCGTCAAAGCGGCGGCAATGGTATCATAGTCCCGCATTTCCCCAATCAAGACGACATCGGGATCCTCCCGCAAAGTCGAGCGCAAGGCAGCGGTCCAGGAATGCGTATCCAAGCCTAACTCTCGTTGAGAAATCAAGGAGCGGCGACTAGTAAAAACAAATTCAACCGGATCCTCAATCGTAATCACATTACAAGACCGCTGGCTCAGAATTTCTTTAATAATCGCAGCCAAAGTCGTTGATTTACCATGACCGGTTGGTCCAGTAACCAAAACGAATCCCTGCTTTAGCTTAGAAAATTCATAGCATATTTTTGGCAAACCCAATTCATCAATGCCTTTAATTTCCAAGGGGACAAACCGTAGAGCTCCCGCCAGTGTTCCTTTCTGATGATAAACATTGACCCGAAAACGGCCTTTGCCCGCCAATTCAAAAGAAAAATCAATTTCTTTGTTATTGGCCAGCAGTTCTTTTTGTTCTTCCTGCAAAAGAGAGAAAAGTAAAGTTTCCACCTCTTCCTTGGTCAAAAGGTTTTCGCCGCTCACTAGGGAAAGCTCGCCATGAATTCTTAGGCAAGGTGGCATACCTACCTGTAAGTGCAAGTCCGAAGCCCCTTTATCAATCGTTAACTGTAAGAGATTCTGAATATCTGCCATATATACTATCTATAATACTTAATCTTGGATTTTTAATGCTAGTCCTGACCGACTCGCAACACTTCCTCTAAACTCGTCGTCCCCTCTATTGCTTTCAGATAACCGTCTTGCTTAAGAGTAATCATCCCTTCGGCAATGGCCGTTTTCTCAATATCGAGAGCCGCTGAATGCTCGATTACTAACCGGGCCACTTTCTCTGTCACCGGCAGGACTTCAAAAATCCCAATCCGACCGAAATAGCCCGTATTATTACACTCGGGGCAGCCCTTACCGCGGCTTAAAAGAAGCTTCCCGTCGCTTTTCAAGGGAAAGAGGGAGCCCAAAACTGTTTCGATGCCTGCCCGAACATCAGGTGGTGGTTCAAAGGTTTCCTTGCAACTAGCACAAATCCGACGGCAGATTCGCTGAGCGACAATCGCCGTTAAAGTAGAAGCGAGCAGAAAAGGTTCGGCTCCCATATCTAATAATCGGGGCATCGCCTGAGAAGCACTTTTTGTGTGAATCGTGGAAAAAACTAAGTGGCCAGTTAACGAAGCTTGAATCGCCAAATCGGTCGTCTCTCGATCGCGGATTTCCCCGACCATAATAATGTTCGGATCCTGCCGCAAAAAAGACCGCAAACCAGAAGCAAAGGTTAATCCGGCACCCGGATTAATTTGCACTTGATTGACGCCGAGAATCTGGTATTCAACCGGATCCTCAAGGGTAACAATATTGACTTTGGTCGTGTTAATCTTGGAAAGAATCGAGTAAAGAGTGGTCGTTTTCCCGCTTCCCGTCGGTCCACAGATAAGGATAATCCCATGCGGTCGCAAGATAGCATCTTCCAGGTTTTTTAAGGCCCGGCCGCGCAAACCAAGCTCCAGCAATGTCGGCACTCCGCCACTTTTTTTCAAAAGCCGCATCACGATTTTCTCACCGTGAACCGTAGGTAGGGTAGAAACACGCAAATCCACCTCTTGGCCGTCGGCCTTAAAATTAAAGCGGCCGTCTTGAGGAATCCGCTTTTCGTCAATTTTCATCCCCGTTAAAACCTTAATCCGAGAGACCAACGCTTCATGCACGCTTTTAGGCAAAACTAATTTTTCGTGCAAAATACCGTCAATCCGGTAACGAATCCGGGTTTTTTCAGCTGACGGTTCAATGTGAATATCCGAGGCGCGGGAGCGGATCGCAAATTCTAAAATGGTGGAGACAATTTTAGCAATCGGCTCCCGGCGAATAACTTCAGCGTCACGAGTAATATCCAGGGTTTTCTCTTGGCCGACGGCTGTCTCTTTCAAAGCCGCCGTAACTTCCGTGGTTAAATTTTGAGAATACCGCTCATTAATCGCCCGGTTAATATCTTCCGCCAGAGCCAGATAGACTTTAATTTTCTTACCGGCTTTGGCTTCGATAAATTCAATCGCCTCCAAATCCCAAGGGTTAGCAAAAGCGACGGATAACTCTTTACCATCGCCGGAAATAGCAAAGGGGATTAAATTAAATCTTTCGGCAACCGACTTGGGGACAAGAGCTAAAACTTCCGGAGCCGACCCGACTTCCTGCAGGCCAACAAAGGGAATATTAAAAAGTTCTCCCTTGACCTTGGCGATTTCTTTTTCCTCCACCCCTCCCAGTTTTTTTAGGATTTCCTCTTCTGGCCGGCCGGAGGCGGCAAACTCTAACTTAACCTTTTCCGCCTGTCCGGGAGTTAAAAGTTTTTTTGTGAGAAGAAGCTTTGTTATACTTAGGGAATCGGGCATTACTCATTATTATGGTAAAAGTAAGCGGTAAAAGTCAATGACAGGCAAAATGGTTTTAGCCACTCAACTTCCCAGTCTTTTAATCGCTGGCGGCCATAAGCAAGCCAGAGAGGAAAAGGTTGAAGAGATTATTGGCCAAAGTTTAATCAGCGCGGCCAAAACCCCGGACTATCTTTTGCTTTCCTCAACCCCAAATATTGGCATTGAAGAAGTCAGAAACTTACAGCGTTTTTTACAATTTAAACCTTTTCAAGAGAAACAAAAAATTGCCTTAATCCAAGAGTCGCAAAACTTAACTTTGGAGGCTCAAAACGCTCTCCTCAAAACCCTGGAGGAGCCACCAAGCCATTCTCTTATTATTCTGACCGCTCCCAATGCTTCTCTACTTTTACCGACGATTGTTTCCCGCTGCGCCGTAATTCAACTCTCGCAAGCAGCGCCGGCCATCTTGGCCGATAAAGAAATGACGGCAATCAGTCAATCTTTGACAAAACTGCTGACCGCTTCCGTCGGAGAAAGATTGACGCTGGGGGAAAGTCTCAACCTTTATAAAGACCGGGAGAGCAGCCTAACTTGGCTCGACAAGCTAACCCTCGTTACTCGCCAACAAATGCTAACGGCAAGTAAAAAGGGTAAAGGTCAATTGACTTGGCTCTCCCTTCTTAAGGCCATTAACCGCGCCAAAAGATACC
This sequence comes from Patescibacteria group bacterium, assembly GCA_035530075.1. Classification (GTDB taxonomy): domain Bacteria; phylum Patescibacteriota; class Microgenomatia; order UM-FILTER-40-11; family UM-FILTER-40-11; genus DATKVM01. Next base: position 35,950 of record DATKVM010000002.1, read on the forward strand.
TTCGAGCTAACTGCAATGTCCGCCTGACCATGGAGGTTTTTTTAAGCGAGATTAGCCATTTGTTTTGAACCTAAATCCGGTTGTTTTTTGCCTGCAAATTTGCTAAAATTAACTCATCTTTGATATTGTGATAAATGTTAAATAGAGAGGGGAAGAACTTCTTCCGCGATAATTTTTTTTGGTTCTAAAAATGCCCGACGAGAAACTGACTGCTCAAGACTATACGGCAGAAACTATCCAAGTCCTGGAAGGATTGGAACCGGTTCGCAAACGGCCCGGGATGTATATCGGCTCCACCGACGCCAAGGGTTTCCGGCATATGATCCTGGAGATTATCGACAACTCTTTGGATGAGGCGATTGCCGGCTTTGCCAAAAATATTTGGGTGACGATTTTGGCCGACGGTCGGGCGATGGTCACCGATGACGGCCGAGGCATTCCGGTTGATATCAATCATAAATACAAAGTCAGCGCTTTAGAGCTGGCAATGACCAAATTGCATACCGGCGCCAAATTCGACAGCCGGGCTTATCAGGCCTCCGGAGGTTTGCACGGCGTTGGGGCAAGCGTGGTTAACGCCCTTTCTTCCTGGATGCGGGTAGAAGTCCGCCGCGATAATACCGCCTATTTCCAAGAGTACAAAGCGGGTGCCACCCAAGGACCAGTGACGACCATAGATAAAGATAAAAAAGAGGAAAATCAAGCCAAAAATCTTTCACCTCACTCCCTACCTAAAATTGGGACAACGACGATTTTCTTACCCGATAAAACCGTTTTCGGCGATTTAGAGTGGGATAGTGAGAGCTTGGAACAGTTGCTCCGCGAAAGAGCTTATTTAATCGCCGGGGTAAAGATTATTTTCACCGACCAGCGGGCTAACTCAACGAAGGTCTTTTACTTTGAAGGCGGTATCCGCTCGCTTATCAACCACTTAAATCACAACAAAAAGACCCTTAATTCCCTGGCTTATTTTACCCGCCAATTTGAGAAATGTCTGCTTGAAGTAGCCATCCAATATAACGACGGCTTTGCGGAGAATGTTTATTCCTTTGTCAATACGATCAACACGGTGGACGGGGGAACTCATGTAACCGGCTTTCGGATGGCCTTAACCCGCGCCATCAATGACTACGCCACTAAAATCGGCGCCATTAAAAGCGAAAGCGAATCCTTAACCGGGGAAGATACCCGCGAGGGGCTAACGGCAGTCATTTTTGTTAAAATGCCGGCCGACTCGATTCAATTTGAATCGCAAACTAAAACCAGGCTCAATAACCAAGAAGTGATGGGTTATGTGACCCAAATGGCCAAAGAGGGCTTGGATACTTATTTTGAAGAAAATCCCTCCGATGCCCGATCCATTATTGAGAAAGTGATGCTGGCCGCCCGAGCTCGATTGGCCGCCCGAGCCGCCAAAGACGCAGTTATTCGCAAAGGGGCCTTAGAAGGGATGACTCTGCCCGGTAAGCTGGCGGATTGCCAGGAAAAAGACCCGACGGTTTCCGAGATTTACTTAGTCGAGGGAGACTCCGCCGGCGGCAGCGCCAAACAGGGGAGAGACCGGCGTTTTCAGGCAATTCTGCCTATCGGCGGCAAAATCCTCAATACGGAAAGAGCCCAGCTGGACAAAATTGTCCAATTTGAAGATCTGAAAAATTTAATTATTGCTCTCGGGATGGGCATCGGGGAAACGGTCAACATTGATAAGTTGCGTTACCACCGGATTATTCTAATGTGTGACGCCGATGTTGACGGCGAGCACATCAATACGCTCCTTTTGACCTTCTTTTACCGCCACTTACGGGAAATAGTTGAAAAGGGGTTTTTATATCTGGCCATGCCGCCGCTTTTTAAGATTCAGTCAGGCAAAGAAACTCATTATGTTTATACCGAAGAAGAGAGAGACAGGGTAGCTGCTCAATATCGGGGCAAAAGTGTTACCATTCAGCGCTACAAGGGTTTAGGAGAGATGAACCCCGAACAACTCTGGGAAACCACGATGAACCCGGAAGGACGGATTTTAAAGCAGGTGACAATTGAGAATGCGGCGGAAGCGGATGCCACTTTTACCATGTTAATGGGAGATGAAGTCCCACCCCGCAAGCGCTTTATCCAGACGCGGGCAAAAACTGCGACTTTAGATTTGTAACATGCAAGAGAAAAACATTCATCACGATATCGGCAAAATCAAAACGGTTGAAATTACCGAAGAAATGGAAAAGTCCTACCTGGACTACGCTATGAGCGTGATTGTCCAGCGGGCCCTACCTGATGTGCGCGACGGCTTAAAGCCGGTCCACCGCCGGATTTTGTACGCCATGAACCAGATGGGCTTGGGTCATAGCTCCAAATTCACCAAGTCGGCCAAAGTAGTCGGAGAAGTGATCGGCAAATACCATCCCCACGGCGATATGCCGATTTACCAAGCCTTGGTCAGACTGGCCCAAGATTTTGCCATGCGCTACCCCCTAATCACTGGCCAGGGGAATTTTGGCTCGATTGACGGCGACCCACCGGCGGCCATGCGTTACACCGAGGTGAAAATGGCTTCGATTGCTCAAGAAATGCTGGCCGACATTGAAAAAGAGACGGTTGATTATATTGATAATTTCGACCAGACTCTAAAAGACCCAGTTTTCCTACCTTCCGCCTTACCAAACCTCCTTTTAATGGGGGCAGAAGGTATTGCTGTCGGGATGGCCACAAAAATTCCTCCTCACAATTTAACGGAAGTGGTTGACGCCACTATCCTGCTAATCGAAAAAGGCAAGATGGGGGAATCCCATGAGGCCCGAGGCGAGGCCCAAATCGAGTTTCGGCGGATTTCTTTAGAAGAAGATGAAAAGAAAGAGGGAAAAGCCACCGACAGCCGATCACTCCGGTTTGAGAGCGAAGCGACCATTGACGAGATAATGCAGTTTATTAAAGGCCCGGATTTCCCGACCGCCGGTCAAATCTTTGACCAAAACGAAATCCGGGAAGCTTATACCACCGGCAAGGGGAAAATCATTGTCCGGGGGAAGGCGGAAATTGAAGAGGGTAAGGCTGGCAAATTCCAAATCGTGATTACTGAACTGCCTTATCAAGTCAATAAAGCTCAGCTGGTGGCCAAAATTGCTAATTTGGCCAAGGAAAAGAAAATTGACGGCATTGCTGATTTGCGCGATGAGTCTGACCGACACGGCATCCGAGTTGTGGTTGAACTTAAACGAGATGCCCGGCCAAAATCGACTCTTAATAATTTATTTAAGAAAACCGAGCTTCAGACTTCTTTCCCGACTAACTTTGTCGCTCTGGTTGACGGGACCCCAATGACCTTAAACCTTAAACAAATTTTGACCGAGTATATTAATCACCGGCACTTAGTCGTGACTCGGCGAAGTGAATTTGAGCTGAAAGAAGCTCAGAATCGCGCTCATATTTTAGAAGGCTTATTGATTGCTCTGGGGAACCTAGACGCCGTAATTGAAACGATTAAGAAATCCAAAGATGCGGATGAAGCGCGAACTAACCTAATGACCAAATTCAAGCTGACCGAAATCCAGGCAACGGCGATTTTAGATATGCAACTTCGGCGCTTGGCGGCCCTGGAAAGAAAAAAACTTGAGGATGAATATCAAGCAATTAAAGAAAAGATTGACTTTTTAACGGACCTTTTAGCTCATTCCGACAAAATCCTTAAAGTAATCAGTCAGAACCTAGCTGAAATTAAAGCCAAATACGGGGACGAGCGCCGGACAAAGATTTACAAAAAGAAAGCGGAAGAATTTTCCGAAGAAGATTTGATCCCCAATGAAGAAGTGATTATTTCCATTACTTCTACTGGTTATATTAAAAGAGTGCCGCGAGGCACCTACCGGACTCAGCGCCGTGGCGGCAAGGGAGTTATGGGAATGAAAACTAAGGAAGAGGATGAAATTGCTCATCTGCTGAGTGCTAATACTCATGACTATCTTCTCTTTTTCACTAATAAGGGGCGGGTTTTCCGAATCAGAGTTTGGGAGCTACCTGAAAGTTCCCGCCAATCTAAAGGCCAGGCGATTGTTAACTTGATTAATGTGGCTCAAGGAGAAACTATTCAGTCAGTTCTGACCATCAGCGCTCAAGGCAATCCCAACCAAAAATATCTTTTTATGGTCACGAATAAGGGAACCGTCAAGAAAACGGAAATCTCTAAATATGATAATGTTCGCTCTTCCGGTTTAATCGCTATCAAGCTTGAAGAAGGGGATGAGCTTTGCTGGGCAAAGGTAACCTCGGGCAATGACTATATCCTTCTGGTTTCCCACGAGGGAAAATCTATCCGTTTTAACGAAAACGATGTTCGGCCAACCGCGCGAGATACCATGGGGGTCATCGGCATCGCCCTAAAGAAAGAAGATTATGTCGTCGGAATGGAAGCTTTGTCCAGCCGCAGCAGAGATCCTAAAGATAAGAGAAAGAAAGTCTTTCGGGATATTTTGGTGGTAATGGAAAGGGGAGTGGGCAAGCGAACCGGCTTTACGGAATTCCCGGTTCAAAAACGAGGCGGAATGGGCGTTAAAGTGGCAGAAATTACCCCAAAGACCGGCAAGGTTGTTTGCTCGCAATTTGTGGACGAATCAGTGGAGCAAATTGTCCTTACCTCCAGGCAGGCCCAAATGATTAAACTGCCCCTGAAAAACATTCCCCGCTTAGGCCGGGCCACTCAAGGGGTCATCTTAATGCGCTTTGACAAAAGCACCACCGATGCCGTCTCCGCCGTCACTCATTTAGACAAAGAAGCCGAAGAAGAAGCCGCAGCGGTGGAAGAAAAATAAAACTAATTTTGATATCATTGAATTATGTCAGAACCGGGTCAAAGTGAATTCTCAAAATCTTTGGTTGGAGGTCTGGTCACTCCCCGCAACGACAAAGGTTTACCGTTTCTTCCCGAGACAAGCAGTCTCTATAGAAAAACTGAGCAAATATCGGCCGCTCACCACCGGTCAAATCGGCTACCGGAGAGTGGTATGACTATTTGGCAAGATGAATTTGGAAACTTATTAACCGAAAGGGGGTTTAAGGGAGTCCCCGAAAAGGACCCTTCCATACAATTGGACGATGATTACCCTGAGGGGTTTAGAATCTACGGTTTAATGGTTAAAGATTATCTTCCTAGGGTAATCAAGGCTTCACATTTTTTACGCTCTCACGGATTACCAACAGAAAGAGTAATAGAAGCAAGAAAATTAGAAAGAGTTCCTTTTGAGGGAAAACAAATTACTGTTGAAGAATGGAAGGAACCAGCCTTGGCAAGTTTTCTCCAAAAGACTGATTCAGAAGAATTAAGAAAAGAAAAGCCAAATTTTTTGGAAAAATTGAAAGAATCGTTAACCAACATGGAATTCGTAGTCGTGGAGAGAGACTACCCAATAGGAGAAAGACTTAAAGATTTGAGACAAATTCAAACATGGAAGGAGACGCCACTAACCCAAAAAAACGCAGAAACATTTTTTAGAAAAGTTCTTAGACTTCACAATCTTAATGCAGACAAAGAAAGTTGCGAAATATTGGCCAAAAAACTTGATGCGACCAAAGAAGAAGATTGGGATTACTATCTAAGTATAGTTTTGCCGGTTAAAATGGGCCGTTATTTAGGAAGAATGCATTCGTTGGGACTTTATCACAATTTTCCAACTACTCACAATTGGACTGTTTCCGGCGACTTAGTCGATCTTGATAGTGTAAAGGGTCTTCCAATATTTCCAACCGATTCACCAATTGGAGAGCCAGAGATTAAATTGGATATTGACCGCACATTTTCAACCTTAAAAGATCTTGGCTATTTAGGCCATATATGTACGGCAAAACATTTTTCTTATTTTATTGCCAGTTATATGAATACCTACCGTAAAGGTCAATCCTGGCCGCAAAGATGGTTTCCGGGACCAATTGAAAAATTGATATATGAAAAGAACTTAAGATTTTACGCAGTTGCTCTAACTGAAGCCAAAAAATTGGCACAAACTCTAGATGTTTAGACGCACGATCAAAGGGAGTGGACTAAATGAGAAAATTTCTGCTTTTTCAACCAAACATAATGTAACATATATAAATATATGTTACACAACTTGCGTTGTTTAAGAGTTTGCTATAATAGCTCTGGTGAAAGATGTCCAAAAACAAGTTGATGAGTGGGTCAGGCAATACAAAATTGGCTATTTTAAGCCCTTGGAAATTTTGGCGAGATTGACTGAAGAGGTAGGGGAGTTAGCCCGAGAATTAAACCACCGCTTTGGCCCAAAAAAGAAAAAGCCTTCTGAAGAAACCCAGGAAATCGGTGACGAAATAGCGGATATCATTTTTACCCTTGCTTGCTTGGCCAATTCATTGAACATTGATCTGGAAACGCACTTCAAAAGAGTAATGGATAAATGTTATGGCCGCGATAATGATAGATATGAAAGAAAGTAAACTTTCAGAAAAATCACTTGCTTTTGCTTCGACTTTTGCTAAGATTAAGTTATGAATAAAAAAGAAACCGCCCCTAAAGGAGAAAAGAAAACTACTTCCGCCTCTTCCAAACTTCCTAAGCTCCATCGGTCCGAGACCGACCGCGTCTTGGCGGGTATCGCCGGGGGTTTAGGCGAATATTTCCATCTTGATCCGGTAGTTATCCGTCTAATCTTTATTGTCCTTTTCTTACAAGGGGCGGGCTTTTTGCTTTATTTAATCCTTTGGATTGTCATCCCCACCCAGTCCAAACTGGAAAAATCTTCCCAGGAGATCTTTAGGGATAATGCTCAGGAAATTAAAGATAAAGCCGAGGCTTGGACGGCGGACTTAAGAGCTCAAGGGAGAAGGCAAAACACTCAGCTTTGGTTCGGAATTTTGGTTATCTTCTTAGGCCTTTGGCTACTTTTAGAAAATTTCGGCTTTTTCAGTTTTTTCCGTCTCGAAAAGTTTTGGCCACTGCTATTAATCCTTTTAGGGATGGCTATCTTAAATAAAAGAGAAAATGAGCAAGGATAAAGAATTGGCGAGAGCAGAAAAAGTTCCCGAGACCCCAGAATCAAAGGTAATTTATCGAGAAAAGAAAAGTGGCGGGAGCGGGGCTTGGGCGGTCTTCTTAATCGCCGGTGGAATAATTTTGCTTTTGAATAACTTAGGCTTTTTACCCTGGGAAATTTGGGCAGTTTTATGGCAATTTTGGCCAATACTTTTAATCCTCGGCGGCATCGAAATCGCTTTAGGTCATTCTAGTTTCTCCCGCTTTCTTACTCTGCTTTTAGGGTTAGTGGTGGCCGCTTTTATTCTGGCCTTAGCGTTAGCCCCTCAGAGTCCGGCCATTGACCGCTTCCTTCAGCGATATTTTCCCCAGCTGCCGGAAAATTTCCGGATTCAGCCAAGGCAATCAGAAGAAGTCTTCACTTAGTGCCCCCAATTGTTACTAAAAACTAACCGATTTTAGACCCTCTGTTGATAGGCTGGGGCAATGAGCCAAGAATCGCTTTACCAATGCCCCAAGCCACCCCGGCTTTATCGTTCGGAAGATAACCGGGTTATGGGTGGAGTAGCGGCCGGCTTGGCGGCTTATTTTGACCTGGACCCTAATTTTATCCGTCTGCTTTTCATCTTGTCGGCGCTTATCTTCGGAGTCGGCATTTTGGTTTATCTTTTCCTTTGGATTTTGTTGCCGACCGAATCAAAATTAAAACAACCGGAAAGTAAAAATATTAAAGAGAATGTCCAGGATATCGCTTACAAGAGTCGGGGAGCGGCTAAAGAGACAAGCTCTCTTTTTGACGCCGAACCGCGGGTTTGGCTAGCCGTAGCTATTATTCTAATTGGCTTGCTCTTTGGCATCCTGACTGGTTTTGGGTTTTTAGACCTTTTTGGCCTAGGACCGCTTTTGCTTTTAGCTCTAGCTTTTCTTGCCTTACTCATCCTCATCCGCCCCTAAATTTAATCCAATTTTTCTTGACAGAAAAGTTAAAACTAGTTAAACTTCTTGACATATGTCCCAAAACAAAAAAGAAGCCATTGTTGTGGGCTTAGGAATTATTGCCAAAGAGGGGAGAGTTCTTATCGGTCAAAGGAAGGACCCCGACCCTTATGTTAAAGAACTGACCTGGGTCTTCCCGGGCGGCAAATTCGAGAGCCTGGATCTTGAAAAGGAATTGATCAGGCATCTTAAAGAGGAAACCGGTCTTGACGTTAATATTAACCAGCTCGTTCATGCTCGGCTGATCCCTGACTCACCGGAAAAGAAAGTCAAAGTTATTGCCCTTTATTATCATTGCGCGGCGGTGTCAGGCCAAGAAAAGGCCGGTGGTAGCCTAGGTAAGCTAGAGTGGGTTCCGGCGATGAAGGTCTTTCACTTCTTCACCACTTCCACGGCTGATGAAGTGGTTGCCTTTCTGGGAACACTTTAGAAAGAGGCCTTATTTGCCTCAAATTTCTTCCACACTCTTTGAAGTGTTTCCTGGGGAACTATTTTAAGCTCAACTTTGGTGAGCATAAAAATAATCTCAGCGGTTAAATACAACCAATCCCCAAACTCGACAACTGAATGCTCACGACAAGTACCCTTAATTTGGTCGTGCTTAGAGTACAGTTTATTTCCTTTAAACCAAAGCATTGGTATTTCAAAGAGATGTAAAAACCAAGCTTGTATCCGAGGAGATAGTCTACCATTCCAACGATCAAACTGAGGAATGAACTCTTGGTGAATTTTTTTGAGAGTTATGTTTGGCATCGATCTGTCTATTGACTTGCGTCTATGCATTATTTTTTCTCTGATTCTTTTAAGGGATGGAATTTACGATGGGTTTCTTCAGCAAATTTATCGGAGGCGTGGACATACCTGGTAGTCGTATCCAAAGATTCGTGACCAAGGAGAATTTGAATCGCCGCCGGGTTAGCGCCGGATTCAGCCAAATAAGTGGCAAACCCGTGTCTTAAGGAATGGGCACTCGTCGGGACATTGATTTTCAACTTTTGCCGATATTCTTTAATTTTCATCTGGATATAATTAGTCGAAAGCCTTTTTTTGTTTGAAGATACATTAGGACCGGCATAAGGGATAAAAAGGGCTTCTAGGCCATCCTGGCGGGTTGCCAGGTAGCGCTCTAAGATATTTTGAGCTCGGGGAGTTAAATAAACAAACCGTTCCTTTTTGCCTTTGCCCATAATAAAGATTTTGCCGGAACCGTCAATGTCTTGCCGATTTAACTGACAAATCTCGGAAATCCTCATCCCGGTAGAAAATAAAATCTCCATAATTACCTGGTTTCTTAAAGCGATTTGCGGGTCGTTCTCGAGATATGCCGGTGACTCAATCAGCTTAACTAAGTCCGCCATCTCCGCCACCTGGCCGTGTTTCTTTTCGGTCTTGACCATCTTGACTGCCTCCGGTGGCAAGGGACAAGGCAAATCCATTTCAATTAAATATTTAAGAAAGCTTCGCAAAGCCGACAGCATCCGATTCAAACTCTTGGAGGCCAATTCCTCCTCCGCGACTTCATTTTTAATTGGGGTCCGGCGGTCACGCGAAGCTAAATAAGCTTTAAATTGAGCGACAATTTTTTTGTCAACCTTTTCAAGCGGGGTAGAGGAGTCAGCCAGGAATTGGGCAAAGACCTGCAGGTCCCGCTCATAGTTGTAAATAGTCTCTAAAGAATAATTGTTGGTCTTCAAGTGAAGCAGGAAATCGTCAAAATAAGGCAGCATTATTTTTAATGATACCATTTGCCAGAGGGGAGAAGAAGAAAAGTCCTATTAGGGTATTGGGCTACTTCTCCTCAAACCCTGGACTGAGTGTAAGGGATATTATACTCAGTCCTTCTTAGTCTATAACCCCACCGACTTATTTGTCAAACGACTGCCTGAAAAGCCCCAGGACGGCTCGTGAGAGAAACTAACGATTACTCAGTTATCTTTTCTCTCCTCTAAATGGAGCGTCCTCTTTTTAAAATCTGGAAATTTTTTCTAATTTCGCGTGTCCCCCGGCTAGTCTCAACTAAGCGAGGTGTCGGCTCAAAAAGTGCTCGCCAGTTATCCACAGTCGAGCGGCGGTAACTACTATCAAACTATATCATTTAAGCCTAATGCGGCTTCGGATGGGCCATATTTGCTACTGGTTTTCTTTGGCAATTCTTAACTTTCCTTGCCAAATCGTGAAAATAGCGCGAGCGTTCGTGAAAAATAACTTTCTTGGTTATGGGATGTTCACATTATAGGCCTTTACAGCTACCCCCACTCCCCTTTTCCCTAACCTCTGTCAAAAAAATTATTTAAAACCGGGGCTCAAATAAATTAACCAATGCGCCCTTTAACCCCAGGCGGTATAAGCCAGAAGAACAACTAAGACTAAGAGACCGACGGTCAAGTACTCCTCTACTGTCTTTTTAAAAAGCCGGTCGTTTAATTTTGCTTGGACAATGCCTAAGGAAACGTAAACCAGTGAGGTGAGAAAAAGAGAGCCCAAAGTGATAGCCGTTGGCCAAAAGGAAAGGATGAGAGCTATCTCCCCCATTCCGAGCGCCATTAAAAGAGAATAAAGTAAAAGTTGACCAGAAATTTTTTCTTCTAAATTAACTGCCCAAGTGCCATGGAGAAATAAGAAGAAAGAAATAACGGCCACCAATAAAGCGCTTTGATAGAAGTGAAGCCGAAAGGAAAAAATCGTATCGTAAAGCAAAAAAGAGGTAATTAAAGTTAACAGAAAGCCAACGGCGGAGGCGGAGCGGAAAAGCTGAATCGTCCGAATCGCCGCCACAGCAAAAATGTTCTCGCTCAAAAAAAGAACGTACATCCCCACAAAGTAAATAAGAATAACCGGAATGGCGGTTAAAAGCGAGCCGGGTAAAAGAAAGTAAAAAAGGCCAACGCCAGCCGTGAAAAACATCGGCAAGATCCAAGAAACCAACCAAATCGGGCCATGCAAAGCTTCCTCTAATGACCAAAGCGTCAAAGGAATAGTTAAAAGGGAAAGTAAGAAAATCGCTTCGTAACGATTAGTGAAGCCGACCAATTGAATTAAAATAAAGCCCAAAGTAAGAAGGAGAGAGCTAAAAATGAACTTGCGACGTTTGGTTAAAAACATAACCTGGCGCTAAATTAACTTTAAGCAGCGGCCGGCTCGGGTAAAAATTCATCGGGAATATCAAAGTTAGCGTAAACCCGCTGAACATCATCTAAGGACTCCAGCTTCTCCAAAAGACCAAGCACTTGCTGAGCCGTCTTTTGGTCGGCAATAGCGACTAAGTTAACCGGCTTCATCTCAATTTCCACTGATGTCGGCTGAAGATTGGCAGCAGCGAGCTTCTCTTTAGTCGCCATTAGGTTTTCCGGACTAACATGAATTTCCAAGTTGTTATCCCCTGCTTCTTCAACATCGTCTACCCCCAAGTCAATAATCTTTAATATCGCTTCTTCTTTATTACCAGAAACATTCACAATCAGGGAACCAACTTTTTGGAAATTATAGACCACCGCTCCCGGAGAAGTTAAGCTTCCCCCATTACGGTCAAAGATATTTTTGACTTCTTGAACCGTTCTTTGCTTATTGTCGGTCGTTACCTCGACTAAAACCCCCACTCCGCCTGGGGCGTAGCCTTCATAGGTCGCCTCCATTAACGCCGCTTCTTCCCCTTTACCGCCCACTCGATCAATTGCCCGCTGAATATTATCTTTGGGCATATTGACTGCTCGAGCCCTTTCAATCGCCAGTCGGAGCCGAAAGTTATGCTCGGGGTCAGTAATCCCTCCGCCATCGCGGACCGCTAAAGTGATAGCATTAGCGATTTTAGTAAAAGCCTGACCGCGCTTTTGGTCGGTCGCTTCTTTCTGCCGATGAATAGTGGCCCATTTTGAGTGACCAGACATGAGGGTATTTTACCATCTTTCGCCTCTTTTTTTCCAGTAATCCTCTCCTAAAATTAATATCAAGTCGGCGCGAGCGGTGGTTCCCTCTATCCTTTTTATCCTTCTTGTCGGGCAATCAAAGACTGTCGCTAACCAGCGGGCAGTATAACTCTCCACCGGGTTGGTAACCAAAAGATGGCAACTGCTTTCGCTCTCCTGAGCATCGCCGAAATGAACTACTCGCCCCCCCGCTTTTTCCACAAAATAAGCTGCTTCTTGAGCTATGCCATTATGGTTGGTGGCGTTAAGAATTTCCAACGAAAGTGATTCTTCCCTCAAACGCTGATCCGGCAAAAGAGTTTCCTCTCCCTGACGAAAGTCTCGCGTCTCACAAAGGGTTTCGTTCAAACGACTAGCGCGCCAAAAAAGTAAAGCTAAGTCGGCCCTTCTAAGATCGGTTTTTGCCTCACCCCAAAACGCTTCCCAAAAAATCCGTTTTAAAAAAGCTTTCGGTTTAGTCCAGGCCAATTGCTCAAGCGGCTGAGGATAATAAAGATAGCCAAAGATAGGGGCGAGTAAGAGCTCCCTCGTTGTCTCTTCCAAAAGCTGCCCCCCTCTCTTTTCCAGCTCACCTAAAGCATAAACTTTTCCCAATTGATATTCTCCAAAGTCCCGCGGGACCTTGACCTTGTCCTCCGCCGGCAAGACTAAAACTTCTCCTGCCCGTCCCTCTAGCGATAAGACCAAGAGCTGATTTTTAGCGGATAGAAGAACCAAATTTATTCGACTTAAAGCCAGTAATTTCAATTGCCGGAAACCAAGGTAAACCTTCAATGACAAACCAAAGAGAGAAAGAAATAAAATTAATCCCAGGCAAAAAACCCACTTTTTAGGGCGGTCTACTTGACGGCGATTTTTAGTCTTTCTCATCTATTTCAATAACCGAGCCATTCTTCTTTTAATTGGGCAAAATTGCCCTCTTCGATCGCTTTTCGCATCTGACTAACCAATCCTTCCAAAAAACAAAGATTGTGGTAAGTGGCGAGCCGATAAGCCAAAAGTTCTTTCGCCCGGAAAAGGTGATGAACATAAGCCCGGCTATAATTATGACACACCCAACAGTCACATTGCTCATCAAGCGGCGATGAATCTCGAGCAGATTGAGATTTCATAATATCCATCATGTAGTTTTGAGTTTTGAGTTTTGAGTTTTTAACTAGTACCTGTCCCATCCGTCCGAGTCTCGTCGGCATAACGCAGTCAAAGCTGTCCACTCCTCTTTCCACTAGAGCAAAAATATCATCAATCTCCCCCACCCCTAATAGATGGCGGGGTTTATTTTTCGGCAAAAGTGGCACTGTCCATTCCAAAACATTCGTCATTTCTTTTTTGCTCTCTCCCACGGATACTCCGCCAATGGCCAGACCATCGAAATCCAGTCCACTGATAAATCTGGCTGATTCCCGTCGTAAATCCTCAAACACTCCCCCCTGGACTACTCCGTAAAGCGCCTGATCGCTCTTTCCCAACTTTGAACTTTGCCTGCCCGACATTGCAAGTCGTTTGCAGGCGGCCACTTTGAACTTTGAACTTGCCGATAGGCATCTAGAGGCCCACCGATGAGTTCGCTCCATCGCCCGACGGGCATATTCATGGGTAGCCGGAAAGTAAAGACATTCATCAAAGGCAATCATTATATCGGCTCCTAGAATTACCTGGGCTTCAATTGATTTTTCCGGGGTAAACCCGTGTAAAGAGCCGTCCAAATGAGAGCGAAAAGTTACCCCCTCTTCGCCGATTTTCACTAAGGGCATTTCTGTTTCTGTCCCGCAAACCCGCGCCCGTTTTTGACGGTTAACCTCACCTAAAGAAAAAATCTGAAAGCCGGCGGAGTCGGTCATTAGCGGCCCTTCCCAATTCATAAATTGATGCAAACCCCCAAATTTTTCAATTACCGAAAGTCCCGGCCGAAGATACATATGGTAGGTATTGACAAAAAAAACTTGGGTGCCAATGGTGCGTAAATCCTCCATCGAGAGCGATTTAACCGTCGCCTGAGTCCCCACCGGGACAAAAGCCGGAGTTTTAATTAGACCATGTTCAGTTTGGATAATCCCGGTCCGGGCGTTGGTCTTTTTATCCTTAGCCACAATTTGGAAACTAAAGGTGGTCACTCGCTCGCTACTCTCTCCTAACTACCGACTATCGGTTTCATGCTCTTTTTTAACCTGCTTTATTTTAAGGCTAATGTCCTCTTTCTTTAAACCAAAATACTGCAAAATGCGGTGGCCCATTGATAAAGCCGCCTCGAATTCGGGCTGGATAATCTGGTCTACTCCCAAAGCTTTTAATTCCTGCCCTTCTCCTTCCAAGTGTGAACGGCAAATAACCGTCACCCGCCGATTAAGCGCCTGGCAATTGGTCATTACCATTCGCTGGGTCAAGGGATCAGGCAAGGCAATTACCACCAGTCTGGCCTTATCAACCTGGGCCAAGTCCAATACTTCCAGCTCGGTCGGGTCGCCAAAAATCACCGGTTTTTCCGCTAACTGTAAACTTCTTACTATCTCCGGATTATACTCGACGACCACATAGGGAATTTTGGCCTTATCCAAAATTGCCCCTACCCACTTGCCTACCCGGCCGTAACCGAGAATGACCACATGTTTCTCAAAAGGAAGTTCCTCGGCCGGGGAGCGGCGGTCGAAACGGGCAAAAAACTGCTGATGTAAGACGGGCCATCGTTGAGAGAAGTGATTAGCCACCCAATAAAGCTTTTCCGCCGCGGTAAAAAACCAGGGGGTCAGAACCATCGTAAAAAGCGCCACCGAAACAATTAAAAAATAAGTTTCTTTATCAATAAAATGGCCAGAGAGAGCGGTCGCCGCCAGGACAAAAGAAAATTCCCCTACTTGAGCTAAGCCAAAAGAACAGGAAAAAATCGTCTGGGCATGATAGCCAAAACAAATTAAAAGCAGCGCCACCAAAAATAGCTTTAAAAGCAAAAAACAAAAACCGAGTAAAAGAATTTGGCCTCCAGAAGCAATAAAGAACCCAGGCTCAAGACTTAAACCCAAAGAAACAAAAAAAATGGCCAAAAAAACGTCCCGGAGTGGTCTTATCTCCGAAAAAACAGCAAAATGGGCCGAAGCTTGACTTAAGATCAGACCAGCCAAGAAAGCTCCTAAACCAAAAGAAAAGCCGAAGTTAGCGGAAAGAAGGGCAAAGAAAAAGACCACCGCCACTGCGAATAGCAAAAGCAACTCCCGGTTCTTAAGGGAGGAAACAAAGTCCGCCAACTTAGGCACCACTTTACTGGCGGCGGCCCAAGTCAAAAGCAAAATCACCAGCGCCTTGCCCATCATCAACAAATTTGCCACCATTCCAGCACCGTTAAAAAGCGCCGGCATTAGGCTAATCATCGGCAAAACCGCTAAATCTTGGACTAAGAGCCAGCCAACCATAATCTCGCCCGGTAAGCTTTCCAATCGGGCTTTTTCGCTCAAAATCTTGACCACAATTGCCGTTGAAGAAAGAGAAAAAGCGCTGGCCGCAATAAAAGCGGCAGGAAATGAAAAATCAAAAAATCTTTCCAAAAGCCAAGCGCCAATTAAAACCGTCAGGATAATTTGGCTTCCCCCGCCTCCAAAAGCAACTTTCTTAAGTTTGTCAACCTTCTTTAAAGAAAATTCCAATCCCAATGAAAACATCAAAAAGGCCAAACCGATTTCCGCTACCGTTCCCAAGCTTTCGCGGGCCAAACCTAACCGGCCAACCAGACTGGAAATACTCAAGCCGGCCAGGAGGTAACCAAAGATAATTGGTTGTTTTATTTGTCTGGCCAGCAAACCGCCAATGAAGGCGCCGCCTATAACTACCAGCAACCCCAAAAGCAGGGAAAAATTGAGCATACCTTTTTATGATAGCTTCTTGGTTTTTAGCAAGTCAACGAGAAGAAGAAGCCCCCCGAAACCAATAGTTATATCCGCCAAATTGAAAACGGGAACGAAAGGTAAGTGGATAAAATCCACTACTCCCCCCAAAAACAGCCGGTCAATTAAGTTGGAAAGACCGCCGATAAAAATCAGGGCCAACTCAAATCTTCTTAATGGCCAAAAAAGAAATAAGAAACCACAGAAAATAAGGATTAAAAGTGAGAGAAAAATCAGAAAGGGGGTAGAAAAAGTTAAGGCTACCCCCCAAGAAAGGCCTTGATTAACAATCGCCTGAGAATTTCTTAAAAAGAAGAGTTTGCTTAAGCGGTCAGCCAACCAAATCCCTATAAGACCCCCCGGAAGCGCCTTGTTTACTGTTCTTTCTTTTTCTCGCATTTGACGCAAAAGGTAGCTTCGGGAAAAATTGTCAGCCGATCGGTATCAATCATTTGGCCACATTTTTCGCAAATACCGTATTTGCCGACCTTAATGCGAGTAAGGGCTTTTCTAACTTGGACTAATTTGCGGTCAATTTCTTTCTTAAGTCCCTCAACATTGGCATGGCCAAATTGCTCCGCCGCATCAGCGTCAGAAGAGGCGTTGTTCATCAAGCGCTTCGGGTCTTTAAACGGATCTTGCTCCTCTAGCCTTTTTTTGCGCTCATTTAATTTTCTTTCCTCCAAGTGGAGGAATTGCTTAATCGGTTCTAGTAAGGTGGCCGGGAAAACGACTTTTGCCATTTTTATCCTCCTTGAATGAAAGGCGACCCTTAAAGAGTCCACCCCAATCTTTCTTAAGGTCGCGTTCGGACCGATAATAAAGAATACCTAAACAAACCAAAATTGAAAACAACCATGCCCAATTACTTAAGTATATCTTACCATTTTCTAAGAAAGCAAGCAAGAAAAGCAAAGCGAAAATCCAAGAGCCAGAGAAAGAAATTAAAAAACCGGTTTTGCCGCTTTGGTACCAGGTAAAAGAGCGGTATTTTCTTTTCAGCCAAGGAAAGGTTAAAATCCCCCAGAGACCAAGACCTAAATAGGCCAAGCTCCAATACCGACCAGTGGTCAAAAAAGTGCCGCCTCCGCCGGCCACTAGAAAAAAGAAAATGGGCAGAGTTAAAGCATCCAAAAATTCCCAGGGGTTCCGTTTTGAACGGGCATTCTGCCAATAAGCAATTAAAACGGCCCCCATAAAGGCCCCCACCAAAGAAAAGTTTTCTCGGACCGATAAAGTCAACCAATTAACCAGGGAAAGGCCAAAGTCATTTAGATTAAAAAGAACGAAAAACAAGCGAGAAAAAATCAAAGCCATTACCCCGACGGCGAGACTGGAACCGAAGATTATTTCCTCTGGATAATCTTCTTTCAAGTAACGCCAGATGGCAAAGGAAGAAATCACCGTCGCCCCCGCTAAACCCCAGAAAAGAGGGGTAACCATAATTGGGCCAATAGCAAAAGAAAGATCGGGAATCATTGTGTCTTTGACATTTGTCATTTTATCACATTATACCCAAAACACTTTGATTTTAATTCTAACTATAACATTTTGGGTTCAAAATCACTTATGAAGAGTTGCAAACTCAAGTAAGATGAGTTTATACTTATCTTTATGCTTGAGCTTGCCCACGCCTTAACCGGCGCGACTCTCGCGATTAAAATCCAAAATCCCTGGCTCTCACTCCCCTTTTCCTTTCTTTCCCACTTCCTGATAGACCTTCTCCCTCACTGGAACCCAAACCTGAAAATGACCAAAAAAAAGGAGGGTCTTTTTTATTTACCGCCAAAAACCGTTATCCTAATTGTCATTGATTGTTTAGTTGGTCTTTTTTTGAGCCTCTTTTTGACTTTTCGAGCTTTACCTGATTTTAACCGAGCCTTAATAATTGCCGCGGGGACATTTTTGGCCATTCTACCAGATTTGGCGGAAGCACCTTACTTTTTCTTTGGCTATAAAAGTCAGTTTGTCAAACACTTAATCTTTTTTCAAAAGAAACTCCAATGGAAAGCTTCTTTCCTACCCGGAATTCTTTTCCAAATCCTTTATGTTACCCTCCTTTTAGCCTGGGTTCTTTAAGGCCAATCAGCCTATCAAAACACCCCCTAATTTGGTAAAATATAGGCAGGCTGCGGTGCTGGAATGGTAGACAGGCTAGTCTCAAAAACTAGTGGCTCAAAAAGCCGTGAGAGTTCGACTCTCTCCCGCAGCACAAAGAGGGTTCGCCTGCCCTGAGCGAACTTGTACTGAGCAGTTCGATAAACTCACTGTAAACTTCGTCGAAGTAGTCGAAGGGACTCCCTCCCCCGGCACTTACCTAACCGAAAAAATCTCTTTAGGCAACTCGTACTTCTGGATTGAAGTCTGATTCTGACTGCTTCTCTTAAGAAAGATAATTGACCAGTTATCCACATAAACCGGCGCCCAAGCGGAGTCTTTAATCCGGCTGACCAGGAAGTTTTGGCCCCAGGGAGTTAAATCAAGACGGTAAAAAAAGATGGCGTTGAAATGATACTCCTTCTCCACCTCCTGCCACTTTTCCTCACTTTCCTGCATGGGAATATAAGTTTTTTCAAAGAATTCTTTTGGATAAGCTTCCGGCCGATTATCAACAAAAACTCTTTCTTTTGGAAACAAATAATAAATCAAATAACCCCCATTATCATAATTATCAAAAATTGGTCCGGAAAGATGATTTTCTAGAAAAAATTCTGCCGCCTTTTCGTTCCCCTTTTCTAAACCAAACCCTAGCGAAAGTCGGGCTAGCCAATAAGAAGAATTCAGCAAAAACAATCCCAAAAGCAAAAGCCCTCCCAAAGAGGCAGCCATAAAGTCCTCTAGTTCTGGTCTTTCCCCTGTCTTCTCCCCTCGTCCGATTTCCCTTAAGTTGCCAGCAATAATCGGCCAGGCGAAATAGCCAAAAAGAGTTAAATTGCGAACAGCGGTCCAACCCATAAAAGAAAAGAATAAAGAAAACAGGAAACAACGATGAGTCACTTTCCTTTTGGCTAGAAAAGCGTAAACCCAGCTTAAAACCAAAACCCCAAAAACAATTTTGAAATAGAGGCTAGGCGGATAATTAACCAGTTTGTCTAAGAACCAAACGGTTTGATTTTCAAACAGTCGGTAGCCGTAACCTTTAAAAATTTGCAAGGGATACCAAAGGCCCTTTAATCCCGCCGGATTCAAAAAAGAAGCGACTAAACAAAGTCCTCCCGCAATACTTAAGTTTCTTAAGTAACTTAAGTCCCTTAACCCCCCAGTCTTTTTAAGAACAAAAACCAATTCCTCTAAAAAGAAAACCCCGATTAGAAAAAATCCTAAGAAAAAATAGATATGTAAATTGACCCAGAAAAGCATAAGAAGCGGCAAGAGAAAAAGAAAACGAGAAGAAAGTCTCTTTTGCCTGAAATTATCTAAAATCCACCAAAAAACGCCGGCGAATAAATAGCTGAAGATCTCTGGGCGAATTTCAGTTCGCGAAACCAAAACCGGTAACACCAAAATTGCGGTCAGCCAAGCAACCGAAAAGCGGGAACCTTTCCAAGCCAATCGAAAAAAAAGCCAGAAAGTGACCAAGGTAATTAAGCTAAAGAAAATTGAAAGACCAACAAAGCCGGCAATCCGCCAAATCAGAAAAAAAATTATCCCACTTCCCCAATGATGATTAAGAAAGGGATAATCCGAATGAGTATAGGAGTAAGAATTAGTCCGCCATATCTGCCAGGGGTCGCCTTGCAGAATAATCTCGCCGTTTTTTAGATGGCGTCCTAAGTCAGCCGTCGCTAAGTTAATTTTGCTGGACTGAAGAAAAATAAAAAGCAAAACCAAAACGGCCGTCAAGATTAAGCGCACTTTAACTAAAAAGGTCACCATTTCAGTTTAGCAAATCTCGAAAGAAGGCGACTAAACTGACAAGCTCTCAAACCTCTCCCCTGCCCCTCGCCAATTAACAATCTGCCACCAGTTATCAACATACCGACCTCTGGCGCTTTCATAATCGAGATAGTAGGCGTGCTCCCAAACGTCCAAAACCACAATGATGGGAAGAGTCGGATAAAGATTATCTTGGTGGTTACCAATTTGAGTCAAGAGCAAACGCCCAATCAGATGTTCGTAAGTTAGAGCCACCCACCCCGAACCCTGCAAACCTAAGGCCATTCGACCAAACTCGTCTTTAAACCGCTCCAAACTGCCAAAATCGCGGTCAATTGCTTCGGCCAAAATTCCCTCCGGGCCGGTACCGCCTGCCTCAGGCGAAGACAGAGAGGACCAAAAAAGGGAATGCAAAATATGACCCGCGACATTAAAAGTTAAGTCCTGAACGACGGCGTTCATATTAAGTTTAGTTTTTTCATCCTTTGCCTTACTCATCCGCTGCAAAATTGAATTGGCCGCACCGATATAAGACTGATGGTGTTTTTCATAATGAATCCGCAATTGCTTTTCGGAAATAAACGGTTCTAAATCCGACAGACCATAAGGCAAAGGCGGTAAACTATAAATCTCTTTTTCCATTGGCTTCACCTCCTTTCAACCCCATCTTAGAAAATAAAAAAGCTTTCTTGCAAGCAAAAAGATACTTATCGTTTAGACGCTGGACGCTAACCTTTTGTTTCTCTTCTAGTTTCCAGGGGATAAAAGGAGACGCGCGAAGGGACAAAACGCAAGTGAATCGCTCCAGTCGGACCATTACGATGTTTAGCGATTTCTAGGGTAATGTTCTCTTGATTTTCCTCATCCTCTCGATATAGAAACATCACCACATCCGCATCCTGCTCAATGCTACCCGACTCCCGCAAGTCTGCTAAACGCGGCCGGGCGCCACCGCGGACTTCCACTGCCCGCGATAGCTGTGACATAGCAATAATAGGAATTTTCAACTCGCGAGCCAAATTTTTAATGCCCATTGAAATTTCGGAAACTTCTTGAACCCGGTTTTCCAAATTGCGGCCGTGAACTAATTGCAAATAATCAATAATTAAAAGCTGCAACCCTTTCTCCACTTGTAATCGCCGGGCTTTGGTCCTCATTTCCAAAAGAGAAATACCGGGAGTATCATCAATAAACAAAGGGGCGTCGGCCAGCACGCCCATTGCTTCCGAAAAACGAGTAAAGTCATCTTCCTCCAGTTTGCCGGTTTTTAGTTTCCAAGCGTCTATTTCCGATTGGCGGACCAAAAGCCGGTCGGTCAATTCCTCTTTGCTCATCTCCACCGAAAAAATACCCACGGGAATTTTATAGTCAACGGCCACACTCCGCGCAATATTTAAACCAAAAGCGCTTTTCCCTATCCCCGGCCGAGCCGCCAGAATAAGCAAGTTAGAGGGCTGCAGGCCGGCGAGAAGATTATCCAAATCCCGAAAGCTGGTGGGAACTCCCCTTAGGCCGCCGGCCCGCTTGTGAAGCTCATCCAAGCGGTCAAAGCTCTCCGCCAAAGCATCCTTAATCGGCATAAAACTTTGCTTAAGATGTTTTTGCGAGAGAGAGAAAACTTCCATCTCTGCCTGGTCCATTGCCTCACCCGCCCCTTTCCCCTCATCAAAAGCAACGTTAACAATTCGCGAAGCGGCGGAAATTAATTGTCTTTTGACATAAAGATCCTTAACGATTTGGCCATATTTTTCGACGTTGGCGGCCGTTGGCACTTGATTAACCAATTCTACTAAGTAAGTGCTGCCGCCGATTTTGGTCAAGCCCCGGTTTTTCTTTAACTTGTCCCCCAGTGTCACCAAATCAATAGGCGAGCGCTCTTCATAAAGGTCGAGGACTGATTTAAAAATGAGGCCGCGGACATCACTGTAAAAATGTTCCGGCCGCAAAAAGTCTGCCACATTAATAATGGCATCTTTGTCAATCAAGATTGAGCCCAAAATCGAAACTTCAGCCTCATCTGAATGGGGAGGAATTTTAATCTCTGCCATATCTCGGATTTAGAACTACAAGGGCAGGACTTAAGATTTTTTCTCCAAAACGACCACCCTGGTTTCTTCAGGCAGCTTATCTTTAGTTAAAGAAAGTTTATCTAATCTTTCCGTCTTTTCCGCTCCCATTTCAGTCAAGAATTCGTTCAAATCAGCTAGTTCAGTTAAGCCAGGGACCCGAAAATGCATTGGCAAAACTATCGAAGGCTCAATTTGGTTAACCGCCTCCACTGCTTCCTCCGGGCCCAAAGTGTATTTGCCACCGACCGGGACCATCAAAACATCAACGCCGATAATTTCTTCCATTACTTCCGCTGGTGGCAAAACCCCCAAATCACCCAGGTGGCAAAGTCGCAAACCTTCCGCTTCAATGACAAAAATCGTATTTGGGCCTCTCTCTGCCCCCTTATTTTTATCATGGAACGAGGAATAACCAAAGATGGAAATACCCTTAATTTCATATTCCCCCGGCAGAGAAACGATAAATGGCTCCCCTCCTACCGCCTCAACTTGATTGTGGTCTTGGTGCTGATGGGAAACCGTGACGATATCCGCTTCTGTTTTGGGAAATTTCCAGCCAACCACTGCCGAAGAAAATGGGTCAGCAATAATCGTGGCAGATCTAGTCTTGATTCTAAATGAAGAATGGCCAAGGTATAAGATATCCATTTAAGCGACTATGAAATAAAGTAACAATCAATCAAGGTTATATTAACATTCCCTACTTTTCTTGACAAGAAGTGTCTTTTTGCTTAAGATAAGTGGCAATTGAGAAATAGATGAAAAAGGAAGTTGTTTTAGCGATCGCCATCGGTTTCGGCATTGGCCTTATCGCCACCTTTGGTGTTTATAATGCTCGGAAAGCGATCGAAGAAGCCGATCAAATTCAAACTCCACTGGCTTCAAGCGAGGAAGACAAAGCAAATAATTCCGCAAGCGGGAGCCAAATCCTTTCCCTGGCATCTCCTCTGGATCAATCAATAATTAAAGAGGGCAAAACGGCCATCAACGGGACCACCTCCCCTTCTTCCTGGGTAATTATTTTGACGGAAAAAGGGGAAAAGATGATTCAAGCAGATAAAAAAGGCAATTTTGAAACAGAAATCAACTTAATTTCTGGTGAAAACGAAATTGAGGTCCAAGCAATTAACGGTTTAGGTGAGAAAGCGAGCAAAACGATTACGGTTGTTTACAGCACGGTTGAAATCTGATGATAACTAAAAACTTAAAACTTAAAACTCCTGTCTGCCGACAGGCAAGATTTGCGCTTTTAACTCTAATTCTTAGCTTGGCACTTTTAGCTTTTCGCTTGCCAGCGAATGCCATTACCACTACTCCCTCACCCACCAGCTCTTCAACCCCCAGTCCCGCCAACACCGAAGATGAAAAAGTCAAAGAAATCCGGGACGCAATAAAGGAAAAAGTAAGCGAAATTAAAGAGAAAATCGAAAAACGGGCTTATGTAGGAACGATTAATCAGATTACCGACTCAACGATTACCGTTAGTAATTTTCGGGGGAAACAAAGAGTGAGATTAACCGAAGAGACGACGATTATCGGTCTGAGCAAGAAAGAAATAAAACCGAATGAATTGGCCTTGGACGATAAAGTAATTGCGATGGGAAATTTGGGCGATAACGAAATCTTAGAGGCAAAGCGCGTGGTGGTCTTAACTAGTCCGAAAAACCCGCCCGCCAAAAGGTTGGTCTTCTTTGGCCAGATTACTAAAATTGACAGCAAAAACTCACTTCTTACTTTAACTGATCCTAAAAATAGCGAAATGACACTGACGACTAAGGTGGAACAAGCCACTGGCCTTTATGCTCCCGACCAAAAGACCAACCCCAAATTTAAGGATTTGGCTGAAGGCCAAAAGGTAGTCGCCGTTTACCCCGAACCGGCTGAAGGCAAAACGGCCGTGGCTAAAAGCTTTTTTGTTCTTCAATAATTTCCCTCCAAGCAATTGAGTATTCTCCCTTAAAATTGTATGATAAAAAAGATGCCAAACATAATTCCCCCCGTTAAAGGGACTCGGGATTTTTACCCAAAAGATTGGGCGTTTATTCAGTGGCTTTATGACAAAGTCAAAGAAGTTTCCCGGCTTTTTGGGTTTGAAGAATACGAAGGTCCGACTCTGGAAAGCCTGGACCTTTATGCCGCCAAATCCGGCGAAGAGCTGGTGAAAAAGCAAGCTTTTACTTTAACCGACCAGTCAGGTAAGGTCTTGGCTTTGCGGCCGGAAATGACGCCGAGCCTGGCCCGAATGGTCGCCCAAAAAGCCGGTTCCCTTACTTTTCCAGTCAAGTGGTTCACTTTTGGCCGGCGCTTTCGCTACGAAAAGCCCCAAAAAGGCCGGGGCCGAGAGTTTTTTCAATGGGACTGCGATATCTTAGGCGTAGATAATCCGGAAGCGGACACGGAAGTAATTGCTATCGCTGCTACTTTGCTTAAAAAGTTAGGACTGGAACCAACCGAGGTTAAAATTAAAGTTAATGACCGCCAACTCTTGCAAGGAAGGCTCCAGGATTTAGGGATTACTGAGGAAAAAATTGTCCCTGCTTTTCGGTTGATTGATAAAGTTGATAAGGTCAGCCGAAAGGATTTTTTTGAAATGGGCCAAGAGGCCGGCCTGACTGATGAGCAAACGGAAGCGATTTTGGGAGTGATTGAAGAAAAGAATGCCTACCTGGATTCATCTTGGTTATTACGGGTTTTTGAGCTTTTGAAAAAATACGGTGTTTCCGAATTTATTGAATATGACCCGCGAATTGTTCGGGGGCTGGAATATTACACCGGCGTTGTCTTTGAAGCCTGGGACGCCAAGGGCGAGTTCCGCTCCATCCTAGGCGGCGGCCGCTACGATAATTTAACCGCCGAGGTTGGCGGGCGAAAGATTATTCCCGGCACCGGCTTTGCTTCCGGCGATATGGTAGTGGCCGAGGTTCTCCGAGCTTACGACAAATATCCCAAGTTATCGGTCAATCCAACGCAAGTTTTAGTCACCGCTTTTTCGGTTGAGCTTTTGGGGCCATCAATTGAACTGGCAAATAAACTGCGAGAAAGCGAGATTAACACCGAAGTCTTTCTGGAACCGGGAGAAAAGCTGGAAAAACAAATCAAATATGCCGACAGAAAAGGTATTCCATACGTGGCTATTCTTGGACCAGATGAGGCGGCCAAAGGAACAGTTACCCTTAAAAACCTTCGCGATGGCACTCAAGAGACTATTCCCCAATCCGAGATGGCGAAAATCTTAAAGCAGTAGTCAATGTAACATATATAAGCAAAGCTTGATTTTCCGAATTAAATATATATTACATGGAGCCCAGGATAATGAGCGAAGAAAGAAGAAAGGCTTATTTGACCCTTCTAACAACTGCCTTTATTTGGGGACTAGCACCGCCAATTATCAAATACACCCTGCGCTATACTTCTCCCCTCACTTTCCTTTTTTACCGCTTTTTGATTGTTTCATTAATTCTAATCGTCCCCTTAACCATTAAGTTCATAAAGCAAAGACCAAGCTTAAATCTTTGTTTTCAGTATTTAGCTTTAGGCTTTATCGGTACTCCCCTTACCCTGCTGCTGCTTTTCTTTGGGATGCAAAAAACCGCGGCCATTAACGCCTCGCTCATTTCTATTTTCACCCCGATTTTGATTATTTTGGGCGGGGTGGTTTTCTTAAGAGAAACAGTTACCCGTCAGGAAAGATTCGGTATCAGTTTCATTTTCTTGGGAGCTTTTTTAAGCATCCTTGAACCACTTTTTAAAAATGGTCTAAGCCTCAACCAAGGACTCTGGGGCAATTTACTAATATTCGGGGGGTCAGTCGCCTGGGCCAGCTTCTCCTTGCTCCGGCGAAAAGCAGGAGAGGCCCTTGATTCTTTTGTCTTATCCGCCTCTTCGTTCCTGGTCGGCCTAATCACTCTTCTCCCCTTCGTCACATTTAACTTTTCACTTTTAGCTCTTAACTCAAATGCCTGGCCGGGCATTTGCTATATGGCGATTTTGGGCTCGGTGATTGCTTATTTCACCTATATCTACGGCTTTTCTAAAATTGAGGCGTCCGAAGCAACTCTTTTTACTTATCTGGAACCGATATTCGCGATTCCAATAGCGGTTGCCTTTTTACACGAAGAACTCAGTTTTATTTTCCTCTTGGGAGCTTTTTTTATCGTTATTGGCGTTCTGGTTAGCCAAACCAGAAAATTAAGACTTCCTCGGCAATTCCGACTGCTCATTTTTCAGCCGAAGATAAGCCGTGCCGAGAAGAGCTTCAAAAAATAATATAGGTGGCCCAAAGCAACAACTATTCAATCCCCTTAACCGAGGGTCTAAAATTACTCCTGCCGTCAGAAACAGGGGCGGCAAAGCGGCTAAAACCGCAATTGTCTTCTTCTGATTTTTGAGTAGCCGTTCCCTTTCTATTGAACTCATTCGCGCTTTACTATATAATGGTTTTAGCAATTAGCAAGATAATTTTTAATACTTTTTTGTGTTATGAAGACTGATATTCATCCTAAATGGTATCCCAACGCCAAAGTAGTTTGCGCTTGCGGCCACACTTTTACTACCGGTTCCACAAAAGAGGAAATCCGGGTTGAAGTTTGCTCCGCTTGCCATCCCTTCTTTACCGGTCAGCAAAAATTTGTTGATACTCTGGGCCGAGTAGAAAGATTTAAAAAGCGAAAAGAGGCGGCCGTTCCTGACTTAGTCAGTAAAAGAAAAAAGAAACTTCAGAAAAAGATCGCAATTGCCAAAGAAGAAGAAAAGCGGCCTAAGACCCTGAAAGAAATGCTTTCTAAGAAATAAATGAACCCCAATATCGTCACTCTCGAAATAAGACCTGGTCCGGGCGGTGAAGAAGCCCGGCTTTGGGCGAGTGATTTACTGCGGATGTACAGCCGCTATGCTTTTTCCCAAGGCTGGAAAGTCACCCCCATTGACGAAGGGGTGGTCAAAATTAGTGGTTCTAACGCTTACAGCGTCCTAAAAAATGAGGCAGGAGTTCATCGGGTTCAAAGAGTGCCCCTAACCGAAAAAAGGGGTCGGATTCATACTTCGACCGCTTCGGTCGCCATTTTAGGCGAAGTGCCGGAAACTCAAGTTCAAGTTAACCCCAATGAGTTAGCTTGGGAATTTTACCGGGCTTCCTCTCATGGCGGCCAAAATGTTCAAAAAGTCTCGACAGCAGTCAGACTGCGACATTTGCCTACCGGTATCGTCGTTACTGCTCAATCGGAAAGGTTTCAGGAACAAAATCGCGCCAATGCTTTAGCAATTTTACGCTCAAAACTCTGGGAAATTGAGAAAGACAAAAAAGTCAAAGCCATTGGCGACCAGCGAGCGATTATTGGTCGAGCGATGCGCAATGAAAAAGTTCGGACCTACAACTTTTTGCAAGATCGCGTCACTGATCACCGAATAAATAAGTCTTTCCACAACATTGAGGCAATTCTTGATGGGAAAATAGACAAAATTATCGAAGCGGTGAAGGTTATTGGTAGTTGATAGCTAGTTTTGTTCTTTCAGACTCACGGTAACCTTTTTCTCTTCCCCATCTCGCCAAACTGTAAGATCTACTTTATCCCCCACTTTTTTCTTCGCAATTACTTGAGCCAAGTTAGTTTTCTCGGTTAATTTTTCCCCGTCGATTTTAATAATAATATCTCCTGGTTTAAGACCGTCTTTTTCCGCCGGGGAGCCGGCTACCACCTCGACAATCCCCGCTCCTTCCATCCAACCCTTGGCAACCGCCTCCTCACGATTAATCATCCGATAGCGAACACCCAAAAACGGCCGGGAAAATTGGCCGGTTTTATTAAAGTTGTCAAGCATTTCTTTGACCACATTAATCGGTAAGGCAAAACCGATATTCTGGGCTCCGGAAGCAACCGCGGCATTAACCCCAATTACCTGACCGGCCGAGTTAATAAGCGGCCCTCCGGAGTTACCGGGGTTAATGGCAGCATCGGTTTGAATCACATTATCCAAGCTTTCTGAGCCCTCGAAGGGGCTACCGGCAACGATTCCCCGTCCAAGACCGGAAATAACTCCCGTTGTCACTGTATTGCGAAATTCTCCTAAGGCAGTCCCAATAGCGATCACAAACTGACCCACCTTCAGTTTAGAAGAGTCACCTAGCTCCACCGCCTTAAGCTCCCCCGCCGGCGCCGAAACCTTTAAAATTGCCAAATCATTAGTCGGATCGCGAAAGATTTTTCCTACTTCATAAAGCTTGTTATCACGGCTAAAAACTCGATAACTGGCCGAGGTATCAGCCACTACATGTTTGTTAGTGACGATAAGGCCGTCGCTAGAAACGACAAAGCCGGTGCCGATATCCTGCTCGATTTTTTGCTCTTGCGGTTGCCGACCGTTGCGCGGAAGGTTGAAAAAACCAAAGGGGTCAAATATCCCCTCAAAAGGGTCTAAAACCTTCTCTGTTTTTTTAATCCCCACCGTGACTACTGACGGAGAGTATTTTTCCACCACCTCAATTACTATCGACTCCTCGGTCAGGACTTTCCTTTCCAAAACCTTTTCCCCTATCAATCGTTGAGGGAAGATTTTGTCCAACCAAGTAAAATTTCTTCCTTGGCTGGCCGCCACACCACCCAAAGTAATAAACACCAGAAAAATTCCGGCCGCCAGACCAATGAAAAACCTTTTTAATTCTTTCATTTTCGTCATCTTATTAAGAACAAATTTAAGGTTTTTGGGCTTTTCTGTCAAGGATAGACTCAGCGACTTAGAAGTTCAATTGCTTTTTCCAGGGGTAAATCTTTGGTCTCGTCTTGATCTGCTTTCACTTCCAAGTCAGGCTTAACTCCCTCCTGATCAATTGACTGACCGGAAGGCAGCAGCCAACGGGCAACCGTGATATGTAAGCCGGCCCCACCGGCTAAATCCTCTGCCTCTTGAACTGTTCCTTTACCAAAACTTTTCTCGCCCACGACCTTCGCCCGCTTAGTTTCCTGAAGAGCGCCGGCAACAATTTCCGAAGCGGAAGCAGATCCGCCATTAACTAATACCACCAACGGCTCTTTCAAGAGTTTTCCCTGACGGTTAACCGAATGAACCTCTTTGCCGTTGACCCCCCGATCTTGTTGGACCACAATTCCTGACGGTAAAAATTCGCTGCTGATAAAAACCGCTCCTTGTAAAAAGCCGCCGGGATTATTACGCAAATCCAAAATTACCCCGGCGAAATTTTTGGCTTTAGCCTGCTCAACTTTTATTTCATCCACGGCTTCTTCCCATTCATCATAAGTCCTTTCCCCAAAGCGGGAAAGCTTTAAAACTGCCACTTCCTTATTATTGCTCTCTTCGAATTTAACCTCGACGCTCTTAATGACAATGGTACTTCTCTTCAAGCTGACCTCGAAAGGTTTCCCTTCCTCCCCCCGCAAAATTGTCAACTTAACGCTAGAACCCTTTGGCCCGCGAATTAACTTAACCGCTTCGGGCAAAGAAATACTCATCGTTTCTCGATCAACCTTTTGCGCTTCATCCACAATTTTTAAGATTAAATCCCCGGCTTTAAGACCCGCCGCTTCGGCTGGCGTTCCGGAGAGAGGGGCCACCACCGCCAAGCGTTTTTCCTTGTCGTAGCCAATTTGAATCCCCACGCCCTCGAAATCTCCCCGCAAGTCGTCTTTCGTTTCTTTATTCTCTTCGGGAGGCAAGAAAACGGTATAAGGATCATCAAGGGAAGCAACCATTCCGGAAACAGCACCATAAACCATCTTTTTCCGGTCGATCTCTTTACGGCCCAAGAAGTTAGTTTCGAGTTTATCCCAAACTTCCCAGAAAAGGTTGAAATCAAGCCCTTCCTTACTGGCGGGAACTTTTCTTTCGAGCTTAACCTCACTTGAGGAGTGACCAAAGTTAGAAAAAGCCTGATTTTGGCCGAGGCGGTAACTCACACCGCCGACTAAAACCAATAAACTGACGCCCAGGATAAATATCCTGATTTGTTTTAAAGTCAATCTCATACGGAGCATAAAGTCAATTTTACTTGACCCGGACGACAAATGGAAGAAGGCCTAAAAACCGCGCTCTTTTAATTGCCACTGCCAGGTGCCGTTGATGTTTAGAACACAAACCGGAGCGGTCTTTACCCACTATCTTCCCTCTTTCAGTCAAATAATTCCTTAAGGTTTCGGGATTTTTATAATCAGGAGCCAGCTTGTTCTGACAAAAATAACAATTTTTCGGGCTAACTTTGATTCTTCTGGCTGATAATCGTTTTCTTCTTATCATTATTTTCTCCTCGCTTCGTTAAAAAGGAATGTCAACTTCCTGTAGCTCATCTGTTTCCGCTTTCGGCCCTGATTTAGTCTTAACCTTCTTAGGAGCCGGAGCTTCTGCGGCAGTTGGTTCTTCGGCCGGCGGGGTTTCTGGTACCGGCGGTTCAGTTGCGGCGGGAGCCATTTCCCTTTCCGCTTCCGCTTGCCGGCTATCTAAAATAATCATCTCTTCAATTACGATTTCCGTCGCTTGTCGTTGACTCCCGTCTTGAGCTGCCCAAGTGCGGGTCTGCAGTCTCCCTTCAACATAAACCTTACGGCCTTTAAATAAGAGTTGGGAACAAAGTTCGGCTAATTTGTTCCAAGCGACAATCCGGTGAAACTCAGTTTCTTCCCGCTTCTCCCCACTTTCGGTGGTCCAAGAGCGATTAGTCGCTAAACCTAAAGTGCAAACTGCTGTTCCCTGAGGCGTATATCTTAATTCGGGATCTCTCGTTAAATTACCAATCAGTTGAACTTTATTAAGTGACCTTGAAGACATTTAATTTACCTCCTTTACTTTTCTTTGACCTTTTTGGTCTTTTTTTCCTTCGGAGCTTCCTCCTCTCCTCTTTCCCGACTAATAACTAAGTAACGTAAGATTTTTTCTTCCAAGAGGAGCTTTTGGCTCAAAGAAGATAAAGAAGTCACCGGAGCAGAAAATTCCATCAAATAAAAAGCTCCCTCGGTTTGTTTTTTAATCGGGGTAGCCAAGTTTTTTTTACCTAAATCCTTTGCTTGAGAAGCTTTGCCCTCGGAGTCGGTAATTTGTTTTTGGATTTTATCAAGCAGTTTCTCTTGTTCCGCCGCCGATAACTCCGGACTCAAGATAACCACCAACTCGTAATTACGGTTCATTTCCCTTTTTCTTTGTTGAAAACCTCAAAACGTTTTTTCTTTGTCCCTTATTTTACCTTCAAGTCGATTTATTGTCAATGAGTAGCGATTGTCTCCTTGTCAAATTGTTCCATTGCTAAAATAATCAACAATGAAGCCATGAAACAATGAATCAATTTTTAAGCGTTGAATTTAAATTCAATAATATCTCCTTCTTTTACGAAGTAATCTCTTCCTTCAAGTCTGACTTTCCCTGTCTCCGCCGCGCCTTTCCATCCCCCACTTTCCACCAATTCCTCAAACCCCACTACTTCTGCCTTAACAAACCCTTTGGCCATATCAGTATGGACCTCTCCGGCTGCATCAAGGCTGGTTTTCCCTTTTTGCAGGCTCCAGGCGCGGACCTCCTTTCCTCCTTTAATCGTATAAAAAGTTATTAAGCCCAGGAGCTGATATGCTTTTTTGATTAATTTGTCCAAACCGCTTTCTTCGATTCCCATTTCTTTAAGATACTGTTTTCTCTCTTCTGAAGAAAAATCTGCCAAGTCTGCCTCCAGTTTGGCGCAAACAGGCACTAGTTCAACTTCTTCCTCTCCCACCTTAATCCTAGACGGCCATTTTTGGTCTTTTAGTTGATCTTCAGAAACATTAAGAACATAAATCGTCGGCTTTTTGATTCCCCCCAACTGAAGCTCAATATTCACTATCTCAATATCCCTTCTGGGATCAATTGTCTCATAATAATGGCTGACATCAGGATTGGTAAACATCCGGACAATATGAACAATGGCCGCTACCTCTCTTATCTTTCCCAAAAATTGATTTCCCAGTCCTTCTCCTTTATGAGCGCCTTTAATTAAACCAGCAATATCAATAAATTCCACTGAAGCAGGAGTGGTTGTTTGGGGTTTTATTAGTTGAGAGAGTCTTTCTAATCTTTCATCAGGAACCGGAACAATGCCCACATTTGGCTCAATGGTGGTAAAAGGAAAGCTCTCGACCTTGGCCATTTGCCGAGAAAGCAAGGCATTAAACAAGGTGGATTTCCCGGCATTAGGAAGACCGACTATCCCCAAAGAAAGACTCATAATTTCCTCTCAACAATTTAGCAATTAATAGCGAAATTAGACTTAAAGCTTAAATCTAATTTCGTCTAACAAAATATACTTCACATTGATCACTCAATGAAAATCTCTCTGGTTCTGAAAAACTATTTCCCATCGATTTTAAAACGGCATCCGTCCCCTGATCAGTATAAGTAAAATTGTCAAAAAGAACTCCGCCCCTAAACACTAACAATCTAAAATATTCTTCTAGCACTCTTGGCTCATAACGCGTTGCCCCAAAAAAATCATAAATTAAAGAAAAACTTCCGCTTGCAAAGGGAGCCTCCCGGGCATCAAACCGGAGGTATGGAATGTTACCCCCCGACTGTAATTTTGCAATATCTCCACAAACCAACTGATAAGGATCGCCAAGAGCACTTCTAAGTCTTTTTTCAACACTCGCATTGTTTGAAGCTGGGGACAAAATGCGTATTTTATCATTACCTGACAGAGGCAAAGAAAGTCCTTGGATAACCTTGGATAATGCTACAATTTCCTCTTCATTTAGACTGGACGACCAATTTTCCAAACTTCCCCCACGAGAATAAGTATTTACAAGATATTCTGCTAAATCATCCATAAACTAAAGTATAGCAAAATTTATATATCTTTTAAAAAAACAAAATCTTTTCTATTATAAATTTCTCCTTGCCTTTATAAAAAATGCCAATCAATTGCTTTCGATTCAATTTTGACATAAATAAAATAGTGAAATGATGTGTGGGTATATTTTGTTATTAGACAAAAATAGTTGTTGCCTCCGGAACCTTAGCTTTAACAATTCTGCCCAAGTAATCTCTCTGAAGAATTTCCCTTGCTTTATTTTTCTTTGGAAGCACTAGTTTGAAGTAAAAATCAAAAGTAGGGGCAGTGAAAAGTGAATCCCGATAGAAAGTGACATATGAAACCATTTTACTTCCTATTTAGCTTAAATTACAGCTCTTCTCTGAGATAAGAGGGAGGTTGTTAGCTATCCCAAATTCAAATCTCTGGTTTGCAGAATCCAAATCTGTCCTTCCTTATCTATAGCCCACTCTATATCCTGTGGGGTTTCACCAAACTCAGATCTTAAGCGTTCCGACAGCATAAACAAAGCTTTTGCCTCTGAAGGAGAAAGAATCTTTGGTCCTTTTTGTTCAATTACACGCCTCTCAGAGCGAGAAAATTTATATCGCTCAACATCCTTCGCTTCTCCCGAAACTATTCCTTCACCTAAGCCTTCATTCGCCTCTATCTCAACTATATCCAGGTTTTTGGTCTGCACATTCACACCAAAAATCACGCCCGCACACCTGGCTGGAACCATTTCTTGAACAACAACTGCCATTTTGAGTTTCGCAACAAGACTTGAGTTTTCTTTCAGATACCTCTCGATCTTTAGCGAGAATGCTGAACGGACAACTTCAAGCATTTTCAGAGAAAGAGCTTCTCCAGAAACATTCAAAAAAGTATCAAACATCCCTGCCATAGAATTCTTACTATCATCTTCTATGGTTACCGAGGAACGAACAGCAAACACCTTACCCGATTTTATGTAATCGGCTAAAACTTTATTCACAAGGTCAATCACATCTCTATCAGGATCCTTAAGTTGTTCATAAATCTTCGGAAAATCTTCAATAGAAACAGGGCTAGAAAAACCCAGTTTCTTAATAATTTCATCAAACGACAAAGTTGTAAGAACCGCTCCATGTGGAACCTGAAAACCCAAAATTTTAAGCTTAGAAAGCCTATCTGCCTTCCCGCCACAGAGCTCCACCCCAAGCAAAGATGCATCCCAAAGTGAAACGTATTGTTGAGATTGTGTTCGGGACAAATTGGTCACTCTAACTTTTCCATTAGTAACCACAATCTGTGCTTCATCTCCATTCTCAAATTTTTGATTTCCAACAAGAAAAGCCTTATGACCTTTATCAGTTAACACTCTCATCGCATGCTGTGTAGCAGCAACCCCAGGATAAAGCACATAGAGTTTATCCTTCCAAACCGCAAGAGCTCCCAAGATGTCATAATTACGATTACTGATTATTTGTTCGCTTATTTTTACAATAACTTTCCCAGAAAGCAGATCTTCTGACGGAACCTGTGCGAGTTTGTGAAAATCCTCCACATTCTTGATTACTCTTACAATACCCTTTATCCGCAAATTCTTGTCGCTCTCTTCTTTTGCCTCTTTCCAGTAATCTGCCACTTCGTTGAAACAAATACCATTCTCGTCTGTTGAAAATTCAACTCTCTGAGAACCATATTTTTGAGAAAGTTCATGGACGACTCTGGCTACTTCCGTAATCTCCGAATCAGAAAGCACCTGATCAAACTGCATGTCTACAGGAACTTGAAATAGCTTTGCCCCAGACTCTTTTGTGGTGCAAAGCATCAAATTCTTTTGCGGTATCTCCTTGCGAATAATGAAGCCTCGATTTTGTTTAAACTCTATCTCATATCTATCTGCCACCAAAGATTGCACGCCTTCATTAATTCCAAAAACTGCATAAATAGTTACCCTTCCATTTTCTGATATTCCATAACCACCGTAGGGAATCAAAGCAGAATGGGGATCCTTGTTAAATTTTTCAATGTCCAAAACTGTAGATGGAGGCTCTATCCACCCGCTTATCTGATTTCCATTTACTTCATGATATTTTTGTTCTATTGCAAACTGGAAAAGGTCTTTTATGGCAGTTGTAACTTTTTCTGGAGTTGTTAAACCAAGAAAGCGGGGCCCTGGAGGATTTTCAAGGCCAGGCACTACAAAGGCCCTACGAACTAATGCTGCATGTGAAGCACTTTCTTCAATTACTTTCTTCGCAGCAGCCTCAGCCTCACTAATAAATTCTTGAGGTAATTCTCTGTGTTTTAAAAAATACTTAAATATGTCTAAGGGAAAAACATATATATTAACTATCCGAGCACGAACTTCCTCTAATTTCTTCCAGCCATCTATCCTTGGATTTGGAAGTAAATATTCTGATGGTGAGATTAAATTTTTCATAGTAAAAAATAGGTTTGGGTATGATTTCCCCAACTCTATGCCTCAATTTTAATCCACGGCCTGTTAATTAGCAATTACTGGAGGCTCAGAATGAACAATCCTCCCCATCTTATCCCTCTCCATGATAATTCTCGATTTTCTTGGGCTTGGGAGGATGAAGTCAAACTTGAAGTCTAAGAATGAGGTTGCGTAAGTTCTATCCCCAAAGAAAGACTCATAATTTCCTCTTTACGTCTAACAAAATATACTTCACATTGATCACTCAATGAAAATCTCTCTGGTTCTGAAAAACAATCCTCCATTGATTTCAAAACCTCATCAGTCCTCGGAGAGGTATAAGTGAAATAGTCAAGAATAACTCCGCCACCAGGCACTAACAATCTGAAATATTCTTTTAATGCTTCTGGATCGTAATATGCTGCTCCCAAAAAATCGCAAATTAAAGAGAAACTCTTATCAGCGAAGGGGACCTTCCTGGCATCTAAATGAATAAACGTCTCTTTATCTACAGGTTTTACTAAGGAAATATCCCCACAAACTAGTTGGTAAGGAGCTCCTAAGCACTCTGCAAGTCTTCTTTCAAACCCTGCTTTGTTTGCAGAGGGTGATAAGATTCGTATCTTGTTTTCGCCCGATAGAGGCAAAGAAAGCCTTTTAATAAACTCAGATAATGCTTGGGTCTCTTCCTCATTTCTTAAACTTTCCCAATTTTCAAGAACTCCACCAGGAGAATATTGCCATATAATGTTTTCTGTTGCCTTGTCCATTAATATATTATAGCAAAGTATTTAAAAACTCTTCACTCTTTTTCTTCGGAAGCACTAATTTGAAGTAAAAATCAAAAGTAGGGGCAGTGAAAAGTGTATCCCAATAGACAGTGACATATGGCAATTATACTTGAATTAAGGCTGAAACGGTAGTTTTCCCAAGTGCTTAAGGGGCATCGCTTGAAGTGCAATGACGAATAAATTCTTCCTTTGTACTTAAAGTTGTCTTCACTAAACAATCCTTACCATCGCTAGTTGCTTGATAGAAAAAATCTGCTTTAGTGTCCGGATCCACGGGAATCTCCTTTAAATAACCTTTTTGCTGAACTTCAATTATACTTGTTGGACACTGTCCGATATCTAAACAAAAACGTCTCGCCTGAGTAGATATTTCTTGTACTCCCGCCCTCCTAATTGCATCCCTAGCACTTGATAACTGATTTTTAGGCGAAGTAAAAACTAACATCAAAGAAACTAAGATTCCCAAAAGGGGTACTCCCAGTCCTATCCCCGTAACCCACCACTTCGCTCTTTTACTCCAGGGGGCAATAAACCACATAACGATAAGCCCAATAAGGAAGGTCGGAACAAACAAAAGAAGAATAATAGTTACCCAACTACGCCAATCCTGGTACCACTTTTTTCCCATAATTCTATTGAATCACCACCAAGGGATAATTGCAAATATGTCAGGAAATAGTTCTACTAGGGTCATCCAAACGGCAACAAAAATAACCACCCAACCCGCAAGTTTATAAACTTTTAGTTTTTGCTGAAGAAAAAGCCAGGCCATGCTTAGTAGAAAAAAATTAAAAATTATCAAAAAGGGAAATTTTGACTTTATATTCCATCGTTCGATTAAATATATCACCAAAAGCAAGAGAAAAATTGTAGACCGACCTAGCAACCTTACAACAATCAAAACTGGATTTTTCGTTTTAGGCCATCTGAATTTCTGGTCTGAATTGTCTCTATTTTCCATATATCTCAACTTCCCATAATACCACTAATAGCTTACTTGAGGCTAAAAGACGAGGCTCGGTTACTTTCGTTTATATCCCCAAGGCATTCTGCCAAAACCGTGACCCTTTTGGTCAATTCGATGGATATTGAAAGATTGGCACTTTGGACATTTCATTTCCACGACTCTTTTACCTGTCCCAAATGGCGCTTCCCAAATATGGCCGCAATCCTCACATTTAATTTTTTTAACTCCATTCATTAACCCTCACCTCCCTTTTTCAATCCTAATCGCCTTACCCAAGATAATTGCCCGGGCAATTTTTTTATGAGCACTTTCCAAAAGCCGGGCAAAGGTCGGTTGGGAAATTTTCATTTTAGCGGCCGCCTCTTTTTGTTCCAAGCCATCAACTTCATGGAGTTTTAAGGCTTCAAGCTCATCGGGCAATAAAATCTCCTCTTCAAGTAATCGGAGAGGAACGCCTCGAGGCTTAAAGTAATAAACATTAGGCTTAAAGCGCAAACAGCGTGGTCTTCTTGGCCTGGGCATATTTATTAATTTATTTTAATTCTTCTTCTTCCTTCTTAACATCTTCCAGCTCTTCCTCTAAAGCTTTTCGGTATTCGGAAAGAGCCTGCTTTTGGTCTTCCGTTGTTTGCGGCCAATTCCAGCCGAAATAACGGCCCAATCCTCTTCCGGCACCAAATCTTCTTCTCCAGCCTAAGCCCAAACCACAAGGCCCAAATCCTCTCCCGGTTCCTGGCCCTTGACCGAGAGGACCAGTTCCATCAAATCCTGACATATTAACCCACCTCCTTTGCTCTCAGTGTTATGAATATATATTCATTATATCAGGCAACAAAGCTTTGTCAAGCAGTCAATTAAAACTCAAATTATGGCATTATGGAGTGGGCTATCCCCCCCTTTTTCATCTCTCTTGGTTAATCTTCTGAAGTTAAAAAATATCGATTCCGACTTAAACTATCCCAATTGAAAAGCTTGACATAGTAGGCCAATCATAGCTTACTTGAAGCTAAAAGACGAGGTTCTCAAGCAAATAAGATATAATTATTTCATGTACACGCTCGATGAATTAAGGAAGGATATTTGCTTTGAAAAAACCTTAAGAGGCCAAGAGTTTAAATTTTGCAGCACTTGGGGGCTTTTCAGTCCTGAAAGAGTTGACGAGGGAACCGAACTTTTGATAAATCACCTCGATATAAAACCAAATGACATATCTCTAGATTTAGGTTGTGGGTATGGGGCTATTGGCTTAACCGTAGCTAAGCTTTCACCTCAAGGAAAGGTTCATTTGGTAGATAAAGATTATGTGGCAGTTGAGTATTCAAAGAAAAATGCCCAAGCTAACAAGATTGAAAATTGTGAAATTTACTTAAGTGACGCCTTTGAGAAAGTTCCAGATATTCAATTCGATAACATTATTTCTAATTTGCCCGCCAAAGTCAGCAAAGAGCTTTTCTGGATTATCTTCCTAGGGTCAAAAAAGTATTTAAAGCCAGACGGAAAGTTTTATGTGGTAACTATTTCCGGGCTAAAGGAATTCATTAAAAGAAACTTTAATGAAATTTTTGGCAACTACGAAAAATTAGGGCAAAGTAAAACTTATACTGCCGCCGTGGCTATCAACGAGTAATCGATTATAGCTTAATAAGAGGCTCACTTTTTTGGAAGAAATCAAGCCCTGGTTTATCCAGAAATTCTAAAATCATTTACCTGATTGAGTGAATAAATCCTTCAGCTTCGCTCCACTTCGCTAAGGCAACGACGGCCGTGATTGAGAAACAAAAATCAAGCAATAAGGCTTTAGATATTGCAAATTGGATGCTGGGTCCCTTAATTAAAAGTCTAGAACAAAACTAAAACTTTTTGCACCGGAGGCTTATGTTAGGAGCGCAACCAAAAGAAAAAGCCTCCCTTTCCTTGGGTCAAATAATCCTCGACAATAATCTGAACAACTAATCATTTTTTTTTCGCTTTTTACTCCACTCTTTTATCCTTTCCTGAGGAGGGATTTTTCTTTTTTTCTGTTCTGTCCTAAATTTGGTTGATTCCATAATCTCTTCTTTCAAAACTTCTAGCGAAGGCAAACCCAAGGCAAATCTTTCTTCATCAGTCGTATCAAGACTAACCGGATATTGAATATAACGTTGTTGTTCTTCGTTCCACCTGGATTGAGTTCCATATTTTTGCGGTTCACCAATATGCTTTAAATAACGGTCCAAGGTGTTGGCGACCATTCTTCCCGATCCAACCACGCCACTCTCAAAAGCTTTTTTGGCGTATTCATGCGCCTGCCAGTAATCTTCAGGGGTTTCTCCGTGCTGCAAAATTAATGAAAGCTGGTAATAGATCTCCCCATCAGCTTCTTTCAACAAGCCATTAGAAATTAAACCTTGAACTTTCTTTCTTCTCTCCCAGTCGTGTTGTCGCATTAACTCTTTTGCCTCTTGGTCATTCCAGTCAATATTTATTCTCTCATTCTTATCTTCGTCAAAAAGTCTCTTTAGTTTTCCTTTTAAAGTAATTCCTGTATCCATATTATTAGACGTAGTATACTTCGCTTTGATGAGGAATGGAATTCTAAAAAGACAAGAAATTGCTCAAGAACTGGTTCAAATGGGTTTGGCTGACCAGGAAATGAGAACTAAACATTTTGAGAAAAAAATAGCTGGGTCCTGGGACGAGAATCTAGCTCTAAGAAATGTTCAAAGATTGAAAGAAATTATCCAAGAAATCGGTTGGCCAACAATCAACAAGGTTGGTTCTGAAGCTTCCTGGGCTGCTTGGTTAATTGTTCAACACGCTGACCATGACCCTCAATTCCAAAAAGAATGTTTAAATTTAATCGAAATGGCTTTCCAAAGGAAAGACGTTCACCCCGTCAATCTTGCCTTCTTGACAGATAGAGTTGCCAAAAATTTTGGTCAAGAACAAACTTACGGAACAAACCGCAAGGCTCTGATTAAAGACCCTGATTATCTTGACGACAGGAGAAGATCAATCGGACTTCTTCCCTCCAACTTTGAGCAAAAGCTAGCTGAAGGTAAAGCAACGCCAGAAGACATTGAAAGATACCACTCAATAAAAGCTCAACCTAAAATTGGGCCTTTCTTGATTCTTACCTTCTATTAATTCAAGACTTCTCGCGATCTAAAATCAATCCAACAAAATAAGAAATTGATAAAAGAAATCTGACTTCGGCCGAAAGTACTTCCCCACTCCCACTTGGTCTTATCTTCCCCTTGACGTCCTTGGTCCTCCTGACACTCCTCCCGGTCTTTCAGGAGTTGGGGCCGCCCCCGGCCGACGCTCCATCGCCTGAACCTCAATATTGTTGGCAACATCTCTAACACCAGGAGTCCAATAAGCGTCAGTGTAAGCCAAAGGACTGGTTCGAGGGTTGCGGACTGCTCCCGAAAGGGTGGCGGTCGCGCCGCTAACATGAACGTCAATGTTGTGAGCATCAGACATCGGAATTCCCGGATCAGCGACAATATTATCTTTAACCAGATCGACTATTTCGTTATCATCTAAAACATAATTATTGTTGTAGTCATACAAGTCCAGGTCGGTCCAGCCCGTCGGCGCTCCCCACCAGAATGGTCCAGTCGTTCCCCCTCCTGGGCCCATTCCTCCCCAGCCGTATCCTCCATACCCATATGGTGGCATATATTATCACCCCCTTTCTTAAGATAAATTTACCCCGACTTATTGAAGTTTAAGTTAAAAGACGGTAATCTTTCGGCAAGAAAGAGGGATTACGGTCTTAGAGCCCGAGAGAGAACTTTCAAGTCGTCATTATTCAGCTGTCCAAAGGGTTTATCTAAAACTTCGGGGGGGAGATTCATTTTGGCAATGATGGCCCGAGCTTGATTCTGAGTAAGTTGATTGGCTTCGATTAATCCTTCTTTCAAGACATTCTTGATCAAAGGACTTTTTTGGGCAGTTAAGAATAGGCGACGAAAAAGAAAAAGCCTTCGGTCAGCCCGAAATTCGGGCTCCTTTCTGGGAAGCAACCGGACAATGGCCGCGTTCGTTCGGGGAACGGGGTAAAATTGCGACTTTTTGACTTCCGCCAGAAGATTAACGTCAAAAAAAGTCTGGGCCAGTAAAGTTAATTGGCCAAAATAAGGACTTTCCTCACTTTGAGCCGTAATCGCGCCGGCTGACCTATCACCAACCATTAAAGTAATAC
This sequence comes from Patescibacteria group bacterium, assembly GCA_035530075.1. GTDB lineage: Bacteria > Patescibacteriota > Microgenomatia > UM-FILTER-40-11 > UM-FILTER-40-11 > DATKVM01. The sequence goes on from DATKVM010000002.1 coordinate 76,805, forward strand.
TACTAAGAGGCAGATCAACAATTTTTTGCCAAAATGGCTCTGAAATATGAAACGGCAAACTGGCGACAACTTGGGCTTTTTGATCTGTCTTTGAGATATACCGGTGGAAATCCACGGCTAAAGCGTCTCCGAAAACAACCTCAACATTTTGACAATCTTTAGCCACTTGGGCCAAAACGGGCTCAAAGCGCCGATCAATTTCTATCGCAATTACTCTCCCTGCTCTGCCGGCCAAAGCTTCTGTCAGTTGCCCCACTCCGGCACCGACCTCAATAACCAGACTCCCCGGAGAAACCGTTCTGGCTAAAGTGGCAACCGTCTCATCGTCAATCAAAAAGTGCTGCCCCAAGCTTTCCCTCGGCTCAACCCCTAATTCTTCAAGGCGAGCCTTAACTTTTGGTAAAGAAGTACTGTCCCCGCTCATTTTATTACCTATGCTACCCTCTTTTCAGGCGAGCAAAAAGGATGATAAATTATACCACGCCAAAGGTCTCTCCTTTTTAGATGACTAGTCTTCAAATGCCTCAAAAAAGCTGTCTTTCACAATTCTTGCTCATTTCATATCCATTTAATACGGCGCAAATCTATCCTTCTTCATGCGAAAGGAGGTGAATTATGATGGAAGAAAAAGTAAAAATTGCCGATACGGTTTTAGGGGTTTTTCCTGACCACGATAGCGCTGACGGAGCCGTTAAAGACTTGCAGGCGGGCGGCTTTGAAACAAAGGACATTTCCGTTATTATGCGTGGCCCTAAAGAAGGAGAAATCGTCACCAAAAAACCCAAGACTTCTTTAATTAAGGGAGTGGTTACCGATGCCGGACAAGGAGCGGGAACGGGAGCAATCATCGGCGGTCTGGCCGGGCTTTTAATTGGTATTGTCGCAATTGCCGTTCCCGGTTTTGGCTTCCTGCTTTTTGCCGGACCCTTGGCAGAAGCTTTGGGACTCGGTACCGCGGTGGCCACTACCCTGACCGGCGTTCTGGCCGGAGCGGCCGGCGGTGGTTTAATCGGGGCCTTTACCGGCTTGGGTGTCCCGGGCAAAGAAGCGGCTCAATACGCCGAAAGATTACAGGCGGGAGCGGTTATTATCGGCGTTACCATTAAACCGGAACAAGAAACCGAAGTAGCCAATATTATGACTAGAAACGGTGCCGAAGAGGTCAGAACTCTCCCGGTTAAAGGCTAAAAGACTAAAGGCCAGCAAAACTTTCTTCTTGGCAGAGCTAGCTCTTGAGCCAAGAAGGGAGTTTGTGCTTATTTCGAGAGATAATTTCTTCAAACACAATCTGAATTACCACCGTAATTGGGACCGCCAAAAATACCCCGCCAAAGCCAAAAAGCCGGCCAAAAAACACCACCGATAAAATGACCAGAAGTGGATCCAAACCAATGGTTCCCCCAACGACTAAAGGGACAATTAAGTGACCTTCAATTTCCTGAATAATTAAATAGGCCAAAGCCACCATCAGGGTCCGCGAAGGAGAAACCGCCAAAGCTAAAAGAACAGCGGGAGCGGCGGCCAAGAAGGGGCCAAATATCGGCACAAACTCAAAAATCGCCCCCAAAACCGCCAAAGAAGGAGCAAAGGGAATCCCTAAAACCGTTAAGGCAATAAAATAAAGAAAGCCGACGACGACTCCTGCCAATACTTCGGCTCTCACCCAACTACCCAATCGGCTCTCAATTCGAGCGAAAATGGTCTTTTCCCAAGGTTGACCGACCAGAAAAGAGATAAAGCGCTCGTATCTTCCTCTTTCTGCCAAAAGGTAAACAGTAAAAACAATCACCGTAAAAATCAGCAAAAGATTTTGGAAAAAGCCGACAATGAGGCCGAACAAGCCGCTCGCTAAACCTCTAATCTCTCTTTCAATCAAGCTAACGTTAATAAAATCACCCAGGGTGGTTTGGCTAATTTGGTTAATAACGGCGATAAGGCTATCAATAAAGTCTCTGAGCTGGGCCACAATTGGCAAAATTCCGACAAACAAAAAAAGGGCTAAAAACAGAATTAAACCCAATACTACTAAACCGACGGCCAAAAGATGAGGAATTTTCCGCTTGGTTAACCGCCTAACCAAGGGGCTTAAAGAGGCAAAAAAAATGTAAGAAACAAAAAAAAGCAAAATAAGGTCCCTAACAATAAAAATAATAGCCGCAATTGAGATGAGAGCCAAAGTCAGAATAATAGTTTTGGGGGCAATCTCGATTTTCTTGGTCATCAGTCGGGAAAGTTCAATAACTCTTCCCAAGTTAAAAAACCGACGGTCTAAAATCAAGCAAATAGTAGCTTACTCTCTTTTTTTCTTAAAAGAGTGAATCCGGCTTAAAACCATAAAACCAATTATAATTGGCAGCCAAGAATTAAAAAAGGCACGACGGCCAAGTGCTCCAAAATTGCCTCCAGCAAAACCGGCAAAAGTTCTCTTGAGTAAATCAGAAAACTGATGACTAAAAGCCAAAGCAACCACCTAAGGACCGATAAGAAACCATTATTACCGGGTTATCACCAAACCCCCAATGGCCTCTTAAGATAAAACTCTATTTAGATAGAGGTATGTCATTGAGAAATAATGGCGAGGATTGGCTCGAAGGATTAACCAACGGCCTGGGTTTCGGGGCGCGAATTTTGGGGAGAATCGGACCGGTTCGCAAATCTTTCATTAAAGCCTATGACCAGCATATTCGGTCCACTTACGAAAATTTAGCGCGAGCCTCCGGTCAACCGACACTCGTAGAACAGCGACGGGATATGGCTTTGGCGATTTTGCACACGATGGACCGGGCTGTCACCCGAGACCTTTTAGGACCGGCGACGCTTAAAGGCACGCTTAACATTATTGCCAGAGAAATTCTCTTTCCCGAAACTAATCAACAGATTAAAGCGGACTTTATCGCTCGAAACGACTGTCTACCCCCGGGTTTACTGGTTATTAGCCCGACTAAAGCCTGCAATTTGCATTGTTCTGGTTGCTATGCCGATTCAAATCAGCGAGGGGAAAAACTGGATTGGTTAACCTTGCAAAGAATCATTGATGAGGCCAAAAAGCTTTGGGGAACAAACTTTTTTGTCATTAGCGGCGGGGAACCTTTTCTATATCAAGACCAAAAAAAGGGCATCCTGGACTTAGTCGAACGAAATCAGGACGTTTTTTTCCAGCTATTTACTAATGGGACTTTAATTGATGAAGGTGTGGCCCAAAGGCTGGGAAAGGCTGGCAATGTTACCCCCGGCATCTCCATTGAAGGACTGAAAGAAACTACCAACCGCCGCCGAGGACCGGGAGTTTTTGACAAAGTCGTTAATACAATGGATCTTTTAAATCAGGCCCGTGTGCCTTTCGGCGTTTCCATAACCGCTACTAGGGCTAACTTCGGAGAAATTTTATCCGACCAGACCTTGAACTTCTTTTTTGAAGAAATGGGGGCTTTATACGGCTGGCTGTTTCAATATATGCCTATCGGCCGCACTCCTGACCTTTCCTTAATGCCTACTCCCAAGCAAAGACTTTTCTTGTTTCAAAGAATGTGGGAAACGGTGAGAAACAAACAGTATTTTTTAGCTGATTTTTGGAACAGCGGAGTTTTAAGCGACGGTTGCATTGCCGCCGGCGGCCGAGGCGGTTACCTTCATGTCGATTGGAATGGCAATGTCGCTCCCTGCGTCTTTATGCCCTATTCGCCCATAAATATTAAAAATGCTTTTGCCCAAGGCAAAAACCTAAATGATATTTGGGCGGAGCCTTTTTTTGCCGCTCTCAGAAAATGGCAGCAGGATTACAACCCCGGGTTCAATTCCCCCCAGCCTCATCCTAACGGCAATCTTTTAAGGCCTTGCCCCATTCGGGACCATTACCGAGAATTTCGCCAGCTTTTGGACCAGTATCAACCTCAGCCAATTGACGAAAATGCCCGCCAAGCCCTAGAAGACCCCGATTATCAGAAAGGAATGGAAAAGTTTGACCGAAAATGGGCTTCTCTCGTGGACCCAATTTGGAAAAAAGACTATTCTTCTTAAGAACTTCCTCCGACTTTTCCGACTCAAAAATCCGGCAAACTTCACCAACCATTTTCTTTATAACCCGTAATCGGCCAAGTCTTCTCGGCCGGAACGAACTTGGAGCCAAAGGATAATATCCCGCCGGCTAACTAAACCGACTAATTTTTCGTCCTTAACTACCGGCAATTGGTTAACATCTTCCCTCGCCAGGGTTTTCAGCGCCTCCGTCGCTTTATTCTCCGGAGTAACGGTGATTAGCTTTTCTCTCGGAGTCATAATTTGCTCTACCCTTGCCTTTTGCCATTGATTGCGGGGGATCTTACGAATATCATCCAAAGTCACTAGTCCCAAAAGCTTCTCGTCGGTCATTACCGGGAAAGCCCTATTCTCACTACCCATAATATGTTCGTTCACCAGCTCCTCGACCGAAATATCCGGCCTAACCGCCGGGAATTTCTGGCGCATAATCTCGGCCACCGAGACCTTGCCTAAAACATCTTCCGCTACCACCTGTTGGTAGCCCTGAACCGCCAAACTACTTAAAAACCAGCCAATAAAAACCAGCCAAAGGCCGCCAATTAAACCGCTGCCAAAAAAAGGGACCTCAATCCCTAAAGCCATCGCCACCCCGATAGCGATAAACAGCCAGCCAAAAGCTTGACCGGCAAAAGCGGCGTACTGAGTAGCCTTTTTCAAATCATCAGTGACCGCCCATAAAATTGAGCGGAGTAATCGACCGCCATCCAGCGGAAAACCCGGGATAAGATTAAAAACACCCAGTAAAATATTTATCGGCCCCAGCCACAAAAGTAAGGTTGAAAAAGGCCCCAAACGACCTAATGATTCCCCCAAATTAGCGCCGGTAAAGCCTTCCGTCCGCGCTAATCCCACTCCAAGAAGCAAAAAAATCACTCCCAAGATAATGCTGGTTAAGGGGCCAACAAAGGCTATCAGAAATTCTGTCCCGGGCGAAGGTGGTTCTTCTTCGATATTGGAAACCCCACCAAATAAAAAGAGAGTGATTTTGTCTACCGGTAAACCGCGACGGCGAGCAACCAAAGAATGAGCCAGCTCATGAGCTAAGACCGAACCAAAAAAAAGGAGTGAGGCCAAAAGGCCAATGCCCCAATTTAAAATTGCCCCCCACCCGGGGTGGAGGGCGGGAAAAACCCCGAGGGCTAAATTAAAAGTCACCAGCAAAAAAATTAAAAACCAGCTGGCATCAATATCAACCTCAATGCCGAAAACTCGACCGAGACGAATCCCTCCCCGGAACATATTCCCCCTTTAAGGTCAGGATAGCCTCTTAATGGATTTTTAAGATGAAAGCTAAGTAAGGATTGTGTAAATGGGTCGAAAGAAAACGTCCGGCCCAAGGGAAAAACATCTCCTGCCCGAGAGTTTATAAATCAAGCAAAAAATCAAGTTCCTTAATCCGTCCTAGTTCTTGTTCTATCTTTTCAACCAAAACCCCAACTGGCTCGTTCCCATCCATAACTAAGTCAGCATATTTCTTTTGAGGAAAGACAAATTTTCTTTGACTCTCAAGAAATTTCGTCTTTAGGTATTGGGAATTATCCCAGTGTTTATTTCCTTTCCTCCTGGCTATCCTCCTTTTTAAGATTTCGTCTTCCGGCAGTTCAATAAATATTCTTTTGTCAAAAAAACTTCTCGCAACGGGATGATAATAAATTAAAAAACCTTCAACGATAGTTAAGGCCTTGGGGGGAACAGTTTTTTCTTTTATTCCTTCATCATCACTCTCTCGAGAATGACTTTCAAATCTAATCTCTTGGCCCTGTTTAAGTCTGCTCAAATCATCAATGAATTTTTCATAGTCATAAAGGTTCGGGCTTTCCCAATCAGTGACCTTCTCATAATCAAGTTTATCTGCTCCCAAAAAATAATCATCAAAGGAAACAACGGCAATTTTATCCAGCAGTTTAGCCTGAAGCTCTTTTACTAAAGCGGTTTTCCCGGAGCAACTCCCGCCGCAAATCCCAACCAGCATTAGCTAAATATTAACATATTCCGGGTTCTGACAAAAAACTTTCCCAATTATTACCAAAATCCTAAAAATAAAAGTTATTGTGGTCTTCGTGAAGAAGAGAACTTGGGCGAGCATCCTCTTGGTTATCGGAACCGTGATTACTCCCCTAGCCATTATTACCCTCTGGCTTAATAGCACCCTTCTTAACACCAATCAATATGTTGCCACGATCGCCCCTTTAAGCAAAAATCAGGCGATTGCCTCCGACCTGGCCGACAGTCTGGCCAACCGAGTCTTTACTCAAGTGCCAGTTCAGCAGGAAATCAGCGCGGCCATACCTGTCAGCTTTCAATTCCTCGCCCCAATTTTGACTCAAGCGCTAAAAAATTTCTTCACCCAGGAAACGGAGGCCCTAATCACCTCCGATCAATTCAATCAAGTTTGGATTAGCCTAAACCGCTTTGCCCACGAGCAAATCGTGGCTCTTTTAACCGGTCAAGGGGGGGCTTTGGTGACCAAGAACGGTCAAGTAACCCTCGATCTTCAGGCAATCTTTGACCAGGTTAAGACTCGCCTCTCTCAAAAAGGCATCACTCTTTTTCAAAATGTCACTTTATCTGCGGAAAACAACCAGGTGGTATTGTTTCAATCGCAATTTTTAGCCCAAGCCCAAAGTTTCATCAGTCTTATCGCCAAGCTCAGGATTATTCTCCCGATTTTGGCACTGGCGGCTTTTATTTTCGGAATAATACTTTATTCAAATTATGCCCGAGGATTATTCTGGACAGGAATTGGCTTACTGCTCGTCGGAATTGCTTTAATAATTATTATCGCTATCGCCCGCTCCTCTTTCCCGTCTTACACCCCAAATTTATCTCCCACTGCCTCCGCCGCTTTTTATGATACGATTGTCCGCTATCTGCAAAATGCCGCCTGGATTACAATTACCGTCGGTTTAATCCTGACCCTGGTCTTCTTCTTTATCTCCAGAAGGGAAGCTAAATCTTAACGCGAAAAGGTCAGAAACTTTTGGGGAGAGAAAGCAAGGGCTTGTCAAACCCTTGGGCAGACATCGACAATATCAGAATTTTTCAAAAGAACTGTCTTGTCGGTTGTGTAAATTAATCCTTTGTTGGGCTTAATTTCAAAACCCAAATAAACAATTTTTACTTTTCTTTTTTTAAGCTCAGTTACCGCTGGCTGTAAATCAGAATCAGAGCTACAAAGAATAGCGGTATCAATCTCCTTGCCACAAGCCAAAGAAACCAAATCAACGGCAATTTTAACATCCACTCCTTTTTCCCTAAAGATAACTTTTTTGTGCCCATTAATGGTTACTGTTTGGCCACGAACATTGCCTGCCATAATAAAAGTAAAGCCTTGTTTTTCCAAATTCGTTCTTAATCTCCGCTGGAAATTAACTAGTTCCTTTGACTTTTTAAGAGTCTCTTTGTTCTCGTGTAGCCGAGCCCCATAAAAAAACATTTTCGACAATTTATAATCTGAAAGGCGCTTCCCGAAGAGCTCTTTTAAATTAATCCGAGCAAGATCAATCTTAGCTTCACTAATTTTTCTCGCTTCTAGAACTTCTTCGACTTTGTGAAGAAAATTTTCTCCGTCAATGAAAAGAAAGGTTTTGGGCATCTCGCCTATTATGCCACAAAAAACCTCGCCGAGCTAGAAGCAAAGGCGAGGCGTTGATAATCCAAATATACCCCACTAACAGGCGCCTGTCAAGGACTGAACTGGCACAGTTTGGTATATTTGAAAAATAGGGAGAAATTTTTGGGAGAAAAAGCAAGGGATTCTTTTAGGTTTTGGGTTGATTTAAAAGTTCGTCGAGAATATGATTTTTTGGCTCTCTTTCGGCATAGTATTCTCGCCAGTTGGGATCAAATTCATCTAAAAGCAGCTTAATCGGTTTGCCCAATTTAATCGCGTGATGCATTTCGTTTAAAGGGCCATGAGAAACACCAAAAAGCCAAAATTCATCAGCGATTTCCACCAACCTTAAACAAAACTCCCAGGTTCTCGCTTTCCCGATCGGTCCGCCTTCATATCGGGCAAATGGCAATGCTTGAAAAGGATGAAGAGGACCTTTCCCTTCTTTGGTTACCTCGTCCATTTGCTTCTCAACGTCTGAAGGATCCTTAATCAGTCTTGAAGGAACAGCCATGTAAACAAGGTTTGCTTTACTCTCTGGATTAAGCATATTAATAAGTTAATCTTACCACAACAAGGCCAGAAATTTTTGGGGAGAGAAAGCAAGAGACTCTCTAGCCTTCGCACTCGACGAGTGTGAAGGCTAACACTTTTTTAATTAATCCCGCCCTGTAAACGGAATAGTTCTCCATCCTTTGCCTGTTTCTTCTCTGGCTTGAGCCTCTTTTCCATTCAATAAAGAATGATAACTTTTAACCATATTTCCCAGTACCCTTATTGGACTACCCTCTGTGCTGTCTTGATTAAAAGCTACTCCTTGGACAAAACGACCTAAATCCCGAGCGATATCAAACACGTGCCTTTCTAAATTCGGCGGATAACCAATACAACCAGGGCCAAAGTTTTCTCTTAGATCTACAAAAACTTGTCTTGCAACAAAGCATGAGGCCATAAGTTCATCGCTAGCTACTCCCGCTAAATCACGAATCTCTAGGCCTGTTTTCAACTTGTTTTGGGGGTCTAACAATTCTTCCATCTCAAAAAAAGCTTCCATACTCCCTTTGGCCATCTCTTGTGAAAGCCTACCCATGCTCGTGGCAAAGGACTGACTTACCTCTTGAATTTTTGCCTGTTCTATCGTTGTCATTTTTCCACCTCCTCTCTTGATAAAAATACTGCCCCTTAAGGCAGTTTTGTTGTCATTATAGCATAATCCCACATAGCCCAAAGTCAGAAGTTTTTGGGGAGAGAAAACAGGATGCGATTCAAATATACCAAAAGCTAACTTTTTCTTAATCTCAAATTTTTCTTGAAATTAACTTTTGGCAAAGGGTTTATCTTTTGTGTTTCTTGCCAAATATACTGAAATCTTATCACAGTAACTTTTTACACACTCAGTATTTTCCAGATCTGAAACTACATAAGTTTGTACAGGTATTCTAATATCTGAAGAATAAAATTCTTTTCTCCTAATAAGTCTAGAAATAGTGTCTTCTCTCCCGTGGGAAATCCAGTCCATACCCTTTACTCCACTTACTCGAGAAACAACATCCAATGTTCCATCAAATTTATGAGTTGTGTATAACTTTGTGGCAAAACTAACAACCGGTGTGAAAATCTTTATAAAACCCGACTCAGATATTTCGGTATTAATTTTCCTGCTATCACAAAGGTTAAAGACAACTTCTCCACCGCAACCAACTGCAACCCTGGTAAAAAAAATCTTTCCGTATCCTTTTTCTTCTGCAAGCCAATATTTTCCACCGTATCCAAATTCCCACCCAATACCCCCAGACACTCCTAGCGGGTTCGCCGCACTAATAATTCCTATTGGTTCAAGCTTAGAATACAACTGGTCCGGATAAGATAATTTTTCAAAAACGTCAATTTTCCTCCGCGGATATATCCCCAAGCTAATTATAATGACGTCTTCGCCAGCATCTTCAATTCCAGAAATGAACTCGTCAAATTCATTAACTATCTCAATCTGCCGCATTTGGGAGACTCTGTCTAACCCCTGCATCAATTGATTTAATTGCCCAAGCACGTAATTCTCTCTCGCCTCGTCTAAAACGTCTGTTAGCCATACTGTGGGAAACATATTTTTAGCGTTTGCTGTGTAATATGTTTTTGAGACTGAAGAGTCAATTTTTTCGTCCATCAAAACAACGATTCTTAAATCTGCCGATGACTGATGCAAATTATTAATATCGTTGAGAACCATACTTTCTGAAGCAATTAGTTCAACGTGAATTATCTTTCCATCCCAAAGGAAAGTCGCAGTATCCAATCTTCCGCTTGTGACACCGTAAGCTTCCTTGAGTGTACAAGATCCCTGGTACGCTTTGTCGAATAATTCCTTTAACCTAGCTTCGACAATTCCATGAAGTTTCTTGTCCTTCCGGAGTTGTAAAATATCCTCATTCTTCATTAACTAATTTTATCACTACAACCCAAATCCATGCGTAAGAATCTTTGGGGGCTATGGTTGGGGAATTATGGGGTATGGAGTTTCTGCTTTTTCTAAATGAGGACTACTTCCTTGGGCCCAAAATCAGTGTAACTTTTGACTGTCTTTCCCACCTGGAGTCGAGGGTCGCTTTGGTAAAGAGCTAAGATTTCGGCAAAAGAGCTGTCATCTTCTCTCGAGGTTAAAGTAGCAATTTTGTCAATCAATTCCAGTTCACTTTTGGCCAGTACGGACAAATCTTTAAAATGTTTATCCATAAATTTCGTGTAGTCCCAAGGCAGAAGTTCAATTTTATTCAAGGCTGCTAAATCACGGAAGACGCTTCCCCTCATAAACCAAAATCCCTGAACCAAAGTCTCGTTTATGCCAAATAAGTTAGCGTCCATCTTCCCCGCCCGGCAAATGTTCCAAGCTTTTCCAGATGGCATAAATTGATCTCTCGTTAAATCTAGCGGATTAATTGTTATCCTATACGTTTCAATCTCTTCCTTACCCACCTCCGGATCAACTAAAATCCATTGCTTTTTTATCCCATCCCAATACTCACAAACCCAATGATCCCAAAAGTAGCCAGGAAGAAAGTAAGTCGCAAAACCACTGCGAAGGCGGGCAGGAACACTTTTTTGCCTTAAAAACGAACAAAGCAGTAAAGCAAAATCGCGACAAGTGCCAACAAACCTTTTTTTCGGTGATCGAGTCTTAGCCAACGGAGAATCATCCAGTTCGATAATTCTAGCCAAAATTTCTTCAATATACCGAGTATTTGATTCAAGGATCCTATCTCTAGACAGCTTAAAACCATAGAGATCTTCGGTATTATTTTTATGGATAATCAGCCCGTGAATCACCTTACATAAATCAGCCACTAAATTAGGTAACTGATTCAACAGCGGGGCATATCTTCCAGGGTTGGTCACCGAGCTTTGGGTTGAATAATATTTTTGGGGACTAACTGGCTTTTTCATTAATATCATTATAGCTGACAAAGCCAAATTTTATGTCTAAGAAAATTTTGAGGCTATGGGGAAGAAATTATGGAATGAGGTTTTTACTTTTTCTTGGTGAGCTTGATGTTGCCGACTTCTGTCATCCCTTCTTGCTCAAAGCCCAAGCTCTCGTAAAACTTTGTCAGCCAAGGCTCTTTGGGACTGTGGGTAACGGAAAAGTATTGATATTCCGGCGGATAATCCTGCTTTAAGGCAAACTCAACTAATCTTTCGCCTATCCCCTGCCGGCGAAACTCTTCTTTGACGAATAGTTCATCAAGAAAGATTGAATTGGGAAAGTGAGGATGAGTTTTGTCCAACAGCCGGACCAGAAGATAGCCAACTGATTTTGAGTCAGATAAAGCCACGAAGAGAAGCTTCTCTTCCAAGGCCAACTTTAGTTTTACCCCTTCTTCCTTGGCCTCATTTTTTGAAAGTTGTCGGCCATAGTAAGCCTGAAGCTCAAGCATCAGCTGATAAATTTCCTCTAGCTGTTCCAAAACCGCAACTTTAATCTCAACCATAAGGAAATTGTATCCTATCGAGCCAAATTTTGTGTAGGATTTTTGGGGGCTATGTTTGGGGAATTATGGGTTAGGAAGTTTTTGCTTTTTCTTCCTGTACTTGGCGTAAAGGAAACCAGAGAGGACGATAAAGGGAATAGCGGTAACAATATACCAAAAAGTCATGTCGCTAAGGTCTTTAATTCTATTTGAAATGTAAAATTGCCAGATAAAAAGATATGGAAGCGGCGTAACGACTGAAACTAAAATATACGGCAAGAACTTCATTTTGGTTAAACCAAAGCCGTAAGAAATAAAGTCAAGCAGATTTCCCTGAAAAAGGCGGAGCAGGATCAGGCTTTTAATTCCGTGTTCTTTGGTAAACTCATCAACCTTATCCATATTGCTCTCACCCACCAGCTTAATTACTAATCTCCTTCCCCAAAGCTTGGCAATCCAGAAATTCACAGCCATTCCTAAAACCGCTGATAAGTAAACTAATATTTGAAAATTCTTGCCAAACAAAATATATCCGGCAAAAATTGCCGGAGAACCCGAGACGGGAGCAAAAACGAAAGTTGAACCTAAAAGAATAATATAAACAATTGGCCCAAAAATCCCCGCTTTTCTGACGGTATTGGCAATGGCGGTTGAATCGATCCGGTTGCCAAGAAGATAAATGGCAACAAAGGCTAAAGCAATCAGGATTAGATAAAGAAGGCGTTTTTTAGTAATTTTCTTTGCCATTGGTCAATTTTATCATTTCAAGCCCAATTTGGGCTTGACAACCCACCTGTTGGGTGTTACAATCTGTTCACTAAACATGGAGCGGATATTTCGTATGTCCGCTCTATTTTTGTTTGTTCTCAAATTTCAGATACTTTTCCAATCGCGTAAAGTCCGTGAATCTCTCCCCGGCAAATTGCCTAATTTCTTTAGCCGTTCTTGGACCTCGTGCTAAGACAATTACCTCTCTCTCGATGCTTTTCAAGTATTTAAGCACCGGTAAAAAGTCGCCGTCTCCAGAAAGAATAACCGCCCTTGAGAAGTTATCCTTCTCTTTCATCAAATGAAAAGCCATATCAACATCACAATTGGCCTTCTTCTCGGTTGTACCATCGTTTTGTTCATAAATTTTCACCGGTTTTAAGTGCAACTGGTAACCAAATTTCTTTAACTTTAAATAAAAGCGAATTCTTTGCAAATGACGACCAAGCAGTAAGATTTCTAGATCTTTAAGGCTATTCTTGCTTTCTTTAACAAACTTAATGATATACTCCTCTAACCTTTCCAAAGGAATGGTCTCATTCTTCAAATAGTCATATTCAAATTTATGGATTTCAACGCCACCAAAATATAACACCCGGCTGACTTGATATTTCTGTCTCAGATATTGAAGAAGTTTTTTATAATCAATCTTCCAACCCAAACTCTTCTCTCCCCCATAAAAGAGATTTGAGGCATCAATGAAGGCGTAGGTCTCTTTCTTTTTAGCCACTTTAGTTAAGTTTACCACTCCAAGCCCAGACACACCATCCGGTGTATCTTTGCAAATTTTTCGCGGAAGGATTTTAGACTTGTGGCTTATGGTTTTCTGTTAGAATAGTGCCATGAAGATTAGAGAAATTGAATGTAAAAGCGCTTTGGGAAAATGCGGGTTTCCGGGCGGAGGTCTGGCGATTAATCCTTATGTCGGCTGCGGCCACGGTTGTGTTTACTGCTATGCCCGTTTCATCAAAAGATTTACTGGACATTCTGAAGACTGGGGCACTTTTGTGGACGCTCGGGTTAATGTCTCCGAAGTTTTGCAAAAACAAATTAAGTCGCCCAAGTTCCGCAGGCAAAGGATTTATATCGGGACAGTTACCGACCCCTACCAACCGCTGGAAGAAAAATACCAATTAACTAGAAAGATTCTTTCGGTTCTGACGGAGAGTGATAACCCTGTCAGTATTTTGACTAAATCGGACTTAGTCTTGCGGGACATTGACCTTCTCAAAAAGCTCAAAGAGGTCGATATTAACTTTACCATTAATACTCTTGATGAAAAATGGAAAGCGCTTATTGAGCCGAATTCTCCTTCAGTCAGGAATCGCCTTAAAGCGGCCCAAAAATTAAGCCAAGAAGGAATTGCCGTTTTTACCATGATGGGTCCATATTGGCCCACTTTTACCGAGCCGGAAAAACTTTTTGCCGAATTTAAAAAGGCCGGCATAAAAAGAGTTTTTTCTGAAAGTTTTAATACGGTCGGCGGCAATTGGACGGGAGTGGAAAGAGTCTTAACAAAACACTATCCCCAATTTCTCTCCAAGATAAAAGAAATCCTTTTTAACCAGAAAGAATTCAATACATTCTATGGCGAAGCCAAGAATAAAATTGAAAAGCTCTCAAAAGAGTACTCTCTTCCAACAACAATCTATTTTGGCCTTGGTCACGCCGGAAAGTCCAAGTTACTCTTGCTCACCCTTTTACTTCTTGCTCTCCGGCCTGTTTAACCATTGTGCGGATATTGTTGATACTTTCCCTTATCGTGTCTACATCTTTTTGCACTCTACTTTTTGTCTGGGGATCCATCTTGGCGACAATGCCTCTTAAATCATCTGCGCTTGTTTGCGCTTTTTCAGCATCTTCTTTAATGGCGTCTCTTAATTTCATCTTATTCACCTCCCTTCCCATTTCAGTTGAGTCTAAATCAGCCAGAATATAACTGATTCAAGAATTGGTAAGAACCCGGGAAGAATTTTTAGACCGGTTAGACGGTTTGCTTTTTCTTTCTGAACCTAGCGGACAATAAAAAAGGAGAGCCCGGAAAGGCTCTCCTTAAAACGATTTTTAATCTTTTTATCTTCCCCTTCTCCTAAAATCTCCCCCTCTGCTGCCGCCACGAGGACCTCTCCGGTCATCCCGACGGGGACCAAAATCTCTCGGTCTTTCTTCCAGGGGTCGGGCGACATTAACTACAATTTTTCTGCCTTCAACATCTTGCCCGTTGAGCATTTGAATTGCCTTATCAGCTTCCTCGTCGCTCGCCATTTCCACAAAACCAAAGCCCTTGCTTCTACCGGAATATTTATCCATAATTACGGTTGCGGAAACAACTGTGCCGGCCTGAGAGAAAAGCTCCCCCAACTGGGAGTCGGAAACACCGTACGGAAGGCCGCCTACATATAGTTTTTTTGCCATTTTTTCACTCACCTCCTTGTCTTTTTTAGAAACTGCTCTATCTAGGCGAATGAAAAGATAGGCTGCAGGGGATATCTTTTAACTCAAACTAGCAGAAACAAGTTGTTACTTTTGGGTTTACTGGATAAATTATATCACATTACTTATCAAACACCCGCACCTTCTCCCGATTGACTGGAAGGCAAACAACGCTGAGGCTTACCGTCAGCATTCACTACCGGGTAAACCAATTTGCCCATCTTTTTGGCTAATGTTTGGGCCTCCTCAAGCGACATCGGAAAGCCCTCTTCTTCATTCCCCACCACAAAAGCCAATTCGCCTTCCTTGAAAAAAGGCAATCCCTCAATCACCACCCCTTCTTTTTTAAGTTCATTTTCTTTCCGATGCATCATGGTAGTGAAAGCGGGAGCTAGCGAAGGGAACTTCAAGGCATTTTGCCAGAGAAAATCCCAGAATTCTGCCGTCACGGCCGCAAAAGACATGCACCCCTTGGTCCTTTCATCTTCCAACATCTGGTTTAACTTTGTCCAAACGGTCGGTCGTAACGGATGTAAACCTGCCCTTCGTCTTTCGGTCATTAGCCCTCCTTTTAAATATAAATAAATCCTCTTTTCCTAAAGAGAAACCCAGCTATTGGTCCCCCAGGCCAATTCCAGAAGCCGGCCAAACATCAAAAGACAATTGTCGGTCACGCAAATTCCCCCACTCCCTCTTTCTTCCAAAAGCGAATAACAAAAAAACCTGGCTCCTCTTCCTTCTCCCAGAGCCAGCTCATAATATATCACCGGCTCGTGAGTATTAACTGGACGGCCATTTGATTCAACAATTAAGAGACAACCCTCGTTCCTGGCAACAGCTAACTCAAAACTGGCTCCCCGAGGTAAATATTCCGAGAAAGTTCCCGACGGAAGGACAACCGGCTCCCGCGCGCTCCAATTTTCAAAAAGCTCTCTTGTTTCTTCCGTAGGCAGCTGATATTTCCTCCCCCCTTCTTCCCCGGCCAAATAATCAATTTCCTGGCCAATCCTCTCCAAAAGCTCCTCCCTTGTCTCTTCCTTTCGGGCCAATAATTCCCCTCCTTTCACCGCCTCCCTCCTAAATTCCAAAATTCTTTCGTGCGCTCAAGAAAATTAATTAAGGTTCGGTTGCCTTTACTGCTACCGATTTCAAAAACTAAGCGGTGATGTTTCTCCGGTGCCGCAAATTCGTCCGGATTAGCCGCTCTTTCCGCCAATTCCCGACTCAACCGCTCTTTCCCTACTTTCCCTTTCAGGCCAAACGGTTTTACTCCCCGGCATTTAGCCAAAGACCAAAGAATTTTTTGGCTGTTCAGCCAGGCCTGATCATCTTTAAAAGTGACTTCCGCCTGCAGGTTAAACCGCGGATTAAGGCCCAGGCAAATTCGGGGACCGTTCTCAAATTCCAAAACTGCCACTTCTCTAAGCAAGGGACCGCTCCCAATATATTCGTCCTGCTTAAAGGGAGTCCGAAAGACAAAATCCAAACCCACCGCTCTCCCCGTGGCCAGCAAACATTCCTCGAACCTTTTGGTCAAACCGGGGGAGGCAAAGCGGCTCCGCCATAATTCATAACTGCCACGGGTAACGACTAAGTCATAAACTTCCGCTCTTCCCTTTTCTTTCCACCCCCTCCACTCAAATTCCGGACTTACCCTCAAGGGTCGAGCTATACTTAGAAGTCGGCGGCCAATTCTTTCGACGGTCATCTTGGCCTATATTCTAGGTAATTTACCCTTTTTGTCAAGAAAATCACTCCTCTTCAAATTTGAAGCCCTGAAGAGTTTGAGCAAAGATTTCCCGGCTGGCGGCCACGCTTTCCGCCGATTGAGCTTCCAAGTAAACCAGCTTCGTCCCGGTCGTAACTGATGATTTCCCGGCTGTCTTTACGCTGGTTTTAACCTCGCCAATATAAGCCTCAAACCGAACCCCTTCCCCGCTTTTTCTTTCTTGGATTACCGCCGGATGGCCGTCAACCAGAATTGTTTTCCGGGCTAAAACGCTTTCTCCTTCAGCCAAAGCCTGAGCGGCTAATTTTTCCGGCTCATCGTTAGCATTAATATAGGCTGACTTTTGGACTCCCAGAAAAACCTTTTCTTCGTCAACCGGCCCGTACAAAAGAATTCCCCCTGTAACCGTTTTCCTCTCCTGCCAGGAAAGCGGATAACGAAAGGAGAAAAAATGCCTTCAACCACTTTCCAATCGACCGCCGGAGATTGGGTCACCGAGGGCGCGGAGACAGGCCCAATATAGGCAGGAGAAACTTCTTTGGCTCGCCAATTGAGGGCATAATAAGTCACCGTTCCCAAAAGGAAAACAAAGATAATTAAAAAGACCAAATTAGTTTTTCTTAAAGCCAAAAATTGTTTTTCCCCGCTCATCATTTTTTCATTCTTCTACAGGTCAATTCCAATGTCAAGGAATTTAGGTTTTTCCGTCTTCACAATTTTTCCTGCCGGCGCTTGCTGCCTTCCCAAAGCCAAGCCAAAACTAAAAGCCCCGCCGCCGCCACTACCAGTTGACCAACAATTACGGCCGGCCCCGCTAAAAGAAAAGGTAAGCCGTTCCAAAGGCCATGCAAAGAGGTGACCCCCAGGTAAGCCAAAAGCACTTTGCCAGTGATGCGGAAATGGAAGGGAGTGCTTTCCAGAAATAAAACCCCCGCCAAGATGGCGGTCCAGGTTCCGTGGCCAGCCGGTGAAAGTAGGGCTCGAAAAAGAGTCAGGAGTACGGTTAAAGAGAGACTGCCCCCCGTTTCCACAAAAGCGGTAAAGGAATAACCGGTACTTTCCAGGGCGGCAAAACCCATCCCCACCGCGGCCCCAAAAATAATCCCGTCTTGCTCCGAAATATGGCGCCGAAATCGGACAAGGTAAACTAAAACCAAAATTTTAGCCGCTTCTTCAATGGCGGCCGCTGAAAAAAGATTGCCGATAGTCAAACGCTGAATGAAAACCGGCTCCAAGATACCCGCCAGAAGGATGCTTAAAGCCCCACCATAGAGAAAACTTAAGCCCACCTCCGGCCAGCTCAGCTTCGTCAGGCGACGGTTTTCCCAAAGAAAAGTAACGAAAGTAACGGGCACGGCCACACTCCCCAGCAAAACCACCGTTGGAAAAAGATTGGGGTTATCGGTGGCCGCTAAGATAACTAAACTAACGACATAAAGGCCGGCGGTAATAAGCAATACTTGCTGCCAAATTTTTAACCGCCTTTCTTTCTCGACACGAAAGATTTCTTCAATCATTAGGTCTTAACGTTAAGAGAGATTTTCGTTTAACACCTGATTGAGTTCCCGGGCGGATTTTGGATAGGGGGCATTTTTTTCATCCATCTTTTTAGCCATCACCGTCATCATCTCCACTAATTCGTTGGCGATCCCGTTAGTCTTACCTTTATGGGCCTGCAGAGTTTTTTCCAGTGATCCCCAACTCTTTTCTTTAGTTTCCCGCCAGAGCTCATCAGTGTCATCCATGGGAACATGGGCCATTTTGCTCACCCCCTCTCTTCCCTTGAAGATAAATCTCTAGCCTCTTAATTAGCGCAAAAGGGCGTAAGAACAAAGAAAGAGATAAAAGGATCATCGCCGTCCTCCATAGGGCAGAGGTATATACTGCACTGGCGAACGCACTCCCCGCCGCGGCGGATAGAGGGTCAACAGACCATAAATCTCCGGTGGCATGCTGGTACTGACGCGCAGCCCAAGCTCTTTGGCCTGAGTGAAAGTTATAGGAAAATCATGAGTGCGCTGACCACCGACCAAAGTTTCGGTAATCCGTTTAACCGCTTTGGGGTCGTAGTTATTCTCGACCAAAAGCTCCTCGACAAATTGGCGAATTTCCGTCAGGGCCTTTCGAGCGACATTAGCCATTATATAAGTCTTATCCCTAATTCTTTGAGGCGGCTTTTGTTCTAAGACAGAAAGAATCGCTCCGGCCGGAAACCCCTGTATTTGAGGATCAACTCCGCCTAAAACCGCCCGGCGGTCCATCACGATTTCATCCGCTGCCAAAGCCAAAAGGGTACCCCCGGACATCGCATAATGCGGAATAAAAACAGTCACTTTAGCTTGATGGCCTAACAGTGTCCGAGCAATCTGCTCTGTCGGTAAGGCTAAGCCCCCAGGAGTGTGAATAACTAAATCAATAGGGATGGTTTTAGGGGTCAATCGAACCGCGCGCAAGATTTCTTCCGCATCCTCAATATCAATAAATTCCCAAAAGGGAACCCCCAAAAAGGAAACGCCACGCCGGCGATCAATTAAAGTAATCACCCGGCTTTTTCTTTTTTCTTCCAACCGTCGTAGATAAGCAAAGCGTCGGCCCTCTATTAGTTGAGCTCGGATAAATGGCCAAATTAAAAAAAAGAGCAATAAAATTACGAGGACAATTAAGAAATTCATAAAAGGAAGCTTAAGCCTTCAAATTCGGCTCCAGATAAAGAGAAGGTAAGAGCCGGGTAAGAAGCTCATTATTGATTTCCACGACAACCACTGATTAAAATTGTGATTAATAATACTTATGACGCCGGAAAACAGCAAAAATAACACGGTTATCAATCATCTTAGAGGTTTACTGGCAGAAGATGATCTTGAACGGCTAGAAAAAGAAGGAATCATTCAACAAGTTTCAGCCGAACCGAATTCTGTGCCTTCAGAAGAAGAGGTTGACGAAAGCCCGCCAACCCCAGAACTACCTCACCACCCCCCGTTAGAAAATCCGCAAATCACTTCTCCCAAAAACTTACCCGAGCTAGTTAGGGGATTCCCGCGTGACCTTTTGAAAACTGTTCTTTGTCAACGTCCCCCGGAGGCAGCCGAAGAAGAAAGAGTTCCCTTCAGAGTCAATTTACCAGAAGGACCGGACCGGTCAAAAAGAATGCCTCGTCTCCCAGGCGACAAACTAAGAACTCGCGGCGATAAACTAAGGGTAAAAAGTAAGTTACTGGTTAAGGAAAGCAAAGCTAAGGGGATAAGAGAAGCGGTTTTATATCTGGCAGCTAAGATTCCGAGTGACGAAATCGTTCCCCGAGCCGCCAGAAGGATTCTAAGGAAAAAAGAGCAAGGCAATGAAGAGTCAGAAACCAAAGCTCGCTCTAGAATTCGAGAAGACCTGCGTTGGTTTCTTAAACGTCTTCGACCTTATCAAGAAACAAAAGTTTATCAAGTTTTTGGTCAACAGAGAAAAAGGCGAGAGGTTAAACCTAAGTTTGAAAATCCAGAATGGCGCAAGACTTATGGGGTTATCTTAAAGCATTTCGGCTCGCTTTCAGTTTATGAGTTTATGCTCCAGCTGGATACTTTACTTCCCAAAGGCTACTCTTATCTTTAATCTTAACTTCTTACTCTTCCCTTACTCTCTTTTTATCTTTTTATTACCCCGGCTCAATAAACTCAATTATCCATGTTATCCGAAAGAGAGAATTGCCGGCTGAAACATCCCCAAAGAAGTACTTTTACCCAGCTAAAAGCTTTAATTACCGACTTTAATCAATTACCTTTAGAACTTCAAAAGGAAGTCGAGAAACAAACCCGGGAAATTCTAGCCAATCCATCTTCGCGGCGCTCCTCCTCACCCCCAAGAAATTCGCGATGAGCTTACCTGGTTCTTACCCCTTTATAAGAAATTTATAAAATCGTAAAGTTATCTTAAATTATGATTTTGGCTAACCGCGCCGAGGCAGGTGAACTACTGGCAGGAAAATTACTCGCTTATACCGATAAGGATACCGTCGTTTACGCCCTTCCCCGTGGCGGAGTGATTGTCGGGGCCGTTATTGCCCGAAAGCTAAAAACGCCCCTGGAAGTAATTATTGCCCGGAAAATCGGCCACCCCCTGCAACCGGAGTTCGGAATCGCAGCAGTGACCGAAGGTGGCCATTTAATTAAAAATGAAAAATACGCCGCAACTGTCGATGAAAACTGGTTTTCCGTTGAGATAGAAAGGCAAAAAACGGCGGCTCAGCACCGACGCAATCTTTACCGGCCGGCCTTAAGGGGAATCTCGGCTAAAGATAAAGTCGCAATTTTGACCGACGACGGCGTGGCCACCGGACTAACCACTAAAGCGGCGATTAGCGACTTACGGGAACAGCAGCCCCAGAAAATTATTTTGGCTGTGCCGGTAATTCCGGCAGATACGGCAAAAGAATTGGCTCAATTGATAGATGAAGTAGTAGTCCTGGACACCCCAGAGGATTTTGCCGGGGCGGTTGGCGCCTATTACGAAGAGTTCCCTCAAGTAAATGATGAAGAAGTTATCCATGAATTAAAAGCCGTTAACCGTTTATAAACTTAAATGGCCAAAAATTTAGTGTCTCTCCCCCTGGAGGGCATTACCCTTAAAGGTAATTTAGTGGTGCCGCCGAAAGCCAGAGGGATAGTGGTTTTTTCTCACGGCGGCGGGAGCGGGCGCTTTAGTCCGCGGAATAATTTTGTGGCCGGGACTCTCAATCGAATCGAAACCGCTACCCTCCTTTTGGATCTTTTAACCGAAGAGGAAGATTTAATTTATGAAAACCGTTTTAATATTAATTTGCTCACTCAGCGCTTAATGAGTGCGGTTGATTGGGTTCAAAGGGAACCGGCCCTGGCTAATTTGGCGATTGGTTTTTTTGGCGCGAGTACCGGCGCCGCTTCCGCGCTGAGGGCGGCGGCGACTTTAGGCAGTGAAGAAATTGCGGCGGTAGTTTCCCGGGGCGGGCGGGCAGATTTAGCTTGGAAAGTTTTGGACCAAGTGCTTTCTCCCACCTTACTAATCGTTGGCGGTGAAGATGTCGGGGTGGTCGAGCTGAACCAAGAAGCTTACGAAAAGATTCCTGCGAAAAAGAAACTGGCCATTATTCCCGGGGCGACTCACCTTTTTGAAGAACCGGGCGCATTGGAAGAAGTTTCCCGGCTAGCCAGAGAATGGTTTGAGAAATACTTAACGCAAACTTAAATCAGCCTAAAAATATTTTTCTTACCCTCCTTTTACCTCCTTTTAGTCAGTTTCTTGCCTCTTTTCTCTAGAGTCAAAAGCAGAGGAAAATTTATGGCAGAAAATCAAGGCGGAGGCCGGCCATTTTGGCAATGGATACTAATTGCCCTAATCATTTTGGGTATTATTTATCTGGTCTTTTCCCTTTTCGCTCTTGGCCGCAATCAACAGCCGGGAACTACTCCCACCCCCACCCCGACGGAAGAAATTTCGCCAATGGCGGAAGAAGCGACTCCGACTTTAGCCGAAGAAGGCCTTACGGGTTTGCCCTCTCCTACCCGCCCGATAACCACCACTCTTTCACCCTCTCCGTTTCAGGAAACTCCTCAGACCGGATTTTAAGCAGCAACTAAAGCCACTAAAGCTTTGGCTAGTTTTTCGGGGTCATGGCGAATAATCGAGCGTTGAAGCTTGTCCGCTTTGGGTTTCTCAAAAACCAATGAAGAAAGCAGATCGACCCGAACTGCGCGGAGATCATCACCCAGGTTATCTTCCACCGGAAAGGAATTCTCTTTCCGATATCTTTCTAAAACCCCTTTAGGAAAACGGTGATTTTCGTTAATTAAAACCAAATCAATGGCCTCTTTACCCAAGTGCTTTTCCAAAACCGCCAGATGATCTTTGGCCGTAAATCGATAACTTTGACCATAACGGTTCATTAGATTCATAACATAAACTACTTTCCCCTTCGTTCTTTTTAACGCCTGAGGAATCCCTTCCACCAACAAATTGCAAACGATACTCGTATATAAATCTCCCGGGCCCAGAACGACTAAGTCGGCCTCCTGAATTTTTTTTGCTGCCGGACGATAAACTTTAGCTCGGGGGATCGTTTCAATTTCCACAATCCTTAGTCGGCCGTCATGACGCGGCTCATCAATATAATGTTCTCCCACAACTTGATGACCATTTTCATAACGGGCCAAAAGCTGAACATCAGTCAACGTCGCCGGGAAAATTTTCCCTTTAATGTGAAGAATTTTGCTGGTTTTCTCAATCGCCTTCAGTTGAGAACCCAAAATGTCTGTCAAGGCCGCCATAAACAAGTTGCCAAAGGTCATTCCGGCAATTCCCGTTCCTTGGTGAAAGCGATAAGCGAAAAGTTGGCGAAAAATTTCCCGCTCACCCTCATTGTCAGCTAAAGCCACTTGCGCTTGACGAATATCAGAAGTAGGGAGAATCCCAAACTCATCGCGTAAAATTCGGTTGGACCCACCGGAATCGGCCATAGAGATAACGGCCGATAAATCGAGCGGATAATCGCGCAAACCGGAAAGAACAGTAAAACTCCCCGTTCCTCCACCTAAAACCACCATCGATTTTCTCTGCGCCATCGGTTCTCATTTTATCATCTTTAAAAAAAGACAACAAAAACCCCGCTAATGGCGGGGTTTTTGGGGCAGGCTAAACAATCCTATGTCTTTTCATCTTCCCCTTTTTCTTCAACAGATTCTGCTGCCGGTAAGACAGTCGCCGTCGGTTGGCTATTATAGGTTTCCTCTGTCTTTGATTCCTCCGGTTTAATTACCGCTAAGGTCTGGTCAACCCCGTCGAGAGTAACGACAACCGCTTGGCAGAGACAACTACCGTCCCCTGCCGCTTTCGGTTCAAGCTCGATACGAACAGCAATGGACACTGGTTTTCACCTCCTTTCTCACCCCCTGAAGCTTTAAGCGAAAGAGGGCCTTTAATTAGCCTTAGGAAACTTTTTGAAGCGCTCATTTTTAAACTAACATAACCGCCAAAGAGTTTCAGTGCTGAATGTAACATTTAAAAGAAGAACCCCGCCAGATGACGGGGTTAAAGTCAAAATCTTTGCCCGCCAAAGGCAATTTAGGCTGCCGGCGGTGGGGTCGGAGGCGTACTTTCACCGCCCGGAGTCCCTCCCGGGACTTCCGCAGCCGGCGCCGCTGGTGCTTCCGTTGGCACATTAGCCACCGGTGTTCCTCCTCCAACCGGAGCTTGGGGAACAGGATTAGCCGCGGGCGGCGGCTGAGTCACTGGATTAGTGGCGGCGCAAGTAGGACAACGACCGTTGGCATCAACTACCGACACTTCTCCTCCACAACTAACACATTTTGCCATTACTTTCACCTCCTCCCTTAACCAGAAAATTAATCCGTAACCTTCTTCAGCCTAACACAGAAGTCAAAATAGTGTCAACCCTTAGAAGAGAATTTTCAGCTTGGCTTCCTTTAATTGCACTTCTGTTCCATTCTCAGAACGCAATTGAACCGTATATTTGTTATTGCCTCGCCAAATTTTTAATCCAGAGGATTCCAAGCGAGTAAAAGAATCATTTTGGGTGCTTAAATCACTATAATCCACGCCCCTTTTGTTAGTCACATCATAAAGCCGGGTATAGACTTTGGCTGAACCATGAAGGGCGAGCAAATGCGTTTCAAACCTGACTTCTTTAGCTGAAGGATAATCAGCCAAATCAAAGTAAAAATCAGAAGCAGTAATCTCGGTCCAAGTCGTTTCCACGGTTGAGCCCTGAGTAATTAGAGGAATATAGACCACTTTTGCTTGGGGGCTAGCTGTTGGCAAGGCGCAGGAAGCTGGCGGGGAAACAGTGGGTAAAGAGCTTTGGCCAGCCAAAGGAGAAATCTTTTCCAATTCTTCTTGAATTTTTTCGGTAATCGTTTTTTGGCAAGACAAGTCGCAAGCACTAGTCTCTTTATCAATGGTTGCCTCTGGTTGACCTTCTGAAAAAAAGGTTTTATTTCTTCCCTGCCACCAAAAATAATCTAAAACTAAAAGATTGGCCAAGATTAAGATGGTAAAGATAATTAAGAAGATTTGGGCAGGTTTTTTCATTTCTATTTCTTTGGTTTCAACACTGACCCCTTGGCTGTATCTTCAATTATCCACCCCCGCTCTTCAATCTCTTTCCTCACTTTGTCTGCCTCGCTAAACTTCTTTTCTTTTCTCAACTGTTCCCTCTCCTCTATTAATCTCATTACTTCCCCAGGAACTTTTAACTTTTCACTTTTAACTTTTAACTTTGCGAGGCCTAGACCGAGCACCCTATCCCAATCTACCAGTAAAGCATATTTTTGCTCGTCGGGAAGATCGCTTTTAATCATTTCCCAAACCATTGCCAAGGCCTGCGGCATCCCCAGGTCATCACCAATGGCTTCAACAAACTGCCGCTGCCAATTACTACAGGCTCTCGACACCATGACAGGGTCTAACCCTGTCATGCTTAACGGGAGCGTCTTGCTCCTTAAACTAGCCGTTAATTCATAAAGCCTATTTAAAGCACTCTGGGCTGCTTGCAGGCTTGGCCAAGTAAAATTCAATCTTTGACGATAATGGGCAGAGGCAAATAAATAGCGAGCCGCCAAAGGATGAAAACCCCTTTCTTTAATGTCTTCAAGCGTAAAAAAATTATGCAAAGACTTACTCATCTTTTGACCCTCGACCATTAAAAACCGGTTGTGAAACCAAAATCGGGCAAACTGCTTGTCGGTTGAGGCTTCGGTTTGGGCAATTTCATTGGGGTGATGAATAGTCAGATGATCCTCTCCACCGGTATGTAAATCAATGGTTTCGAATTTCTCTGGATGATAAAATCCGCCCTCAAACGCCGAAGTCAAAAATTTCATTGACATCACCGAGCACTCTATATGCCAACCAGGAAAACCTTTTCCCCAAGGACTTTCCCATTCCATATCCCGAACTTTATTCGGTGGGGAAAACTTCCATAAGGCAAAATCAGTCGGGCTTTTTTTCCCTTCAACTACCTTTACCCGCGCTCCGGCTTTAATTTTCTTTTTATTAAGACCAGCCAGTTGGCCGTAATGAGGAAATTTAGCCGTGTCAAAATAAACTCCGTCCTCCGGGATAATATAAGTAAAGCCTTTTTTCTCTAAATCGGAGATTAGCCCAATCATCTCTTTAATGTTTTCGGTCGCTCGGGCAACGATTGTCGGTCTTTGAATATTAAGAGCATCCAGCGTGTCAAAAAATTCCTTTTCATACTCTTTGGCAATTTCCCAAGCGCTTTTCCTCTCTTTATTTGCCTTAAGCTGAAGCTTATCTTCACCGACATCCGCATCTGAAGTTAAATGACCAACATCGGTCACATTTTCGACCATTTTAACCTGGTAGCCCAAATGTTCTAGAGTCCTTCTTAAAAAGTCGGTATTAGTATAAGTCCTCATGTGGCCAATGGTGGTATGGTCATAAACCGTCATCCCGCAGGTATACATCATTACCTTTGGCGGCTTTAGCGGTGCAAATTCCTCGACTTTGCGAGTCAAAGTGTTATATAGGCTGATTGCCATAGGATATAAAAAGTATATCACATTCGAAGCCAACCGAAGCAGAGTAGGCTTTACTTACTACTCACTACTAACTACTGGTTACTGACTTAGCCGCTGACCCCACGCAGTCTTTCAATTTTGGTTTTTTCCTTCCTTACAATTGGCGGCAACTCCTCTTTTTCCTTTTTCCCGGTCTCCAGCTGTTTCACCATTTTCCCCTCATCAAATCCCGGTTTACCAGAAACTTGTTTAGGAATTTCTTTTTTCCTTTTTTCCTGAATCGCTTTTATGTCTGCCTGAACTTTTTGTAAGCCGGCGGCGGCTTTCACTTTGGCTTCGGCGTTCATCTTCTGGAGTTGTTCCGGAGAAGGGGTAGTCGTCGGTTGGCTACCATCACCTTGAGCCGGAGCCGGGGTGGAGGTTTTAACCCCCAAGCTCTCCAGAATATCGCCGCCCATTTTTTTAACCTGAGTCGCCGCTTGCTGGCCGGTTGACTGGGCCACCCCGCCTAAGGTTTCAAAAACATCAGAAACTACTTGTTTCGGCATATTTTATCTAGAAACTATTATACCCCGTAGTCTCTCCTTCCTTCCAGCGCCCGCTGCAAAGTCACCTCATCCGCATACTCGACATCCCCGCCAATTGGCAGTCCATGGGCCAGCCGGGTAATCTTGAACTTTGAACCATGAACCATAAGCTCGCGAAGTTCCTTCGCAATAAACATTGCTGTCGCCTCCCCTTCCATATTAGAATTAGTGGCAAGAATGATTTCACGGATTTCAAGCGGATTTCTGTGGATCCGGCTAATTAACTCTCTTATTTTAATCTCATCCGGACCAATGTTATTTAAAGGAGAGATAGCGCCATGAAGTACATGATAAACGCCATTAAAGCGACCTCCCCGCTCAAAAGCCAAGACATCCAAGGGCTGCTCCACCACGCA
This sequence comes from Patescibacteria group bacterium, assembly GCA_035530075.1. Taxonomy (GTDB): domain Bacteria; phylum Patescibacteriota; class Microgenomatia; order UM-FILTER-40-11; family UM-FILTER-40-11; genus DATKVM01. Next base: position 103,806 of record DATKVM010000002.1, read on the forward strand.
AATAATTCCATGGTCGCGGTTTTGAGAAGCACAAAGCGGGCAAGGGTCAGTTTCCGCCACATTAAAACAGAGAGAGCACATAACGGTATTTTTCTTTAGATTGGCCAAAGCAGCCGCAAAATCATCCAGCATTGCCTGGGGAACATGAAGCAAATAAAAAGTCAACCGTTGGGCGGTTTTCGGACCAATGCCGGGCAGTCTCTCAAACGCTTCGGTTAAATTCTTAATCGCTCTGGGTATCTGCATAACAAGCTATTTTACTCTAATCAAGGCTGAATTTGAAGCCTTATTTTACCCTAAACGAAGCTGGAATTGAAGAGTTTCCTTAAAGAATTAAGGAAGCCTTTACTCTCCTCCTAAAAGTCCTTGAAGTCCCCCGGACATTTCCTGCAGTTTTATTTCTGCAAAGTCTCTCCTTATAAAATCACTCATTCGCAATTTTGACTTATATGCTATAATGCTCACAAATATTGCTAAATATTTTCTATGAGTTGGTTAGAAAGATTCCTAAGAGCCAAAAGAACAAAAGAAGAACAGGCAGTCGCGGCACAAGAATCTGCTCAATCACTTTCAAAGACTCAAGAAAAAGAAGAGACGGACTTTCTCATCAGATGGATCAGAGAACAGGTTAAACCTCTATTTGATACGTGGGAAAGACTGGGTTTAGATAATATTTTAAATGATATCCGAGATCATATTTGGCCCGAAGCGCCAATAGAAGCTTCCTATAGTCTCTTTGAGGGGGAAAATCAAGTTGTTAATCCTTCCTCATTAGCTGATCTACAAAGGGTTACCTCCATCGTTGTCTCTGGCCAAATATGCGGTGTTAGTACACACATTGAGCATTACTTAGATGGCGATGAAGATACTTCACAAACAACCTTCCCTGTTTTTTCTATCGAATTAATTAAAAATCGGGGAATAATTTCAGTGAGAAGCTCACTAAGTCCAGAAATGGAAGTTAAAACCCAGGCAGGGGAAACTAAAAGAGAATTGCAGCGAGCACTTGACGAAGCCTTAACAGAAAAATACATTACCAACGGAAGACTCCCCAATATCAAAGATTATTCTCGTGTTTCACTAAGTGGTGCTGGATTTGCCCCATTTCCAACTATTGATCCTTCTGTACAAGAAAAAGTAGACGAGGCATTGGGCATAATAAAGATTCGTGAATATAGAAGTAAAGCGAAACAGTAAAGCTTATTCTCCACCTAAAAGCCCTTGAAGTCCCCCGGACATTTCTTGAAGTTTTTTGGCCGCTGTTTCTTGCGACTGTTTTATCGCTTTATTGAGTTTATCTTTAATTAAATCGTTTTTAATGCCCTGGATTTCAAATTCCAAAATTTTCTGGTCACCGGAAATGACAATATGGACCCCGTCTTCATCAAGCTCAATTTTTTCCTGACTAAGCTGTTTTTGAATCGCCATGGCCTGATCCCGCATCTTTTTCAAATCTCCTAAAGATTTAAATGGATTATTCATTGAACCGTTTCTCCTTCCTTGTTAAAAATTTCTTCGGCGAACTTAATTATATCATCGTCCTTCCCTTCTGCAACTTTCATCGTCTTTCCCGGTTTAGCCAAATTGACTTCCGATGGAAAATTATCCAAAACCGGCAATGGTTTTACCGGCCGTGAGGCCTCACTTAAACTGCATTTCAGCTTAATCGGCACCCCTAAAACCTCGCTGGCCACTTTTTCAAAAATCCGGCGGCATTTTTCCGACTCCAATTGATCTTTATGAAATTTATAAAAGACTTCCAGCATTAGAAAACCACCATCAATTGCCAGCGGCCGGCAAGCTTTTAAAAAGGCTTGAACCGAGTGATTAAGAGGTTTAACTTTTCCCAAGATTTCCGGCCATTTAACCAAAACACTCTCTAATGTTAATAAGGGCGAAGCCGCACTGGCGGGAATTCTTTCTCCATCAGGTTTTTCTTCCGCCTTTGCCAAAGCTCCCTTCGGGGAATTCCTGCTCTGGGAATCATTACTTTCATCCCCCGAGAGACTGCCCCGGCCGGACGGGTTGGCCAGGGAAGACCATTCAACTACTGCCATTTCCAAAGGCAACGAAGGGATAACTGCCTGACGCAACTCTTGATAAGCGGTATTAAAAAGACTGATAAGCTGGCGAATTTCTTCTCGGCTAAAACTAAATTTCATTTCTCCTTCATCATCGACCCCAAAATCCGCCAAAAGCAAAGCTCTTAATTTCTCCAGCAATTCTTCCGTTAGGATTTTTAAATTGGCTCCTTGTTCGGTTGCTCGGCCCAGCCAAAGGAGGGCTTCTTTAATCCCCCCTTCTTCTAATAATTTCAAGAATTCTTCAACTTTAAATTCGGCTAAAATGCCGGCAGTATTTTTGACTTCCTCCTCAGTTATCTTACCGGCCAGCGCCGCTCTTTCCAAAATCTTAATAGCGTCACGAAAACTCCCGTCCGCGAGTTTGGCAATCGTCGCCAAAGCCTTTTCTTCATAGTCCAATTTCTCCTCCTCGCATATCTTTTTTAATCTCTCGACGATTTCCGGCCGGTTTGCCCGTTTAAAATTTATCTGCTGACAACGGGAAACAATCGTTTTGGGGAGTTTCTCCGGATCAGTAGTGCAAATAATAAAAAGAGCGTGAGCCGGCGGTTCTTCCAAAGTCTTTAAAAGAGCGTTAAAGGCTTCGGTCGTTAGCATATGGACTTCATCAATAATATAGACCTTATATTTTGCCCTCGCCGGCGCCAGCCTAATTTTTTCCCGCAGTTCTTTAATATCGTCAATTCCCCGGTTACTGGCGGCATCAATCTCTAAAACATCAATATTTGTTCCGTTGGTTATCGAAATACAAGAATCGCACTGGTTACACGGCTCAAAGGTCTTCTCTCCCTGTGATACTTTTGATGCTTCTGATACCTTTGATACCTTCTCACAGTTCACTGCTTTCGCCACAATTCTGGCCGCTGAAGTTTTACCAATCCCCCGGGGGCCAGTGAATAAAAAGGCATGAGGAAACTGGCTGGAGCGGAAAATCTTAATCAGTTCCTCTCTAACAGCGCTACTGTCCAGTTCCTGGAAACTCTGAGGCCGGTATTTGAGATATAGAGTCGTCACTTTGATGTTTACCCAATAAATTACTTAAGCCATGAATAAGAAGCTTGTCAATCGCCTCATCCATGGACAAATTATCCTCTTGAGCAATTAACCGCGCTTCCGGATAAGAAATAACAATGTCTCCAATTCGCAATATTCCGCTAATATCGCGCGGCTCTTCAAGAGCAAAGGTTAAAACCGTCGTCGGTTCGTCCAAGTTGCGCCATTTCCGGTTCAAACTCCGAATTTTTCGCGAACCAACGATGGCAACTGAAATCTCCGCGTCTTCAATCGCTAAACTTTTAAGGTAATTCAGAACCGTCTTTTTAATCCGAGGGCGGCTCACCGGATAACGCGACTCTGAAGAGATTAAAACGAAATTCATGGTTGGGTGTCAACTATAAATTTTTACTAACAAAGTATATCAGTCATTTTTTAAGAGATTGTTTCTTGTTCAATTGTTCTTTCCCCACCTTTCCAAGATCAAGCAACAAAACCATGAAGCAATGAAGCAATGTTAACCAAGAACTTCTTTAACCACCCGACTAACCGTGTTTCCCTCTGCTTTGCCTTTTAATCTCGCCATTGCCATCCCCATTACTTTACCGAAGTTGTTTTGATCGGTTTCGGGCAAATTGCTCCTCACTTCTTCGACAATTTTTCGAATCTCATCTTCTGAAAGCTGCTGGGGAAGAAAGTTGCTCAAAACTTGCAGTTCTACTCTCTCTTTTGCGGCTAATTCTTCTCGCCCTCCTTTTTCAAAAGCGGCAATTGATTCTCGTCTTTGCTTAATTAACCGCTGGGCAATCGCCATTACTTCTTCATCGCTTAACGGCTCTTGCTTGGCAATCTCTTCGTTCTGAATCGCCGCCAAAAAAAGCCTTAAAGCCGACAAACGAAGAGCCTCGCCGCTTTTTAAGGCTTCTTTTATTCCCCGCTCAATTTCCTGTCTTAACATCAGAATTACTTTCGCCCCTTTTTTATTCTTTTCATTTTCTCGTACTTGGCGCGGGAGGGCTTAATGTAAAACTCTCGTTTTTTCAGCTCCCCCAAAATATCGTCGGCCAAAACTTTTTTGCGAAATTGAGCAATAAGCTGATCTTCGGTTTGACCCGGTTGCTTTTTGACAATGGTAGCCATAATGATTTAAAAACACACCCCCTCCCTCATGAAAGGAAACCTATGGTTTTCTTTCAAAAACTTTCCAAATTTGTTATTTTTGCGATCTTCGAACGGATCGCCGCAAAAATTAATTAGTAATCTTTTTAAAAAACTCACGTTTCTTGCCGAATGTACTTCCTTGCTGTTTCTAAAACTCTTTTTTCGGCTTCCTCAAGCGGCATTTTTAGAGAAAATCCGGCCGCTTGCTTATGTCCGCCGCCACTTAATTCAACGGCAATCTTGGAAACATCAAAATTATCTCGAGAGCGCAAACTCCCGCGAGTTAGATTTTCTGACTCTTCGTTAAGAATTATACCAAATTCTGTCCCTAAAATAATAGGGGCAAAGAGACTGGCCGCGCCTTCAATTTCCGTTGAGTAAACACCTAGCTCTTCGCATTCCTCCCGGCTTATTTTTGACCAGGCAAATTTTCTGCTTTCATCTAATTGTAAATTCTCCAAAATCTTGCCCCAATACTTTAAAGTCTTCAAACTGTAGGAACGAAAATCTCGCAAAACACAATTATCTAAAGAAGCGCCTTTCTCAATTAGGTCAGCAGCCACCCGGAGAGTGGTAACCGAAGTGTTCGCATACTGAAAACAGCCAGTATCAGCAAAAATCCCCCGGAAAAGTAATTCCGAGAGCTTCCGGTCAACTTTAATTTGCCAAAGCTCAAAAAGATGATAAAGAATCTCGGTGGTTGAGCTAATTAGCGCCACCAAATTAATCCGGCCGAACCGGGTGTTGGAAAAATGATGGTCAATATTAATAATCTTAAATTGCCGCGGCAATTTGCTAGGAAAAGCACTGCGAGTAACCATTTTTTTGGCTGCCATATCCAAGGCAATAAAAAGGTCAAATTGCTTCAAATCAAGCCGAGCAAAATCCCCAGACTCCACTTTACCAATTTCTGGCCAATCAAGCAGTCTAGGTGGAATTTGGCTATAAGAAATAATGGTTGTTTTCTTCCCTAACCGACGAAGAACCAAATCCATGGCCAAAACCGAAGCGGCACTGTCAGGATCCGGAGAAACATGAAGGGCCAAGAGAATCTTCTTAGCCTTTTTAATTTCGGATAAAATTTCGGCTGCTTTAGGGCACAGTCCTGAGCTTGTCGAAGGATTAATAATCACAATGCTATTTTACCACAAAAGCTATGGGTTAGCGGCGAACCAAGCGCAAGATGTCGTTGACGGTAATAAGAAGCATCAGGGCCAATAAAAAAGCCATGCCGGCGGTATTGACCCAAGACTCCACTTTAGGATTGGCCTTCTTTTTGGTCACCGCTTCATAACCCAAGAAAATTAACCGTCCGCCGTCCAGCGCCGGTAAAGGAAGAATATTAATAATGGCCAAATTGACGGATAAAATCCCTAGAAATTGCAAAACCGCCAGGGCCCCATTTTTAGTCGCCTCGCTGGTAATTTGGAAAATCCCTACCGGCCCGGCAATGTCTTTCGGGACTTGACCTTTCGCGACCAAAGTCACTACCGTATTTTTTAGTCCCCCTAGAATCATCCCGCCCCAAGAAAGCGATTCTTTAAAGCCTTCCCGAGCCCCCAAAAAAGGCATCTGCCACCAAGGATATTTTTTCATTTCCGTATCGGAGATCGCCACTCCCAGAGGGCCCTCTCCCTCCGGCGGATTTTCCCGAGGAATTAAGGACACCAGTAAATTCCCGTCTTTACAGGTGATCGTTGCTTCTGTTGAAGCCATCCCTCCCAAGACTTGCTGGCTCTCTTGACAAGGATTATCCTTCTCGCGCTGAATTTCCAGCCGAACTGTCTTCCCAGCTTTCTCTTTAGATAGTCGCACAAACTCCTCTGTCTGGCTAATTTTTTGGCCGTCAAGAGCAATTACCCAGTCATCAAGTTTTAATCGTGCCATTTCCGCCGGCGAGTTTCTGGCAATGCCGACAACTTTAATTTTCCCTGTTTCGGTAGGAATACCATAAACAAAATAAAGAATCGAAAAAGCGGCAATTGCCAAAAGCAGGTTCATACTTACCCCGGCCAAAAGCACCGAAAGTCTTTGAAGCAAAGACTTTTCAAAATAAGCTCTACCCCTCGAAGTCTGCTCCTCGGCAGACGAAGTGGGGCCATCCTCCCCATACAATTTCACGAAACCACCGATAGGAAGTGCATTAATTGAGTAAATTGTTTCCCCTACCTTTTTCCCCCAAATCCGCGGCGGCAAACCAAAGCCAAATTCTTCGACCAAAATCCCGGCTTTTTTAGCCGCCAAAAAATGGCCCAGCTCATGAACAAAAACCAAAATGGAAAGAATTAAGACGAAGACGATCAAAGTCATGAGAGTAAGTATAACCCCTTGAAAGTCTTATGTCCATCGCGACGATAAGGTTTCGCCGGTATAAAGAAAGAGTTAAAGAATTACTGGGTAGCTTTGTTTTTTTCTTCGTAATATTTATTCAAAAAGCCTTCGGCAAAAGTTGTCATTATCTCATCCATTACCGTATCGGCATTTTTTCCGCTCCTTTTGGCGAAAATCTCCCGGATCATTAAGTTTGCCTCTTCTGGCACAGTACACTTATCAATCGCCGCCAAATCCTCTTCCGTTAAATTGGCCATCATTTCGGCGTTGAACTTAACCGCCGCCGCTTTTGAAATTTCAGCAAGAATCTGCTCTATTTGTTCTTCGGTGTGTCTCTCGTTCTTAAGAACTGCTACCACCTCTTCAAGTTTTGTATTCATATTCCTCCTTAAGGAGTTAGCTGGCTATAATATGAAACGTAGTCGGCAACGCTTCGGGTGTTGGCAATTTTGACAAGAGTCTCTTGTTGAACCGGGGTCAAAAGTTTGCCTAGATCAAATTCTGTCCCCGGTTGAACGATATCAATTTCGACACCATTCTGGCGGAGCATCTTGATCATTGAGCCAACCAATGACTGTCTGGCAGTCACTCCATTTTCCGGATTAATCCAGCCTTCAATGCCATTTTGCTCCATCCACCTACCCACCGGCCCTTCTGCCTCTTTCCAGAACCAACTTCCTCCGGGAATCCTAATTTTTTGAGCAAAGAGGTCGGCTCCTGCTTCTCTTGTCCCCTGGGTGGCGACAGAAGTAGCCGCTCTTATATCTGGCATCTCTATCTTAGGAACGCTGGTAACATGCTCGGGTCCAGTGGGAACTGGAGTAACTGGTATTCCAGTTGTGGCTCCGATCGGCGGTCTAACCGCATGAATTGCCGCTTCCACCGCCGGCGACAAGATTTGATAAGCCGCATGGACAATTGAGCCGACAGCCAAACCTGAAGCAAAGTCGCTAAGATAACCTGCTGCTCTGCCATATTTCTTTCCCCGTTCAGTCATTTTGTCTATCAAAGCCTGGCGCCCAGTGTTATCTTGCGCCTGTTCAATTTGAGTAATTAATTTTTGCGATTCGCTGGTAAATGCGGCTTTAAGCCCCAAGTTAACCGAATTGATCAAAGCAACATTGGCAATGCCTTTAACTGCCGCCATTCCCGGGACGACGTCACTGACAAACATCGACTCAACAAAACCGGCAGCAACACCCAACCCCCAAGCCGCCCAATCACCCTTATTTCTTCCTGGAGGAGGAAGGCTTTTCCACCAATCAGCGACTGCCTTGCCTAAAAGACGACGGAGCCTTCCTATTTTTTTTTGACTTTCCGCAGTCAGAGGAGCTCCCTCGGCCTGGCCAACTCCAGTTTCTGTGCTAATTCCGACTCCTTGTAAAACAGCCGCCGTTCCCTCAACAACAGGACCGCTCGGCTGATCTTCCTGAAGTCCTCCTGCGACAACTGGTTGAGGTGATGCGCTGATTACTGGCTCAATTGGCTCTGAGGCTGCCCCCCGATTTCCTACCACATCAACGGCTTCTTCTGCATTTAGAACATTGTTTCCGGTAACCTGGCCTCCACTGACTGTTTTCTGGTTAGCAGAAAACCCGGCCACTCCTCCCTTAGCAATCTTTATTAATTGTCCAATTACTTCTGGATTGATTTCGGTAGGACTAGAGACATCTTGTACGGATTTCTCTTCAACAATGCTTTTATCTCTTCCGCCTAAAAGTTCCAATTTCCCATTAATTTCGTCTAGACGTCTTTGTTCTTTGGCCAATTCTTTTTGCAGGTGAGAACTTCCACCTTTTCCAATCTGCTCTTCAACCTCTTTAATTGTCTCTTCCGCTTCTCTCTGATTTGCCTCAAGAACTTCCCGAGATTCTCTTGGCAAATTGTCTTCTAAGGCATTTACCTCCGCATTGGTTCGAGATAGCCAAGCAACTTCATTTCTTAATTCTTCTCTTAACGGACCGGCGTTTTCGATTCCTCCTTTTACCTCTATCTGTTCTTTTAATCCAGAAATCGCCTCTTCGATTTCGTTTCTCTGAGCAATTAGCTTTGGAGTTTCCTCAAAATATCTTTGAAAACGGTCAAGAGTTGCCAAGCTTCCTTCAGCGGATGAAATTCTAGCCTCAACCGCCTGGAGTCGCCTCTCTTCGTCTGCAAGCTCTTTGCCCAAATAAGAACTACCGCCTTTGGCTATTTGTTCTCTTATTCCTGAAATAGTTCCCAATGCTTCTTCCTTATCCTGGGTTAAACTTCTGGGACCGCCTTGAACGGCCTCTCCCGAAGAACCCACCAGTTCATTTATTCTCGACCGCTCCGCATCAAGAACTTCCCCCCAACCAACCACCCTTTGCTCCTGAACAACCGCAGGTTCACGTTCTCCAATATCGCCTGTTTCTACCATCTTACTCCTTGTAATTTATACAAACTCATCTTGCTCGAGTTTACAACTTGTTATGTAATCTGATTTTGAACCCAAAATGCTATCTTTGGATTGGAATTGTAAAGTATTTTGGGTATAGAATTGCTTACCTTTAGCATAAATAGTAATTCCTGACTTGTCAACAATAATCTAAGTTACTCTATGTGGCCGGCAGAACAATAACACAAGAAGCTTAATCTGTCAAGACTATAGGGCTGTTTTTACTGATTTCTGTAAGTCTTTTGTAATGATAATACGAATTAAAAGTTCTCTAAAGGGTCTCTGTTGAGCCGAACAAAAGCAAGCATCCAGATTAAAGCTACCCCTAACAAGACAAACCCCAAATATTCCAAATACTGGGGTAAGAAGATTAAAAATACTCTTGACTGTTCACTAATTCCTGATTCCTGCAGACTATCCAATCTCCATCCGTTTTCCCAATTATTAACCAAAACATGGTTTCTAATTTCCTGACCCAAAACTGGCGCCAGAAGAGCGCTTAGCGGCGAGCGCTTAGCGTCTAGTAAGTAGGCGTGCCAACCGGAATGATAGGCTTGAGAAAGAACGAGCGTGCCTTCTGTTACCGGCTGGGAGACTTCATACAAAGTCGGGTTGGGATGAGCGGCCGAAAGCGGTGTTAGGGCGGCGGTGGAAACCGGCAGTTTTTGCCGCGTTAAACATAGGCCCGTCAAAAAACCATAAGGGATGGGGTTAACCTTCACCGCTTGCAAATCGTTAACTGTCTTTTGCCGGCCGATGGCAATATTATCAAAATGCAAAGAGTAACCCAGCCCATCTTGAGCCATTGGCGGTTGAATTAAGTAAGTAGTCGCCGTTTTTTTGTCTAGATAAAGCTCTAAATCTACTTTCTGGTTAGTTAAATTTTCCAGCCAAAAAAGCAAGCTTCGGCCGGATAAATAACGGCTTTGAATCGTTAGCAGGTAACCGAATTTATGAGGCAATTCAGGCAAAAGAAACGACGCACTGCAATTATTGGCATCTTGGGCACTCAAGCGCAAGATTTCCTTTCCCCCTTGAGAAACAATTTCACTCGCCACTTGACCGCTTTTGGCCTGGCTGCAGTTCCTAATCGTCAAAGGGTTAAGAGCCCGGGCAACCTCAATCGCGGCGCTAAAATAGCCGTTAACTTTGGGAATAAAGACCACCAGTTCACTGCCGTAATCTCGCACTTGGGGAATGAGAATCCGGGTTTTACTTAAGTCGTTTGGGTCAACCCAAACCAGCTCCTGACCGCTAAAAGAAGGCAGGTGTAAAAAATAATTAGTCACCGCCGAAGGCAGCTTTTGGCGAAAGACAAAATTATTTTCTCCCTCCTCAATTCCGAAATCCTGCTCGTTAGTATCCCGGCCACTAAAAAGCGTTCGGAAAGGATAATAATAATCGACCCGCTCTAAAACAGATGAGCTTAAGTAATGGCCTTGTTCCCAAAATGCTTGATCAAAATTGCCCCACTCATAAGGAGGATTAACCGTGGGAAGACTTTTGGCCCAATAAACGAAGCCGGCGGGCGGATTTTTCTCCACCCGATAAACTTTAATTTTGCCGAAGTTGGCGGTGAGGTTAAATTTGGGAGAGTCCAAAAAGGCCGTTAGCTCTTCCCACCCAGCGGCCCGCCAACTGGAGCTATTGACATTGTTTTCATCAATTAAAATCCAGCTTACTTGATATTTCTCTAAAACCTTTTCAAAAAGTGGTTGATTTTTAGAAAACAAAGCATAAGAAATTTCCCAATAATAATTTTCGTTTGCTCCCCCCCAAGGGTCAAAAGCGCGGTCCAAAATTGGCTGTTCTATGCCATACCAAATAAAGCCGGAACCGCTATAATCGCCTCCCGGCCAATGATAGAAACTCCACCCCCAAAAATTTGTCTGGGGAAAATTAGCAATTCGGCCACTTTCTCCTTGTTTTCGAAAAAAGTCAAAAAGTTGGAAATACTCCGGAGGGAAGACCACCTTTTCCTTCGCATAGAAAAGCTGCCCCTGGAAAACCGGCCAAACAAAAATCAACGGCAAGATTAAGAAAAATAAACAAAGCATCTCTCGGTAAAGCCTCCCTCGCCATCCCTCAAGCTTAAAACTCCCGGCCATGGCCAGACTGATACCATAAAAAATCGCTAAACCAAAAGCCGATATCGGACTGAACTTAGTAAAAGCAAAGCGAAAGAGCTGGGAAAAAAGCGGCAGACGATAAAAAATGGCGGCCGGTAAGGAAAGAAAAGGGGTATCATTAAGGAGCATTAAAAACCCGAATAAAAAAACCGGTAAAAACAACGCTGCCCGATGCTTTTTCTTAAAGGCCGCTACTGTCCCCCCCAAAGCCATCAGAAAAAGAAAATAACCCAGCGCCTTTACCGGCGGTTTTTGCAGATACTCTTCCCAAGCACCCATCATCGGTTGAAATTGGTTTTCTTGATTTGGTTCGATATTGTCAAACCAAAAGCCCTTAAGCAAGGCGACATTCTCTAAATTGCCGTACTTTTTATTGCGTAAATAGTTCTCCTCGGTGGACATCAAATTAATTTTTGACTTGAAAGTCACTTTAACATTGGTCAGGACAAAGTAAAGGTTCGGCAGCAACCAAAAAGCGTTGAGCATAAAAGTTAACAGGTAAATCAAAAGGATTCTTCGCCAACTCCCTTTTTGGCGCCACCAAAATAAGATAAGGGTCAAAGATAGGCTCGTCAGGTAGACCAAAAGAAAGGTCGCGACATAGCCTTGAGCCACCGCCAAAAGATTAACCGCCACCAGCCAAAAAAGATGTTTTTTGGTCGGTTTTTCCAAGAACTTTAGAACCACCAAGAATAACCAAGGAAGAAAAGCGAAATGAAGGGAAAAGGCCTCGTAGGGAACAAAAAAAAGCTGCAGGGTCGCCAGGTTAAAAAGATAAAAGAAGCTGGCTACTAGCGCGCCCCTCTTTCTTTGCCAAGAGTCATTCTCCTGAGCTAAAACAAAATTTTTCAATAGGAAATAAAGGCCTAATGGCCCCAAGAGAAGCATTAAAAAGTGGAAAAAATAGCGCATAAAGGCAATGGGCAAGAAAAAAGCGAGGCTTCTTAAAAAAAGTTGACGAAATAAGTCGGCGGCGTGTCCCATGCCGGGAAGCAATCCTAAACCTTGGTACTCTTGCCAAGCAGAAAAAAATAAACGGCGTAAATTAACGGCGAAGTTAAATTCCGGGTGCAAATTATCCCAACCAGATAAAAAAGTGCCCGGTTGATAATTTAAACCGGCCACGAGGAGAACAATGACGGTGATAAGTATCGTCGGCCACTCTATTTTTTCCTTAAGCCAATGACCCAGTTTTATCATTACTCTGGAATTTCCCGTAATAACGCCCCATTAAAAATATTCCGCCAGCCCGCCGCCACTCCCTTTTGGGACATTTTCACCCCTCTAAATCGCATTCGGCAAAAAAGCGGATAAATTAACCCTTTGGGCAAAAGCGCCACGGCTAAAGCCTGGCCAAAATGAGAAAGCCATCCCCTCCCACTGGGGTGGTAATGATAAGCTTTTAAGGCTTTATTGCGAATAGAAAAAGTTGCCCGGAAGGTCTCCTTGGGATTTCTTAACGATAAAGAGTTGGCGCTTTGACGATAATACAAAACCGGCTCATCAAGATTAGCTAATTGTCCATATTGAGCCAGCTCAAAAACCAGTTCCAAATCATGAGCCAAGACAGAGTGATTATGATAAAAAATTTTTCCTTGGGGCAAAAGACGGCGATTAATCATACAGGCCGGATGCTGAATCGGGTTCATTTGAAAAAGCGAACGATAAATCACCCGGTGGTCAGTCGGAAACCTTTTTTCGCCAATAATTTCTCCTTCTTCATTAATCAAAAGGCACTGACCGCCTACTATTACCACCTCGGGATGGTGATCTAAAAAACTTACTTGCTTTTCAATCCGGTCAGGAAAGGCAATATCGTCGGCATCCATTCGGGCCAAGAACTGCCCCCGACTTCTTTCCAAACCAAAATTGGAAGCCAGACTGGGACCACAATTGCGGGGCAAAGAAAAAAGCGTTAGTCGCCCATCTCTCTTTGCCCGCCTCACCGCTTTGGCGGCCGTTTTATCAGTAGAGCCATCGTCAACGACAATAATTTCCAGCTGGCGATAAGTCTGTTTAAGAAGACTCTTGATGGCCAAATCAATAAACCGCTCAGTATTATAAGCGGTCATTAACACCGTTACCAACGGCCGGGACGAATTGTTTATTTTCATTTTTCTCTCAACTGCTACCCACCAGTTCCCTGCTGGGCAAAAGTTGAGGGGAGAGAGTCTTTGGCTAAACGAAAGCTTCAAGAGGCTCTCTCCCCAGTAAGTAACCGTAGACATACCGCAACCGCTAGATTTCCACCTCCTGGCCCTCCGAGTATTTACGATGGAACTCGGCTTGATGGGCCGACCAGCGCTCATCCAAAGCGGTTTGGCTAGGGAAGGGAAAGGATGTTCCTCGACCATCCCAGGAGTAGGTTTGGCCGCTGTTCAGCTTGACCAGCAAGGCTTTGCCGTCTTTGGTTGTCGTTTCCACAATCGCCGGACCTTCGACTTCTGCCGAACTTTGACCAACGGGTTGGCTGACAGTGACGAGTGACGAAAGAGCCAAGTCAGAATCGCTCGAGCCGGGATTGCTAGAGGTGTTGCCGGCCGAGGACGTCTGAACCCGAACCACGAGACGGAAAGCGGAGACTTGATCGGGCAGCACCACAATCCCTGTCTGCATTTCGCCGTCGCGAATTCGAAGCTGCTCGGCTTGCAACTGGATGTTCTCTCGCACGGCTGCTTCATCTCCAGCGAAGAGCCAAGCGGTTCCGCCGCGATGACCGCGAATCCAAACGACCGTTCCTGGCCGAATGGCGAAGGTCCATCGTTCTGGAACTACCGTCTCCTCAAAGGCCATCTCCGTCCAAACTTGACCGACAATCCAACAGATTTCGGAGAGACCACCAATCGGCGACTCGCCGTAAGTCTCGCCAAACTCCTGGTTATCAGCGTGCCAGATAATCCCGCAGCAGGGACAGGGAGCGGGTGCCGCCGGAGCCGGAGTGGGACCACCGCCAACAGGTTGAGGCGGAGGTACCGGTGTTACCCCCCCACCCGCAGCCACAGCCGGGACTACCTTAACCGAGACGACCGGGGCGACGACGCTGGCCACGACTGGCTGAGCAAGGCTCACTGGGGCCGCCAGTTCACTGGCCTGCGCCAATTCCTCTACCCGTGCTTGAACATCGGAGCGAAGACTAGCAACCCAGACCAACAGAATCGCCAGCACCAGTAAGAAGACGGCCCTTTTCATCTTTTTCTCCTTTCGGTATGCCATTGTCAAAGAGCTTTTGATGGGTCAGGAGATTCCTGCCTAAAAAGAATCTTGACCAACACCAAACTCTATGGAAATGAGTTTAAAGGGCGGAAACCAAAAGGGGGTAATAAAAAAGTAAGAGAAAGGTAAGAAGGCTTAGCGTCGATTAAAAACCGCCAAGACAACCCCCATCATCGCCGTTACTGCCGATAAAACTAATGAAAGTGTTAAACCGGAAAAACCGGTGGGGGGAAGAACCGTCACTGCCGCCACTTTCTTGGCCGCACAAACTTTGGCGGTATCCTTATCGTGTCGATCCCCCGCTTGCGCTTCGGCAATATTAACATCACAAACTACATTTTGATTTTGAGGTAAATTTCCTTCTTCCACTACCCGAGCTTTGATTTCTCTTTCTTCAGTTTCCCCCGAGGTCAAGTCGGTAATTTCAAAAGAAAGACTGCCTGAACTAAGGCGCAAGAAGAATGGCAAAGTATCAGAAACGGTTACTTTATCTAAAGTAGCGTCGCCCACATTTTTAATTCGCAATTGAAAAACGACTTCTTCTCCCGGAGCGAATTTATGATCAGTAATATCCAAATTATCGACAAATCGCTGGTTTACCGGATCAAGGACAACTTTGTTTATTTGCAGTTCACCGGTTTTAATACAAACCTCCCCTCCGTATTGTTGCTCGCAGCGAACCGCCGCTTGCGCGTCGGCCATTAGCCAAAAGCAAGCTAAAAAGGAAGCGGCCAGAAAAACAATTTTTTTCATTCTTTAATCTTTACTGAGTCTTGAGCTTGATAAACCCGTTCCAAAATTTTCCCCCCGCATTATGAAGAGAGATAGCAAAAGTTGTCAAGCAAAACAGACTTTCATCTGCTTGCATTTATTTACTTAAACGCCTTACCTTGAAAATCGCAAATGGAAATAATCCTTTACGACGCTCAGCCATTAACGGAAAAAACTACCCCCACTTTGAGGCAACCGCTCATGGTCCTTTGGCGGCAAGCTCGGTCAACCAGCAAGCGAGCCTTTCGCTTAAGCGGTTACATTTTAATATTGCTATCTTTCTTAATCTCAGTGGTAGTGGCCGGGCCAATAGTAATTCAGGAAGTCGGTTATCGGCTTACTCAAAAGCCTTTTGCCTCTCAAAAGGAAGGGCCTTCGAATCCCGCCTTAAAAGAACAGCGCCAGCAAGCAGCGGAAGAAGCGCGTAACTACGGCGTGAGTCCCGACTTTTCCATTGTTATCCCCAAGATTGACGCTAAAGCAAAAATTATCCCTAATGTTAATCCCGCGGATGAGAGGGAATACAAGAACGCTCTCAAAGAAGGCGTTGCTCACGCCTCAGGAACCAAATTTCCCGGCCATAAAGGCACCATTTACCTTTTTGCCCACTCGACGAATTCGCCCATCAACATTGCCCGTTACAATGCCGTCTTCTACCTTTTAAAAGAACTTCGCAAAGAGGATGAAATTATTATTTTTTTCGCCGGCCAAAAATATGTTTATCGGGTCACTGAGCGTTTTGTCACCGCCGCTGACGACACCAAATGGCTAACTAATCAAGAAAAAGAAGAACAGCTGGTTCTCCAAACTTGCTGGCCACCGGGAACCAGCCAAAAAAGACTGCTGGTAATTGCCAAACCGGCCTAAAAATAAATTTCTGGGAGAGGCAAGAAGTTAAGCTGGCGCCCCCTGGCTATCCAAACTCTCCTTCCTGCCCCTCCCGAACATCGGTCATCCTATTCCTCCGGCTTGCCTTCATTGCAGTCCTGATTGCTATCGAAGTATTCCGTCCGGTGAGAGGGATAGCGGCTGTCCACTGCGGCTTCGGAAGCGAACTGCCACCAAGTCCCCATCCCGTCATAACGGAAGGTTTCTCCCTCAGGGAGACGAAAAATGCCGCATTCGTGGTTACCGTCCCACCATTGGACAATTGCCGGCCCTTTCGTCTCGCCAGGGAATTGACCGGAAGAGACCGGGTGTGCCTCCTCGGCCGCCAGATTGACAACCGTCGGTGTTCCCTGGGCACTGATCGTTGAAGTCACTACCGGCGATGCGGTTCCTCCGGGCAGAAGGGATCCTGGACTGGGAAGAACCTTCACCGCCAAAGTCGCTGTTTGCATCAACAAGCGCCGTTCCTGCTCGATTGCCACCACCTGGCGACGACCGGAGATAGTCATAAAGAAAAGCGCGAGGGTAGCCAAGAGGAGAAAACCCACTATCGCCAGCCACCCACCGTTTTTCTTCAGCCGTTCCTTGTAGTCTGTCGACTCTCCCTCTCCTGGTTCATCCCTCACCGGGAATGGCGGCCTTCTCATGGACACTTCTACTCTTCCTTTCCTAGCAGTAGCCATTTTCTCTCGCCTTCCTTCAGGGCCAATGCCCCTTCAGTTTTACCGACGATAAGGACAACCGAATGTAAAAGAACTCGCTCCTGCCTCACTCCCGCTTAAAGAAGCGGCAAAAAAGCTTTCTCTAAAATTAAGGTAATGTTCTTTAAAAAAACTCGCAAAAACATAAAGGGAATAAAAAAATAAATGGTGAGAATAATTGAATCTCTATGAAAAGTAGTCTAGCGAGTAATCAAGCAATCTTTGATAAAAAGGAAGTAAGAGTTTAGTAAGAAGAATTTTGGGAGAGGTACCGCTACTTTGTCTGTTTTAGTTGAGATCTGAGCGATTTTTAGCAGAACTCGGTAGTTTCCCTCTCCCTAGACTTCACGGCATATCCTCCTATTAAGAAGTGGCGGCCACTACCAGCCAGCAACGATTGGCTTCGTCAGGCAAGAACACCTTGGTTATTTCCGCCTGGGGATCCCTCGTTCTTAACTCTCTTTCCTGCTTTCCCAAATCAGCCTCCACCACCGACCTTTCACCCGCGAAAAACCAAGCAATGCCCCCCCGATAGTCAGTGAAGGTAACCGTCGTTCCCGGAGCAATGGCAAAAATCCAAACCTCAGCGGTCCCTGCCCGATCGGTCCAGATTTGCCCTACCAGCCAGCAGTCTTCATCGGCATCACCTAAGGTAGTCTCTCCAAAAAGCTCGCCGCCGGGCTGGTTAGGGTTATGCCAAGCTACACCCCCCTTCTGGCACGTCTCTACTTCAACGGTTGGCTGACGAGGAAGAGGGGTCGTCGGGGGATTTGGCAACGGGGTGGGGGTAGCAAAAATAGAGGTCGGCGTGTTCGTGGCAGCGGGGCCACTGGTCACCCTGGTTGGTGGAACTACCTGTGGCAAGAGTGTCGGAAAGGGAGTTGCCGTGATTACCCGTTCAACTACCCGGACGGGCCTTGGTCGCAAAGCAAAGTAAATCGCGAGTATCAACAAGATTGCCGCAACCACGCTCAAGAGGATGGCGAGAAGGCGCAAGAAGCCCGCTCCCCATCGATCGTTATTTTTCGGCCGATTGCCTTTCGGCTCTCTCGGCGGATCGACTTCCGACCGCCCGGAGGTATTTCCTGCCGATCTCCCCTCTCCCATAGCTCACCTCACCTCTTCTGATGTGATATGCCTTTTTCAAAGAACTCTTTGATAATTCCACCTCTAGGCGCTTTTACCCGGATGAAAGTACCAAAGTCTCTTAAGTCTTAGGCTAAGCAATCGGAGTCAACCGTAAATACGAATGGCGTAAGGAGAGCGTAAGCATCAGGTAAAAATGTGTTACAATTAAGAGGCAGCAGTCTATGATTAAAGAAGACTTACCTTTTTCCCTCATTGAAATCCGATTACCAAAAAACAGTGAGAAAACGCCCGAAGCCGCTCTTCAGCTGTTCGCTTCTTTCTCTTCTCTTCCCCGAAAACCGCTCTTCTCCCTTAAACCGCCAGTCAGTATCGGTTTTGAGATTGTTTCCATCGATCAGCTAATTCATTTCTTAATTGCTTGCCCGAAAGAGTGGCAAAATTATGTGGAAAGCCAAGTTTCCGCTCAATACCCGGAAAGCGTAATGACTCTCTTGCCCAAAGACTACTTGGCCGGTTATCTTCCTAATTTTACCCCCTCGGTCGGGCAACTAGTCCTTTCTTCCCCTTTTTATCTTCCCTTACGAACTTTTCGCGACTTAAAAGAAACTGATTTGCTTTCTTCCGTTTTAGGAGCAATGTCTAAATCTTCCCCCAACGATTTTATAGTTTACCAAATATTAATCGCTCAAGCGGGTAATTGGCAGGGCTTTGCCCAAGGACTTATTAATAAAGGCATTCCCTCCGGCGAAGAAGGCAAAGTTCTTCCCCACCCCCAAGCTAAAAATATCACTTTAAAAATTGGCAGTAGCGGTTTCTGGACGGCAATTCGTCTAATTACTAACTCTGCTACTTCCCTTCGGACTTTGGCTAATACCTTTTCCAGTTATCAGGGTGAGGTTAATTCCTTAAGATTTAAAGAGCCCTACTCTTTTCAGCGGAAAAAATTAATCGATGCCTGCCTTAAGCGTTCTTTCGAGCTGGCACCAGCTAATCAAGTCCTTAATTTAGAAGAATTAGCTTCTTTATGGCATCCACCCGGGAAAATACTTTCCGGAATAAAGAATATTGCTTGGACTCAAGAAGCAATGTCCGAACCCCCCCTTAATTTACCGGTAGCGGCCGATATCGATGAAGCGGATAAAAAAGAAATTAATTTTTTCGCCCGGGCCGAATTTAAAAACCGAATTGCCACTTTCGGGATAAAGAAAAAAGACCGGCGACGGCACATCTATATTATCGGCAAAAGCGGCACCGGCAAATCAACTTTAATCGCTAATATGGCCATTAATGATTTGCGCAATAAAGAGGGCTTGGCGGTGATTGACCCTCATGGAGATTTAACGGAAATCCTTTTGGACTACATCCCCTCTTTCCGCATTAACGAAACTTGCTTTCTTGATCCCAGTGATACGGAATATCCTTTCCACTTAAATCCGTTGGAAATTAAGAATCCCGCTCACAAAGAATTAGTCGCTTCGAATATAGTCGCGATCTTTTACAAGCTCTATTACTATTCTTGGGGGCCACGGCTGGAATACATTCTGCGCAACACGATTCTTACTTTACTGGAAACTCCCCAACCAACTTTAGTTCAAGTAATCGACCTTTTGGCCAATAAAAACTTCCGACGGCAGACAGTAGAAAAATTGGAAAATCCGGTTTTGAAAAATTTTTGGCTGAATGAATTTGAAAAGATGGACGAGAGGACCAAAGCGGAAGCTATTTCGCCCATTCTCAATAAAGTCGGCCAATTTACTTCTTCCCCGACGATTCGCCAGATTATTGGCTCCTATCATTCAACCGTTGATTTGGAAAAGATTATGAACGAAGGCAAGGTGCTTCTGGTCAACCTCTCTCAAGGAAAAATCGGTGAAGATAACGCCGCCTTACTGGGAGCAATGATTATTACTCAGCTTCAATTGGCGGCAATGAATCGTATCCGCATGCCTGAAGAAGAAAGGCGCGACTTTTATCTTTATGTCGATGAATTTCAGAATTTTGCCACCAGCGCATTTACTAAAATCCTTTCTGAGGCGCGCAAATATCGGCTCGATCTTTGCCTAGCCAACCAGTACATCGGCCAGCTAGGCGAAGAGTTACAAAAAGCAATTTTCGGCAACGCAGGAACGCTCGTTTCTTTTGTTATTGGCGCTCAGGACGCTAAACTCTTGACCGGAGAAATGGGCCAGGTTTATAAAGAAGAAGACCTGGTTTCCTTAGGGATGTACCAAGTCGCCTTGAAGCTTTGCATTGACAATTTAACTTCGACTCCATTTTTAGCCAGCACTTTACCACTTCCCCGTTGCCGTAATCAAAACCGAGAGAAAGCGCTCCGAGTTTCTAAAGAGAAGCACACCGTTAAAAAGAAGGGTTAAGTTAATCCTCACTTAAACCGCCGTTATTTCCTGCTCTTTTTTCTCCCCTAGTTCCTCGACTCTAGCGGTAAATTCATCAGTAAGTTTTTGTAAGTCTTCTCCCGCCTTAAAACGCTCATCTTCGGAAATTTCTTTCTCTTCAAAAGCCTCTTTGATATCTCTCATTTTATCTTGGCGGACATTACGAATGGCAATTCTTGCCTCCTCCATTTTCTGGTGCAAGAGTTTGACATATTCTTGCCGTCTTTCCATCGTTAGTGCCGGCACAGAGACGCGGATGAGATTATTATCAATCGTCGGCGTCAGACCAATATTGGCCGCCAATATCCCCTGACGAATCTCACCAATGACTGACTGGTCCCAAGACTGAATCACTAAAGTTTGCGAATCTTGAGTTGTAATCGTTCCCAGTTCCTTAATTGTCATCCGCGCGCTCCCGCCGTAGGCGTTAACCGGGATATTTTCAACTAAAGCCGGGACGGCTCGCCCGGTTCGAATAGCGGCAATTTCTCCTTTGAAGTGGTCAACGGACCGCTGCATATTGGTCCGCGTTTCGGTGAAGTCCATCATAACTTAATTATATCACTCGCCCAGTTCAAAGCGAGCAATCCGGCCGATATGAATATTTTCTCGAATCTTAGCCACCAAACCGTTAATTAAATCAGCCGCCACGATATTCGGCTCGCGGATGTAGGCCTGCTTCAGAAGCTCTTCCACCGATTGAGGTTTCATCGCCGCCACTTGCATCGCCAATTCGTGAGCCACCGCCCGGAATTCTTCGTTACGGGCAACAAAATCGGTCTCACACAAAAGCTCGACAACGCTCACTACCCGGCCATTGCTATGAGAATAACATTCAATTACTCCCTGCGTGGTGGCCCTTTCCTTTTTCTCTTCAGCTACCTTCAGACCTTTTTCCTTAATAATCTCCAGGGCTTTTGCCTCAGCTTCTTTCTGGCTCGCCGGAGCTTCAGCATAAGCAGCTTCCAGGGCTTGACGGCATTCCATTACCCCCGCTCCACATTTTTCCCTTAACTTTTTAACCTGTTCGGTGGTAATCTTCATTTGGCTTTGCCCTCCGTTGCTTTTTTACCCGTCGTAGCTTTAGTAGAGGCGGGAGCGGAGGAGGACCTTTCTTCCTTCCCTTCCTCAACTTTTAACTTTAAACTTTTAACTTTTAACTGCTTCTGTCCTTCCTCTATCGCTGATCTTATCGCCCCAACAATTAATTGTAAACACTTAGAGGCATCATCATTGGCGGGAATAATAAAGTCAACATCTTCCGGATTGGCATTCGTATCGACAATGGCGACTGTCTTTACCCCTCGGATTCGGGCTTCTTTCAAAGCGCCGGCGTCCTTTCGGGCATCCGTCACAAAAATGGCCGCCGGGATTTCCCTCATTTCGGCCACGCCGCCAAAAATTCGCTCCATCTTGTTAATCTCCCGCTTAATTAAAAGATTCTCTTTTTTAGTCCGATCCTTAAAGCGCCCCTCGGCGACACCCACCTTTAGGTCAGCCAAATACTCCAGCCTCTTTTTAATCATCCCCCAATTGGTCAAAAGCCCCCCAACCCAACGCTCGATAATATGAGGCGCTCCCACTTTCTTCGCCTCCTCTTCCACAATCTCCTGCGCCTGGCGCTTGGTCCCGACAAAAAGAATTTGGCCGCCCTGGCTGGCGGTAGCTTTAACGAAGGCAACGGCAGCCTCCAGACCTTCCTTAGTCTTGACCAAATCAAAAATATGAATCCGCCCCCGAGCCGTAAAAATATACGGCTTCATCTTCGGGTTCCAACGAGTCGTTTGGTGACCAAAATGGCACCCAGCCTCCAGTAATTCCTTTAAGGATATATCTTTCATAAAGATAAGACTCCTTTTTCCGCCACTTGGCTGAAGTTCTCAGGAGTCAGGCCAAGTGTGTGTAATTTTTTAACTGTCTTAGTGTATCAGAATCCTAAGTTTTCTTCAAATCCTGACTAGCCTCACCACTCCAAAACAGAATATCTTCATCAGTGTGATATTGACCCTCAAATCTCCGAAAAGGCCCAGTTCCTCTTGGGAAACGACCGACACACTGATCAGTGGTTAACAAAATAAACCCATCAGGCTTAATAATTTCAAACATTTCGTCCAGCTCTATTAAACTATTTACTACATAATATGGAAGTCCCACCGAAACGATGGCATCAAACTTTTCTTTTCCTTCTTTAGCCATTGATCTTATTACCTCCACAGCTTCCCCTCTGATAACCTCCCCATAAAGATTCAAAAAATTTTCCCCCCCATAGTCAGTCCTCACGTCAACTCCAGTAAGGATTATTGAGGGATTAACTCTCTTCAAAACCGCACCAACCGCACCCCTTCCACAACCAAGATCCAAAATTTCTCCTTTTATTCTCTCCCTATCAATTAAAAATCCTTCTGGTTTCAGAATATCTAATCCGAAGACAATTCGTCTTAAAGCTTCTTCCCTCTCTCCAGCAGGGACATTATCATAAGCCGGAAATTTATATTCAGCAACGTCAAAATTGGCCATCTTAGTATTCCCAGCTTAATATAATCTTCAAAAAACTTCAAATCACTTTGGAGCCATCCCCTTTTATTCTCTCTCTTGTTATCCTAATGTATTTTTGATTACAATATTCTTAGTATATGAGCCCAGAAAAATTAAAAGCCTTGGTGGTAGCTGATAATGAAAGCCATCGGGATTTGATAACTGCCATCTTAAAAGAGGAGTGTGGCATCCAAACCGTTCCTCTTCCTTCAATTCCAGGAGCAGGCAGACCGGATTTAGCCGTTTTAGGGCCATTTCGTATAACCAACCCTGAGGGAGTGAGGGAACTGGAAACCACAGTTAATAAAATCCGCCAAGCGTGGGAGGGGATAACCATCCCCATCCTCCTCCTCTACCAAGATAGCCAGAACTTGGAAGCAGCTGCTCAAGCCGTGGGGGCGACCGAGTCCTTGCAGTGGAATGGCAACCCCGACTCCTTGCAGGAGAAAGTTTTTACGCTTCTTGAATCAACTCAAACAAATTCTCAAATAGACAAGCCACCGTTACCGGTCCTACCCCACCCGGAACCGGAGTAAAGAAAGAAGCTTTCTCTAAAGCCTCTTTCCCCACATCACCCAAAACTCGGAATTTACCGCCTCGCAAAAGCTTAGAGATACCCACATCAATGACCACCGCTCCCGGCCTGACCATCTCTTTCGTTACCAGCTCACTTACTCCGGTGGCGGAAATCAAAATGTTGGCCCGGCGCGTTATTTCTCCCAAATTGCCGGTGTGCGAGCGGCAAATAGTGACCGTGGCTCCCAAATCGGAAAGCACCACCGCCAAAGGTTTCCCGACAATAACCGACGCTCCGACAATAACAATATTCTCCCCCGCTAGCCATTTTTCCCCCTCAATTTCCCGGCTTCCCTCAAATTGCCCCAATCCCTCCCGGATAACCTCCAAAACTGCTTTCACCGTGGCCGGTAAAAGTCGGGGGTGACCGCTTAAAACGAGACCCAAATTAGTCGGGGTAAGGCAATCAACGTCCTTTTCCGGACTAATCGCCGCTAAAAGCGCTTCCTCGTTGACTACCGGCAGTTGAACCATCACGCCGTGAACCG
The DNA here is from genome assembly GCA_035530075.1 of Patescibacteria group bacterium. Classification (GTDB taxonomy): domain Bacteria; phylum Patescibacteriota; class Microgenomatia; order UM-FILTER-40-11; family UM-FILTER-40-11; genus DATKVM01. The sequence continues at coordinate 127,580 of DATKVM010000002.1, forward strand.
AAGGATCATTATTGGCCTCTCGAATATCGTTGATTATTTCCAGGGTCTGAGCCCCGTCGAAATGATGAATCTCGTAGGTTACCCCAATCTTTTGGGCAAACTTAGCTTTGAGGGAAACATAAAGTTCAGTTTCTTTACTGTTGTCCGCCAAAATGGAGACTAACTTAGGAGTAATTCCTCGCTTCCTTAATTGCTCAACCCGCTCTTTTAAGTCCGCTTCCTTTCGACTGGCAAAGGCTTTTCCATCAAAAATCATTATCCTTATAATACTACAAAATTCACTTTCGGGGAGAAAAGAAGTAAAATCAAGTAATTATGGCAAGAATAGAAATAAACTTTTCTGGCTTAAAGCCTAACGAAAAGATCCTTAATTGTCTCGAGTGTGAACAGCCCATCGAAGTTGTTCGGGTGGTCGGAGACCCCAATGACCCTAAAGACCACGTATTAGCCCTAGTAAGATCTCTGCGTGTAGAGGCAGGCCAATCTCCCGCTTGTCCTGCGAGAACGAATGGGCAACGTCATAGGACTGCTCGCCTTTAAGGAATCGGAAACTGCTGACAAAACGATTTGACTTCCCGCCCTATTTCTTGCAGCTTTTCTTCTTGAAGAACCACCTTTTTAAATCTCGCTCGGGCTTTCTGGTCTTCTTCTTTATTGGTCTCACCAATCCCTGTCAAATCCATTTTTCGCAAATACTCAATTACCTGGTTAAACCACTTGCCAACTTTAATCATTTCTGCCTCTTTCATTCCTCTAGTAGTAACCGCTGGCGTCCCCAAGCGTAAGCCCGAAGGGTAATAAGGTGGCCGAAGATCTCCTGGAATAGTTTGTCGATTACATATAATTCCGGCTGCCTCGCTGCCCCAAGCCGCTGTCCAACCGTCAAGCCCCTTATTTCTCAAATCTATCCAAATCATATGGTTTTCACTCCCACCCCCTACCAGGTTAAAGCCATATTTGATTAGTTCCTGGGCTAAGACTCGTGAATTTTTAACTACTTGCTCCGCATATTGTCGAAAGGGCTTGCCCTGGGAGAAACGAAGAGCCACTGCTAATGCCCCAATTTGATTCATATGCGGTCCACCTTGTGAGCCAGGAAAAACTGCTTTATCAATTTTTTCTGCCAATTGAGGATCTTTAGACAGACCTTTCTGGGTAACCATAATCATCGCCCCCCTTGGCCCGCGCAAAGTTTTGTGAGTCGTCGTCATAATCAGATGGGCATCATCTTTAGGTGAAGGATGAGCTCCTCCAGCTACTAAACCGCCAATATGGGAGATATCGGCCACGAAAAAGGCTCCTACTTTTTCAGCAATTTCGGCGAAACGGTGGAAGTCAAAGATTTTAGTGTAAGCGGTGCCACCGCAAAAAATAACTTTCGGCCGCAGCTTCCAAGCCTGCTCTTCCAGTTCATCCCAATCTATCTCTCCTTCTTTAGTCAAACCATAATAATGAGCCTGGTAATATTTTGAGGTAACGGAAGCCTCCTGCCCCATCGATAAATGTCCACCCATAGAAAGGCGCTGGGATAAAATTATGTCTCCTACCTGACAAGTGGCTGCCAGGATGGCCAAATTGGCCGGTGAGCCGGAATAGGGCTGAACATTGACATGCGGAACATTGAACAATTTCCTTGCTCTATCAATAGCCAAGTTTTCAATTTGATCAACAATTGTATTCCCCTGGTAATAGCGCTTACCTGGATAGCCTTCGGCATATTTATGCATTAAAACCGACCCCACTGCCTGCCTAACTTCCGGATAGGTATAGTTTTCCGACGGGATAAGCGTTAGAGTTTGCTCTTGGCGCTTTTCCTCTTGGGCAATGAGGTTAAAAATTGGGTCAGTCATGCTTTCATTCTACCATTTCTGGTTAGAAACAGGTTTCTCTATAGAGGCAATAGCTTTTTTCTCAATAATTTTCGCAATTTTTTCTAGCGGTAATGAGCCGTCAATTTTTTCGAAACCTCTACCGATCATTTTTGAAATAAAAAGATATCCTTTCCTAACTCTGTGAAAATATTCTAAATCTTGATAATCGTGGACACAATCGCGTTTCTTCCGTTTAGACTTTCTTTCTCGCCCGACTTCAGGGGCAACATCAAGATAAAAAACCACGTCGGGGCAAACTCCCGCCACGGCAATTTGGTTTATTCTCCAAATGTCTTTCCACCCGAGACCACGAGCAAATCCTTGATAGGCTAAACTAGAAAAGAATGAACGTTCAGAAACAACAATTGCTCCTCTTTCTAAAGCCGGACGGAGTACGACGGCAATGGCCTGACAACGGGAAGCGGCCAAAAGAAAAGCTTCAGAGTAAGGAACCAACCCCTCTCCTGACCGTGAGTGACTAATAATCACATCTCTCACCTGTTCGCTTTTTTCGGTTCCGCCTGGTTCGTGCGTGTAAACTATTTCTCTGTCCGGATACCTCTCTTTAAGGAATTCATGAAGTAACTTTGCCTGTATGCTTTTACCACATCCACCGATTCCTTCAAATACGAAGTATTTACCAGGTAATCTGTGCCCTAATAATTTATACATTTTTTTAGGCATTTCATCTCTTGAAAAAATCAACTTTACCCGGGCTGGTGACCGCTATGTATTTGCCCCAGTCAGGATACCTTTTATTAAAAAGCTGCCACATCAGGTAAGTAATCTCGCGGTAAGAAAAATGGCCTTGAGGTTTAGTCCGAAGCTCGGCAATATATTGGAGTTCCCAAGGAGACATTTTCATTAAAAATCTTCTTCTCGTCGCTTGAGGGAGGATATACTCGCCCACGCCCGGATATTTTTTTTCAATCTTTCGGTAGGTTTTCCAAACTTCTTCCATCGCTTTCTCATACACCCTTGCCATCCCCACCTCTTTTACTTCCTTTGGCATATCGTACCCATACTCCCCTGTCACCGGCTTTAAAATGTGAATACAGTTGCGGTGGCGATGCAAATCGCGAAAGCCGCCGACATCCATGCAAATATCAAAAATGAGGGTGGCCGTGTCTGCTTCTCGTAAAACCTGATCATGCTCACCCCGAAGCTCAAACGCCAAACCAATCGCTTTCTTAATTAATTTTTTATTGGCTTTTTTAATTGCCCGCAGTAACTGGCCGTAAGAATACGGCGTGGCTTTGTAAAACATCGTGGTCACCAAATCAATCTGTGGGTCAACTCCCTCAAACATTTCTACGCCACGCTTGCCATCCGGCTCCCTGAGTCCCCTTAATTTTCCCACCAACGCCGCCATTTCCCCATACACATTCCTGGGATAATCTTTCTTCTCCGCATATTTAACCAAAGTCGGCAAGGCAATATTTTTCCCGGCAATCGCCACTTTCAGCTCCGCTTTTTCCTCGGCCGAAAGCCAGTTCATCCGCTCAATCTTCGCCAGAGACACATTAAACGCCTCTTTTTGGCAGATGGCTTTTTGCAATTCTTTCCCGATTTCCCGGCATTCCAGCAAAGGCGAGGATAAAAACTTGGTGATTGTCCGCTCCCAAGTCCGGCCGGAAGCAAGGACACCCATTGATTTTGGTCCGGCGCAAGGAAGAAGATAGCGGCTGACATCATTGGCTCTGGCTCTTACCGTCCGAAGGTAAGCTTCATCATCCATCTCTTTAGGTTTTTCCGAAGCATACTTTTGGGAATAAAGTTCGGCCACCGCTTGAGTCAGTTGTGAATAAAGCCCAACCATTTCCCTCACGGTTTTCTGAAAAAGCGCTCGGGTTCTTTTATCTTTTTTTATTTCCGGCGGAAGAATAAAAACCGCCTTAGAATAATCAACATAACGGGTCGAGCGCGATTGGGCGTCAATCAACTGGTCATCAAGAAGAATATGTCGGGCGACCATGGAAATATTCTCAAAAATGACCATTACATGAGCCAAATCGGCAATACTTGAGTGACCGTAATTGAAGTACATGGAGTTATAAAACTTCCCCGCCCCCTCTTCGGTCAACTCTAAAACCCAATCTTGGTAGGACTTGTAAGTGGGCGTCCGGGAAAACTTGGCGGCGGCATAGCCCCCCGGTTCCGGCATGACCCCAAGAACCGAAAAAATCTTTCTTCTCATCGCCTACGATAAATTAATTTTGAACCGGCGCTTTAATTCTTTTACCTTTCCTTCGCGAATCAATTTCGTCTCCTGCTGACTTTTTTCCCTAAATATCCCCACCCGAGAACCATTTTCCGCGAAACGGCTTTTGTGGGGTTTGACATAATTATTCAGCTGATGGAAGACCAGTTGGCAAAAGCGCTCTCCTGGATAGATCCTGATGACTTGTGAAGGCGTATTATTTCTGATGGGGATAATCAGATTGCCTTTGTAACCAGCATCGACGATCCCGCTCAAATCAACCGAGAGTCCCCGCCGGTTAACCGAAGAGCGCGGATAGAGAATGCCCATTAGGTCAGCTGGCAGTGAAATTTTTTCCAAAGTATTAACCACGACAAACTCTCTAGGTAAAAGCTCAAAATGCTGGCCCACCTCTAGAGTCATTGTTTCAAAATGTTGCCTATCAACTCCAGAAAGATAATCGATATTCAAGACCGTCCGCCCTTTTTCCGTCATTTCCCAAGATTTGGGGATCATAAAGTCAAAGCCCAGGCGCAAATCAACTGAATGAGTTTGAATTTGAAATTCATCAAGAGAAGGATAAAAAGAAAGCTCATCCCGGCTAATCCTTTGTAAAATATCTTTCTTCGTCAAAACTGACATATTATTTTACCGAAGCAACCACCCCCCTGAAGGGCATGCTTTTCCCTGGCCATAGTTAGTTACTTTAGAGGATAAGAATTATCTTGTAAAGTGGCACTTTGAGGTTGTTTTTAACGATTTCCCTGTGGCTCCAGTACTCCTGGAAGCTGTGAGTTTGAGCCACTTTCACCACTTCCTCATCCAGGACAACTACAAATTTTTGGCCGGGACGCAAGTGCCGGAAATCAATCCCCTCTGCCTTCAGTCTTTCAACTAAAATTTTAGTAATGACATCGCTTAGTCTAACGCCATTTTCCTCATTAACCCAATTAGTGTAACCGCAAACAGTAAGCCAATTGGCCACTAGTTGCTCAGCCGATTTCCAAAACCAGCCCTTTTTGGGAATGACTACCTCAATTAATGTTTTCGGCTGGGTTTTTTCCTGGCTTAGTTTAGGGGTAACTACAACCACCGGCGGCGGGGTTTCAAACTCTCCCCCTTCTACCTCCGGTTTTATAACCTGTTCCGGAGCCGGAGTAGGATAAAGAGTTTGACTAATCGGGTTTTGGGTTAATTTCCTTTCTTCCTCCCTGGGAGAAGACGAAAGCAAAGCTTTCGTACCGGCAATAAGCGAACCCAAAACTAAAACGGCGCTGACACCATGGGCCAGTCGTTTACGAAAGCTTTTCGCTTGGTTCCGCTTTTTCTCTTCCCCTGCTTCCCTCTGGACAACTGCCTGGGCTATTCCTTGGGCGATTACTAGCCCTTCAGGTGTTTGTCGCAACTGGTCCAGGCGGTGGATTTGCTTTGCTCGGGAACAAAGAGGTCCACCGTTAGCCGGCTGTCGATCAAAAACCCGACCGAAAATTCTCTTTATCCAACCAGGTTTAGATGGGAGCCGGCTTTCTTCTTCGGCTTCTTCTTTTAGGGAAGTCGGCTTCTCAGAAGCTGCTGGAGACAAGGGTAATTGGGCGCTCTTAAGCTTGGCTATCTCTTCCTCCAGTTGAATAATCCTTTGGTCACGATCTTGGATTGCCTTACTCTCAGCTGAAATTTGGCCTTGTAGGGTTCTCGCCTCTTCCTCTCTCAGTGCCAATTCATTTTGTAGGGCTTGGTTTCGTGTCAAAAGAAATTCATTGGCCACTTTCAGCTCAATATCTATTACCGCTTCAATTGAATCCGAACCTACCTGCGCAAGCTTCTCCGCTAGCAACGAAAGATATTCCGGAGAAAGAGGAATGTCTCTTTCTCCGAGGAATAGGGGTTTCTCGGCTGACATAAGAATAGAACCTTGCGTGACTGGGTTTAACATAACCCAAAAAAGAAGCAAAAGTCAAGGAGAATTGTGATTTTACTTACCATGTGCTTGAGGTTTCCCGAAAGGGACTAGCGAGGTGAAACTCTTTTAGCTAGAAATTCCTCAGTGGCCGTTGTTATCGTCTCCTCCAGCAAAGACTGAGGGCTCTTGCCGGTCCTTTGAGAATAGCGTTCCTTAATTTCAAAATCGGCTTCTTCCTGAACAGAGCATTTATTAATCACTTCCAGGTCCTCTTCAGTCAGAGCGGCGGCCATTTCCGTATAGAGCTTAGTGGTCGCGTTTTTCGTAATCTCTTCCAAAACCCTGTCAATCTCCTCCTCGCTTTGTCCTTCATTCTTTAGGGTTTGAATTAATGAATCTAGTTTTAAATTCATTCTTGCTCTTTATTCAGCCGGCTAACTATTTGTAAAATTCCTCGTAGATTGGCCGATAATCTTCCACCGAACCGCTCATATAAATTCTCCAAAGCAAATCACGGTTTTCGTCATTAGTAACATAATCACGCATTCGAGTTATCCCCGGCGGAATCATTCCTAAATCACGATTTTCTTTTCTCGATAACTTCCAGGCGGCATTAATAATCGCGTCCGCTTTAGAGGCACCCGTTTCTTCGTTGACCCAGACAATCTGCCCACTGTCCTCCATAACTTTCGTAAATGGTTCTCTCGCCGAAGCCCAAAAATCGCTCCCTTCTTTAACCTTAATTTCCATGCCTAAAAGATCATCGAGGGTTTTAATTTTTACCTTTACCTCCGGTGAGGCAGCCACAGCCGCAGTTGTTTCCGCGGCCACCGGCTGAACGACACGGACTTCTCGGCTCATCCCTGAACCGCCTAAAACGGCGGCCAAGGCCAGGGCAGCTAAAAAGACCTGTGCTCGCGGCCGAAGCCTCAAGCGCTCTCCTAAACCTTGATTTCTTTCTTGTTCTTCGGCGTTATTCCCCCGACTCAGTCTCTCTCCCGGACTTAGTCTTTGCCACCAATTACTGACGGCCTGAGAGACTCTCTCCCTCCAAGTAGCTTTTACTGGAACTGCCTCCGCGTCTAAAAGCCGATCAATTTCTCTTCTTCTGGCTTCTTTTTCCTCAGGAGTTTCTTCTTTCTCAATTCCTCGGCCGAAAACCTCTTTAATCGCCTGCTGTTTTAACTCCGCGGCCTTCGCTGCCTGAGCCGCCTTAATTTCCTGCTGTTTTTCATCTAAGGCTTTCAAGGCGGCCGTTCCTTCGGCCGTCAGAGGACCAACCCTGGCCACCGGTTCAACTAGTGGTTGCGGTTGCTCTTCCCTGAGAGGTTGCTCTTCTGCCAGTCGGGCGCTTGGAGTCACTACTTCTCCTTTGGCAATTTTAATTAACTGCTCAATCACTCGAGGATTTACTTCTGATTCTGCCTGAGCTTTTTCCCCCTCGGCCACTTTCGTTAACTTCTTCTCAATCTCTGCTAACCTTTTTTGTTCGGCGGCCAGCTCTTCCTCGAGATGAAGGCTTCCTCCTTTCCTAATCTGCTCCTCAAGTCCAGCGATGGTTGTTGCTGCTTCCGCTTTATTCGCTTCCAAAACCCCCCTCGTCTCTCGCGGCATTTCGGTCTCCGGCGGCCTTGCCTCGGTTCTCGGTCTCATTGCCGCTTTTAATTCTGGTGGCATCAAATCAGGAATCTGCTGGTTAACCTTCGCGAGCCAAGATATCTCCCTCCCTAGTTCTTTCCCTAGTGGGCCAGCATTAGCCATTCCCCCTTTTTCATCAATTTGCTCCCTTAACTCTTCTATTGCTCCCTCAATTTCTTTTTTAGTCGCTTCTAATTTGGGAGTCTCCTCAAAATATCTCTGCCATTGCCCAAGAGTTTGTAAACTCTCCTTTGTTGAAGAAACTCTTGCTTCTACCTCTCTCAGGCGGTTTTGTTCGGCATTCAGCTCTTCTGCTAAATGAGAACTGCCTCCTTTTCCCATCTGCTCCTTAATCCCTGCAATCGTTACTTCCGCTTCTACTTTATCTTCTCTCAAAGTTCTCCCCACTGGAGCAACTCCCTCAAAGCCCATTACTCCTTGCAAGCTTGCCCTTTCTGCTTCAATAATGGGCCGCCAAGGCTTTGTTCCCTTCTCGGCACTCTCAACCGAAAATTCCGCTGGATTCGTATCTCTTGATCCGCCTTCGTTTTCTCCCGGCATTTTTCCCCTAGACAAACTCTCGCTTTGTAAATAGACCCCACAGAAGATTAACATTGTGCTTCAGGACAAGTCAAGAGTCCTATTTTCCACGAGGTCACTCAACCAATTTACAGCCCGTAATTAGCCAAAGAAGTGGCCCCAATGCGAATGCGGGAAAAGCGATACGGCAAACCTAAACATTGAGGAGCTTGATTAGTGGTCACCGCTGCCCCTTGAAAACTGCCTTCTTTTAGCGCTTGCTCAACACTGGCGTTGATGCCACCATATGGATAGGCAAAGAAATGGACGGACCGGCCCAGGTGCTCCCGCAAGATATTATTGGCCGAAAAGATTTGATCTTTAATTTGAAAATCGGTCAGCTTCGTCAAATAAGGATGATTAAGAGTGTGATTGCCAGGCAAAACTAGGCCGCTGTCAACCATTTCCTTAATTTGGGCCCAGACCAAATAGCGCTCCCCGCCCACAAATTGAGAAATGACAAACAAAGTAGCCTTAATCCCCTTTTCCCGCAAGAGCGGATAAACATAGTCGTAAAAATCCCGATAGCCATCATCAAAGGTTAAGACCACCGGTTTAGTCGGCAAAGAATCGTTCCTTATTCCCTCCACCATTTCGTCCAAACCAATAACGTGGTAACCCTTTTGCCAAAGATAGTCCATTTGGGCCCGGAAAACTGCCGGCGGCACATTAAGATAACTGGCGCCGATAGTAGCAGCGTCTTCGGCTTCCATAACGTGGTGGTACATCAGAACCGGAACGTATCGGCAAGGACCATATCTTTGGTTTACTGCCTCAAATTGTCTTTTTCTTATGGCCGCGAGTTCCTCGAGGGTTAAGGTGGGAGTTGGGGTTGGTGGCAATAAGGTTGGTGTAGCCACTAGCGGGGAAGGAAAATGGCCCGTTTGGGGTGGTTGAGTGTCTATCAGTAGATAACTTTCTTTAGTCTTATCAAGCCAAAATTGAAAAAAAAGGCCAAAAATAACCGCGGCGGTTAAAACCGCTAAAACAAAAATGAGAAGGCTCTTTTTCTTCACCAATTTATCTTACTACTTTGAGGCAGGCTTTCGCCAAGAAGCAAAATCGCACTTCGGCCAGTTAGCGCAACCATAAAAACCCTTGCCCTTCTTGGTTTTTTTATAGACAATTTCACCGCCACATTTAGGACACTGCATTCCCTCAATCTTTTTGACATAAGGCGCTCGCCAGTCACATTCCGGAAAACGGCTGCAGGATAAAAATTTACCAAAGCGACCAATTCGGATAACCACCGACCCCGTTTTGCATTTCGGACAAGCTTCCCCCGTCGCTTCCACCTGGACGGCCACTCGCTGGGCGACCCGTTTAACCCCTTCCAGCTTCTCCGCAAAAGGCTTCCAAAACTCTCGTAAAACTGGAACTCTTTCTTTTTGGCCATTGGCAATTTCGTCCAAATTGTCTTCCATTTTAGCCGTAAATTGATAATCCAAGATGTCCGGAAAATATTCCAGCAAAAATTCGGTGACGGCTACCCCCAAGGCCGTGGGGACAAACTGACGGTCTTGTTTTTCAACATAATTCCTATCCTGAATAGTGGAAATCGTCGGCGCATAAGTAGAAGGTCGACCAATACCCAACTCTTCCAAAGTTTTAATAAGGGAGGCTTCATTAAAACGCGGCGGGGGTTGAGTGAACTTCTGTTCCGGTTTAACCTCTAAAAGTTTAAGCTCATCCCCGGCAAAAACTGCCGGCAAACTTTCGATTTTATTCCCCTCTTCGTCCGTTTCTTCCGTCTTGCCGTAAACTTTACGCCAACCGTCAAACTTTTCCTGGGCTCCTTTAGTTTCCAGTTGATAAATATTTTTCCCGCCGTCCGCCTGGATAGTCAGAGTCGTAATTTCCGCTATTGATTGGGCCATTTGGCAAGCAACAAACCGCTTCCAAATTAAGTCATATAACTTCTCTCCATCGGCACCCATTTTGAACTTTGAACTTTGAACTTTGAACTGGACGTCCGTAGGACGGACGGCTTCGTGGGCCTCTTGAGCTGATTTGCTTTTGGTGGCAAAAAAACGGGGCTTTTCGGGCAAATAATTTTCCCCATAAGTCTTTTTAATAAAATTGCGGACGCTATTAACTGCCTCCATCGCTAAGTTAGTCGAGTCGGTCCGGTGATAAGTGATTAAACCGTTCTCATAAAGACCCTGAGCAACATTCATCGTTTTTCTAGATGACCAACCCAAACGGTTCGCAGCCGCTTGCTGTAAAGTCGAAGTCGTAAAGGGAGCGGTGGGATTCCTTTTAAATTCCTTTTGGTCAACCGAGGCAACTTCATATCCCGCTTTCTTAAGTTCGCCAACGATTTCCTCGGCGGCTACTCCGTCTTTAATTTCAATTTTCTCGCCATTTTTTCTAACCAGTTTGGCCAAAAATCGAGGAGCATCGGCCAAGTCACTGCCAACCAACTTTTGAAGCAGCGTTTCAATTTCCCAAAACTCCACTGGAGCAAATTTCTCAATCTCTTTTTCGCGTTCAACAATTAAACGCACCACGACTGATTGAACTCGACCGGCCGAAAGACCACGGCGAATTTTTTGCCATAAAAGTGGGGAGAGTTTATAACCGACCAGCCGGTCCAAAACCCGCCGGGCGACTTGAGCTTCGACTAAGGCCATATTAACCGTCCCCGCTTTTTCTAAAGCGGTTTCGATGGCTGTCTGTGTAATCTCATGGAAGGTGATACGGGAGATTGGGATATTAGGAGATTGGGATATTAAGCCATTTTTTTGTTTCTTTGCCCTTAAGATCTTCGTATCTTTTTCTCTCAATATCTCCCCGACATGCCAGGCAATCGCCTCACCCTCCCGATCCGGGTCGGTCGCCAAATAAACCTTCTCCGCTTTTTGGGCGGCTTTTTTAAGCTTAGCAATGTCTTCCTGTTTCCCCTCCACGACGGTGTAATCCGGAGCAAAGGTTTCGACATCTACCCCCAGTTTTTTCTTCGGCAAATCTCGAATGTGGCCCATGGTTGCTTCAATTTGGAACTTTTTGTCTAAAAATCGACTAAGAGTTTTAGCCTTAGTGGGTGATTCAACGATAATTAAATCCATACAATTTAAGATTGTTTCATCAATTAGCCGAAAAATGCAACCGGTAATTTATTTGCTTACTACTCACTACTTACTACTTGCTACTTAATCCCGTACATTCCTTCCCCAAAGTTCTTTATTATACCGCGGAGTTCCAAAATTGAAAGTATGCTTCCTAACCGACCACTTTCTATTTTCAGTTTTCTGGCAATTTCATCAATATGCTGATTTTCATTCTCCAAAATTTCCACAATCTTTAATTCATCTCCGGCTAACTCCTCCTTTGATACCTTTGATACTTTTGATACTTTTGATACTTTTGATACCTCCATATTCAGCTCTTCCAAAATATCCTCCACACCATTTACCAGCTTGGCCCCTTTTTTAATTAACTCGGCGGTTCCCGCCGAAAGAGGTGAAGTAATCGGGCCGGGAACGGCAAAAACCTCTCGACCTTGCTCAGCGGCACAAGAGGCGGTTATAAGTGAGCCGCTGTCCTCGGCCGCTTCTGTCACCACCACCCCCAAAGACAAACCGCTAATAATCCGATTTCTGGCTGGAAAATTTCCCGGCACTGCCTGCATCCCTAAAGGAAATTCGCTAATAATCGCCCCACCGGCCGCCACAATTCTTTCAGCCAAGTCTTTGTGTTCCGGTGGATAAATTAAATCCAAACCGCAACCCAAGACCGCGATTGTCAGACTGCCGTTGAGAAGAGCCGTTTCGTGGGCAATCCGATCAACTCCCCGGGCCAACCCCGAAACTATCATTAAACCGGCTCCCGCCAGCCCCTCAGTTATTATTTCCGTCACTTGTCGTCCGTAAGCGGTTACTTTCCTCGTTCCGACAACAGCGACCGCCTTTTTACTCAAAAAACCCAGTTCTCTTTGTCTGCTCTTGACGTATAAAACGGGAGGGCTACCTGCTATTTCTTTTAGCAGTTTCGGGTAATTTTCTTCTTCGGCAAAAGTTACCTTTATTCCTTTTTGCTCCAGCCGAAGGAAATACGAATTGCCGTCGAAGCTTTGCCGGAAAGAAAGAAAATTTCCTACTAGTTTCTCCCCTAACCCAATTTCCCTCAAACTTTTTTCCGGGGCGACAAAGGCCCTTTTAGCGGAACCAAAATAATCCAAAAGCAATTTGAACCTTACCGGCCCAATCCCCTGGAAAACACTAAACGCCAACCAAGCTTTCTTCTCTTCTAAGTCCATAAACTCATTATGAGAAAATTTAATCCTTAAAATACTTTTCTAATATTTCTTTCGCAATTGGGGCCGCCACTGATGAGCCTTCCCCTCCTTTTTCCACCAGCACCGTCAGCACGATTTCCGGGTTGTCGGCCGGAGCAAAAGCGGTAAACCAAGCGTGAGAAGTTTTGTCGTCACCGGTCTCCGCTGTTCCGGTTTTACAGGCAACTTGAGGGGTAAAGCCAAAAAAGGGGTAGCCCGTTCCTCCTTCGGCGCAAGCTTCAACCATCCCCTTCTTTATGGCTTGCCAAAACTCTTTTTTTACCCCTAAATCTCGGCATTCCGCCTCGTAGGGCGTATTTTCTGCTCCCAGCTTTAACATCCTCGGCCGGCAAATTTTGCCTTCGCTCGCCACCGTGCTCGTAATTTGATTTACTTGAAGCGGGGTTAAAGCCAAATCCCCCTGACCAATCGCAATATGATAAGTATTGCCTAAGAACCAGCGCTCACCCTTAGTTTTCTCTTTCCATTCGGGATTAGCCATGAAGCCAGCCAGTTCCCCCGGCAAATCTAGCCCAGTTTTATTTTTTACCCCAAATTTTTCCGCCCAGAAGTTGAGCTTTTCAATCCCCACCATTTCCCCGACTTTATAAAAGTAAGTGTCAACCGAACGGGCTAAGGCTTTAGCCAAATTAACCTCGCCCTCGGTTCGACCAAAGCTAGTGAAATACCAGTTTCGATATTCAAAATCGCCAATTTTAATTATTCCCGGGTCAGTAATTTGGGTCTGGGGAGTAATTTTCCCTTCTTCCAAAGCCGCTAGGGCCGTAACAATCTTAAAAGTAGAACCCGGAGCGAAAAGGCCGGCAATTGCCCGATTTAGAAGTGGGCGATTCGCCTCGTCACTGATAAGCTTTAAAATTTCATCGCTATTGCCTCCCGAAGAAAACAAGTTAGGATCGTAAGAAGGAGAGGAATACAAAATTAAGACTTCCCCATTCTGAGGATTAGTGGCTACGACCGCTCCCTTACCTTGATTTACCGTTGCTTTAGCGAAAGCGAGTGCCGCTGTTTCCTGGAGATTTTTATCTATCGCCAAAGTTAGACTTTTGCCTGCATTGGCCAAGATACGTCCCATTCGACGAATGACTTTACCTTGAGTATCCACTTCTACCAACTCACTCCCCTCTCGACCCCGTAAAAGCGATTCATATCGAGCTTCCAAACCATCTCGACCGACTAAACTGCCTTGGCGATAACCTTTCAAATCTAATTTCCCCTCCTTAAGTTCTTTTTCAGTTACTTCCCCTAAGTAACCAAGCAAATGGCCAAAGGTCGTCGCGCTTAAATATCGGCGGCGCAAAGATAAGCGCAGTTGATTATCCCGACCTTCGGCTTGCCACTCCAACGCCTCATCGCGGGAGATAATTTTCGCCTTTTCCTCGGTGGTGGACGGCTTTTCCTCAAGGTAAACCGGTTCGTTATCCGCCAAAATTTCACCGTGCCGGTCTAAAAGCAAGCCCCGAGGCGCTTCCAGACTAAGACGGGCAATGCGGTTACTATCGGCCAAATAACGGTTCTTTTTCCCCTCAACTACTTGCAGTTGACAAAGACGCAAGAAAAAGACAATAAAAACAGCTAAGACCAAAAGAACAAATGGTCGGGTATTTTTTTTCATCTCAAAATTTCAGTTTCCCGGGCCGGTCGAAAAATTGACCGAAAACCAGCCAGAAAATGCCTCCCCAAAAAAGTATTTTTAGGCCGGTTAGTCCCAAGAGTTCTTGTTGCCCAAAATCCCAACTCAATCCCAGTGGTAATGCTAGCCAGAGCAAAACCGGCTTCTTTACCGCCAACCAAAAAAGAATAAAACTACTAATGATAAGTTCCATCGCCAATAAATTAGATTTTCCCCTTAATCAAAAAAACCGTTTCTAACTCTTCCGGATTAAAAAGCCTTTTCACTTGGGCAGACTTAAAAACCTCTCCCTTTACCACCATTACTTCTTCGACTTCTCCTACCAATAAATCACCTCCCTCAAGATTAGTTATCACTAAATCCCCTTGACTGACTTCTTCGCTGGTTAGAATCTGCTCCACCCGCATCTTTCCCTGCCCCCGCCCGACTAAAAGCCCCCTTGCCCGGGGAAAGCCGGTCGAGTCTTTCCCCGCCACTATTCTCACCATCAGTCTTTCCTCAAAAAAACTTGGTAATCGAACCTGAGCCATTTCTTCGCTTAAGCTTACTACCTTACCGAGAAAAGTCTGGCCGGAAATGACCACCATTCCTTCTTTAACGCCTTCTTTCCTTCCCTGATCAATAGTCAGAGTTTCGTCACCCAAACCAATCACTTTGGCCGTTAAAAATTGCCAGTTTCTGGGCAAAGGCGAAGAAAGAAGTCTTTTTTGCTCTCGATTTTCCTCGGTTAAACTGGCAATCTGAACCTTCAACTCGGCAATTGTTCTCTCGCCAGCCAAGGCGCAACCCCCCAAATCCTTTTTTAAAAATCGTTGCCAGCGAAAAATTTTCGCCTGAACCGGAATGATAAGGGCATTTTCGAATTTTCCCCGCAGGGGACGGAAAATCCCGAGAAAATTTAAAGGCAAGAGGAAAAGAAAAATCAAGAGGAGGGCAATAAATGGTTGGGGCAATGGTCGACGATTAAACATAGGCCTTATTTTACCCCTCCCCTAACCCTCACTTTCTGGAGTAAGTTTTCGTCCGCCAACACTTTGGCGCAACCTTTCACCGTCACCGTCAAGGGGTCCTCGACCACCATGCAGGGCATTTTCGTGGTTTCCGTCACCAGCAAATCCAACCCGGGCAATGAAGTTATCCCACCAGCCAGATATATCCCTTTTTGAGCAATATCACCCAAAAGTTCGGGAGGAGTTTCTTCAATAATATCGGAAATTGCTCCTACCAGCTGATTAAGAATGGGAGCCAAGGCCTCCCGCACTTCGGCGACATTGACTCGCAGCGATCGGGGTAAACCAGTGGCCAGATCTCGACCCCGAACGACCATTAATCGCTCATCCCGACCTTTAATTTCCCAAGCCGAACCTAAACCAATTTTTAAATTTTCAGCCGTCGGCAAGCCAATGAGAATTGAATATTTCAAGCGCAAAAAGTTAATAATCGCTTCATCCATCTCATCCCCGGCTACCCGGAGAGATTTGTTAATGACAATTCCCCCCAAGGAAATGACCGCCAATTCAGTCGTGCCACCCCCAATATTGACGATTAGCGCCCCGGCGGCCTCAAAAATCGGCAAATCGGCCCCGATAGCCGTCGCCATTGGCTCCTCAACCAAATAAGCCACCCGAGCCCCAGCGGCAAAGGCGGCATCCTGAACCGCTTTCTTCTCCACATCAGTCACCCCTGCTGGGATACTGATCGCCACCTTTGGTTTAGGAATTTTGATATTCAAGCCATGGCTTTGATGAAGTTTTTTAAAGTAATAAGAAAGCATTCCTAGGGTCGCATCAAAATCGGAAATAACCCCGTCTTGTAAAGGAGGAATCGCCTCTAGCTGCCCTGGCGTTCGGCCAATCATTTTTTTAGCCTCGCTACCAACGGCAACTATCTCTTTGCTCTTTTTATGGCGAGCAACCACGGTTGGCTCTCGCACCGCTACCCCTTTGCCTAAAACCATAATCCGGGTATTGGTCGTTCCCATATCCACCCCTAAATCATAAGAAACCAGTCTGAAAAATCTATCCAGCACAAGATTATTTTAGCATTTTTGATGTTATACTAAAACTCATGAAGCTCGATGCCTTTTTCCAAAAAACAATCGCCTGGCTTTTTCCAATTCTTTTCTTTCTAGTACCCCTTTTCTTCACTCCTTATAATTCCGAACTTTTCGAATTCAATAAAATGCTTTTGGTTTACGCCTTCACCATTCTCATAGTCGGTGCCTGGTGCGCCCGGATGATTGGTCAAAAAAGGCTCATTTTCCAAAAAACCCCTCTGGACTGGCCCCTTTTAATTTTCTTAATTTCTCAATTTTTAAGTTTTTTACTTTCCATTGACCGGCATACCAGTCTCTGGGGATATTATTCCCGGTTTAACGGTGGCCTTCTATCCGTAATTGCTTATCTGCTTCTCTATTGGGCGTTTATCAGCAATTGCCAAACCAAGGATGTCCATAAAATTATTAAAGCTTCTCTAGCGGCTGGCTTAATTATTTCTTTTTATGGCATTCTGGAGCATTTCGGACACTCTTTCAGTTGTCTTTTATTCGAGGGAAAGTTTAATGTCGATTGTTGGGTTCAGGATGTTCAGGCTCGCGTTTTTGCCACCCTAGGCCAACCCAATTGGCTGGCCGCTTACCTAGCCGTCCTTATTCCTATCGCCATCGTTTATCTTCTTTGGGCCAAAAACAAAAGGAACTTTGCTTACTATTTAATACTTAATGCTAGCTACTTTGCTTGTCTTCTCTTCACCGGCTCCCGCTCCGGTTTTTTGGGTCTGGTTACTGCCCTCGGTGTTTTGGGAATATTTATTTTTCTCTTCTATCGCCGAAACTTCCGTCCTTTTCTTCGTCCCTGCTTAATACTTACTACTAACTACTTGCTACTAATCGTTATTTTCGGCTCACCTTTTTCTCAAATTAATCGCTATTTGCCCCGTTGGTCATTTTTGCCAGAAAAAGCGGTCCCCGCGGTCACGGTCGGAACTCAATTGGAAACTGGGGGGACAGAATCAGGAAAAATCCGCCAAATAGTTTGGCAAGGGGCCTGGGAAATCTTTCGCCACTACCCGATTTTTGGATCTGGAGTGGAAACTTTTGCCCATTCTTACTACAATTTTCGGCCAGTGGCTCATAATACTGTATCAGAATGGGATTTTCTGTATAATAAGGCTCATAACGAATACCTTAATTATCTCTCCACGACCGGGATTGTCGGCTTAGGAGCTTACCTTTTCTTCATTGGCTGGTTTATTACCCAGACCGTATCCAGGTTTAAAAAGGAACTGACTTCTTCCGATAACCTTAATCCTTACTCCTTAATACTGGCTACTTTCTGCGGTTGGCTTTCCATCCTTGTTTCTAATTTTTTTGGCTTTTCCGTCGTCATTATCTCCCTGTATTTTTATCTCATCCCCGCTTTCATTTTCGTCCTTTCTCGCCCGCCAACTGCCAGCGACCAACCATCTCTACCCTTCACTCTTAGCCGTAAAATTTTGTTTCTCGTCCTCCTGCTTACTACTTTCTACTTACTACTGACTACTATTAATCTCTGGCGGGCAGATTTCTTTTATTCACTGAGTCAGAAATATAGCAAACAAAATCAATATGTTTCATCTTATCAAAACATAACAAAAGCTATCGAAATTGCTCCGAGAGAACCGATTTTTCTTAACGAACTTTCCTCGGTCGCCGCCAATTTAGCGATTCTGGCGGCAGAAGAAAAGAAGGCCAGCATGGCTGCCGAATTAACGACGGTGGCTATCCATTCAAGCAAAGCCGCTTTAGAAATAAGTCCTACCAATCTTAACTTTGGGAAAACTCAAGTGCGAGTTTTTTATTTGCTTTCCGCCCTCGATCCTAATTATCTTGAAGAAGCGATTAATAGTCTTCGGGCGGCGATTAGTTTTGCCCCCACCGACCCGAAATTGGTTTACAATTTAGGACTTTTGACGGCTAAAGCCGGCCAGACTAAAGAAGCCCTCGCGATAATCGAGAAGGCCGTTGAACTCAAGCCTAACTATGAAGAAGCGCACCGGACTCTGGCACTTTTTTATGAAGAATTAGGCAATAATCAAGATGCAATTAAACAGCTAGAAGCTATTCTAAAACAAAAAGGGTCCGATCCGGAAATTGAAGCCGAAATCGAAAAACTGAAGAAGTAGCTGGTTAATTACTACTAATTTGCTTGAGTCGTCCTCTCTCGCCGATTACAATGAAAGCAAATGGCCGAATCACTTTTGTATAAAGAATTGGGGGGCAAAAAGATTCGCTGTCAGGCCTGCCAAAGAGAGTGCCTTATCAGCGACCAGCAAGTCGGTTTTTGTTTAGCCCGGCAAAATTTAGGCGGGGCTTTGGCTTCTCTGCTTTACGGCCAAATCACCGGCATTCAAGTTGACCCAATTGAAAAAAAACCTTTTTATCATTTTAAGCCGGGTTCTTTGGTGGCAACTATCGGCTCCTGGGGCTGCAATTTCCGCTGCAAACAATGTCTCAATTTTGCCCATTCTTGGGGAGCAACCGAAGAGTTAAAAAGATTAAAAGAAGAAAGAGGGAAAGGCAAAATCACCAAAACCAAAGCGGCGGAGGAAATTGCTCAAACTATCGTTAATGGAGGTTATGCCGGCATCGCTTTTTCCTACAACGAGCCGACAATTTGGGCAGAGTTTGCCAACCAAATTGCCCACGAATTTAAATCGTCTACTAACCGACTAACCAACCAACCCCCTAACAAACCATTTTGTGTCTTTGTCACTAACGGCTCCTGGACTAAAGAAACCATTGACCTTTTAGCTCCCAATATTGACGCTGCCAATATCGACCTTAAAGGCTTTTGTGAAGAAACTTATCGGAAAATGGGGGCCTACTTAGGAATTATCCCGGAAATGGCGGTTTATGCTCAAAAGAAAGGGATTTTTTTAGAACTTACGACTTTGCTTATCCCCGGCATTAATGATGACCCGGATGAGTTAAAAGACCTGGCGAATTGGATCGTCAAAGATCTGGGCCCGGATACCCCTTGGCATCTTTCTCAATTCGACCCCCAACTGGCTCCCGACCCCGAGTTTCAAAAAATTCCCTTTACTACCGCTCAAGAATTAAAACACGCCGCTTCCATCGGCGAAAAAGCCGGCCTGCACCACATTTATATTTGGGGCCCGGAAGCGGGATGCAATCGTTCCGACACTCTTTGTCCCAATTGCCGCAATATTGTTATTCGCCGCAACGGCGGCTGGCAGCCGAAAGAAATAAAAATTAAAAAAAACCACCATTGTCAATTTTGTAACTTTAAGCTTAACGTTGTTCTCTAACTTAGCTTCTAATTGCTACTTGTCTCAGGTGTAACAAATGCATATTATTTCCTTTAAGTGCCTAGCTCTTTGGCACAATTCGACAGCGGGGAAAACGGGAGGCAAAAAATGAGAAGGCTAATGGTTCTTACGGTTCTCGTTGTTGTCTTGGTTCCTCTCAGTTCCGTCCTGGCCGATGGTGGTTCACCAACGAGTAAGCCGTTGGGTCTGACCGACATTAGTGCCGGGTGGCACGCAGGGATGATGGTTATCATTGGGTCTTCTCCGGTGTACGCTGGCCCTTACGGTCAAGAAAAGCTCGGAACTATTCCGGGGGTGGTCAAGGGGCAAATCCCAAGCTTACCACCAAGGGTGGTCCGTAACTGGTCCGCTCACCAACTGGTAACCTATGCGGTACCCCTGGAGGTAAACAATAGGGTAGCAGTCTTACCCCTGGGAGAAGCCTTCGACCATTGGCGGGGAATAGGCTGGGTTCCTAAAGCAAAAGTCACTCCCCTTGCCATCTATCAGGGGCAGTTCGATGAAAGGGAATCTCAACCCTCACTCCACCTTTGTTCGCAGTAGCAGACTTGTCCGGCAGAGGGGAAGATAAAAAATCCATCAACCAAAAACCCCGCTGTCGGACATTCTAAACAAAATTCCAGTCAAGACAAATAAAGAAAAAGAAAGAAAATCAAAAGGAAAGATAGCCAGCAGGAAACGGTCGGAGGGTGCGACGAGCGGTCGCCAGTCACACCCTCCTTGGTCCCGGGGAAGCCCTAGATAATGAGAATCTCCCGGGAGATCAGGATATACAATAGGTATAGGAGAAACAGCTTCTGGAAAAGAGGGTATAGTACATAGAAGAACAAAGTCAAGACGAGCAAAACACTTAAGAGAACACATACGCGGCGCATGGCTTCCTTCCTCCTGAGAATTAGGGGAAAACCTCCCCGGTGGTCTGCTGGCTCTGGGTGAATACCCCGGTATTTTCTATCCTACTTTGGAAAATGCCCGAGATATTCAACAGAAAGGCAACAATCGCGAACGCTAGAAGCACGACGATGAGGTCTCTAGCCTCCTTGCTCATGTCCCTCTCCTTATAGAGTCGTGTAAAACCCATCTTTAACGCCCGTCTCCAGGTCCAAATATCTTAGATCCGGGAACGAGCGTTAAAGACGCTTCCTGCTGGCTGTCAAAGAACGAAAAACCTAATTTCAAAGTTTTGAGGCTTCCCTCTTGCCTTGTTATTAAGTACTCCTATATTATACTATAGGATTTCAAATTACCGCAATTTCAAGGCTAAATTCACTTTTCCATATCACAGTTGTCGTGATAAACCTTACAGGCTGTTTCTTTAATTATCAGCAAAATTAAGGAAAGGCATCCGGATTTGGCCATAATCCGCCCGCCCTATCCCCATTTCTCGGAGGAAGATTTAATTATAAAAGAACTCTTGACCAACCGCCAATTTACCGTCAGTGAGATTGCTGAAGCAATGGAACGAGACGAAAGCGCAGTCAGAGAATCAGTCGCATTAATGCTTAAAAAAGGTCTAATTCCTGTTCCATCTAGAACCGACAGAAAATCATGGATTAAAGATCAGGAGGTCAGGAATTTAAAACTTCGAGGAATGAAAACTAAAGAAATTGCTGCTACCCTACAAACTAATACTAGAGATGTCGAAACGAGAATTCAGCGCTTGTATCGACGTGGCGATTTAGAAAAAAGACCTCGTCCATCTTTACCTCGCCAGGCTAAATAGGTATAATTCACCTATGGCAAAAATCATCACTATTCCCAATCCGATTTTGCGGGAGAAATCCAAACCAGTCGTTCTAGATAAAAAGACCCTGGATTTAATCAAAACGCTTAAAAAAGCCCTGACTGACGAAAAAGGTGGAGTCAAAGCCGTCGGTCTGGCCGCGGTGCAAATTGGGGCCCCCAAAAGAGTTTTTGTCGCCTATGCCGAGAAAAACAAGAAGTTTCTGACTTTTATTAATCCGGAAATTGTCTGGTTTTCCAAAAGATTGACCAGTAAAAAAGACCAAAAATACGAGGGCTGTCTTTCCTTGCCTAATAAATGGACCCAGATTAAGCGAGCCAAAGAAATAAAAGTCAAGTATCAGACGGAAACTGGCCAGATTCAAACCCGGAAGTTTTCCGGGCCAATAGCGATAATTGCCCAGCACGAATATGACCATTTGGAAGGAATTTTGTTCACTGATCGCGTAATGGAGCAAAAAGCCAAGCTTTATGAGCTTAAGAAAGATGAAGAAGGAAAAGAGTATCTAGAAGAAATAAAACCTTGAACGGAACAATAATAACCATGAAACAATTGAAAATCGTCTTTTTCGGCACCTCCCCCTATTCCGCTCAATTTTTAGACTTAGTCACTAAAAACGGCTTGAAAATTGACCTGGTGGTTGCCGCTCCACCAAAACCAATAGGCCGAAAACAAGTCTTGACGGAAAACTCCGTAGTTTTATTAGCCAAAGAGTTGAATATTCCTTTCATCACTGATTCAAAAGAATTAACAATGAGGCAATTGAACAATGAAGCAATCGGCCTCATCCTCGACTATAACCGTCTTATTCCCCCATCCATCATTAACTTATTTCCTCAAGGGATTATCAACATTCATTTTTCTAAACTACCGCAATATCGTGGCCCGGCCCCGGTTCAAGCAACCATACTTCACGGCGATAAGAAAGCCTGGATTTCTTATTTTTTAATCTCTGAAAAGCTGGACGAAGGCCCAATTTTAGCTCAAACTTCTCTTGGGCTTGAGAGAACAGAAACAACCGGCACTCTCTATCAAAAATTAGTCGCTAAGGCCGCCAAGGAAATATCCCAAATCGTGACCGACTACCTGAATAACAAAATTATCCCAAAACCCCAATTCGGGCCTTCTTCGGATACTAAAAAACTAACGACTAAGGAGGCCAAAATCGACTGGAATCGGCCGGCGGAGGAAATTGAAAGGTTAATTCGAGCCGCTAGTCCCGAACCGGGAGCCTGGACGGAAATTCGACTGAAAACTCAAAACTTAAAACTGAAAATCCTTAAAGCTCACTTGGAAAATAACCGCTTAATTCCGGACACGGTTCAACTGGAAGGCAAAAATCCGGTCTCTTGGAAACAGTTTCAAGAGGGTTACCCGGGAGGAAAATTAAGCAACTCCAATTACCGTCTTTGAAGTTTCCTCTTTTGCTAGTTTCTGCTCCTGGCGGAGTTTCTTAATGCACTTAGCGCAAAGAGTCATCTTGACTCCGTTTAAAGTCACTGGGTGGAGATTCGGCTTAAAAACCCGAACGGTTTTTTGGGCTCTTTTCATCCATTGTCGACCGGCCACCCCCCGATGATGCCGGGACTGGCGGCCAACCCGCTTAATTTTAGCACAAATTTCACACCGTTGAGGCATTTCTATACTTTCTTTCCCTTCAATTTAACGATATAATGATATCACAATCATATTTAAGGAGCAATATCGGCGCTTCTTTGAGCGGACAATTTTCCGATGACAGTTATTTTTGCCGTTGCCAGCTTTATTATTTTCATTTACTCCATTATTCTCCACGAAATCGCTCATGGATGGATGGCGGAGCGCTTGGGTGATCCGACGGCCAGAATTTCCGGCCGGCTAACACTAAATCCCCTTTCGCATATTGACCCGCTAATGAGCGTCCTTCTTCCCTTGTTCCTCCTTATCAGTCAATCTCCAATTATTATCGGCGCCGCCAAACCAGTTCCCATTGACCCCTACAATCTGCGTAATTCCCAAAAAGAAATGGGGCTTATCGGTCTAGCCGGACCGCTAACTAACCTTCTCCTGGCCATATTGTTTGCCAGCTTGGCCCGACTTTTAACCGGTAACACCGCTTTAGTTTTCTGGCCGCTTTTGGCTAATGCCACCCTGCTTAATATTGTTCTGGCAGTTTTTAATCTCATTCCTATTCCGCCTTTAGACGGGGGCCGTGTTTTGATCTCCCTCCTTCCTCGGCGTTACGCCGAGCAGTTAATGAGCCTGGAAAATTTTGGTATTTTTATTGTCCTTTTTTTGTTTTTATTCCCTAACCCACTCTTTTCTCTTCAAGGAATAATGTTCCGCCTGACTCGCCTAATTTTTAGCCTTATCTTTCCCGGTTTTCCTCTACCCTAAGCCCTAATTTAATACTTGACTGCCGGAAGCCAATTGGTCTAAAATATCTTCTTAGTCCTGCCTAAACGGGCCAGTTTTGAAAAACGCTTTTCTCTACAAGTTCAATACGTAAGGGGGGACGAAGTCCCTGTACCAAGTTGGCACAGAGCAGTCCACCCACCTGGGTTTCCCAGGGAATAGCGGTCAAAACCAAATCGTTAGGCGGGGCTTTAACTTAAACAAAAATCGCTTTCAAAACCTAGATTTTCTTCAAACATAGAAAAAGTTACTTCTTGACTTCGAGGCTAAATGAGGCTATTATTTCACCCAATCCTGCCCAAAAGACTCAAGTCTGATATCGCACCCCCAATTTAAATTGTTTGGGAGGACGAAGTCCCTGTACCATAATGGTCCAGGGCAGTCCACCCACCTGGGTTTTCAGGGGAAAGCAATTAAGGCCAATCTTCACGGCAGGATTAACTTTACCTATTTTCTGCGAGACTCTTCCTGCCATTTACCTCAAGCCTAATTTAGGATAAAATATAGTTGCATTCCCGTAGAGTGCCGACTTAGCTCAGCGGTAGAGCTACTGTTTTGTAAACAGTGGGTCCTCGGTTCGAATCCGAGAGTCGGCTCACAAATAGCGTGTAGTAATTAGCGTTTAGCATCTGGAAACTAGGCTCAAAATCAGGTAAAATATGCTAAATTTACCACGGGCAAGAAGTAAGAAAGTTTTAGAATGATTTAAAATTAATCTTCGAGGCGAATCGAATGATGATCTCGAAGATTACCTTTTAGGGAAAAGGCTTGAGGAAAAACCGTAGGTTTTCCCCAAGAAAAGCCAGGGTGGCGGAGTGATCCCCACATTATGGCTTTGCCAAATGCGGGGCAAGTAAACGCAAGAAATTTTGCTGAGGTGGCGGAGTGGTCAAACGCACCAGTCTGTAAAACTGGCGGTCGAAAGGCCTACGTAGGTTCGAAACCTACCCTCAGCACAGCAAGATTTCGCCTTAAATCAACTTAATTGCAATCTGCCTGTCCCGCAAAAATGCTTGTATTTGGGGGATAAAACTGGCGGTCGAAAGGCCTACTCAAGTTTGAGTCTTGACCCTGGCACCTCCGTTTTATAACTCACTGACGAAAAAACGAAGTTGTTCCCCTTCCAAGCTAAAATCAAGCTTAATCGGAAAGCTTTTATTGTTTTTAATATACAGGTTTTGAGCGGCCGAATTGTTGCCGCCACCAGACATAAAGTAAATGGAGACCCCATACTCCCGCTCAATCCCCGGAATGGCGGCAAAGTCGTGGTTAACCTCAGATACAACCTCTAAACCGACCTGACGGGCAGTTTTATTCATTAAAGAGGCTAAGTGGCAAACCCCATTTCCCGGCAGGCCGGCAATGACCTTATAGCCATCTTTGACGCCAAAGCCGCTTTCCTGAGTAACAATTTTCTTTCCCTCAAACTGAGGCAAAATGTTTTTATGAAAAGCAAAAACTTCCCCCGGCTGAAGAGCTAGCACTCCCCCATTAACCTTCTTAAGATGGTCCACGGCAATAAGGATATTTTCTTTAAAACCCTCGTTAACGCTTTCCACCGGAGCCCGATGACTCAAGTCCAAGCTTTTCGAGGCCAGGAGGTGTTTCTCCCCCACTAACTGACCAGCCACGCCAGCAACTGGCGTATTCGAAACCCCCAGTTGAACCAGCAAAAGAGAAGCAGACAATAAAGATGAAAGAATTAAATTTGACATTGCCTGGCCGATTTGGCCACAAAAAAAGCGTCAAGCTGTTATGCTTGGCGCTTTTTATGAAGACAGCGGGATTGTAACACAGACTACAGGATAAATCAAGTCCGAAGCGCCGAATTCAGCCTCAAACTATAGGCTTCTCGGCTCATTGTTATGGGCATCAACCGCCAGTTGCTGAGCTAGAGCTAAAGCCAGTCTCTCAAACTCTTGCAATTCACCGGAAGCCAAGCTCAGCGTTCTTGCTCTTTGAGCCGAAGATTCCTTTAATCCGGCTAAAAGCGAGAAGTGTTCTACTTTAGGTTCTTCCGGCTCCGGCAACTCTCTTTTTGTTTTGAGAAGCAAAGTTTTTGCCCTTCCCCTTGAGGGAATGACGCTCATAAAGATTTCCCGATTAGCAATCGCCTCTAGTCGCTCTTCTCGGGTCATTTGTTCTAAAGTTTGGCGGAAATAGCCGGGGAAATAATCAGTGGCAACCTGGAGATTAATTAAAGATGACGGTTGGCGTGAAGATAGCTGTCGACGAATAATGAGTCGTGAGCTGACTCCCTCGCGGTCAGGGGCCGAACTAACAGAGATCGACTCCGCTTCTCCATAAGTGGCCAAAAGTTGGGCCAATAGCTTATCCAATTGAGGGATTTCAATTTTTTCTGGTTGAGCCAGTTCTCTTTCATTCATTAGTTTCCCCTTCGAGCTTGAATAATCTAAAAGTAATTTACTAAAAGTAAATGAGAAGCCGGTAAGAAAAACAAAAGTCAGCGCTTCCCTGTTCCCAAACAAGCTCAATTTTGTTAAAATGGAAAATGGTAGTTCACGAAATTTACCTAAGTAGCTCAGTTGGCAGACCTGCCCGCCGTACTTGCCCTTGTAGCTCAGCTGGTAGAGCGCGTCTTTGGTAAAGACGAGGTCATGGGTCCGATTCCCATCGAGGGCTCAATAAGGCAAAATTGTTAAAAAATCCGTGGAAATTTGTCTAAAATCATTGTATAATCAGCTCCTATGGCAAAAGGACAAAGAATGATACTTGCTTTCGCCTGCTCAGTTTGCAAGCGACAAAATTATCTGACCAGCAAAAGCAAGACCAATACTCCGGACAAGTTGGTTCTAAAGAAGTACTGCAAGTGGTGTAAAAAAGTCACGGACCATAAGGAATCACTGAAATTTAAGTAAAGAACATTGGTTTTCCCCCATTGCCCTACTCTTTATTATTCAAGAGGTCCGACGATTAAACTTTAGAAGCAACTGATTTGTCTGCAAGGTAACCCTTTGCAGGATTATAAAAGGTGATATTGAAGCTTAAGCTAGCGCGAGAGTCTCTCGACAATTTGGCTAAAAGTCGCCCGATTCTTGTCTTTAAAAAAGGGATGAGGAATCCGGCTTAAGCGGTCGGGGAAAACTGCTGCCTCAATCCGATAAAATTCTAAATTGATAAGCCCGCCCGTGGCCTCTGCCAATCTTTCTAAATAACCTCCGTTAAGCCACTTTCTAATACTCATATCCTCCAAAGGATGGATATCAACCCCTTTTACTCTTGGCCCAATTCTTTCAATATTCTTCTCCCAGTCGCCATAATAAGGTTGGACCGGTTGCCCGGAACGACTAATGGTTTGACCTAAATCCTCTGAGTGCAAAGGGTCAATCACCACGCCGGTAATATCCGTCCGCGCGTCAATCTTCGCTAAAAGCCCGTCAAGATCTTCTACCTGACCTGGATAAAATTTAAAAAGCCAATCCCTCCCCCGAAAATCAAATTCAAACTCGTGATGAATCAGCTTTGCTTGAGGAAAGGCTTCAAAATAGGCTGTGAGAATCGTCTTACATTCCTCGACCGAAGGAAAAAATCCGTCTTGTTCAATGGGGGCCCGGCCTACTTTCGGAAAAAGCTCCCGGCCGACCGCCTTATTTAACTGGGGGCGAGCGATATCCCCGTAAGCTTTTCTAACCACAAAGTGATTAAAAGCCCCAAGAACGATGGCAACGGGCAAAGGATAATGGCGGACAAAAGGATTCCAGCCAACACCCAAATTGGCAACAACAATAGGAGAGCCTTCCATCCCGGCTGCCTCTTCATGGCTGGCAGCAACCAATGGTAAGCCATTTTTAGTCCTTGTCTCCTTGAGGCTGTCAATCGCCCCTTGTTGAAGTGCCCAACGGTGAGGAAGAAGACAGAGACTGTCGACCCCCAAAGAAGGCAGTTCTTCCCAAACCGCCAAAAAATCTTCTAGATTGGTGGTTTGGGTTAAAAATTCGGCGGAGTTAGCCTCAATATGGATTGGTCCACGACCTGGTCTTTCAATCATGAAATGATTATACCAAGCCCTTCAAGTACTCCCTAAATTCTTCTCCGAACTCTTCCGACTCTAAGCCTAATTCAACTAAAGTTTTGAGGTAGCCCAATTTATCGCCGGTATCAAAATAGCGGCAGCCTTGAAACTCCACCCCGTAAATCGGATAACCATCGGCCAGCATTTTCCCCATTCCATGGACATTGACATAAAGTTCTTTTCCCGGCAGTAAGCCTCTCCGGGCCTCTTCCAAATAATCAAAAACTTCCGGCAGTAAAACCTGTCCCGACATGGTGGCCAACTCTGATGGCGCCTTCCCTTCTCCGGGCTTTTCTACCAACTGGGTAACTCTAACCACATTTTTATCAACTTTATCACCCACTACAAAACCCCAACGGTCCCCATCTCTCGGATCAGTTGTTCTCAGGCAACCAATCACCATTCCGCCAAACCTTTCGTAAACATCAATTGACTGCTTGGCCCTTGGTGGGTTGCCCAGATAAAACTCATCCGCCCAACTTAAAAAGAAAGGCTCATCCGCCACCGCTTCCTTGGCCGGGAGTAAGGCGGCCCCCGTACCAACTATCCCCCCTGGTTTTTGTTCCACAAAGTGAAAGTCCGCCAGGTTCTCAATCTTTTTTAGCTTTTCTATCTGCTCTTCTTTGCCTGCCTTCATCAAAAGCTCGTTTAAGACGACCGAGGGTTCAAAGTATTTTTTAGTTTCCGGAAAATAGGGTGAGACGACAAAGGTAATATCGGAAATGCCGCTTTCCACCAAATCTTCCACCACATATTGGATAATCGGCTTATCGATAACCGGGAACATTACCTTGGGAATCGCTTTTGAAGCCGGCAAGAATCTGGTCCCAAACCCCGCCGCCACAATCACCGCCTTCTTTACTTTCGACCGAGACCCTACCATAAGTAACCAAATTTAACGCCAAAAGAGGCTTTCTGTCAAGCTTCTGACTTGATAAAATAGAGAGATGATTGATACTCACGCCCACCTGAATTTTCCCTCGCTCTTGGAGCAGATTGAAAAAGTGGTAGCGGAAAGCCAAAAAGCCGGTATTACCGGGATTATCATTGCCGGTAGCCGTATAAAAGACTCTGCTTGTGCCGTTGAGCTGGCCCAAAAATACCCCGGCTACCTTTTTGCCTCAGTCGGTATCCATCCCCACAAGACTGATCCAGAAAATCAGATGCCAATTGAAGAACAACTTCAGTCTCTTGAACGTCTAATACTTGACGCTAAACGCTCTCCCCTAGACGCTATCGTTGCTATCGGCGAGACCGGCCTTGATTTTTCCCTGGCTCCACCAGGCAACGAAGACCGACCAAAAGAAGAACAAATTAGGTTATTCCAGGAGCATATCAAGCTGGCTCAAAAATATAATCTCCCACTCATAATTCACGCCCGGGAAGCAGTCGACGAAGTAATCGAAATCCTAACAATGAAACAATGGAACAATGAAGCAATGAAGGGCGTTTTCCACTGCTACGCCGGCGGCCGCAAAAGAATTCAGAAAATTTTAGATTTAGATTCCCCTGATACTTTTGACACTTCTGATACATCTGATACCTTTCCTCATTGGTATTTTGGCTTTGACGGCAATTTAACTTACGATGAAGGCCTTCAAGCAGTCGTAAAATTAATCCCGCCGGAGCGGATTTTGATTGAAACCGATAGTCCTTTCCTGGCCCCGGTCCCCCATCGCGGCGAGATTAACACCCCGGCTTATTTGCCCTTAATTCAAGAGAAAATAAATGAAATTCTCGGCCAGGATTTGACCAAACAAATCGAAAAGAATACCCGAAAGCTTTTCAATTTTTAAGAAGAACTAGAGACGAAATTCAAAGATTTCCCCGACTACCAATTGCTAATCACTATTAATTTTGATAAAATACCCTTATGCCGCAAGCTAATCCGGCTAAGTTCTTTGGTGAAGTAAAAGCCGAACTTTTAAAAGTCACCTGGCCAGGGAGAGAGGAAGTGACTCGCTTAACCGCCGTGGTAATTATTATCTCTCTTGTTGTCGGGGCTTTTATCGGCGGCTTAGACTTTATTTTTACGAAAATTATTGAACTAATACTCTAACTATGGCAAACAAGAAGAAAGCGGTAAAACCTGTAGCAGCAGACTCTCAAGAAACTCAAGCTGTCAAAAAAGGTTTTGAAAATCATCTTATTATTACTAAGTCCGATGACCCCCGGGCACGCTGGTATGTGGTCCATACCTACTCTGGCCACGAAGCTCGAGTGATGGCTTCTTTGCGCCAAAGAGTAGAGACAATGCATCTTTCAGACCGGATATTGGAAATTTTAATCCCCACTCAAGAACAAATTCAGATTCGGGCCGGCAAAAAACACCAAGTAACCGAAAAAATTTTCCCTGGTTATATCTTGGTCAGAATGATTCTTGACGATAATTCCTGGCTGACAGTTAGAACCACCCAGGGGGTAACCGGTTTTGTTGGTGTCGGCAATAAACCCACCCCTATCTCCGATGAAGAAGTAACCACTATTCAGAAGTTTATGAGCCTGGAAGCACCGAAATATCGCGCCAAGTTTTCTGTTAGCGAAGCCGTCAAGATTATCGACGGCCCTTTTTCCGAATTTTTGGGCTCAATTGAGAGCATTGATGAAGAGAGAGGCAAAGTGCGAGTTTTGGTCTCTATTTTCGGCCGAGAAACGCCAGTTGAACTGGACTTTTTACAAGTTAAGAAGCTATAATCCAATTCCCAATTTTTAAAAGATGGCGACTAAAAAGGTTAAAACCATAATAAAACTCAACTTACCGGCGGGTGAAGCCACTCCTGCTCCTCCGGTTGGCCCGGCTTTGGGCCAACATGGTCTGCCGATTATGGATTTCATTAAGGCTTACAACGAGAGAACCGCTTCCCTTAAGGGCAATGTAATTCCAGCGGTGATTACCGTTTATGGGGATAGAACTTTTTCATTTATTACTAAACTTCCCCCGGTAGCGGCCATGATTAAAAAAAGGTTGAATCTTCAAACTGCCTCAGGTAAGGCCGGTCGGGAAACAGTGGCTACCCTCAGTAAAGCTCAAGTGGAAGAAATTGCCAAAGAAAAAATGCCGGATTTAAATACGACCGACCTGGAAGCGGCCAAAAGGATTGTTGAAGGCACGGCCAGGAGCATGGGCATAAAGACAGAGTAAGCATTTCCGATTTCTAATTTCTAAAAATAAATATCACTATGGCAAAAGCTAAAAAAACAGACGAGAAACAGGAAAAAGCCGTCAAAAAAGTGGCTAAGGCCGGCAAGGGCGAGCGGTTTGCCGATATGTCGGAAGGCGCGGTTGTTATTGACGAAACAGCCATAGAAAAGGGCCTAGAAGCCCCCCAAAAAGCCAAGAAAGCCCAGGAACCAAAAGTAAGGGGCAAACAATATCAAGCAGCCAAAAAATTAATTGATAAGACAAAAACCTATTCTCCCAAAGAAGCTTTGGACTTGGTCAAAAAAATTTCTTTTGGCAAGTTTAATGGCACTGTGGAAGTTCACTTAAATGTCCTTGAAAAGGGCTTAAGCGGCAAAGTGACTCTCCCCCATTTTAGCGGTAAAAGTCGGCGAATAGCGGTCTTTAATGATGAACTTGCAGAAGAAATTAAAGCTGGCAAAATCAATTTCGAAGTTTTACTCACCTCCCCGGTGGATATGCCGAAAATTCTGCCCTTAGCTAAAGTTTTGGGGCCAAAAGGGCTAATGCCCAATCCGAAAAACGGCACTTTAGTTCCTGACCCAGAAAAAGCCCTGGCTAATTTTTCCGGCAACAGCTTGCATTTTCAGACAGAAAAAGACTTCCCGATTATTCATACCATCATTGGCAAAGTGGAACAACCAACCGAAGAGCTTTTGGAAAACTATCAAGCTTTAATCAAAGCTGTTAATCCCAAAAACATTAAAAAAACCACCATTAAATCCACCATGAGTCCAGGAATTAAGGTTGCTTTGTAATCCCCTCTTGCTTTCCCTTTTCCCTTATGCTAAAATCCTTTTATTGTCCTAAAGACAGTCAGCACTCAAAAGGAGTTTAATCCTGAGCGAACCAAGCTAAGCTTGGTGAGTCGAAGGACTGGCCGAGGGAAGACTAGCAACATAGCGCGATAGCAATGTAGCAACTTAGAAATTTCCCTAAATAGCTACGTCGCTAAATGGCTAAATACTAATTTGCACCCTCGAGGTGCTTTTTTTATGAAGAAACAAGACAAAATTTTTGAGGTTCAAAATTTAGCCGCCAAGATTAAAGATGCCAAATCGGTAGCCTTAGTTGATTATCGGGGCGTTTCCGCCAATCAGGCGACCGAACTACGGCATAAAATCCGAGAAAGCGGCGGCAATGTCCAGGTGGTCAAAAACCGCCTTTTCCTGCGGGCTTTGCGGGAAAATTCCTATCGTCAAGTTCCAAAAAAAGAACTGGAAGGACCAACGCTGGCTATTTTTGCCAATCAAGACGAAGTCGCCCCCTTAAAGACGGTGGTTGACTTTACTAAAGGCGTCGAGATTTTGCGCCTAAAAATTGGCTTTATGGCCGGCCGAATTTTATCCGGCCAAGAATTAAAACGTTTTGCTACCCTGCCCGGCAAAGAGCAGTTACGGGCTCAACTAGTTGGCCAGTTAGCGAGTCAACCAAGCCGTTTAGTTTACGCCTTAAACTATAACTTACAAAAATTAGCTTTAGCTCTGGATCAGATTAAAAACAAAAAACAGCAATAAGGAGGTGACAAAAATGGCTGACGAAACAAAAACCAACAAAAAAGTCAAAGAATTAATAACCGAAATTGAGAAACTCTCGGTTTTGGAATTAGCCGATTTAGTCAAGGCTTTAGAGGATAAATTCGGCGTCAGTGCAGCTCCAGTGGCAGTAGCCACTCCAGCCGCCACAACGACCCCAGCGGCTGGGGCAGCGCCGGCGGAAGAGCAAACCACTTTCAATGTGGTTTTGGCTAATGCTGGAGCCAATAAAATCTCGGTAATTAAAGCCGTTCGCGAAATTAACCAAACTTTAGGCCTTAAAGAGGCTAAAGATTTAGTCGAAGCGGCCCCGAAAGAGATTTTAACCGGCGTTAATAAATCTACCGCCGAAGAAGCGAAGAAAAAGCTGGAAGCAGCGGGCGCAAGCGTCGAATTAAAGTAAATTTAGCTCTGAAGAGACAAAAACCCCGACGAATGTCGGGGTTTTTGGTATATGAACAAAGTATACCCATCAGTAACTTTCTATTACACCTACTTAATACGCTATAAGCGAAGCTTGAAAGCATAACTCGAAAGCTTCGTTTTAAAGCGATTTTCTTTGTAGCAGAAAAATGCTTATAAGCAGAGCTTGAAAGCATTTCTGTAGCAGAAAAATGCTTATTGACAACATTTAAAATACTGTGATACTCTTTCAATCAGAGTTACTTAGTCGTTAAAAGGTCAGCGGTTTTAAGTAAAGGAGGCGTTATGTCTGAAAGAAAGCTCAATCTAGAGGAGCTCCCTGATTTACTTACCGTCCGTGAAGTAGCGGAAATCTTGAGAGTTTCTCCTCTAACCATTAAACGCTGGGGGAAGCGAGGCAAATTACCAGCGATTAGAATTAACTCCCGCGGTGATCGAAGGTACAAAAAAGAAGCCGTTTTGTGGCTTTTAGGCATTCAGCCGAAGGGGCAGATTTAGCCATCAGTAACCAGTAGATAGTGGCTAGCAAAACATACTATCTCCTCCCTAACTACTATCTACTAACTACTTTTTCTTTAAGCACCAGGAAGGGAAAAACCACTACCGCATTCCAAACCCTTTTCCAGTGTCCGGGGCGCTGTAATCCCCGCCAAAGCCATTCTAAACCTAATTGACGCATCTTGGCCGGAGCGCGCTCCGTAAAACCAGTGAGAAAGTCTAAGCCCCCACCGATCCCCAGAAAAACCGCTGCCTTTATTTTGCCTCTATTTTTCATAATCCAGCGCTCCTGTTTACCCATTCCCTGACAAGCCAAAACCATTTCAAATCTCAAATCTCTAATTTCTAATTTCGGCTTATCGAGATTAACGGCCGTTAACCCCGGATACCTTATTTCTAGCCTTTTAATTAATTCTTCTGCCTCGCTCTCCTCTCCCCGGCGGGCACCGGCTATTCCCACGGCCCATTTTTCTTTATTGCCAATCGAAAGCAGCTTCGCGACTAAGTCGGCGCCAGAAATTCTTTCGGGCAATGGCTGGCCGAGAAATTTGGATAACCATATCAGACCGAATCCATCGGCAACGTTAAGATCGGACTGATTAAGAAGCTGACGAAAGGTCTCGTCACCGTTAGCAGCGACTAAGAACTCCGAATTGGGGGTAAAAACCACTCTCCTTTCTGGCCTCGGTTTAGCCACAAAACTTAGAATTTCGCTTAGCACTTCGACAAGCTCAGTGCTATTTATTCTTACTTTTAAAATCACGGCGATATTTCGGCTCATTCTTACTGTCATTTTTTAAGTTTGAATTCGGTTTTTGATCAAAAATTAGCAATTTTAAAATTTGCTGGTCATTTTAAATCAAATTTTCGATTATTTCTTGGTTATTTTTGGCTACTTTCTCAAAATTTTTTAAATTTTTTTGCCCAAATTTCACTCTCTCCCCTATCCAATTACTACAAGATAGATATAATAAAAAGAGAGGTTTGCTTTTTCATTCTTTCGGGCAATTCTTTTACTCGGCGTATTCTCGCATAGATTTTCTTTTTGGCTCCCAAAACCCTTTATTTTTCCTCTTAACATCTATCGGATTTTCGACATCTCAACTACAGGTCTATATTCCCCCGGCAGAATTTTCACAAGTAAGCTGTGCTCTTGTGAAACAATAAACATTAGGATTTCTCAAAAAACTTTTAGTCAAAGGGCTCTTCTTCTCCTCTATTTCCGAGTAATCGACCTTTTCATCAATCACTTCCTCGTGATTGATCGCTTCATCAATTACTTTCTTGTAATTGATCTTTTATAAAGCTCAATGTTCTCCAGGGCAATTCCTGTCCCTTTAACGACACAAAAAAGCGGGTCTTCCGCCACATGACAGGAAACCCCTAATTCTTGAGTCAGGAATTTGTCAAAATTGCGCAGCTGGCTAGTACCGCCGCTCATCACAATTCCCTTATCGATAATATCAGAGCTTAATTCGGGCGCTGTCTCCTCCAAGACTTCTTTGATCATGGCGGTAATGGCATTTAAAGCCGGTTTCATGGCCTCGGTAACTTCATGAGAAGAAAAGGTGATAATTTTGGGTAAACCCAACAAAGAATCCCGGCCTTTCACTTCCAAGCTTTCTTCTTTATTGAGAGGCAGGGCCGAACCGATTTTAATTTTGATTTCCTCAGCCGTTTGTTCACCAACGACAATGTTGTGCTTGCGACGCAAAAAGGAAGCAATCGCCTCGTCAATTCTGTTTCCCGCTACCCGAACGCTTTTATGGACAACCACTCCGCCCAAAGAAATAACCGCGGCTTCCGAAGCTCCGCCTCCCATATCCAAAACCAGATTGCCGGAAGCTTGAGCAATAGGAATTTTGGCGCCAATAGCGGCCGCCAAAGGTTCGTCAATAAGATAAGCGACTCGCGCGCCCGCCGAAAGAGTCGCATCCAAAACTGCCCGTCTTTCCACCTGGGTCACTCCGACTGGAGTGCAAATCATCACTTCCGGCTTCAAAAGCCAAATTCTGCCACAAACTTTTTGAATAAAATAGCGCAAAAGGGCTTCGGTAACTTCATAGTCAGCAATGACTCCTTCCCGCAGTGGTCGCAAAGCGCTGATATTACCAGGAGTCCGACCAAGCATCTGCTTGGCTTCATTTCCCACGGCCAAAACCCGTTTATCTTCAGCGGAAATAGCGACGACCGTCGGTTCATCAAGAACAATTCCCTTCCCTACCAACCAAATAACAGTGTTGGCGGTCCCCAAGTCAATGGCAAGTTGCTTGCTCAACATGATATCTTTTGATAAATAAAGTCCATAGTATGTTCTATTCTCAAAATCTTTCTTAAAATCATTATAAGTGCTAAATACTCTAATTTGCAATTTCTTATTGTCCTAAATGTGTTTCAGGTAAGAAATCGCCAAAATTGTAGATTCTGAAAAGATAAGTATACATTTTAACTTAGTTCGACAAGAGAAATTTTTCTTCTTGCATTAGTTTGGTTGACATCGTTACAATTCTATAGATGGTCGAGAAAATGAGAAAAAACTCTTGCCAAGGCGCAATTCCTTTCATACCCCTAATAGTCATCGCAGTTGTTCTGGTTGTCATCCCAGCCACCGTCAAACTAGTCCAAGAAAGACAAAAAACTAGCCCCGAAGCTACAGGAGAAATTTGTCCTCAGGCTGGAGCTTCTTGCAGCGATACCTACCCAGAAAGCTGTAACAATGGCACCGGAACAAGGATCTGTCATAAGAGTGGTACTTGTTCCGGAGTCGGAGGAGGAGTAAGGTGCTCTTGGGGACCAGGCTCTTATTGCGAAAACTGTAGCAGTGGTGGACCAACTGTCCCTCCTTATGCTACGCCCACCCCTCGACCACAACCAACCGCTACCCCCATACCCACCTCTTCTCCAACTTGTAGAGGAAGCGGTTCTTATTGTGGAGCCGGAGGAAACTGTTGTCCGGGACTTGAATGTCATGGATATGCACAAGTTTGTGTTCCCATTCCCACCAGTACTCCCAAATCACAACCAACCGCTACCCCCATACCCACCTCTTCTCCAACGTTAGATTGTCCGTATACTGGACTGTCTGTTTGCAAAATCGCTTGTGGCACGACTACATGTGATATCCTCAATGGTTGCTATGTTTGCCCAAATCTGATTCCACCAACCACTCCCATTCCTCCAACCGCCACTCCTAAGCCAATAAACACTCCCGTTCCTCATGAATGTAGTCGGGCAGAAGATTGTGCTGGCAGTGGCAGATGCAACCTGTCTTGTTCAGGTTGGCCAAGAAAGTGCTCCTGGACGGCTTGTCCAATCATACCTACTCTCCCTCCTCAAACTTGTTCCAACCCTGCCGCCAACCCTGGGTCTAAAACTTGCAAAGACAACGATGTCTATATTTGTAAATCCCAATACGGAAGTGTTTTTTGGGATATTTATCAAGACTGTGGCCCAAGAGGCTGCAGTAATGGTGTTTGCAACCCGACTCTTGTCAGTACTCCCAAGCCACAACCGACCGCCACCCTAATCCCCCAAACTTGTCGGGATTCGAGGGAATATTGTGGAGATGGAACTCCTTGTTGTCCAGGATTTTCTTGCCAAGGCCTCTACTGTCTAACCGCTTCTACTAACCCTACTCCAACCACTACCTCCTGCACTTATTCTACCCAAAACCTCTGTAGACAAGCCTGCTGGACATCCTGTTCGTATACCGACGGCTGTTGGAATTGTCCTGAGAATATTCCTATCCAGAACCCCACTCCCACCTCCGGCACTTTCCACGGCTGCAAGAATCCTGACGCAAAGCCTGGAGAAAAAACCTGCAAAGACAACGATGTCTATACTTGTAAAAGTTTCGTTGGATTATATTTTTGGGAAATCTACGAAAACTGCCTGGGACAGGGGTGCAATAAAAACAGTTGTAACTCACCCGCATCTTCCCCGGAAAACACCTGTTTTTCCCCCTCTAAGTGTGTCCCTAAAACAGTTGGATGTGGAATGTTAGGTAAAGAAACTGAAGACAAGAACTGCGGCAATCCTAACTATACTTGTTGCGGTAAATTGACCGAACCTCCACAACCTTCGCCCACCCCAACATTGGCCCTTGCGCCCACAGTAACTCTGGTTCCGACAAGAGTCTCCCAACCTACGATTCCTTATTTGTTTACTTCCACTCAAGAGACTGCAGACTTACTAGAGGTAACCAAACAATTCAATGCTGCCAAAAATAGCAATATCACTATCATTCTTGTTGGTCCAAACTCAACTGCCGAGAATGATAAAAAAATTTATGAATTCTTAAACGCTCATGACTGGGTCGCTATGACTCACGAAGATCTTCCTATAACAAGGAATTACAGTTGCGCTCCTCAATGCCAATTCTGGAATGTAGAGAAGTTAACCACGGCAGGATATTACGATAAAGGAACAATTGCTGCTGTTTTTAACCATGAGGCTGTTCATAATCGTCAAGCCACAAATGATCCGTATTTAGCGGAACATGTCAGAGAAGGACCAGACAAATTTGTCTATCAAGCACTTATCGAAGGAGAAGCAGAGGAATCTGGCTGGGAAGTAGGTGGCCAACACTATACCCTATACCGCCAGTTCCATGAGGAAGTCAGTGTTTGGGCAAAAAACAAGGGGTTGGAAGACTTGTTCCAAAATGCCGCCAATGGGCACTGGGGAGACTTTCAAAAACTAAAATCTAAATATTTCGAGACAGAGGGCCATAGTTTGACAGAGCTTGTGAAATACCGATGCGATAGTCTTGCCCAAAACCAAAGAGGCGAACACAAAAATTGTATCTAAAAACCTATAAAGAAAGGGGGTGGCAATTGAGCGGATCAACTTATCAATCTGACCAAATGGTGGTTGTATCTACAGGCGAAGCAGAAAAGATAAGAAAGAATTATCATTTCCAAAAAAAACTTAAAATATTTTTTCTATTTCTGATTTGCTCTCTTGTGTTGTCTCTGGCATCTTTTTACATACTTAAAAAAAGTAACAAACTTAGTCTAAAAATCCCTTCGATTCAGTTTTCTAATACTGATGGCTTAAAAATAATTAACTTTAATGAAGTGGGTTATTTAGAAATGCAAGGACTGATTGGGGGCTGGAGTTTTTCTTACGGCCAAAACATCGCAAACCCCGACAGATCCGTGGATCTCACCTTCTCTGCTAAATCAGTTTGCATTGTTAACCAGGAAGAAAAATTGTGCAATCAAGCTAAACTAGAACATGGACTTAAGATTAAGCTTCAAGGCACGATCAAAAAAGATATCGTGGAAGTTACAACAATCAAAACAATTGAATAATCTTGCGTTCCAGCGGCCGGGAAAGATATAATTAAGGCCGATGCCTAATTTTGCCAAATACCGATTGCAGTTTTTCTTTGCTATTCTTATTTTTGTCGTCTCGGGAACTTTCCTGGCCATCAAATTAGCCCAAGGCTATCGCCTTGACTTATCAAGTAAAACTTTTAGACCAACCGGGTTGCTAGTGACCACCTCCGTCCCTACTGGTGCTCAGGTTTTTATTGATGGAGAACTAAAAACCGCCACTAATAATACCTTCTCCCTCCCGCCTGGCAAATACTTAGTGGAAATCAAAAAGAATGGCTTTCTGCCTTGGCAAAAGGAGTTAACCATTGAAAAGGAACTAGTTGCTCAAGCCGACGCTCTTTTATTTCCCCAAGTCCCCGATTTAAAGCCTTTAACTTTCCACGAGGCTGAAAATCCTCAATTCTCTCCCGACAGCAACAAAATAGTTTACAGCGTTCCTTTGCCTCAACCGGAAGCAGGACTTTGGGTAATGGACTTAACCGACTTTTTCTTTAATATTGGCCGTGAACCGCGACAAATCAGCCAGAGCTTCCCTCAAACTAAGGATTTTGGCAAAGCAGAATGTTTTTGGTCACCAGACTCAAAGCAAATTCTAGCCAGTTTTAATCAAACTAACGAAAAATATTTGTTGGATTCTGGGCAACTTAATTCAACAATTAGCTTAACTAATGTTGCCCTCTCCTGGTCGGCCACGGCTCAAAGTTGGCAAAAAGAAACTCAAGTCCGCCAGGAAGCTAAATTAAAAAAACTCCCGGAAAAAATGCAAGAAATTCTTAATACCGAGGCCGAAAAGATTACTTTTAGCCCTGATGGAACCAAAGTTCTCTATCTCGCCTCTGGTTCAGCCGAAATTCCTGAAAAGCTTATTCCTCCAGTTTTGGCCGCCTCTACCCAACCAGAATCACGCCAGTTGCAGACGAGAAAGGTTTATGTTTACGACTTAAAAGAAGATAAGAATTTCTTGATTCCCTTTACTCCCGCCATTCCTTCTCCCACCCCGAAACCCTTAAGGTCAGCGAAAACGCCTTCACCCACACCCACTCCCTTTTTACCGGATAATGATAGTCAATTCACTTTCCCTCGCTGGTTTCCCACTAGCCGCCATCTTTACTGGATTGAAGGCGATAAGGTCGTGGCCTGTGAATATGATGGGGTTAATCTGACCCCAATTTACGCTGGGCCATTCGTTAAACCTTTTGTTTTTGTTTCTCCCAGCGGCAATCGATTGGTCATCCTCACTAAAATTACGGCTGATGAGGAAGCGAAACCTAACCTGTACGCCGTTTCTCTCCGCTAAGGACCACCTGGCCATTGGTTATTGGTCATTTGGCAAGTGCCGCTGGAGTGAATTGAACACTCAACCTTTCCCTTAGGACGGGACTGCTCTATCCGTTGAGCTACAGCGGCATACAAGCTGAAGATCAATGGTCAAGCTTTGCTTGTTCCGAGCGGAGCGAGAATCAAGCTGGCTTATCCGTTGAGCTACAGCGGCGTATATAGGCTTATTTTACCTCAAACAGCTTTCGCTGTCATCCCGGCCTTAATGCTGGATGCCCTGCTCGCTACTAAATACTAACCTCATCCCCCACTTTTATGCCATTCCCAGCCGCCCAGCCAGCCTTAACTTCGAGCACTTTATCCACCGGCACTTGACTCTGATAGATAGTTTTCGGAACGTCAAATTCTTCTTTGGCCGGGCAGCGAGCACCAGCCGTAATTTCCACTACCCGACTATCTTTTATCCATATGATATCAATATCAAAATACATCTTACGCATCCAAAAGGGGTAAACTCCGGGTTTGTCAAAAAGAAAAAGCATTCCGCAGTTTGAGCAAAGAGAGGTCCTTTCGGAAAGGCCTTTTTCCCTTTCAGCTAGGGTCTGAGCAACCTCCACCTCGAGCGTTTTCCCCGCCACCATAACCTTAATGGATGGAGCTGTTCTTGGCTTAAAAACAAGCCAGAGAGACAAACTGACCAAGCAAAAAACTAATGAGACTAAAAGACCTTTTTTAATCATAATTCATTCTAATCCAAAATTTTCTTCCCGAAAAGCTCCTTGCATTTTACTAAAGTCATCCATAAAATGAAGTAGGATGAGAAGGACAGAGATTCGCAAACTAGTGGAAAGCGAGAAGATCACCTTCATCTACCTCCAATTCTCCGACCTTTTGGGCCAACCGAAAAATGTCGTTATCGATGCCGAAAAACTGGATGATGTTTTAGATGCTGGTCTTTGGTTTGACGGCTCGTCAGTTGAAGGTTTTGGCCGCTTGGCTGAGAGCGATATGTTACTCAAACCGGACCTGGACACTTTTACCATTATTCCCTGGTCTTCCTCCGAAAGAAAAGCCGGGCGTTTAATTTGCCAAGCCTTTAAACCCTCCGGCCAACCGTTACCGGCCGACCCCAGACAAATCCTCCAAAAAACCCTCACTAAAGCCCAAGAAAAAGGTTTTTTTTATTTCGTAGGGGCAGAATTTGAATTTTATCTTTTTGAACGGGAAGGTTTGCCGCAACTACAACCTCACGACGATAAATCTTACTTTGATTATACGCCTCATTCCCGAGCAGCGGAAATTTGCGAGCAAACGATGAAATCGCTTTCCGCTTTTGGGGTAAAAAGCGAAATGCACCATCATGAAGTAGGTATGGGCCAACACGAAATCGACATTCGCTATGACCACGCCTTAAAAAGCGCCGATAATATTCTCGCCCTGAAAATGGCCCTCAAAGCTTATACCGCCAATACCGAGCTTAAGGCGGCTTGGCTACCCAAACCAATTTTCGGTTTCCCGGGCAACGGCCTCCATACTCACCAGAGTCTCTGGAAAAGCGAAAAAAACGCTTTCTATGACCCAGGCGGTCAATATTGTCTTTCCAAATTGGCTCTTCACTTCCTCGCTGGTCAATTAGCTCACGCTCGGGCTCTTTCCGCCATCGTTTCCCCGACGGTTAATTCTTACAAAAGATTAGTTTCCGGTTACGAAGCTCCCGTTTATATTTGTTGGGGTCAAACTAACCGCTCGGCTCTTATTCGCATCCCCCTCTCCTCGACCGATAAAGCCGCCAGCTCCGCCCGATTGGAATATCGGGCACCTGACCCCTCGGCCAATCCCTACTTAGTCTTTGCCGCTCTTCTGGCAGCCGGCTTAGACGGGATTGAGAAAAAAATGCTCCCTTCAGCGGCCGTTGAAGATAATGTTTATGAATTCGGCCTGGCCAAATTAAAGGAAAACCATATTGAAGTCTTACCGGCCAATTTGGGAGAAGCAATTGAAGCCCTGGAAAAAGACCCGGTAATTTTAAGCATTTTCGGAACGACCCAAAACCGTTACCTAAAAATTAAAAAAGAAGAATGGCGAGAGTTTTCCACTCAAGTGACACCCTGGGAAATCGAGCGGTATCTCTAAATTAACTGACCGGGAAATTAAAACGGAGAAGTGCTTCCGGCTGGTTTTGGACTCTCATTCCTTTTAATCTCACTACCCAGTCGCCATTCTCTTCTTGATAAAGATAATTTCTGTCCACCAAAAATCTTTCGGCTCCCGGGTCATTAGCCGGGCCAAGTTCAACTAATAGGCGGGGTTTGGGGGGAAGTCGACACCAACGCCAACCACCCAGAGAACAACCGCGATCAAAAATCACTTGAGCACATTTCTCCGCCACTTCCGGCCGGCCGAAAATTTTTAGAAGCGCTTTCTTAAAGTTCGCTGGGACTGGCATCGCTTCCGCCGGTGGGGAGTAAGTTAATGTTTCTATTTTCATCTTTAAAAATATAACCTCCCTTTCCTTCCATATCAACCCTCAATTTGATAAAATGAGGAGGCTCATCCGGAATGTAGTTCATCGGTAGAACGCTCGGTTCGGGACCGAGAGGCACCGGGTTCAATTCCCGGCATTCCGACCAACCTTTTCAGGTAAAAAATATGACAAAATTGGTAGTGACTACCGGCACTCGTTTTACCGATATTGACGGTTTGGCCTGCGTCATTGCTTATCGGGAAATACCCAACGAGCCGCCGCTGGCTGTTATCCCGGGTGAGTTAAATCAAAGCGTGACGACTAAAATTAGAAGCTGGCCGCTTAATTTTGCCACCACTCTCCGCGAGAGCGGAGAATACGACTTCGTCGTTGTCGATGTTTCGGAGACCAGCCAACTAGCCAACTTTGTTAATAAAGACCGAGTCGTCGAGCTTTATGATCACCATTTCGGCTTTGAAAAGTTTTGGCAGGAAAAATTGGGCGGAAAAGCGAAAATTGAGGCGGTTGGCGCTTGCGCTACCCTCATTTGGGAAGAGTTCAAGAAAAGATGTCCCGGCAAGAAGATTAGCCCCCTGGCCGCCAATCTTCTCTATGCCGCCATTATCTCCAACACTCTTAATTTCCAAGCTTCGGTCACGACAGAACGAGACAAACAAGCCTTCGAGGAGTTGAAAGCCTTCATCAACCTCCCGGCCGACTGGACTGCCCGCTATTACCAGGACCAGGAAGTTGACATTTACACTAATCCGGAGCGAGCGATTGCCAATGACACCAAGATTCAGATCATTAAAGGCATGCGTTGTGCCGTCGGCCAGCTGGAACTTTGGAACAGCCGAGCCTTTATCGAGGAACATTTGAGACAGATTGAGATGGTAATGAGGGAACTTGAGCCGGAGATTTGGTTTTTTTCCTCCCCTAGCATTAGTGAAGGCCGTAATTATATCTTTACCAAAAGTGAGACGGTTAAAAACCTTCTCCGTCAAGTTCTAGCGGTAGACTTCTTTGGCACTGACATCGGCGTTACTCGGAAGCTTTGGTTAAGAAAAGAGATTTTAAAGAAAATTCAGTAACTAATCTCCAATAAAGTAGCGTTCTGTAGGATAAGGCAAGGGGCAAGTGAAAAAACAACTTACTCATTAGGGCACTACTTATTGCCATCCTCCAACTGCGGTTGAGGGATCAAATCGAGAGTTACGTTTTCCCGCTGAGCAGCCAAGCCGATGGCCGCCCAAAGACCGTAGCAGTCGATATCCGCTTTCTCCACTTCCACCTTGATAGGAGCACCATCTCTCTCGGCATTCTCGCCGGGAACTTTCCTTTCGCGCATAGAGTTCTCCTTCTTACCTCTGTTGGCATTATACGAAACCCTCTCTCTTCTGTCAAACTCTATAAGCTCCTCTTCGCAAAGCTTTCAACCGCTTTGCTGCCAGTTAATGGTAAGGCTTGAGGCCTCGCTTTGCTTTCGCTGCCCCGCTAAGCGAGGGTTCTGGCAAAGCGGTTATAGGCCTGTCTGTATCTTTCCTTACCTTTCTGCTTGACAAATTTTGTTTGGAAACCGTAATCTAGTCG
The DNA here is from genome assembly GCA_035530075.1 of Patescibacteria group bacterium. Lineage (GTDB taxonomy): Bacteria > Patescibacteriota > Microgenomatia > UM-FILTER-40-11 > UM-FILTER-40-11 > DATKVM01. The sequence goes on from DATKVM010000002.1 coordinate 171,508, forward strand.
GAATGGCCTTTACTCTTAGCTTATTAATCCGGACATTGGCGATTTTGGTCGCCGCTTATTTGATTCCGGGGGTCCAAGTGCGCAACTTCTGGGTGGCGCTCATTGTCGCCATTGTTTTGGGACTGGTTAATATCTTTGTCCGACCATTTATTTTGGTCCTGACTTTGCCGATTAATATTTTAACCCTGGGTCTTTTTACCTTGGTCATCAATGCCTTAATGGTCCTTCTCGTCAGTGCCATTGTGCCTGATTTTCAAATCCGTGATTTTGGTTCGGCTCTTCTTTTTGCCCTTGTTTTGTGGCTGATCAACTGGTTCTTGTCCGCTTTGGTTCTGGCATAAGAAAGGCCACCAATTGAAATGGTCTACCGCTTGTGTTATACTCTCTGGCTAGACACCTTGAAGATCTCGTTTAAGTTTCACCGTCTCTGGCTTATCCCTGGAGCACTGGAAAACTCGAGAGCTCTAAGGGAACCAGGGAGGAGGTGAAACTTAAGTGCCATATCAAGATCAAACTTTAAAATGCAAAGACTGCGGTAACGACTTTGTTTGGACCGCTTCTGAGCAGGAATTCTACACTCAAAAAGGTTTTCAAAACGCCCCACAGAGATGTCCGGCGTGTCGGTCAGCCAGAAAGCAGCAAGTGCGGGATAACCGCCAAATGCATACTACCGTTTGCGCTTCTTGCGGCCAGGAATGTCAAGTTCCTTTTGCCCCCAGAGGTGACAAGCCAGTCTATTGCAATACCTGTTTCCAAAAGCAGCGAACCGCTTAAAAGCAGGAGGCTTTAGAAGCTAAAAAATCCTCCCGATGAACATCGGGGGGATTTTTGGTGAAAGTTAGCTATAATTTCTTTATGGAAATCAAAACTTTCACTCTTGGAGAACTGCAGACTAATTGCTATTTAGTTTGGGATGAAAAAACTAAAGAGGGCTTAATAATCGATCCGGCCGATGACGCCAACTTTTTAAGCGAACAGGTGCTTGAATTGGGCGTTAAACCGTTTTATCTTCTGGCCACTCACGGTCATTTTGACCATTTACTCGCGGCTTATGAGCTTGAGCTTGCCTTTAAGATTCCCCTCTTGATCCATCCAGATGACCTGCCCTTGGTAAAGAAAATGGTTCCTTCGGCCACTTGGTGGTTGAAGCGCAAAATTTGGGAAAGGCCACCGCAAGAAATCAATTTTGTCAAAGAAGGTGACTCAATCAAACTAGGTAACACAGTGCTAGAAGTAATACATACCCCTGGTCATTCCCCGGGGGGGATTTGCCTTTACGGGCGGAAAGAAAAAGTTCTTTTTACCGGCGACACTCTCTTCTCTGAAGGAATTACCGGCCGAATTGATTTATCCTACAGTTCAGGGAAAGCTTTAAAAGAATCACTGAAGAAACTGGCTCGCTTGCCGGCGGGAACTATTATTTACCCAGGCCACGGCCCCTTAGCCATTCTTCAGGTTCGCGGCGGCAAATAATCTTTCAACTGGCGGGCGCGCGAAGGATGGCGAAGTTTCTCTAAGGCCTTATGTTCTATTTGGCGAATCCTTTCCCGAGTCAGGCCAAACTTTTCGCCTATCTCGGCTAAAGTATATGAACGACCATCATACAGGCCAGAACGCATTTCCAAAACTCTTTTTTCTCGAGGGGTGACCGAATTTAAGCTTTCCCTCAGCTCTTCTTTAAACAGATTGTGTTCTGTTTCGTCAGTTGGAGATGGCGAGTATCTGTCTTCAATAAAACTCGCCAAATCGCTTTCGCCGTCTTCACCGGCCGGCTGATCCAAGGACAAAGGTCGCTTGGAAACCTCCAACAGCCACTTAATCCTTTTGACCGACAGGCCCATCTCGCCGGCAATTTCCCCTACTGTGGGCTCCCGACCACACTCCTGTGCGAGTCGGGTAGCGGTTCTGAGCTCTTTCTGAACCTGGTCATCCACATGCACCGGCAGCCGAATCAATCTTCCTTGACTAGCTAGCGCCCGGGTAATCGACTGTTTAATCCACCGGGTAACATGGGTTGACAATCTAAATCCCCGCCTGTAATCAAATCTATCCACCCCTTTCATTAATCCCATATTCCCCTCCTGAATCAGGTCAATAAGCGGCATTCCCAAACCTTGGTATTTCTTGGCAATAACGACAACCAAACGCCAATTGCAACCGATTAAGGTCCTTTTGGCTCTTCGGCCTTCCTCCACTTTCCAATCCAAATCTTGTCTATCTTCCGGAGACAAACTTTTCTTCCTTGACAACTGACTCTCCGCTCGTCGGCCCTTTTCCACCTTTCTGGCTAATCCTATCTCTTCTTCGGCCGTCAATAAGTGAGGATAGTTTCTTTTCATTTCGGCTAAATAAATTCCTAAGCTATCGGCCGGATTAACTTCTGCAAAACCCCGATCCGCTTTTGCCAACTCCTCGGGGGTTACTTCTCGGATTGGAGCCCCAGCTGCGGGAATAAACGTCGTTTCTTCAAAACCGACCCTTTGCTGTCTGACAACGGTTCTTTGGGGGGTTATTCCCTCTTTTCCCACAGGCATAAAATTAAGAAAAATTTAAAATTCTCCTTAATCTAGCAGGTCAACCTTGAAGTGTCAACAATTTTGCCCTATCCAACAGGGCACGAAGATTAAATGAAGTCTGTTTGGCCTATTCTTTCCCTACCATTAAGAGCTCTTCCACTCTTTGGTATTTATGGATTTCGCCTTCTTTAAACCAAAGCTGAATTTCCAATTCCGCTTCTTCCGGTTTACCTGAAGCATGAATAAGGTTATAAACTGAGCGCCTTCTTTGGTTTGACCAAAGCGGCGAATCAAAGCTATAATCACCCCGAATCGTGCCAGGGGGCGCGTCTTGGGGGTAAGTTGGGCCAACCATCTTACGAACAATTTTGACCACTTCCGGACCCTCTAAAATCATCGCCAAGACCGGCCCTTCCGTCAGATAGTCAACATTCCACTGTTGAACCAGCTTACCAATTTCTTTATTAGCCATTTTGCTAATCTCCTCACCGGGGTCATAACCCTGAGCCTGATAGAATTCCTTGGTTCTTTTGCCGACATTTTCAAACCATTCATCAGTATAACCGTAGTGCTTAAGGGCAAATTTCTTATCAATCCAAACCATCTTCATTGCCACTATTTTCAACCCGGCTTTTTCAAATCGAGAAATAATTTCCCCTGCCAAACCCCTTTTAATCCCATCTGGTTTAATTAAAACGACACTTCTTTCCATTCTTGTCTCCTTTTAGTTATTAAAAAGATTCATGAAAGCAATTTCAAGAATCGCTTTTCATCTTCATAAGGCCCGATTATGGCTAAATTAGTTTTTCCCTCCTTAACGACTCTTTGGGCCACCCGTTTAATATCTTCAAGAGTAACTTTCTCAATCTTGGCAAAAGCTTCAGCGGGAGTTTCAATATTACCTTCCACTAATTCTTTTTCGGCGTACCATTCAGCCATTGAACGGCTATTTTCCAACCGTAAAGTGGCTCTTCCTTTCAAAAATTCTTTCGCTTTGGCCAATTCCGACCGGCCAACATCACCCTTTTTGATTTTTTCAAACTCTTCGACAATAACCTTGACCGCTTCCTCAACCTTCTCTAAGTTTAAACCCGCCCTCGCCGCCAGAAAGCCCGTTTCCTGATAGAGGTCAACCGAAGAACTGACATAATAAGCCAAACCTCGTCTCTCGCGGACTTGAATAAAGAGCCGGCTACTCATTCCTCCGCCCAAGATGGCGCTTAAGACATTCAGGACGATCTTATCCGGGTCGTGGAAAGAAAAGGCCGGATAACCAAAATAAAGGTGGGCCTGATCGGTCTTTTTATAGTCAATCTTGACCCGAGGTTGGTTTTGATGATCTTCAAACTCAACAAATTTCTCCTTTTCTCCCGAGGCAAACGAGGAAAAATACTCTTCGGCCAGTTTTTTAACCTCCGGGGTACTGATTTTACCGGCGACAGCCAAAACCATATCGCTTCCCTGATAAAAATGCTGGGCATAATTTAAAAAGTCTTCCCGATTAATGTTAGAGACAGTCTTTTTGTCCCCGGCAATTGACCAACCTAGGGGATTACCGTCAAACATCAGTTCATAAAAGACATCGTCAATTTTATAAAGCGGGTTATCGGCATACATATTAATTTCTTCAATAATGGCTCCTCTTTCCCGATTAATCTCTTCCTTCAGAAAAAGAGAGTTACGAAGAGTATCGCTTAAGATATCAAAAGCTAACTTAAGGTGTTCAGTTTGAAGCTTAATGTAGTAGCCAGTCTGATCCTTGCTCGTAAAGGCATTGTTCTCACCGCCAACCGAATCGACTAAAGAAGAAATATCGAAGGCGGTCGGCCGTTTTTCCGTGCCCTTAAAAATCATATGCTCCAGAAAGTGAGACAAACCGGCTTTTTCTCTTTGTTCATAGCGGCTACCGGCACCGACTAAAACTAAAACTGTGGCGGAAGACAAACCAGGCATCGGGACACTAATTACCCTTAATTTATTTGGCAGTTCAAATTTAGAATATTGAGAAAACATAGCTTAATTAAAAATCCTAAATCTCAGAAAAAGCCCAACCGTAGATGGGATTTTACCACTTCTCCGAACCGATTTCTAGCCCCCACTGGTTAAGCTGGTAAAGATAAAACCGCCTTTTAGGACAAAACTTTTACTCTCCAAAATGCCCCGATATTCCGCCCATTTTTGCCTTTTCGGGCTAGAGAGAGTGAATTTAAATTTTATCGCCGGGGAAAAATTGAACTCAAATTCCTTTCGGGGTCCAAAAACGCTTCGGTAATACTACCCAACTATATCACATTCGTTCCAAAGTCTCTATTCCTAAAAGAGTAAGACCGTTTTTGAGAACCTGACCGGAGGCAGCCGCAAGGCTAAGGCGAAACTGCTCGTTATCACTGCCAATAATCCTCTGCTTATCATAAAAGAGATTAAACTTTTGAGCCAGGTCAAAAAGGAAATGACAAAGGAGATTAGGCGAAAAAACTTTGGCAGCTTCAATTATGACCTCGGGAAACTGATATATGGTCCGCAGCAAGGCAGTTTCCTCGGGGCTCAAGCCTGCAGGAGGGACGAACTTTCCTGGCGCTTGGCTGGCTTTTTTTAAGACACTCTGGATCCGAGCGTAAGTATATTGTAAATAGGGACCGGAGTTGCCAGAAAAAGTTAGGATTTGGTTCCAATCAAAGATAATATCGGTTCTTGGGTTTTGCTTCAAATCGTTATATTTGATACCGCCGATGCCGACCGCCCGAGCAACTTTTGCTTGCTCTTCAGAGGCTAAATCTTTGGCGACTCCCGCTTGGGTCATTATTTCCTTGGCTCGACTGATTGCCTCTCCTAAGACCTCTTCCAAATGAATTGTCACTCCCCGACGAGTGGAAAACTTACCAGTTGCCCAACGAATTAACCCATGGGCAATATGAATAAACTGGTCCTTTTGACCATAGCTGAGCATGGCGGCAATCGCAAAGACCTGGGCGAAATATAGAGCCTGATCAGCCCCAACTTCATAAAGATACAAATCTGGTTGCCAAGTTTCCCGCCTAAATCTAATGGTAGCCAAATCCCGCAAAAGATAAGTCGTTGCTCCATCCGATTTAACCAGCATCGCCGGCACTTTCATCCCCGAAATTTCCACCACTTGGGCTCCTTTGCTTTCCTTAAGTAAACCCTTCTTCCGGCAATCGTCTAAAACCGCTGCCATTTTGTCAAGGTAAAAGCTCTCACCGTAAGCATAATCAATCTTCACTCCCAAAAGCTGGTAAACCCAATCGAACTCTTTTAGTGAGATATCAACACAGGTTTGCCAAATACGGCGAGCTTCCTCATCGCCGTCCTCCAGCCGCCTAAACCAAGCCCGAGCTTCTTCCTCTAGTTCGGGATGGTCCGCCGCTTCCTTATGAAATTGGACATACATCTTTTCCAAATCAGCGACCGTCAGGTCGTTAAGCCGCAACCCCTCTCTTTCCGCTTTTTTAATCTGGACAATGAGACTGCCAAATTGAGTTCCCCAATCACCCAAGTGATTGTCACCAATTGTTTTCCAACCCAAAAAACGATAAAGGTTGTAAAGAGCTTGGCCAATATTAGTGGAGCGTAAATGGCCGATACCGAAAGGTTTAGCAATATTAGGGGCAGAATAATCAATGACGACGGTTTGGCCTTTTCCCTGTTTTGAGGAACCATATTGATCACCTCGCTCTAGCACTTTTGCAAGCTGAGTGCCAAGAGCACTAAATTTGAGCCATATATTGATAAAACCCGGACCAGCAACTTCGATTTTTTCGACAAAGTCCGGGAGGCTGAGTTCCCGCCAGGTTTTAGCAATTTCCTCCGCTAACTCCCGCGGGTTTTTACCTTGCAATTTGGCCGCTATTAAGGCAATATTGGTTGAATAATCGCCAAAATTTAAGTTAGCCGGGTGCTCAAAGGCTATTTTGACTCCTTTAATTTGAAGTTTCTTTAGAACTTTGTCTAATTCAACTTCCAGTTTTTCAGCGAACATAGCTTTATTATACTATACTGAAGGAAAAGAAGGACTAGAATGGAAGGATACGAAAAGTTAATTACTTATAAACTCTCGTTAATTATTTATGATCTAACCTGGGATTTTGTGCCCCAATATTACCCCCTCAAAGAGGATTATCGTCAGAGAGACCAGCTAAAACAAGCAGCTCGTTCAATAAAACAAAATATTTCAGAAGGATCTTCTGAAAGAAGTCTTTCTTCAAAGCTTAAACTCTACGATGTCGCCAAATCTTCCAGCAGAGAACTTTTAGAAGATTATAGAGATATTTTAAGGCGCGAAGGGATAAATCAATGGCCTAAAAACGATTTAAGACTTTTCCAACTAAGAAAATCCCTGGAAAATTTTTCTTCTAATCCCTCTGCTTCCTTCTCAGTTTCTTCTGTTATCTCAGTTCTAGAAGGAATCAGGGGAAAAGATGATAAAATCAGTAGTCAGTAGACAGAAGTTAGTAGTCAGGAGGGAAACTAATTTGCTAACTACTAACTACTCACTACTATCTACTATGCAAGTAGTCAAGTTCACCACCCAGAACCAACAAGAAGTGATCAAAATCACTTTAGCAGCACTGAGAAAAGGCGGCCTGGTTGTCTTCCCCTCTGATACGGTTTACGGACTGCTGGCTGATGCCGAAAACCCCGAGGCAATTTCTCGGCTACTTGAGTTTAAGGAAAGAAAGCCTGGCCAGGCAATTTCTATTTTTGTGGCTAACAAAAAAATAGCGGAAAAGTATGTCAGACTTAATCAGAACGGCTTAAATGTAGTCAATAATCTTTTACCCGGGCCGTTTACAGTTGTGGCTAAAAGCAAACACCAAACCGACCCGCGGCTGGAAGCTGAAAACGACACTCTGGGTATCCGAATTCCCAACTTCCCGCTGATTTTAAACCTAGTGACCGGTTTTGGTCGGGCCATTACCGCTACTTCAGCCAATCTTTCCGGCCGGCCAGCAGTCTATTCGATTCCCAGTCTTTTCAGAACACTTTCTGCAAAGAAAAAAAGCCTCTTAAACTTAGTCGTGGATGCCGGAAATCTGCCTAAAAACAAGCCTTCGACTGTCATTGATACCACTACAGGGCAGCTTAGGACCTTAAGAGCCGGTGCTCTTCTGCCTCAAACCCCCAATTCTTTATTAAGCCGGTCAGAGAAAGACACCGAAGAGTTAGCTCGGTTTTTAGCGACAAAACTAATCAAAACCCCTCTTGGCAAGCCCATTGTTTTTCTGCTAGAAGGCGAACTGGGAACCGGTAAAACCGTTTTTACTAGAGGTCTAGGAAAAGCCTTGGGAGTGAAGGAGAAAATAGCCTCGCCGACTTTCAATATTTGTGCAGAATACCGAACGAATTTACCGTCAAAAACGACTTCTTCTGGTATAGATAGTTATCATCATAATGAAGCCAACCATAACAAAAAGCCTCAACCAAAGTTCATTCACTGCGATTTTTATCGGCTGGAAACCAAGGAGGAGTTTGCCGAACTGGGGTTCCCTGAGAATGTCAGCAATGGCAATATATATGCTTTTGAGTGGTCGGAGAGGCTGCCAAGAGCCTTAATTTCCGCGCTCAAAAACCGTGCGGAAATCGTTTATCTACGTTTGAAACACGCGGGAGAAAATCAAAGAATAATTAAATGGGGAAAGTCTCGATAATTGGCAATTAGGGCTTGATGGCGGTTTTAATCTTTACAGCAATTTCTTGAAGCTGCTCGGGAGTAGTTTCTTTAAAGAGTTTGAAGTTTAAGCCGTCTTCATGGCCGTCATTCTCATATCGAGGAATAATCCGAATGTGAGCATGGGGGACAGCAAAGCCCAAGGTGACATAACAAATCGTAATCGGACTTAAAGCTTTTCTGGTGGCCAGACCAATTCTTTTGGCGGCTTCAAAATACTCTCCAAAGTTTGGCACATCATCCGCCCAACGGTAATGCTTTTTCGTAATTAATAGGGTTTGACCAGGGTTGACTGGCTTAATATCCATAAAACCCAAGAAGTCTTTATCTTCATAGACTTTATAAGCGGGAATTTCGCCCCGGACGATTTTGCAAAAGATGTCGTCGTTCATTATCCTATTGTTTCACTGTTCCATTACTACTATCTTTACATTGCCCCTAACAATGAATCAATGAAGCCATGAAACAATTCTAATTAGAATCTACCTCACTTTCCTGATAAAATCAACGAAATGACCGAGCCTATTATACTTGCTATCGATACCTCTTGTGACGAAACCTCGGCTGCCGTTACTACCGGGCGGCAGGTTTTATCCAACGTGATTTCTTCTCAAATTAACCTTCATAAAAAATATGGGGGCGTCTATCCGGCTTTAGCCAAGCGGGCGCACCTGGAAAGAATTGATCATGTGATTGCTGAAGCACTTAAACGGGCCAGGGCTAACTTAAATCATCAAGAACCAGCGGCCGTTGCGGTTACTTATGGACCCGGGTTAGCAATTGCCCTTGAAGTAGGTCTCGCCAAGGCGAAAGAGCTGTCCGCCAACTACAGACTACCGCTTATTGCGGTTAACCATATGGAGGGCCATATTTACTCCTGCTTGGCTCAAAATAGGAGTGGCCGACCCCAAAGAGAAGTCATTTTTCCTGCTTTGTGTTTACTGGTTTCTGGCGGTCACACTGAGCTGGTGCTAATGAAAGATCACGGTCGGTACCAGGTTTTAGGCGAAACTTTAGATGACGCGGTTGGCGAAGCTTTAGACAAAGCCGCTCGTATCTTGAGACTGGGCTATCCTGGCGGACCGATTATCGAAAGGCTGACCGAGCAAGCACTTCCGAGTTCAAAGTTCAAAGTTCAATCCTTCGACAAAGCTCAGGACAAGAGTGTAAAGTTTCTCTTAACTCCTCCTTTGCGAGAAAGGGGTAATCTTAATTTCTCTTACTCCGGCTTAAAAACCCAGTTTCTTTATTTAGTCCAGAAGATGAGCGAAACAGAGTTAGGCCAAAATCTGGCTGACTTAGCGGCCGCTTTTCAGGAAGCCGCCTTCGAACAACTTATTCGCAAGACATCGGATGCCATCGAAATACATCAGCCCAAAACCCTGCTTTGCGGTGGTGGTGTTATCGCTAACCGCTACTTGCGAACATTACTGCGCCGCCTAGCCAAGGAAAATCAGTTACCAGTTTTCTTCCCGCCTGCCAAAAATCTTATTGGTGATAACGCAGCCATGATTGGCGTGGCAGCCGGATACAAGTTTCAAAGAAAAGAGTTTGTGGAAAATCTTGAAACTTTAGACCGAGAACCAAGACTATCGCTTTAATTAAAAGTGTTAAAATCAAAATATGAGTGATAAACCAAAACCGGGTGTCGGCGTGGGGATTATGATTTTAAAAGACCAAAAAGTTCTCCTTGGGCAAAGGCATTTTGATCCCACCAAGGCAGATAGCGAACTTCATGGCGAAGGCACTTGGACCATGCCGGGAGGAAAACTTCGTTTTGGCGAAAAACTGATAGAGGCCGTCTCCAGAGAGGTGCTTGAGGAAACCGGCCTTGTCGTCAATCCAAAGAAGATTAAAATTATCAGCCTTACTGACGATATTGTTAAAGACAAACATTATGTTACCGTCGGCTTTTTGTGCGGAGATTTTTCGGGCGAAGCAAGAGTCAATGAATCAGAAGAAATTACGCGGTGGGCCTGGTTTTCTTTGGACAATTTACCCACTCCCCTTTACCCAGCGAGCGAAAAAATCATTAAAAACTTCCTGGCTAAAGAAATCTATAAAAATTAAATAACGCTTGGCTCACACTGATTTAAGACTGATTTGTACTGATCAGTGAGAATCCGCCAAAAATCTGTGAGAATCAATAAATATACTCAATATCACCCTCAAGGTCAGTCCTCCTGATTTCAACTTTATATTTATCAAGCAGTTCCAGAGCCTCGGCCGTCGGGTGACCATAGGAATTTCGGCCGACAGAGATGACGGCTTCTTTCGGCTTTATCAGCGCTAAAAAGTCCTCCCGCAAGCCAGTTTTAGAGCCGTGATGGGGAAATTTAAGGAGATTAACTTTCGGTAAATTGTTATCAACCATAATTTCCTCCTGAACTCGACTGTCGGCGTCACCCATTAAAAGCACCGTAAATTTAGGCCAGCGCAAAAGGAAAACTAAAGAAAAATCATTAAGTTTTCGCTCGGTACTCATTCCTAAAATTCTCTCTTTTAATGGGCAATTAGATAATTCGCAATTCGTCAATTGATTTGCTAACCAATGCTTTTCCGGCCACAAAACCACGATTTCCAAATTATCAAACTTAATTTTATCCCCTTCATAAGGATTAATAACTTTCGGCATGGGACTTTGTTTTTTTATTTTTTCCAAAAGGGTGCTAAAAGCGTCGCTTTGGTTGCCAACGGGACTACTGAGAAAATATTCCACTTGATACTTCTCTAAAACCGCAATCAGCCCGGTTAAATGATCCGCTTCCGGATGGGTGAGAGCCACCATTTCAATTGTCCGATCATAAAAAGGGAGGTGCCGACCCAAACAGGCCAGCACATTTTCATTCGGGCCACCGTCAATTAGCATTTGTTCAGAACCCCTGCTAAGCAAAATCGCGTCTCCCTGATCGACATTACAAAAAACAAGTTGCCAACGCTGATGGGGAAAAGAAAAAACGGTCGCCCAAACCAAGAGGGCGAGGGATAATAAAGCTCCCAAAAGCAATTTGGGGGTCAACTTTGATTTCAAAAGATCAAACATTAATGGTGGACTGCCTAGTTTTTGGCCGAAAATAATATGCCAGCAAAAGATAATATATCATCGTCGTTCCCCAACCGATTTTAGGGAGTTGAAGCTGAAAGAAAGTTAGTTTAGCGCTTAAATTAATTACCTGCTCAAGATAAAACAAGGCGGGCAGGAATAAGAATAAAATCAGTCTTCCCAACCAGAGGGAAAAAAGACCCAAAAGACCGGCCAGTATTCCACCGGCCAAAAGTCCAGGGATTAGCCATAAAACGGCTAAATTTATAAGGGGCGAGATTAGATTTAGTTGACCGAAATAACCGACCAAGAGGGGCAAAGTCATCAATTGGGCGGCAATCGTAGAGGCAAAAGCTTCCTGATGGAAAAGAAAAAAATCTTGTTCTTGCAAACGAGGCTGAAGAAAAACGAGACCAGCGCTCGCTAAAAAGGAAAGCTGAAAACCTAAGTCAAAAAGATAAAACGGACGAACAAAGACCATCAGTAAACCGGCAAAAAGGAGGAGACGCTTGCCTTCCGTCTCCCGACCTAAAAGCTGCCCAAAATAAACGAGGCTGGCCATTAAACTAGCCCTAATTATCGGTGGCTGAAACCCACTCAAAAGGCTATAAAACCATATCAAAATGATAAGGATTAGCAGAGCAACCCTTCGTCTGACAAACAAAGCCAAAAGAGGTAAAGTTATAGCGCTCAAGAAAGAGATATTCATTCCTGAAGCAACCATTAAGTGCAAAGTTCCCGTTAACTTCAGTTTTTCCCAAAAGTCTAAGGAAATTAAACTTTTGTCACCCAAAATAATGCCGACTAAAATTCCGTCTAACGGCTGACGCAAGGATCGGTTAAAAACGGCTTTTAACTTTTCTTTCAGCAGAAAAGCAATTCCTTTGATACCACCGGTCTCACCAGTGGCGATAACGGTAATTTGCGGATAGGAAAGAAAATAACGTTTTAACCCTTTTCCCGGTACCATTTTTAATCTGCCTTCAACCACCACCGTTTCACCATAATGATATTCTGGATATCTGCCCGTCCAGACCACAATTTCTCCTAATTGAAAGCTTTGCTGGCGACCAAAAATCGTCGGTTCCTGAGTTATGCTGGCCGTTACTCTTACCCACTGACCATCAGATAATTTGGACGGGGAAAGAAATTGCCAACGGAGGAAAAAAAGCAAAATAAGGAGAATGCCTAAGATTGCTTTAGTAAACGCTGACTTTATCTTTAATCTCTTCCCAAACATTATTTTTAACAATTTTCCTTTCCAAAAGTTCTTCCGGCCGCGAATATGGCCGTCCTTCAATAATCTTCTGAGCCGTCACTTCGCCAACTCCCCATAAAGAATCTAACTCCTTTAGCGAAGCCGTATTCAAGTTGATTTTGTCCTCTGATTTATTAGCGACAGAGATACCCCTTTCTGGCTTTTCTCCTCCCCCTGCCGACTGGTTTTTAGCTGGTAGGTAGATTTTCGTACCGTCAATCAATTTCTGAGCCAAATTAACATTCTTGGCCAGCCAATCGTGGTCCACCTCGGCCGCTAAGCCGCCAGCTGCCAGAAGCAGATCGTTAACCCGGCTGCCATCAGTTAGTTCATAAACGCCCGGTTTAACCACCGCTCCGGCAATTTCCACTTTTATGGTGGTGGAAGAAGTTAGAATTTCTTGTTCCCCCAAAATTTCCACCTTTGGGCTTTCAGCGGCGGGAAATAACCTTAGGCTCAAAATACCGCCTCCCAGTAAAATCAACCCTAGAAGTAAACCGGCTAACCAAAGAAGATTATTTCGTAAGAAATCATCCATTCTAATTTCAGTCTATACCATCTTTTGCTTTTAGGCGACAAGCAATTCTTGATTTTCTTTCCGAGATTGCTCAAAATACTAATAATGCCTGCCGGGACTGAGAATCGTTATCCTTTTCCTAATCTCTTTCTTCTAGTCACCTCCATTTTAGGAGTTTGGCTATGGAGTGGTAACCCCTGGCTTGCCCGCTACAACCTACATTTAGTGGCAATTTTAGTCGCTTTATATTCTTTAGGACATCTTTTGGCAGAGAAAAAAGCCCCTCGCTTTTTAATTTGGGATGCTTTATTGTTCACTGCCATTCTCCTTTTGCTACTAACAACTACGGGTGGTCTGGGAAGCCCTTTCTTCTTTCTCCTCTATTTTCTTCTATTTGTAGTTGCCTTGCTTTTTGATACCGTCTTTACTCTAGTTTTAAGCCTGGCTTTAGCCCTCTTTTTCGCCCGCGACTTTAAAACTCTGCGGGATATTTTTCAACTGCTCTCGCTGCTTTTCCTAACTCCCCTGGCCCTTTATTTCGGCCGGCAATACCTTGGTCTAACCGAAGCCCAAAAGAAAATCAAAATTTTAATTAGGGAGGGACGACAACAAGAAAAAGTAATCGCCGGAGCAGAAACCGATTCTCTACTCTGGCTTTCCCTTAATCTTAAAGAAGGGCTCTTGAAAATCATTCATCAATCAAGTGAACTTCTAAGCGACTTGCGGCTCAATTTTTCTCAAAAAGAAAAACTCCAATCAGTTCATCAAACAGCCAAAGAACTCTTTTCCTCCAGCGAAAAATTAATGGATAAAATCGATAAGGAAACTGACTAACCCATGAAATTCCAAATTCCAAATCCCAAATCCCAAACAACATTTGGAATTTGTTTGGTTATTGGTGCTTGGTTCTTAGGATTTTTTGCTGTGGAAGCAGCAGCAAATATGCGTTCTTCCGACTACGAACTCCAAATGCCGAACTTGAATTTTTCTGCCGGAATGACTTCTTCAAATGATTACAAGCTGGGTTTCACCGGTGGACAAATGGCCCCCGGCGAATACAGCCGTAACGGCTTCAAAGTTCTGGCCGGCTTTTGGTACCTAAAAACGATTATTCCTTTTAGCTTTTCTATTTCTAATCAAATAATCGATTTTGGCCCACTCTCAGCAGGGGTACCCAAAACCGCCACTACCAACCTAACCGTTTCTGCTGGCGGGGCCGGCGGTTATCAAGTAACGGCGGAGGAAAATCACCAATTAATGGTCCCCACTACCGGGGCCATTATTGCTGATACTACCGGCGATAACGGCGATATTAACGAAAGCAATTTCGGCACCTGGGAGCAAAATACAACTTACGGCTTCGGTTATACTTTGTATGGTAATGATGTGCCTTCCCCTTTCCCAACCGCCGCTCCCGCCGGCAATCAATTTAAGCAATTTACCGATATTTCTAAAGGAGAAACGCCCCAAGTAGTAATGCTTTCGGATCAAGTGGGTAAAAACCGCATAGCGACTGTCACTTATAAAATTAATACTTCTGCCAGTCAGGCGGCCGGCCGCTACCACAATGTGATTACATACATTGCGACGCCAACATACTAATTTTCAATGACCAATTTCCAAATCCCAATGAATTTTCAATTACCCAATTCTCAAACAAAATCTCCTCAAGGTTTTGGTCATTGGTCGTTGGTCATTGGTCATTTTTTGATTATTGAAATTTGGTTAGGGGGGGTTTTTGCTTTCGCTAATGTTGCCCAAGCGCAAACTCTCTCCCTCTCCCTCTGGCCCCCCCTACTGGAAGTGATGATGCAACCAGGCAAAACCATTACTCAAGTTTATAAATTGACCAACAGTTCGGACCATGAGCTGCAAATTACGCCGCAAATTTTTCCTTTCGAGCCGCTGGGAGAAACTGGAGAAATAAAGATTAATTTTCCCTCTCCTCCTGCTACCTTGACTGCCCCTCTTTTTTCTTTTGCTTCAAGAGAAAAGTTTGGTCAAGCTTTTCCCTTAGCCGTCGGAGAAACCCGAGAGATGGTTCTAAAAATTAGCCTGCCGCCGAACAATCCCGAGAAGGATTACTACTATACCTTGCTTTTCTCTACTGGTGAGGAACCGCTTTCTCCGCTAAAAGGAGAAGAAGGCAAGAGTACGGCCGTCGCTCAAATCGGCACGAATATTCTCCTTACCGCTTCCCAGTTAGGCAAACCTCCCCTTTTAGGAAGAATCGTCCTCTTTTCCGCTCCCTTCATCGTTGATTCTTTTTCGGCGACTAACTTTATGGTCATCCTGGAAAATTGGGGGAAAGCTTTTTGGAAACCTTTCGGGAAAATAGAAATCACTGGCCCTTTTAACCAAAAAGGCGAAATTGCCTTACGAGAGCAAAATATCTTAGCTAATTCCTCTCGTCGTCTAATCCTCGATTCCTACCGTCCCACTTGGCCGATTGGGCCCTTTAAAGCGGACTTGGCCTTTTCTCTAAATGAAGACGGGCCAGAATTTTCTTCCCCAATTACTTTTTGGTATCTCCCCTACAAGCTAGTCGGTGGCATCTTCCTCTTTATAATTCTGGTTCTTCTTGGACGGCGACTAAAACGCCGTCTTAACCGGCCCTAAAGGATTTTAAGGCTAAAGCTCCTCTTGACAAAACCTGAGTAGCTATTATCTAATTAAATCTGTGATATTTAATACGGTTTCCGAAAAGGGAGCCTGAAACTGGTCTCTTGACAAGCAGAAAAGAATTATTGTGTAATGTACGTGTACATATTAAAAAACTATGGGTAGTATTTGTGAACATAAAATCTAACATTTCCGAGGTCCTGCCGATGGCAAAAAAGGACTGGTTCCTTTATTTAACCTTCGGACTCTTACTAGCTTTCACCATAAAGCCCTCTCCCGCCTACGCCGCTACTCTAACTAGTGTCAAAGATATTATCAGCACTTCCCGACCTTCCGCCATTGCCACTTTAGGCGTTGGCGCTAGTGCAGGCTCAACTAAACTGACACTGGGTAATATGAGCACTAACAATTCTCGCTTCATTACCGATGACAATGTCTTTCTGGTTGGCGGGCCAGGGAGCAATGAAAATGTCACTGTTGCCTCAATGTCAGCTATTGTTGGCACTACAGCCGCCCTTTACCTAAGCTCTCCCACTACCCAAAGCCACAATATTGGCGCCACAGGAATGATGGCGACTACTGCTCAACATAAAATTAGTTTCCAAACCGTTAGTCCTGCCAACGGCACCATTCAAATTATTTTTCCACCTGGTAATGCCACCAACCAAAGCTACCCCTCTTTTGACGGTTTTTCTTTTAATGGTCTTGCCTCTGCTGGGATCGGCGTTTCTTTTAGCCCCAGCGGACCAACCTGCAGCTGGGCAGTGACGGCGTCCTCCGGACTAGTCCAATGCAATTTAGGAACCGGGATTACTGGATCGACACAAGTCACCATTAATATTGGTCTTACCACTACTAATCCCATCCTTGTTAATCCGGCTAAAACGGCTACGGTCGGCACTCAAGATGCCTGGGCAATCAGGATTAAAACCACAGACAGCGATGGCTTCGAAAAAGACTCGGCCAAAGTGAAGGTAGCCACGATTGAGGCCGTGGAGGTTTATGCCACCGTTGAGCCTTTTATTAACTTTAATATTAGCGGTATCGCTAACAATCAGCAGATTAGCATTGGTAATACTGGTTGTTTCAATACCGAAACGATTAACACCGGCATCAGTTCTGGCACATCAGAGGTTAATCTAGGCGTTTTGGGGGCGTCGCAAGTAAACGTCAGTGCCCAACTCCTGACTATTTCTACCAACGCTAACAATGGCTTTGCTCTCACGGCTACATCTAGTGGTCACTTAAGAGATTCCGCGATTAGCTATTGGTTGCCAGATGCTCAAGGAACACCAACAAACAACAATACCCCATCACCGCTGACAATTCCTCACGGAACTCCTAAGTTTGGTATCCGGCCTTGCGGTCAAGATGCTTACTATACCGCCAGCCCAGGAGATGTTTGGGGAAGCGACCCCTGTGCTGCTGACGGAGGATGCAAGTTCGCCAATCCCTCAGCTACTTACTATTACACTCTTGCCCAAGATACTTCCGGGCCAATTGGTAGCGGCAGCGCTGACGGCGGAGGAGACGGTCTTATCTCCATGGAATACGCCAGCACAATTAACACTTTAATCCCTGCCGGCCAATACCGAACAACGATTACCTATGTCGCCACAGCGACATTTTAGTGACATTAACAATTAACAGATTAAAAATTAAAAAATGACAATTGCCCGAAATAAGTATCAAGTATCAAATAGCCAGTATTTAGGGCTCTTCGGTATCTTTTTATTGCTGACTGCTGGCTACTTACTACTGGCTACTAGCACGAGAGCGCAAGGCGCTTCGCGTGGCTTTATCGTCTCCCCTCCTTCGCTTAAATTCTCTCTTAAACCAGGCGAAAAAACAGAAAGAGCCATAAAAATCACTAACCAATCGGCAGAAAAAATGGATTTTGTTACCAATATTGAAGATTTTGTCGTCACCAATAAAGAAGGAACGCCAGAGTTACTTCCTCCAGGCACTCTGCCTAAAAACAGTTTTGCCGCTTCCTCTTGGTCAACGGCTCTTCCCGACGCCTTTAGCCTTGAGCCAGACAAATCTCAAATCATAACTCTTTATATTCAAGCACCAGCTAATGCCCGACCGGGTGGCCGTTATTTTGCGGTTGCCATCAAGCCTCTTGGAAGTAATGCTACCAACGGTCCGGCGGCGGCCGTAAACACGGTCATTGGCACCCTTGTTTATTTAACTGTCGAAGGAGCGATCAGTGAAGACGCTCGCGTAACCACTTTTTCTGCCCCTCGCTTCTCCGAATTCGGACCAATCGAATTTTTAACCGAAGTCAGAAACCTCGGCGATATTCATCTTTCTCCCCGCGCAACTGTGGAAATCAAAAACCTACTGGGTAGAAAAGTTTTTTCCTTTGCCTTAGATAATCTTAATATTTTTCCCGGCGTTTCCCGGATTTATAAAAATCGTTGGGAACAAAAATGGCTTTTTGGCCGATATACCGCTTCCCTCTCGGGTTATTATGGCGAGACAAACTTGCCTCTAGTGGCAAAGACTGCTTTTTGGGTTATTCCTTACCGGCTAATGGCAATTATCCTTCTGGCTTTGGCAATTGCAGTAGCTGCTTTTATTTATCTTAAAAAAACTCCTTTGAAAGAAAAGTTTTCAGTTAAGACTGAGGGGGAGTAAACTTCTTTCTCTGTTACCGGCAACTGATTTTTGTTAAAATCGGTTTTATGCCTCGGAAAATTGTAATCGTTTCTCTTTTACTTTTAACCGTTTTTCTCTTTATCCTCTCGCTGTCCTTTTCTTCCCCTCCTAACCGGCCGAAAGTCTTACCGGAATCAGTCGATGTTTGGGCTCAAGTGGGCAATTATTATCTGGAAAGTTTAACTGGTTGGGGTTCGCCTTTTGCTGAGGTTACTTTGACCTCCCAAAATCTCATCCGAAAGACTACCTGCGACCAAAATGGCTTTTTTTCTTTTCAATTTGTCCCGATCCCCGATTCTCTCGGAGAACTTTGTTTACTTAGCCAAGACGTTCAGCAATTCTCATCTTTTCCGGTTTGCCTAGCACCACCACTGAATAATCAGAACATACAGATAAAAGATGTGCTTCTTTCCCCCACTCTTTCCGTAGAAGGAAGTCAAATCTTTAGCGGTAAGACCGCCAAAGCCTCGGGGATGGCTTTTCCTGATTCAGAGGTAAATGTTTACCTTTTTACCGAAAATCGCTTTTCTATCAGTTTGTGGTGGCAAAACTTGCTTAAACTTTTTTCCCCGCTCAAACCTGCCTTAGCCGTCGGTCTTCCCCGCTATCGAGTTCAAAGCGATGCTAACGGTTATTTTGAATTCTCTCTGCCGGCCAATTTCCCCTCCGCCAACCGAGTTTATGCCACGGCTATTTTTTCTCTTCCTGACTCAAGAAAGGGCTTTTCTCCCAAAAGCAATACTTTAGCTTTTGAAACCATTGGCTGGTGGGGGTGGCTTCTTTTTATTCTTCGTTATCTTTGGTCTTTGTTTATTGCCTTCCTTATCTATTTAAAGTCCAGTCCCTTGGCAATCATTATTGGAGAAGTCCTAATTCTTTCTGCTCTAATCCTTTTATTAATTTCTGCTTTCTTAACCAGAAGGAAGGAGGGTCACTAAAACTTGTTAAAAGAAGTAAGTTTACTGGAAAGAAACGGTGACCGTCTGAGGAATAACTTGGCCCTCAATTTGCGCTTGCAGTTCGTATTTATCGACGGTGCTGGCAGAAACATCAAAAATCGCTTGGCCCAAGGTGTCTGTTTCGCCTTGGACTCCCATCACTACTACCCCTCCCGCCTGGCAACTGACTGTGTTAACGCAACTTAGACCGGCTATTTTATTTGGAATTCCTTTTCCTTGACCATCAAGAGCAAACACGGTCACGCGAATTCTCTCCCCCCCTACCCGAGCTGACAGAGGAGAAGCAAAAAGGTAGGAATTAAGGGGATTGAAAACGCCTGTCCCGCTTGCTTTACCAAAAAAAGTCGTTCTTCCAGTAGAGAGAGTTAAGACAACATAAGCAACGCCAAGCAAGAAGACTACCAGAAGAACATAGACCAGTAAACCTTTTTTCATCTATTCAAGGAAATTTACGTATTTTCGTTTACATTTTTACAATAGGAAAAAAAATGACAACTGTCAAGAGCCATCTTGACTCTTTGATAATATTTTCTAAAAATATTGACAATCATCAGGCAGCCAGAACCTTAAATATTTTTCACTACTCCTTGAACGCAAGCTCGAAGCAAAAAAGTCAGGTTAGGCAGACATAAAATAAAAAAACTATTTTTATTGTTGATAAAATCAAAATAACTTAGAAATATCCTGGCATTTTTTAACAAAAAATCGTTTGGCAAAAAATACACAAAATTGCTAAACAACAACTTCCGCTCCTTCAAAAAAAATCGTCAATTTTAAAAATCAAGCAGGAAACCAACAAAAGTTAAATCATTTGGGAAAAATAAATTTTTGTCGTTTAAAAATTCAGCGATAATAAGACAAAATATGAATATTCTACCCTAGAGCTTTTTCTAAAAGTTAGTCTAAAATTTGGCAGAGTTTAAAAAGCAACTATCCAAATCAATAAAATGGGCGAAAGTTTGCGGATATTCGATAAAATTGAGTACCTAAATAATTTCCGCAAGGAAATTATGATCTCTATTTACTGATAAGTTTAGATATCTTTTGAATACAAAAAGCTATTTTATGACATGGGCTATCTATGAAAAATTTAATGGTGAAAAGCATGAACATAAATTTTACATTTCATCTCTCCTTCAATAAACCTTTCAGAAAAATAAACATTTTTAGACTATATCACAAAGTATCTTAAGAGTATCCGTTTAACCACAGAAAGCCGATTTTCTTTTTTTCGCTCAAATTTCTTCATTCCTTATCCGACGATTAATACTCAATCAGGCCTAAATTTAAATTAAATGCTCGAGATTGACCCCAAAAAATTTTTTGCTGCTAGTTACACTCAAACTGCTTATTGACTCTCTAAAAAATTTTCTATTATAGTAGGTATATGTATAATTCATATAATCTTGAAGCTACTGATAAAGATTCTTGCCTAAGGCTCTTCAAAATTTTTCTTTGTGCGGAAAAAATTTCTAAAGGTTCTGTTCGTAGTTATCTCTCTGATATTCGCTTTTTTTTCTCCTGGTTGGATAAATTTTTTCAGGAAAATCTTAATCAGACAACTGAAACTCAATCATTACCTCAACTTTTTTCCTTTATTTCCCCAAGGGCTCTTGAAGCCTATCGATCTTCCCTTTTAGATAACCAAACTCCCGTCACCACCATTAATCGTCGTTTTTCGTCCCTAAGAAAATTTGGTTCTTTTTGCCAAACTAAAAATTGGGTTCAACTAAACCACTTTGATACATTAAGGAATATTTCTTTGAGCAGCGAAGGTTGCCTCGAAAGGGATCATTTAACCAGAGAATTCCGACTTCACCTCTGGAAAAACAAGGCCAGCAAAGCCACGATTAAAAATTACTTGAATGACGTTAAGCAGTTTTTAGAGTGGCAAGAGAGACAAAAAAATATTTAGTTCAAAGTTCAAATGTCAGATTCTGCCCAAATACTAAACCAATATCAACAGTACCTGCAACGCCAGGGGCTCTCCCCGGCGACTATTGAGCGCAAACTCTCTTCGGTTCGCGCTTACCTAGCTTTCCTCGAAAGCAAAGAGCTCCGAGCGCCGAGCGCCGAGCTCACTACTAACTACTTACTCTTGACTACTGAGACGCAACGTCAAAAACTGGAGAATCTTGGCATCAAAGTAAAAGTTTCAGGAGAAAGTTTTTTCTCCCAGCTTCTTTTTGCCCGCCTGGCAAAAAGGGCCTTTAAAACTGTTAAATCCATTCCTCAATGGCACTACACTCTCCTCTATAGCCTTAAATATCGCCGCCCAAACTGGCTTATCCGCTACCAAAAACATCCAGCCAGTCGTTACCTTAACCTCGCCTTTTTAATATTAATCTGTATCATTTTGGGCATTGGCGGTTATGAGCAATTTTCCCAAAAGGTGCCCTCCGGAAAAATCTTGGGTCTTCCCACCCAAGTCCCCACTTATCTTTCCTTCCAAGGTCGCCTAACCGACAGCAGCGGTAACCCCATTACCGCAGAAACGCACTTTAGGTTTTCCCTCTACGATGACCTGGTTGCTTCAGGCTCGGCTGTCGGCGTTGACAGCTTCCTTTGGGAAGAAGCCAAATGGATTCAACCGGACACTGATGGCATTTTTAATACCCTAATCGGCGACATTACCGTTCTTGAAAAAATCATTTTCCGGGACAATACCGAGCTTTGGCTGGGAATCACTGTCAATGAAAACGAGGAAATGACTGACCGCCAACAGATTGCCACCGTCGCTTACGCCTTTAATTCCCAGTATCTCCAAGGTTACGGCATTGGCGAAAGCGGCATAGCCAACATCAACAATGTTCCTGTTGTTAACGGTAACGGCGAAATTATTATTGCCGCGGCTGGCCCGGCTCTGAAAACCACTTCCGGAACTTTTAAGATTGAGTCCCCCACTTTGGCCTTAATGGCTGCCGTAGGCTCGGGGAATGTAGGGATTGGCACCTCCTCACCAAGTCAAAAATTCCAAATTAATAATTCTGGAACTTCGGCTTTTGTGGTCACTTCAGCCGGCCAAGTCGGCATCGGCACCACTAACCCTTCTCAAAAACTAGATGTTAATGGAAACTTGAATGTTGGCGGAACAGGAATATTTGGGAGTCTACGCATAAATGGAGCTTTGTTTGATAATAGTAACAGTCCCGGAGCTGCTGGTCTAATTTTGAAATCCACCGGTACCGGGGTTTCTTGGTCTTCTGTTTCTGATCTTTCCGTGGGAGATGCTGATACTCTAGATGGACTTGACTCTTTGCAATTCTTAAGATCAGACACCTCAGATAATTTTACCTCCGGCACTCTTACCTTCGACAGTGGCACCATTCTCAATCTGGCTGTCGGCTCAAGCTTTGAAGCTAACGGTGATCTATTTATCTCTGATACTGATATTTCTTTTGGCGGCGTTTCCACTAATTTCACTACCAGCGGCAATTTTTCCCTTAATGGCAGTCAATTTTTCCTTAATCAAGGAAGCGGCAATGTGGGGATAGGGACAACCAGTCCAACAGCTCTGTTAGACATTAATGGAAAAGTTTCCATTTTGAGCAATTCAAATAACAACGACAGCGCCTTTGAATTCGGCAATGGTTTTGATCCTTCACTTTCCAATTACCATAACGAAATGTTTTCTGTTAATAGTTTCTTCAGAAACCCCTCTTTTTCTTCTGGCGTGGCCATTAACTATCTTCTAAGAACCGAAGAATCCGATAATGCCAGCTGGGTAAAAACAGATATTGGCGCCGTTACTGCCAATGGCGTCCGAGCCCCTGATGGAACCTTAACGGCAGAAAACATCCCCGCCGGAAGCAACAATGATGCTAACATTGCCCAAACTATTACCAACTCCACCACCGGCTATTGGACCGCCGGCATTTGGGCCAGATCCCAAAACGGCACGGCGACGATTAAATTACGATTGGATAGTTCGGCAGAAACCGGAACAGAAAAAGAAATTTCCCTTGATACCCAATGGAGATTTTTTACCATCACTCAAAATCTTGCCGTCGCTCATACCACCAAAACTTTCAGGATAATCTCCGGCACCAATGCTATTTCTCTCTGGGGAGCACGATTAAATCCCGGGCAAACAGCCAATGCTTATTATGCGCGCACTTCATCAGCTTTAACCTCTGCTACTCCCGGCGTATTTTTCAATAATACTCCTGTCTACGCCACTACTTTTTCTGGATCATTATCCGGTAATGCCAGCACTGCCAATTATTCTCTATACGGCTCATTTGGCGGATATACCTTATCAAATACCAGCGATAAAACCAATCAATGGGAATACCTCGGCAATATGTATCTTGTCTATAATGCCACTTACCGCTATGGCTGGTCTTGGAATGTGGAATTAAAGATTAAAGAACTAACTAACAACACCGATAAATCTTATGATCAACTGGAAGATGTTCAATTGGTATTAAGGGGATATATAGGTACTGTTGCCGATGCAACAGCCTTCAATAATACTGTCCCCAGTTTTTCCATAGAAGTAGCTAATAATAATTTAGGTTTAACTACTGATGATGTGGCAATGTTGGTTTATTCCACTGATATCGCTGCTAAGTATCTTAGAGTTTATGTAAAATTAAAAAATCCCAATACCCATTATACGATCGTTCCAATCAATCGATACGGAGCAGCCTATAGCTCTACTGGGGGGAAATCAACTTCTTATTGTAGCTTCAACTATGCTAATGACCAAGCAGTAGTAGGCAGTTTACCCACCCCAGCTCAAGGATCAATTGCCTATGCCAACTGGAGCCAAAATACTAATTTCTGGCGAATCACCAGCAGTGGTGATATTTATAATTGGAATTCTGGCAATATTGGAATTGGGACTACTAACCCTTCCCAAAAACTAGATGTTAACGGGAATTTGAATGTCTCAGGAACCGGAATCTTTAGTAATGTCAGAATTAGTGGTGGTTCACCTGCTGTTAACAAGGTTTTAACTTCAGTTGATGCTTCCGGCAATGCTACCTGGAGTGAGATTACTTCAGTAGGCGTTGGCGGGTCAGGAACAGCCAACTATCTACCTCTCTGGTTGAATGGAGGGAAAACTCTAGGCGATTCAACCTTGTATCAATCCTCTGGTTCCTTGTATCTTCCAGGATCAGGAGTTTGGGATTCATCAGGTAATGTAGGCATTGGCACTACCGGCAACAAGAACAAACTGGATGTTAATGGCTCACTGGCAGTTGGAACCTATGCTGGAGTTTACTCTGCCCCCGCAAACAGCTTGATTGTAAGCGGGAATGTGGGAATTGGGACTACAAGCCCAGGGACAAAATTGGAAGTTAACTCTGGTATTTTGAGAATAAGCCAGGCTTTGGGATCCAGCTCCTTACAATTTGCAGATACTAGTGGCAATGTAAAAGCAATAGACTTTATTAACAGTTTGGGTAATAGAATCTTTAATGTCGGAGGGACAGCAACTACTTCGATTAATTCGAGCGGCAATCTGGGTATTGGCACCACCGACCCCCAACATAAACTAGATGTTAATGGCAACGTAAAAGTTTCCGGCTCGACAGTTGTTGATAATGATTTAACAGTTAATGGGATTGTCGGTATTGGGGCAACTAACCCCAGTTATAAACTTAAC
>DATKVM010000003.1:0-16735 GCA_035530075.1 Patescibacteria group bacterium
TGCAGGTTGGAGTGGTTGTTCAGATTCTGGAGTGGTTTTTGTTTCTGGCAAAGGATGCACTGTTTTTGACGGGTTACTTAAGAATTTGAGCGGAGATGTCTTACACGCCACACAATGGGGTACTCATGCAACACTGGTTCCGGGTAATTCGTTTACTATGACTTTAGAAGTCGGGTTACCTTCAACCGCCGGTAGTGCTTTACAGGGGAAGTCAACTACTTTTGATCTGCTGATCACTGGCTATAACCCACACAGGTAATCTGCTGGGTTTAGCAGAGTTGCGTGACTGAATGGTTGCGCAACTTACTAAGGTCAGGAGACTAAAGTGAGAAAAATTTTGAGCAAAATCAATTTTAGGTTAATTGGCAGAGTTTTTTACGGGCTTGTTTTAGCCATATTCTTGGTGGTTGCTGGAGTGATGGCTCTCTCCGCTTTTAAGATTCCAAACGGAATAAAGGCTTTCACTGTCCAATCAGGCTCCATGTCGCCAAAGGTTTCCACCGGTAGTTTGGTTTTTGTAGCGCCGCAAAAAGAATATAAAGTGGGGGATGTTATCACTTTTAAAACCGAGGCAGAAAAGGAGGAAGAAAATCCTAAATATACCACTACCCATCGTATTATCAAATTTGAGGAAAGGGAAGAAGGAAAGGTTTTCATTACTAAGGGAGATGCGAATGATGCCCAAGACTGGATGGGGGTTAATCCGGGTTTGGTGATTGGAAGGGTGATCTTTCATATTCCTCTAATTGGTTATCCTGTTTCTTTTGCTAAGACTAGGGATGGTTTTGTTGTTTTGGTAGTCATTCCCGCAACTCTGATTATCTATAGTGAGCTAGTGACAATTAAAAATGAGGCGCTGAGGCTTGTTAGAGAAAGAAAACAAAGAAAACTGACAGCCAAAGAAAAAATTGAAGAGAAAATTGGGGAAGAAATAATTGCTGCCGAAAAAGGAGTTGCCAAAGTACTAAAGAGCGCTAAAAGTAAGGTATGAAAAGATTCATAAAATTACTCATTTTCTTTTTAATTTTCAATATAGGCAATATTGGCCTAACTAACTCATATTTTAGCGACAAAGCAACATTAGCCGGCAACACTGTTTCTACCGGTTGCTGGGTAGCACCAAGTGTGCCCCAGCTGGTTTATCCGGCTAACGGCTATCACGCTATTCCTGGCTCAGGTTGGTTAGCGAACCCTTATATGGACTGGGAAGACTCCACCTCTACTTGCCCTTTGGCTACGATTACTTACCAGTATAGGTCTTATCGCGATGCGGGTTTAACTCAGTTAGCTTATCAATCCATCTGGCTTTCGAATTCCCAGATTGCAGCGCCTGGGACGCCCGATGGGACTTATTACTGGCATGTCCGGGCCAAAGACCAGTTTGGTAATACTTCCGATTTTTCCGAACCTTGGCTTTTAACGGTTGACCGCTCGGTTCCACCGCCTGAGCCGACTCCGGTAGTGAACGGTGTGGTGTTGAACGAAATCTTGCCTAATCCAGAGGGCGATGATTCTCAACATGAGTTGGCTGGGGAGTGGGTGGAACTTTATAACAATGGGGATACAGCGGTTGATGTTTCTGGTTGGTATATAAGGGATGCAGCTTCTCATACTAAAACAGTTTCAACCTTGACCACCTTAGGTGGCCAAGTAATTTTGGGAGCCAAAGGCAGCGGGACGGAGTGGTTAGTACTTTTTATGAATGATGATATTTTGAATAATACAGAAACCGAGACAGTCACGCTTTACACTAATACTGGTGTTGAGGTTGATTCTTACACTTTTTCTGCCCAAAGTAACGATGACGATAGCGATTCAGCAAATACTCCAGGAGGACCAAATTCGATCGGCGTTGGCGAAGAGGGTAAATCCTTTGCTCGAGTGCCTGATGGAACCGGACCTTGGTATGATCCAGTCGCTACTCCTGGTGGGCCGAATAAGCTGGAAGAAGGACCGACGGTTGATTTAAGACTCAGGAGTGATAAACACGCAGTTTCTTTCCAGGTGAATAATATTAAAAAATTTAAGACTCTCTCTTATGAAATTACTTATGATGCCAAGCCAGTGGAAAAACAGATTGCGGGGGCAATTAGTTTGACCAACGAGGACAGCTTTGCCCGTAATGATTTAATTTTGGGGACTTGTTCTTCTTTCGGTAAAGTTTGTGTTTATGACTGGGGAATAACCAAAATTACCCTGAAAGTTGTT
Source organism: Patescibacteria group bacterium (assembly GCA_035530075.1). Taxonomy (GTDB): domain Bacteria; phylum Patescibacteriota; class Microgenomatia; order UM-FILTER-40-11; family UM-FILTER-40-11; genus DATKVM01. The sequence goes on from DATKVM010000003.1 coordinate 2,209, forward strand.
TTGACTTTACCCAACAGTCAGACAACCGAGATTATTAAGGAGATAGCTTACTAACTGCCCCGATGAAAAAATTATTGGTTTTGCCAATCATTTTGGTATTGTCTTTATTTCTGGCGCGGCCGGTCTCGGCAGCGGATTTTAGGGTGGAATGCAAAAGCGGTGGCGGCTGTAAATCCGAAGGTACTAGCCCACTTTTTTCCGAGAGTGAAATCTGGTATCCCGGGAAAAGTCTTGATCGCACTTTCAGCTTAAAAAATGCCAGCTCCTCTTCAAAGGAAGTGGCTATTGGGGTAACGGGTCATACTGATGACGGCGAACTGGAAAAGGTAATGACAGTGCAAGTTGTCAATACTGATAATGCTGAAGTTGTTTGGCAGAAAGATACATTGGAAAAATTTTATACTCAGGGAAAAATTTCCCTAGGGACTTTTTCCCCCGGCGAAACAAAGGAATTTGCCTTTAAAGTGGCGATGGACAGCTCGGCCGACAATGAATATCAGAATAAAAAATCGCATTTTGATTTAATCTTGGGTTTTTGGGAAGAAGAAGCGACTTCACCTACGCCCACTCCTACTCCGACATTAACCGGTTCAGCTCAAGGTGCTTGGACAGCGCAAACGGAGTGGTATGACGGCCAGGGAGGGCCGCTGGAAAACGGTTTGGGTGGGGGAATTGCTTCTGCCGCCGGAGAGGTTGGGGGAGCTAAGGCACCTATTTGCCCTTTTTGGTGGATTGTTTTGCTTGGCCAGACGCTTTTGCTGGCGGTTTTTTACTTCTTGACCAAGAAAATGAAAGGACTGATTGGCCTTAAGTGGCCAGTGACGGTAGCAATAGTCCTTTTGGGATATTTAGTTGATCAGCATGCTCATACTCACTGGTATCTTCCCAGCCGGATGTGTCCTTTGGAGATTTGGATAGGGGGAGCTTTAGCCATCTTGCAAACTAAAGTCCAGCCTTTGATAATGCCTCAAAAAACCTCTCGCAAAGCTCGGGTTTCTTGAATTTTCTCGGCAAATATATTATGCTTCTTTAACCCTAGAGTGTAATATAATGTAATTAGAGATGAAAGTATATTTTGGTTCTTCACCTCGCATCAAAGAAAAGTACGCGAAAGAAATAAAAGAGATTTACGAGCTCGTTAAAAAGTTCGGCTTTAAGCATACCAGCGATTTCATCGTTGAAGTTGAGCCGAAAGACTATTCTCAACTGAAGCCGGAAGAGCTTAACACTCTGCACCAAAAGACGCTTGGGGAAATTAAAAAGGCGGATATTTGCGTTTTTGAGGCCTCTTTGCAAGATTTATCGGTCGGGTTCTTAATTAATTTCGGCCTTGATTTGGGCAAGACGGTGATTGTCCTTTCGCAAAGTAAAGAGGAGCCGTCGCTTCTACATCATGTTAAAGAAGAAAAGTTAATCTTTGTGGCCTATACGCCGAAGGACTTGGCGGAGAAATTAAAAGAGGCGTTTGGACAGGCGAAAGGACGAAGCGACATCCGATTTAATTTTTTTGTTACTCCCCAAATCCTTTCTTATTTAAACTGGCTCTCCGGCCGCAAAAGAGTCCCGCGGGCGGTTTATCTGCGCACTCTCATTGAGAGAGAAATGAAAAAGGACGCCGAATTCAAGGAAGAAGCAAGCTTAAAACAAGGATAAGCGCTGGATTTTCCCTCTTAAGCTCCGCCAGATCTCTTCCAAAAAAAGTTTTTCCGGGTAAAAAGCGAAGAAAGATGAAGATGGGGTAGACTGAAGGCTCTTGGGTCGGATAGTCAGGTGAACGCTGGTGGTTTGGTCTGGAGCTAAAAAGGATGGCTGAGAATCATTTTTAAAAAAATTAAGACTTAGGGTAGCAACTAGAAGAAGAGTTGATAGCCAGATAAACCTGTAGTTTCTTTTAATTTCCCTTTTTACCACCTTAAATTATTTTACCCCCTTGACAAGGAATTAACAACTTTGTTAATTTGTAAGATGTCTAACAAATGTGTAAGAACGATGTAACTATTACCCATCAAAACAAAAAGAGAAGACTGATGAAAATTCATCTTTGGCTCTTTGTTTGCGTCATTACTTTAGGGTTAACCTTTGGTCAGCAATTGGTTTTGCCGATTAAAACTTGGGCCGCAACCCAGGATTATCTTTCTCTTTCGGCGACTAAAATCTATTTTACTCAAGAGAGGGCAAATCTTTCTTTTCAAGTTAATAATCGCTCTCTTCGCCAGCTTGAGCTAGGGGGAACAGTTTCTTTATTTGACGGTGAAAAAACACCCCTTTGGATTAAAAACTTGCCGCTGACCAGAATTTCTCCTTATCAAGCGTTGGAGTTTAATTTTGATTGGCCAGCCTCGAATAAACTGGTGGGAAAGTCGAGGGTGGAAATTATTTTAAAAGATACTCATCAGGAAGTGGTTTTAAGAGAAAAAATCAATTTTTTTGTTTTCCCCGGAGTTTTAGGCGGGGTAAGTTTGCTTTCCTTAATTTTTTTGGGCAATAAAGGTCTTGGCCGCATTTTAAGTTTTGTTTAAATTTTTAAGAAAGGAGGTGTAATGAAGAAGATACTGGTGGTCTTGGTTATTAGCGGAATTTGTTGGATTTCAAGTTTTTTGCCAGTTTTTAGCGCTTCTCTTAACGGTGATTCTTCGACCGCGGTGACGCAAAAAATTAAGCCTGGTTCTTTAAGGCTCCAGGCGCCAGGGATGTTTTTTTGCCGGAGGTAAGCGTCAGTACCGAAGTGCAGATTACCGCCGTCACCGCCCTGGATTTTTTAGTCGAAGACGCCCGAGGTTACAAACCCCCTGTTGGTTGGTCAGCGACAGTGACGATGAGCAAATTGGCTTCTGCCAGCACCAACAGCGAAATTCCTTTTATTGACCCGGCGAGTGGTTACAATGACTATAAACTAACACCCACAGATTTGGTGGCTTACAGTAGTGCTTCCGTAGAAGGAGTGACGCTAGGGGCAGCTGAGGAGTTGGGGGAAAGTGGGACGAGCGGTATTTCTCAGCCCAAAACCGTGATGGTGGCTGCTCCCGGTTTTGGCAAAGGGCGATTTGGTTGTGACTTTGGAATTGAGTTGAAAATTCCCGCCGACTCTTATGCCGCCGAGGATTATGTTTCTACTTTGACCTTTACTATTTCTTAAGCTGATGGTGCGTCGATTCTTAATCTTTGCTTTAAGCTTTGGGCTGGCAAGCTGGGTTGGGGGTTGCCTTTGCCTTGCCCAAGCCATTTCTTTTGCTGGGTTGGGAATCCGGCCAGCTTATCCTGAGCCTTCACAACCATTGACTCGCTCTTGGTTTATTTATCAACTTGCTTCCGGTGAGAGTAAGGATGATGCGGTGGTGGTGAGCAATAATTCTTCCCGAAGAATCAAGGCCAAACTTTATGCCGTTGATGCCACGACCACCAAAGATGGGGCTTTTGCTCTTTTGGGAGAAAAAGACAGTCAACAAGGAATCGGCGCTTGGGTAAAATTAGCCGCAGATGCAATTAGTTTAGCCGCGGGAGAAGAAAAGATTGTCCCTTTTAAAATTACTCTTCCGGCTACCATTAAAGCAGGAGATTATTTGGGAGGGGTGGTGGTAGAAGACTCAACCGTCAATCAAGACAAAGGCATTAATATGGTTACCCGAGTGGGGGTAAGAATTTATGAAACCGTTCCCGGAGAATTAGTGAGCAAATTAGGGTTAAAAGATTTCTTTTGGAAATTATCCGGCTCTAAGCCGGTTTTTTATCTTCGTTTGGCTAATGAAGGGAATCTTCGTCTAACCCCAAAGGGAAAATTAAAAATAAAAACTCTTTTTTTAGGCCAAACTCTTTATGTCAAAGAGGCTGACTTGGGGATTATTTTGCCGGGGAAGGAGATAACGGTGCCATTAATTTGGCCCAAGGCTTGGTCGGCCGGGGTGTTTTTGGCAGAGGTGGGAGTAGTTGATGTTGAAGGAGGAAAAGAGATCAATCGAACCTTGAAATTTGCTTATTTGAACCAAGGGGCCAAGAGAGTAATGATAGCTTTTTTTGTCTTTTCTATTTTGGCTTTGGTTTGTCTTCTTTATTCTGGCAGGAGAAGGGGCAAAGGGTATTTTAGAAAAAGAAAGCTTTACTTTTGAAAAAGAAGAATGCTTTAATAGAGGTATGACTGCCCTGTTGAAATGGTTTTTGCCCCACTCCGGCAATAACCATAAGGCGCATTTAATTAGAGCTTATTCGCTTTTTTTCCTTTGTTTTGCCTTTGCCTTTTTACAAATAAGCTTAAATTTTGTTCTTTTATCCCAGCCGGTGGTTTTAGGTTTTTCTTCCCACATTACTCCGGAAAAGATTATCGAGCTCACTAATCAAGAAAGGGAAGAGCTTGGTTTAAACACTCTTAAGGAAAATGAGCTTTTATCGGAGGCCGCTCGTCAAAAGGCGGCCGATATGTTCGCTTTTAATTATTGGGCTCATATTTCCCCTTCCGGCCGCACCCCCTGGACTTTTTTTACCGATGCCGGCTACAAGTATCAATATGCGGGTGAAAATCTGGCTCGCGATTTTAATGACCCCGAATCGGTAGTTCGGGCTTGGATGGATTCGCCGTCACATCGGGAAAATGTAGTTAATTCAAAATACCAGGAAATTGGTATTGCGGTAGTTGACGGCAGCCTGCAAGGGGTGGAAACTACTTTAGTGGTCCAGCTTTTCGGCACTGCTTATGGCGCGAGCGTGGCCAATTTGCCCCCGCCAAAAACGGCGGAGAAACCGGCGGTGGCTCAAGCACTGCGAACAGAGGACACTTTAGCGGAAAGTCCGGCCGGGGAGGAAGTTTTGCCTCAAGTTAAGCCGAAATCCTTCCCTCTAACCAGTCCGCTCGATTTAACCAAGGCCATCATTATTTTCGTGGTGGGAGTTTTAATTGGGGCCTTTGCGGTGGATATTCTCCTGGTTTCCCGTCGGGAAACACCGCGGCTTTCCAGCCGCAGTTTGGCTCAGATGATGTTTCTGATCTTTATTTTGGTTGCCAGTTTACTGATTAAAGAGGGAGCGATACTTTAGCAACATAGCAATGTAGCGACATAGTAAAATAGCAATATAACAATTGAACAATGTAACGATGAAACAATGAAAGACTTATTTTTAGACATTAAAGAGCATTTTGGCCATTACTTAGTTTTGCTTTTCATTTTGACTTTTGGTTTTGGGGCTTATTTTTATTTCCGGCGTTTCCCCCAGGCTCAAATTCTTTCCGCTTTTCTGACGGCCTCCTTCTATGTTATCTGGGGAATAACTCATCATTACTTGGAAGGGGATTTGCACTGGCGGGCAGTAGCGGAATATCTGGCCATCGCTTTGCTTGGCTTTCTAATTCTTTTTTCTCTGGCCCAGCGGGTGTAAAAGTTGCTTTAATGTTCGGAAAGCCGGTAAAAGGATTTGAGAACTGGAAGATAAAGCTTTTCGGTATATTCTCTCAAGACCCGGTTCATATCAAATTCATTGATTACCAGCTCCCGACTATTTTGCATATGTTTTAGCCACAAAGAATCCAGGGGATTTTTCAGGTGTTCATAGTACATCGGCGCTACCTGGTGCTCTAAAGTATTAAGTAAGCTGGGGTTAATATCTATATCATCAAGAAGCCAGCCAATACCGAAAAGTTCGACTTCACTAACCCAGCCGTCCTTAGTGGAAACCGGCAGCTCTCCGTTTAAAGCCGCCTTCATTCCACTAGTGCCGCAGGCTTCGGATTTAACCACTGGGGTATTGAGCCAGATGTCGCAGCCGGCGGTAAGCAGTTGAGCCAGCTGAATATTATAGCCCGGCAAGAAAACCGCGACTTGAGCCAATTCTTGGCTTAAAATTTCTTGGAGTTGATGGAGGAGATTTTCCTTTTCCGGGTCATCTCCATGACAAAGACCGGCAAAAACCAGCCTAAGGGGTTGATCTTTTTTTTGGGCAATGGCTTTAAGTCGGGGGATATTTTCCAGAATAGCTAGGGGTCGCTTGTAAGGCACTAATCTCCTGGCCCAACCGACAAGTAAAGTATTTTCGTCCCAGGAAACACCGGTTTTTTCTTGAATAACGGCTAAAAGCTTTTTCTTGTTTTCTTGATGCTTTGGCCAGAGCTGAGCTTTGTCGTTAGACTGAATTTGGTCCCAACGAGGCAGGAAAATGCCGTTAGTAATTTGTACCAGGGGATGATTGGTCCAAACTTTCGCCGCTTCTTGGTCGTGTAAAGCGCTAACGGCATTCATCTTCGTGGAAAGCTGAAGAGAGAAAAGAGTCATCGAAAAAAGACTGGAGTCTTTTACGAGGCCTAAAGGGATAATTTCCGTTACCGGAACTTTAAGGGTTTCGGCATATTTACTCAACATGGCGGCAATTAAATCATTGTTGTAAATTTCTCTTCCGGCCGGCAGTAAAGTGTGGTTAGTAAAAACAACTTGTTCCCGCGCCAAGCGGCAGGCTTGGGGAAAATCAATTTTTTGATTGGCCATTATTTGCCCAACCAACTCAAGAACTAAGAAAGCGGAATGACCTTCGTTTAAATGATAAAGACTGGGATTTATCCCCAGAGTCTTTAAAAGACGGAGACCGCCAATCCCTAAAATCATTTCCTGCTCGATTCGGGTTTCTTTGTCGGCCGTATAAAGGCGGTTAGTAATTTGTTGGTCGGCGGGCGTATTTTGGGCTACCGCGCTGTCCAGAAGGTAAACACTTATTAGCCCTTCTTGCCAACACCAAGCTTGGGCATAAACCGTTCGGTCCTGAATTGGGATGGAAACTAAGACCGGTTCTTTTTTGGCATTCACGACTAAGTTTAGACCAAACTTTTCCGGGCTAACTTTTTGGTGGGGAGTGGAGTTTAATTGGCGGCGAGAATAACCTTCATGATAATAAAGGCCGACGGCCACGAGGGGAAAGTCTTGAGAAGCGGCTTCTTTGACAAAATCTCCGGCCAAAACTCCCAAGCCGCCGGCATAGGTGGGGAGTTCACTGCTTAAGCCAAACTCGGCGCAAAAATAGGCAATTGGTTGGGAAAACCAGAAAGGTTGATTAGACACTAATTTAAATTGTAGCAGAAAGATTGTTTCTACCGTAATTTACTGATTGACCTTGATTTCTTCGCTATCCTCATGGGGGATTTGGTCTCTATCAGCCATAAGCTCGTTAATCCTTTTTTTGAATTGGTCGGCTCGATTATATTCTTCATTCTTGGCGGCGGTTAACATTTGGACTCGCAGGGATTTAATAATTTGATTGTAGTCTTCTTTAGTCAAGTGGGAGTTGGTGCTTCTGGCTCTTTCGCGCATTTCTTCGTCCTCCTTGCGCGCGATTTCTTCCACTCGGCCGCTTCTTTGCCATTCAAAACCACTGGTGATGATTTCAAAATACAAATTTTGAGCTTTCTGTTTGGTTTCTTGGTCGACTTTGTCATTCGTGGAAGTAATGACTTCAAGCAGTTGTTTAGCCCCTTGTTCAATCATTTCCAAGCTCCACCAAGGTCGGGCACTGGCCCACCAAAACTGATCGGAATATAAGGCTTTGTCCAGCCTTCTTCGCGACTCTGGCCGGCCATCTTGCCCAACGGCCTGAATGGCGAGGTTAACCAGCTGCCATTGTTTTTTCTGAATTTCATTTTCCGGCGCCTCCCAACGAATAAAAGGTTGCTGTTTTATTAGGTTAGTATCCGTTAGGGCCCAGGAAGAACTTTTGGGCTCAATGATGATTTTTTCCGGGAAGAGATCAAGGAGGCTAGAGATAGTGACGGTGGACAGTTTTGGTTCCTTACAAATTTCCCAGAGGATTTCTTCTAATCCCAGTCGATGATGGCCAAAGGTTTCTCCGTCCATTGCCGTTAAGAGGTATTCGTTTTTGGATAAACGGGGGGAAAGTTCGCGAATTAAAGACTTGGCCGTCCCCAGTTGGGCAGAAAGAATTTTAAAACTCATCGACCTTTCTCTAAAGAAAAAGCCTAAACCATTGGCATTTTGGTAGGTTTTAGTCGGATTGAATGGTTGAGCCAACCCGACTTCATCTAAAATAACCCATTTAAAGCCCAGCTCTTTAATAATTTGGCCAAGTTCGGGGTTATAGGCCATTTCTGGCGGGAAAAACCCCGCCGGCTGGTAGGACGGGCCAAAGTGTCGACGGTTAATTTCTTCGTTTAGCTCAATTTGGCGCCGGATTTCTTCGGGGGGAAGTTTGGGCAAAATTGGATGATAAGCCCCCGAAGCGGTTAATTCAATTTGCCCTCTTTCCAATAAGGTTCTGATTTTATTGATGACATCTTGATAACCGTTTTCGGCCAACATTTCCGTTAGACAAGCGTTGATGTTTAGAGTTAGTCGGGCTTGGGGATTGCCTAAAAGTCCGGTGAGGATTTTTCGGTATGATTCATTGACCACTCTTTTCAAAATGGAGGGAATTTGAGTTGGTGGTTGGTAAATATGAATGAAGTTAGCCCAATACATTGTTCAAACCCTCTTTTCTAGCCTGAAGGGAGAGATATTTTCCTGGGTTTCTTTTCTGACTTCGACGGCTCTTTGATACAGATTTAAATATTCACTGGCAGTATGGTCCCAGGAAAAATCCTCTCTCATTGCTTGTCGGACAATTTTTTTCCAGATTTTCTGGTTTTTGTAAGTTTCTAAAGCCCGAACCACGGCAGTGAGGAAGCTCATCTTGAAAAACTTTTTGAAGACGAAACCGGTCCCTTTTCCGGCCGCAAGATCGAAGTCTTTAACTGAATCCGCCAAGCCTCCTGTTTCTCGCACTACCGGAATGCAGCCGTAACGCATTGCCTCCAGGGCGACAATCCCGCCCGGCTCGTATTGGCTGGGGATAAGGATAACATCTGCGCCGGCAAAAATTTTTCTTGGCAGGGCAAAATTTTTCATTAAGTGAGTACCGACTCGGCGGGGGTATTTTTTCTCTAGTTTTTGCAGAAAGTCCAGGTACTTATCGTCTCCGGTTCCCAGGGCAATAAATTGAACATCAAACTCATTAAGGATAAACTCAATCGTGTCCATTACCAACTCTAGTCCTTTTTGGGCGTCCAACCGGCCAGAAATCGCTAGAATTGGCGTTTGGGGAGAAACCTCTAAGTTAAATTCTCGCTGCAATTCAACCTTATTCTCCGCTCTCTCATTTAAAGTCGTTAAGCCAAAATTCTTTTTGAGAATTCTGTCGATTCGGGGGTCAAAATCATTGTAGTCTAACCCGTTTAAAGCGCCGAAGAGTTTTCCCCGTAATTCTTTAAAGAGATTGTGAAGTCGACCGCCATATTCCTCAGAGAGGATTTCGCGAGAATAAGTTTCCGATACCGTATTAACGACATCAGCGTAAATAACGCCCCGTTTCAAGGCGTTTTGTTTATAAAACCGTTCAGTGAAAAAAGGGGCTAATCTGCTTTTACCATCATCGAAGTCCATTTCTGAGGCGTGCTCAAAATCAAACATTCCCTGATAGAGATTATGTATCGAAAAGAGAGCGGCAATGTTTTCAAAGAGAGGTTCATCATTATAGATATTTTTTAAATAATCAATCAGGTAAGCCGTATGCCAGTCATTGCAGTGAATTAGATTAGGGACAAACTCTCCTTTTTTGATAAATTCTAGGGCGCCTCGGCTTAAAAGCCCGAAGCGAATGTGGTCATCCGAATAATTATAAACATTAGCTCTCTTTTCATAATATTCCATATTTTCCAGAAAATAGACTTGAGGCTCTCCTCTCTTGATTTTTGTTGGGGTATTGACATTGCAAATAAGTTTTTGAGGATGCAAACTATTGGAATCTTCGCCAGTGGGAATTTCCAAACCTTCGATGACTCGTTTGGTGGGGAACTCTCGATCATTAATAATTCCATATTTAGGCGTAAAAATACGGACATCTACCCCGCGCTTTAATAAGGCTCGAGGTAAGAAGTGAGAAACTTGCGATAGTCCGCCCACAGAAGAGAAAGGGGCGACTTCGGCTGAGACAAAAAGAACTTTCATAGGCTGTAGCCGCTATTATACCAAAAGTAGCCCGACGAATAAAGAAAAAGATCTTAAAATGCTTTAATTTAGCTTGGAAAACTTTTTAAAATGTAAGATTTTTATGGATTGACAAGTTTGGCTGCTTTTAGCAAAATAACTTAGTCTTTGAGTAAATCGGGGCGGTTTTTGCGGGTAATTTTTTCCGCTTCCTGGTTTCTCCATTTTCCGATTTCCTGGTGATTGCCGGAAAGTAGTATTTGGGGGACAACTAAACCGCAAAAATCTTCCGGGTGAGTGTATTGAGGATATTCTAAAAGGTTTTTTTTACTGAAAGATTCAAATTTAACCGCTTCCGGTTTTTCTAAAACCCCGGGAATCAATCTGACAGTTGAATCAACTAAAACCATCGCCGGAATTTCGCCCCCGGTCAAAACATAGTCGCCAATGGAGATTTCCTCATCAATAAAATTAACTACTCGCTCATCTACTCCCTCATAACGGCCGGCAATAAGAATTAAGTGTTTCTCCTGGGAGTAAGCAAGGGCTTTTTCTTGCTTCCAAAGCCTGCCTTTAGCGCTTAAAAGAATAACTTTTGTGTTCGGGGACTTTAATTCCTCAATTGCCTTTACGATTGGTTCGACCATCATTACCATCCCCACGCCTCCACCATAAGGCCGGTCATCAACGGTGCCTCTTTTATCCGTAGTCCATTTTCGCAAATCGTGGATATTAATTTCCACCAATCCCTTGTCCTGGGCCCGCCGAAGAATGCTCTCCTCGAAAGGTCCTTTAAACATTCCAGGGAAAATAGTAACAATATCGATTTTCATCTTCTTTTCTCTTTTTTTAATTCTACCACAGTAATGTGATATATTAAGCTGTGAATCTGGCAGTTGTTGGCGCCGGTTATGTTGGTTTGGTAACGGCGGCGGTTTTTGCCGAGATGGGGTGCCGGGTGACGGTGGTGGAAATTAACGGCGAGAGAGTCAAGAAGCTTCAGGAGGGTGAAATCCCATTTTATGAGCCTGGTTTGGACGGGTTAATTGCCAAAAATCTCCAGTCGAAAAACCTCATTTTTACCCAAAACTATGACAAAGCCATACCCGGGGCGGAGGTAATATTTATTTGTGTTGGCACGCCAACTAAAAATGGCCGCGTGGACTTAAGCTTTGTTTATGAAGCCGTCAAGTCAGTGGCTAGAAACTTAAAAAGTTATGCTATTTTGGTAATTAAGAGCACCGTTCCGCCTGGAATAAATTCTAAGATTGAAAAGAAGATGAGAAGATTTACCCGGGCGGAATTTGATGTGGCTTCGGTGCCGGAATTTTTACGCGAAGGAAAGGCGGTTTGGGATACTTTTCATCCTTACCGGGTGGTGATTGGCTCAGTTAAGAAAAAAGTTATTCACAAACTGCTTCAGCTTCACCGGGGGGTTCCCGGGAAAAGACTCGTTTGCACTCCAGCGTCCGCTCAACTTATTAAATATGCTTCAAATGCATTTTTGCCAACCAAGATTTCTTTTGCCAATTCCATTGCTGTTTTGTGCGATGAGTTTGGCGCAGATGTCGAAGAAGTAATGAAAGGAGTGGGGATGGATAAAAGAATCGGGGCTGAGTTTTTGGGGGCAGGATTGGGCTATGGTGGTTCTTGTTTTCCAAAGGATGTAGCTGCCCTAATCCATTTGGCTAAAAGGTCGAAATATAATTTTGAAATTTTAAAGGCAGTTGAGAAGACCAATAAGAAACAAATCGATTACTTTATTGGAAGGACAGTTGGCCTTTGCGGCGGGGAGGTTAAAGGCAAGGTTTTGGTGATTTTGGGCTTGGCTTTTAAGCCGGACACTTCCGATATGAGGGAAGCCCGCTCGATTTACGTTGCAGAAAGGTTGCAAAATTTGGGAGCCGAGGTTCGAGCTTGCGACCCGGTAGCGATTCCCGAAGCTGAAAAACTGATCAAAGGGGCGAGGTTTTTTACCGATCCTTACACGGCTCTTCGCGGCGCCGATGCCTTACTTTTGGTGACGGAATGGGGTGAATATAAAACACTGGACTTTGCCAGAATCAAAAAACTGATGAAAGCCCCGGTTGTGGTTGACGGCAGAAATATTTATAATCGAAAGCAGCTAGTAAGATTAGGTTTTAAATATGGAGGTGTAGGTAGATGATTGTGGTTCCCATTATTATGACTTATAACGAAAAAGAAAATATTGGTCCCATGCTTGAGGCTTGGTTAAAAATCGCCAAGGAGAATCCAAAATATAAGTTTGAAATAATTGACGCTGATGGCAATTCTCCTGATGGAACCGGTGAAATTACCAAGAAGTACAGTGAGAAGCACAAAAATATTCATCTTTTGAGCAGCGAGAGATTGGGAATGGGCCGGGAGCTCATCAACGCTTTTAAGTATGCCATTGAGAAACTGGATGCCGAGGTAATAATTCCCATCGATGTTGATTTTCAATTTGACCCTTTCTTGGCCCCCAAACTTTTAGAAAAAATTGATGAGGGTTATGATGTGGTGGTTGCCTCTCGCCATATTCCCGGTGGTAGCACTAACTTTAGCTCATTTAGGAAATTGACCAATTTTATTTCTGACAGGCTTTTAGCTTACTACTGGGCGGGGATTAGGGAGGTGAAAGATCACGCCGGTTTATTTAGGGCCATCAGAGTCAAAGGGGTTCTTGATCAGGTGGATTTGGAAAAAATTGATGTAGTTGGTTTTTCGGTCAATATGAAGACGATTTATGAATTGTCAAAAGTAACTTCGAAATTTTATGAAGTGCCGGCTCATTTTGGCAAAAGAAGAGCGGGTCAGGAAACAACGGTTGGCCTAAAATCAATGAAGTGGTTTTTTAAATATGTTTTGGAAATCATTATTCAAACCACCAAAATCCGGCTGGAGCGTTCTCAACAATTTGTCAAATTTGGCGTGGTGGGGTTTATTGGGTTTATTATCAATGCTCTTGGATTGGAACTGTTTTACCGAGCTGGTTTGACTCCCGGTTTGGCAGCGGCTTTTGGAGCGGAGCTGGCGATTATTTCCAATTTTACCCTTAATAACCTTTGGACTTTTTCCGAAAGAAAAATTATGAGAGCACTGGATATTGGCAAAAAGTTTTCGGTGTTTAATTTAACTTCTCTTGGAGCAATAATAATTCAATTTGTGGTAGTCGGATTGGGCACAAAGCTGACTAGCGATGCTTGGCGACAGCTTTGGCTAGTAATTGCCATTGGTTTCTTTATTATTCCCTACAACTGGTTTATGTATAACAAGTTTATTTGGAGGAGAAAGTAGCGCTCTGTCTCAACTATAAATAAGGCGTCCAATCCGCCACCGGGGCAACATTGCCAGCAATAAAGTGGATAGCATAGAGGTAAATTGCCGGGAGAATGAGTAAAAGAGCAATTTTAAATTCTTTCTTCTGAATTAGTTCATCAAAGGCAATTAAGGCAAAGGGGACCAAAGGTAAGCTGTATCGGGCTAAATCTCGATGAGCCACAAATAAAGTCGCCCCGAAAAATACCCCGGCAAAACTCGCCAAATCATAAAGCTTTTTCTTAAAAAGAAAAGCGACCGCTAAAGCGCCTAAAAGATACTGCCAAACTAAATCTTCCCGCCAGAAATCTCCTAACCAGCTTCTGGCGGCCGAAAAGCCCTGATAGGGCGGAAAGAAAAGGTGAAAATTGTCTCCGGAGTGGAAGTAGGCGAAAAAGTCCCCGGTTCTGGCTCGGTAAAAAGCGAAAGTGGCCAAAGCGGCTAAGGGGATAAAAAGAAGTGGCAAAATCGGTTTAAAAAGTTGCCGATAAAAATCAAGAAGGAAACCTTTTTTCAGTGGCTGCTTAATCAGATTAAAGGTTAGGAAAATGCCGTAACCGACAAAAAGGAGAATCCCCGGGCTTTTGGTTGCTTGAGCTAAACCGCCAAAGATACCCGCTAAAAGCAAATCAAGCAAAACAATTTTCTTTTTGGAGATAAGGTTGTTCTCGGCCCGGTCAAAAGCGCTTTTGAAGAAATAGAAAGAGGCCAATATGGCGAACAGAAAGAGCGGTTCCGGGCTGCCGACGGCTTTGACAGCGACCCAGCGGGCGGGAAAGGCCAGAAAGACCAGGGAAAGCCAAAGAGGATTTTTTGAGAGTTTGAATTTAAAGAGGAATAAGTAAAAGCTGATCGTGGCCGCCCAAGTAGCCAGGAGAGTGGCCGTAAGCATTGCCCAAGGTCCAGGGAAAATCAGGTTGAGAAAAGCAATTGAAAGGGGATAGCCGGGGAGATGAGCCGGGTAGTATTCCAGGGGAGTGGGCAAAGAGAACCGAGAAGAAATAAAGGCTTTATCGTACCAGGATTTGGCAATCACTAAATAATTCGGACCGTCAAAGTTCTTAAAAATAGTCGGGACTCCCCCACCGAAACCGAAAAAGAAGGGCAGCCAGACCAGGAAAGTGGCCAAAAAAACGGCGAGGGTGAGGATAAGAATATCTCTTTTAAGTTTCACCAAGAAAATAATAACAAAAATGAAGTCTTTATGCTAATATTTAAATCATGGATAAGCTAAGAGAGCTGTCCCTTTTCCTTCCGGTTTATAA
>DATKVM010000004.1:0-89784 GCA_035530075.1 Patescibacteria group bacterium
GTCAGTATAGTGCGGATCAATATTAGTATTTGTATCCACATAGTCTCCTACTACATGGTTGGTTAACCAGCCCTTGCTAATCCCGTCTAATGACGGTACGCCGTCTATCAAGCCACGGTCTAATTTACCATCTTTATTACAATCAACATTGGCCAACCAAGCATCACTCCATTTCATCATTAATTTATCGTCAACATAATCTCCTGTATCTCCCCAATATGTACCGTCTAGATTTCGGTCGGAACCATCATAAGTTCCGTTAAACATATGAGCCTGGTAATTATAGCCAAACTGATCATAGCCAAGCGTAATAGGATTGCCAGCCGAATCATTTATCAAGCCGGACTCAATGGTATTACAACTAGAATTAATTTTTTCCCATCCCTTCTCATTGCCGATGGCATCAAATTCTGTTGGTTTGGCTGCCTGAACCGGCGCTGCCACCGCCAAGAGAACAAATAGCGCCACTAAAATTGCTAATTTCTTCATTCTATTCACCTCCTTTCTTATGTAAACTTTATCACATTCCAGTCAGGAGATGTCAAGAGCACACTAAAACACGGGAATACCTAGAAGCCAAGGATTTGTTTTTGGAAGCCCAAAAGATTCCTTAAGGAAAATATTAATAACTAGAAGCTCGATAACGCCTATACCTTTCCCGACGAAAATTTTCCTCTCTTTGCTTTATCTCTTCTGGGTTTTTGGTTTGAACTGGCGGGGGAGACTCCCCTGGCTTGCCCTCGGTTTCTAGTGATTCCCAAGGGAGACTTTCATTTAAAATACAACAAGCGACTGGTAACCGACGGTCGGCTATTCTTTGGCCAGTAGCTTCATAAATCGCTGCCGCTTGTTTACGAATTGCTCGAGCACTAGTTTCTCCCATTCGGGAAGATCTTTCCCTCATAAATAGTTCTCGGTTTTAGCCACCAATGGGCGTTTTCATTATAAATATAGCAATTCAAAAGTCAAGATATAGGTTTCTTCTATTCCAATTAAAACGAATTTGATTTTTACCTTAAATACGGTAAAATAGAGACATGTTTTCCCTGGAGATTCCTCGGACCTGCTGGGACTGCGACCATCTTGAAGATCTTAATTTTATAATGCACTGCCCGCGATTTCTTAACTTTACCTGGATACCACCTTGTTTAGAATCACAAGCCCTCTCAACCTCGGCTGGAGAATGGGTAGAGATGGTTGACGGCGTAATGAGGCCAGAGGAACCTGTCCACCGAGCTTCAAGACCCAGGCGAGGGAGACAACAAAAGAGAATCTAAGAAATCTCTTTTTCTCTCAACTTTTGGCAATACATCGCTTTAACTTCTTCCAAGCTGCTCCCATGCCTAGCCAGCACTTCTTCAATTTTCTCTCGCGGAATCGGTTTGGGTTCATATTTATCCTGGTCTTTTTCTTCTTCAACTGAATTCCAAAGGCTAGTATGGCGATATTCCCAAGAAGAAGGGCTCAGGGGATCAGAGCCAATCAGCTTAAACCCAAGGCAATAATAAAAACTCCGAGGGGCATCCGGATCTTTTATGGCAATACCAGCCACTTGGGAAGGTATTTCTGCGCCCTTGCTATCATAAACCAATATTTCTATCTGCTCGGAACTCTTCATTTCACCCAATAGAGAACTACCTCTTCATCCAGCCAGTAGCCAAAAGACTGCCCATCCCCCCGTTGCCATTTGACCGGGTTTCCCGCCGAAACGACTACTTCCGCTTGCATTATCCGATCTCTTTCGTCAAATCGGAGAAGACAACTCCGGGCAGGAAATTTTCTTTCACCCACCAAAACACGTCCACTTCCCAAATTTCTTTCCGGCCCTCTATTCACAAAACCTATCCTGCCAAATCCCAAGCTTAATGTCAAGAGAATCAATAAGCTCCGTAACCAGTGGGGTTAGCATGAGCAAACCAGAAATGGCCCGAAACATCTTTTCCTTGATCCATTAAGACTTTAAATTGTCCCCAAAGGCAGTAACCGCCTCCCGAAAGAGGAGTATTGTCCGCCCCACAGGGCCCAACCCAAACAATCTTATAGTGCCAAACACTCTGAGAGCCATCTTTCATGCCATTCCATTGGTTATCCAACCAAGCATTATATGGAGGCTTATTCCATCCATCAGCGTTACCCCTATCCCACTCAGCATTCCATTTCATTACCAGCTTGTCGTCGGTAGAAGTGCCCAGATAAGCCCGACATTGAGCTTCTGTCCAGCCGAATTTACCCTGACACCAGCCTAAACCAGTGCCGTTAAAAATCCTGGCCGTCCGGTTATAGCCAAACTCATCAAATCCTCTTTCAGTTTTCGCCGGTAAAATCTTTCCCCTGGTATTATAAATAGAAATTACTAAAATCAAAACCGTTACCAGCAAGACTAAAACCCCCCACTTCTTAAGCATTTTCCTGATTTTTTTAAAAATTTTCACTTCATTTACCTCCTTTCCGTAATGGAAATGACATTCTTCTTCTATGCTAACAGGAAATTTTATCAGGAGTCAAACGGTAGTCTTTCCTCAAAAGAGGGGTCAGCCCTTTCTTTCTCTTGCCGCCAATCCGCCTCTGAGAATTATCTTTATAATTCTTCCTTCTTCTAGCCCTCGCCGTTGAGCCTCTTCAGCATTCATCACTAAATTTTCTTTCGCTCTGGCAAACTCAAATGGATTTCCTCCATCAATACTTAGTCTCACGTGTTCGAAGGCAGAACAAAAAAGAACAAACATAAGATAAATAGAGCTACGGTCATCCTTTTTGTCTTCCATAAAAAAATTTTAGAAGATTTGTAAGAAAAAGGACAGTCCCAAGAAGAAAAAGAGCCACTTGAAAATGATAAATTTTGGGCTAAATTGGCCATAGATGGGTAAGATTCAACTGATTGCTGGCCGCGGTAACCCCCTCTTGGCCCAAAAGGTAAGTAGTTTCCCCACTCTCCGGCTATGATACAATTCTTTTTATGGATAAAGTCTATTTTCTAAAAGATTTTGCCCCACAAAGATCCGCTGATACACATCAATTTTGCCGCCAAATATACGGGTAAAAGCAGTGAATACGAATTAATCGAAATTTGAGTCGAAGTCAAAAAGGCAAATCTTCCACTACTGGTGTTGGAGAAGTTAAAATAGATGGTTCTACCGCTACCGTCTCCTTCGGCAAAATGTAAATTTCCTGCTTGCGGTTAACCGGGTCCATCGAAACTAGTTTGCCTTTTCCTTGGACCACCGCCAACATATCCCGGCAAGCCCAACAGGATTCTTGGCCCGACTGGCATCGGAAAGAGTGAGTCTCCCGAACCATCTTAACAATCTCGCCTTTCTTCTTAAGATTGACCAAAGTTTCCTCTATGTCCACCGTCGGCACAGAGACCAAATCAGTGCCTTTGTCCAAATACCAGTAGCTGGTGCGGATTTTCTTGGTTCCTAAAAGGCGACTGACTAAAAGGGCATAAATGGACAATTGCGGGGAATCCTCTCGCTCTTCCTTGCCGGTCTTAAAGTCAATAATATGATAGCCGTCAGCGTCTTTTTCAATCCAATCCAGTTTGCCGGTCAGAATTAAATCATTCCCCAGCTCAACTTTAGGAAAACCGGGAATTTTAACCGGCTCGACCTCCCGAAAGTGCAAATTGGCCCAAAACCGCTCCAGCATCGAAAGCGCTCGTTCTCTAAAGCTTTTTTCCTCATCGGCAGCCGTAAAGCCACCTTTTTCACCGGTAAGATTTCTCCAAACAAACTCAAAAATTCGGTTCAACTCCTCCTTGGTCCTCGGCTCACTGGACTTAAGAAACTGCTCTAAGGTATCATGAACCGCTTGACCCAAAGCTAAACTGGGATTAATCAGCTGGATTTTAAGGCCCCGGGGGCTACGATAAACGTTGCGGTAATAATAAAGCTGGCCACATTTATCAAAGTCAGCTAGGGAAGAGGGGGAAATAAAAATCGCATTCGGATTGAAGGCCATTGTTTTTCCACTCTACCACGGCCTAAGGAAGGACAGTCAAGCATTTTCGGGTTTTCTATGCGTCCCGAAAGGTGAGAGGAGACCGGGTTAGCGACCTGTAATCTGCCGCCAAAGATAATGGAACCAGGATTCCGGCTTCCGATTTTTAGAATAAACAAATTTTGACCAAACCGATAAAACCACCCACTCTCCCCGCTCATTTGGTTTGGCGACCACTTCAATTCGAACATTGCCCCAAGTCCGGAAGTAAACCCAAGAGTCCTTAATTTGGCCGCGACGGCTTTCGTGAGGAGAATTTAAAGTGGTCAGAGCGTGCTCAATCTTAATCCCTCGCTCTTGCAGGCGCTTAAGCGCATGGTCGGTCCAAATAACACCCCCGTACTTTTCCCCCATGCTTAAATATGTTACACTCCCATCTCCAAAGCTCTCTTAATCTGAGGCAGTTCTTCCGGCTTTATCCGGCCCAAGGAGTTCCCGGGATAACCTTGAATAATTTTTATTCCCTCAACATCTACTGCCACTCGGTCAGTAGAAGCCAAAATTAAGTTCGGCTCCCTTGTTTCACCTTGAGACGGTCCTTGGTTAATAAAGCATTTTCGAGCATCCATAATGACCAAATCGCAAGGAACAATTTTATTCAGTTCAGCAATTTTTTCTTGCAAATTTCTTAAATGAAGAGAAACTCTTTCAAACGGCCGCAAAAAACCGATTGCCAGTTTCAAACTACCGGTAAACTGGGCTTGAGAATGGGTCTTTAAGCAGGGCAAAAAAATTACCTTATCTGCTCTTTCCAAAACCGCCGGTAAAGAAGCGGTTTTTAAATATTTGGCGCCGGGGATTTCTTTCTTAACCCACCGGCCTTCTTCAAAAATATAAATTCTTGGCGGCATTTTCATTTCCTGCAAGCGAAAAATCTCTTTTTCTTCCATTATCTTGCGGGTATTTAAAGACATTGTCGAAGAGTCGCCAATCATTACCAGCTTCGCCCTCGCTTCATAAACAAGTTCCACCACCGTTTTTAAGAATTCCAAATCAGTTGAAGCAGGAAAAGGATCAGCCGTATTGAAGTTAGGCTTTAAAAAAACCACTTCCCCGGTTTTGACAAACTTTTTAAACCCACCAAGCTCATCCACTACCTTTTTAATAGTTTCCTTTAAGTTTCCAGAAAATGAAAATTTAGCGACCATTTTTCTCATCACTGATTAGTTTATCAATTAACTTAATATCAGCCAAGTCTTTTTCTCTCCCTAATCTTATCTTCCACTCCCTTAAAACCTCAAGCTTAACAAAACGGATGCCGTCGAAAATGTCTGCCCCTTTAATGACTTCGGAAGCGCTAAACCCAATCGCCGGCTTATCAATCGCTTCAATATTTTCCGTTAAATGTGCTTTTGGTCCCCAACCGCCCTCGGCCACAGGGTATTTCTTGGCTAAGACTTCCCAAAGCTCTGGCAAAACCACCAAGTCCAAATCTTTTGCTTCTTTCTTTCCCCGAATTGCTAAACAACCGCTGCCAAAAATAGCGAATTCATCTTCCGGCAAATTTAACCTTCTTAATTCTACTAAAAGTTTATCAATTTCCATTAATGGTCAAACTAGCTTGAAAATTCTTGTTACTTGTTGGGTAGGAAGCTTAACAAACTTGCCTTTCTCAAAAAGAAAAACCGCGGTTTTTTCCGAAAGCGGGAGCAAACCTTCAGCTCCATAGTCTGAAACCACCACCGAGATTAATCCCTCAAAAGGTAAAAAGCCCATTTCTTCCTCGGTCAAGTGGTGTCGCAAATCACTGCCTGGCGGCCGGCTGCTCACTTGGGCAATAATTTGCTCGCCCTTTTTAACCAGCTTTGTCATTATCCTGGCGTTTTCCTCGGCATTAACCCGGAAAGAAACCGGCGTCATCATCGCCCGCGGCGCCACCGCTTCGGTCACCAAAAAACCCTCAGGCGTTTCCTTACCGACCCAATAAACTACTCCTTCAAAACGCTCACTGTCTTTAGCAAAACCCAAAAACAACCTTTCGGTCTCCAAGACAACGCTTCGGGGAATAAGAACAGTAGGAAAGCCGCTAAGCTTTTTCATAAGATTAACCACAATTCTATCGCAAACCGAAGCAAAAGTATAGCCAAAAGCCTCATTGACCGCTGTTTTCGGGAGTTCTTCTCGCCGGCGGATTAATCTGGACATTCTGGGCCGTTACACTGCCATCGGGATTGTCACTACCAATGACCACCACCTTATCACCCACCTTTAAATCACCCTTCGACCCGCTTAAGGACTTTAAAAACTCCGTGCTTTCAGCAAGCAGAACAATTTTGCTGCTCCCATCCTGGAGTTTGACCGTAATTGACTTATCGTCGCTTCCGGTAATTTCTCCGCTCACCGGTCGAAAGCCCACTTGGCTCCCGTTTCCTCCTCCATTATTTCCTCCCATTCTTACCCCCAACTGACTACCGGCAAACTGCCTAGAGTTGCTTTTCTGTTTACCCTCCTGATATTTCATACCTCCCGCAAATCCTCCCGCAGCGGCGACTACCACCAAGATAATCAAAATCACGTTTAGGTTTTTCATAATCACCTCCTTAAAAATACTTAATACTAAATACTTGATACTATTCGTAGCGTAATGCTTCAATGGGACTCAAATTGGCAGCACGTCGGGCTGGGTACCAACCAAATAGAATTCCGATTCCTCCGGAAACGCTAATGGCTAAAATAACTGCCGTGGGTGAAAGAGCAAAGGGCATTTTTATTAGCGACGAAACCAAAAAGGAAAGGCCGATTCCCAAAAGCATTCCCAAAATTCCGCCGGCGAAGGTTAAAATAACCGCTTCAAACAAAAATTGAGTAATAATTGTTTTCTTCTTGGCCCCAAGAGCTTTGCGCAGACCGATTTCCCGGGTTCTTTCTGTTACCGTCACGAGCATAATATTCATAATCCCAATTCCCCCCACCAAAAGAGATATGGCGGCAATTCCCGAAAGGAGCAGAGTGAAAGTACTGGTTATCTGCGAAGCGGCCCCTAAAATATCTGCCTGAGACATAATGCTGAAATCCGCCTGACTAGGATCATTTAATTTATGGCGGTTCAACAAAAAGTAACCAACTTCATTTTGAGCCTCGGTCATCACTTCTTTATTTCTAGTTTCTATCGAAATGGAACTAACATAGTCTACTCCAAACAACTGTTTTTGAGCCGTAGTGAGAGGAACAAAGGCGATATCATCCTGATTCATAAAGCCACTGCCGCCTTTCGATTCGGTAACGCCAATCACCCTAAAAGCAAGCTTACCAAGGCGAACGGTTTGCCCAACCGGATTAACCCCTTCGCCAAACAAATCGACGACAACTTGTGGCCCTAAAACCACCACCTTGCTTAAGCTATTAACGTCCTGTTGGGAAATAAAATTGCCCGAAGTGAGATTAATTTTCCTTACCTCAATGTAAGTGGGAATAACCCCCAAGATTTGAGTGTTGGTATTATTGCGACCGGCGCTCACTTGAGTGCGGCGGGAGAGTTCCGGAGAAATATTGACAATCGTGGTCAGACGGGCCACGACCAAAGCTTGAGCGTCTTCATAAGTCAAGCTGGTGGCTCCTCCAGCCGCTCCGCGGAGACCATCCGATGATTGAGCCCCTGGCAAAACGGTTAGCAAATTTGAGCCAAGAGACTCTATTTGAGCTTCGACTGATTTTTGACCGGATTGGCCTAAAGAAATCAAGGCAATGACGGCGCCAATGCCAATAATAATTCCTAAAGTCGCCAGACCGGTGCGCAGCCTATTGGTATTTAAGGCTTCGAGTGCAGACGTAATCAATTCTGAGATTTCCATATTTTTTGGTCGCTGACAATCCTCCCGTCTCGCAGAACGATAGTTCTTTTGGCGTGCTTGGCAATATCCGACTCGTGAGTAATCATCACCACCGTATGTCCTTGCTGATTCAAGCTCTCAAAAATTTCCATTATTTCTTCTCCTTGAACTGTCGCCAAATTACCGGTAGGCTCATCGGCTAAAATAATTGCTGGGCCAAGCGCCAAGGCCCGGGCGATGGCAACTCTTTGCTGTTGCCCGCCGGAAAGCTGGTTAGGCCGGTGCTCAAGCCTATCTCCCAAACCGACCGTATCTAAAAGCTTTTTTGCTCTCATCTCTCTTTCTCCTCTGGGGACATCGCCATAAACCATCGGCAACATCACATTTTTCAAAGCCGACGCTCGAGGCAAGAGGTTATAAGCTTGGAAAACAAATCCAATTTTCCTATTTCTAATATCGGCCAATTCGTCCTCGGCCAACGATTGAACTTTCTCGCCATCCAGGAAGTACTCTCCCTCGGTCGGCACATCCAAAGCCCCTAAGATATGCATTAAGGTGGATTTGCCGGAACCGGAAGGCCCCATAATCGCCACAAACTCGCCTTTGTCGATTCTGAAAGAAACTCCATCCAGAGCTTTCGTTTCAACCACCCCGGTACGATAGATTTTCGTTAAATTCTTAACCTGAATCATTTATCGAAAATTTAGCTTTAACGCGAACTTGCACCTGGTACTCTACCCGCGCCACCACTGCTCATTCCCCCCATTCTAAAGGTTCCAAAGGGGGAACTCGTCTCTGAAGAATTTCTGGAATTAGAGTTAACCACCGCCGTTACTACTTCCACTCCTTCAGTTATTCCCGAAAGGATTTCCGTTTGAGAATCCGAAGAGAGACCGATCTCAACCGGAATTTCCTGCAAAATTCCTTTATCTAAAACTCTCACCGTTATCTGCTCGCCTTGGCTTTGAATTGCCGAATTCGGAACCAAAAGCACATCGGTTTTCAAGTCGGTAATAATATTGGCGGTAACAGACATATTGGGATAGATTTTAACTTCTGTCAGGTCAAGCAAAATGGTGGTGGGGTAACTGGTCACGCCTGAGCTTACCTTTCCGAGGGTATCAATTGACAAAACCTGGCCGGTAAAAGTTTTCTCCGGAAAAGCGTCCAGAATTAAAGTCACTTTCTGGCCGGGATCAACTTTAGTTACATCGATTTCCGTTAAATTGACGACGGCCTGAAATCGAGCTCCAGGATTTTCTATCGAACCAATTTTTTGGCTAGAAACAGAGTTCTGACTACCCGAAGAGTTCGAACCATTGCCGGAGTTCGAACTAGGGGCTGAAGTAGAAACAATCGATAATCCAGAACCCAAGGCAAAGTTACTAACCACCCCCGAAGCTGGAGCCACAACTATCGCCGAAGCTCTTTGGTAATCTCGCCAGGCAGAAGCAATTTGAGCTTTAGCTTTGTTTATTTGAGCATCGGAATTTTTATAAGCCGTTTCCGACGCCTCAAATGCCTTCCTGGCTTGATCAACAGTTTTATCAATAATTGCTTTTTCCGAGTCGGTATATTCTTCTTTAGTCTCGGGGTTAATCGCATTGTTATTCTTATAATCCTGCTCCTCAAGAGAATCAAAAATTGCTTGCCGGTCTTTCCACATTTGAATATCAGCCGTGACCTTATTTTTTTCGGCGGTTTTTTCGGCATTCACCATCTCAATGTAAGCGGCATAAGTAATTGTCTGTCTGGACTGAGCATCGTCGTCAAGAGTCACCTCGGCAATTCTTTGCCCTTTAGCCACTGTTTCGCCATTTTTAACATAAACTTTTCTAACGACACCGGAAGCACTGGTCGTTATATCAGTGGCGCCGCCAGCAGAAATAACCCCCGAAGCAGAAATTGAAGAAACCAAAGTCCCTTTCTGGACAGTCGCTGTCTGGTAAGTTGCCTTATTTTCACCCTGGGCAAAAATCCTCCAGCCGCAATATCCTAGGCCAAGCAGGACTACCAACCCAATCATTACCAATTTTTTCTTCCTTTTCAACAAAGGAAGAATATTTCCGAAGACTGATGGACGGGCGATATCTTCGCTCGGCAAAGAGGAAACAGTAGACGCTGATTCACCTTTCCGGAAGAATTTTGTTGATAACTTGTCCATTTTCGGCACTTAAATAAAGTTGATTATACCAATATTAAGAGATTATGCTTGTTTTTTTAATTTTTGCAAGCATAATCTTTATTTAATAAACCCTAATTTAATAAATCCTATATTCAAATAATAAAAGGTGAAGCTGAAAATAAGCTGAAAAAGCTTGTTTATCTCCGCCAACTGGCGGATCAAAATTAGCTGAAAGACAAAGGCAGGCTGACAGTAAAAACACTTCCCTTTCCAAGACGGCTTTTTGCAGCAATCGATCCTCGGTGTAAATCAACGATTTTCTTGGCAATAGATAAGCCCAGACCGTAACCGCCGGTATCAACCCGAGAGCGAGCGGAGTCAGCCCGGTAAAACCGGTCAAAAATATGAGGAAGGTCTTTTTTATCAATCCCCATGCCTTTATCTTCAACTGCTACCCGGACAAAGCCGTCAAGCCGCTGGGAAGAGATTTTAATGGTTTTGTCCTTGGGACTGTATTTAATGGCATTATCTAAAAGAATCACCCAAAGGTCAGAAAGGCTGAAGGGGTTGCCTTCTATCTGGACGTCTTGGGCGCGGTTTCGAATAATAATACCCTTTTCTTTGGCCAAAGGCTCGAGTTTTTGGACCGCTTTGCTTATTGATTCCAAAAGTGAGATTTTTTCCCGCTTTGTGTCGGCCGATGGCTTCTGATATTGGGCCATTTGCAGAAGTCCATCGGCTAAAGAGTGAAGCTTATTTACCTCGGCAATACTTTCGGCAATCAAGCTTTTCGCTTCCTTAAGGTTCAGGCTCTTGTCGCGCAAGCCAACTTCCAAGGAACTTTTCAAGGCGGTCAGGGGAGTCCGCAACTCATGGGAAGAGTCGCTAATAAAGCGATTTTGCTCCTCCACCATTTCCCGAATGGGGTTAAGGGTTCTTCCCGCCAGAAAATATCCCGTTACTCCCGAAATCACCAAGATGCCGCTGTTAATAGCGACCAAGATTAAAAGTAAGCGGTTTTTGGTTTCCTGAACCAAAGCGGGGTCGAGGAAAGGCGGCAGGGTTCTCGGTCCCTCAAAGAGTCCGGGTATCCCCTCCAGTAGGTGTCTTTCTATGCGAGAACGCTGGAGCCGGTCAAACCGCTCCAGTTCCCTTGAAGAAACTTGGAAAATAACCGTGCTGAAGGAAACACTGATAAGCATGATAATCAGAAGATACCAAGCAGTCAGTTTTAATCGGGCGGAATTAAACATTGTTTTTGCCAATCTTATAGCCAAAACCCCTCACTGTTTGAATTAAAGCTGGGCCTTCCTTAAATGGTAAATCGATTTTGCGTCTAAGATTCCGAATATAGACTTCCACGGTGTTGGGAAGAATATCGGCGTCATAATTCCAAACATGGCTGATAATCTGTTCTTTGGTTAATATCCGTTCTGGATGACGCATTAAATACTCCAGAAGAGAAAATTCCTTGCCGGAAAGATTCACTGGTTTGCCTCCTCTTTTCACTTCATAAGTTTTCGCATCAAGAGTTAAATCAGCCACTGAAAGAACTGAGCTGAGATTGTTTTGCGGTCTTCGGGAAAGTGCTCTGACTCTGGCCACCAGTTCTTCAAAAGAGAAAGGTTTAGTCAAATAATCATCCGCGCCGGAATCCAACCCCTCTACTTTATCCTGGACTTGGCCTTTGGCGGTTAAAATCAGAACCGGGGTGTGGATTTGTTTTTGGCGCAATTGCCTACAAATGGAGAGTCCATCCATTCCGGGGAGCATCAGATCAAGGATAATGACATCGTATTCTTCTTCGGAAGCCAAATCAAAGCCTTCATTACCAGTATAAGCCACATCAACGGCGAAATGCTCCTGCCCTAGGCCTTTTTTAATTGAGCCAGCGATGTGGTGTTCGTCCTCAACGAGTAGCACTCTCATGGCTCAAGATTATATCACCAAAGCTGAAGAATAGCTGAAAAACGAGCAAGATGAAGTTTAGTTCTTTTTTCCGGTCAACAACTTTTTTCTGGTCTCTCTAATCGCTATCTTGGGAAGCAAGTCTTCATTTTTGCCTAAATAAGTCTCAACTTCCCGTCGGTGAGATTTAATTAGATCCCTTAAAAGCCAGGAAATTGCTTTGGTTATCAGAATGTCCTTTTCCTTTTTCAGCTTATCGATGTTTTTGAAGGCTAAACTGGACAACCTAGAATCACCGGAATCTCTAACCGTTTTAGTTAGTAAAACTAAACTCGCTCGCCTTTTGTGGACATTTGGACTAGCCACTAAGCTCTTCAAAAGAATCACCCAATCTTCCCATCTGGTAAGCACCTCTTCGGAAGAAAAGTTGGATTGACAAATCGAATCCACTTCTGCCCAACCTTCAACTTTATTTAACCAAGCATCAAGATATTTAGGCTTAATTTGCTTTCGTAGTTTAGGGAGAAGCTCTAAGAGTTTTCCCGCCAGAGAAATTTCCTCGTGTGAATTTCCCTGATAAAGTAGATTAAGAAGCTCCAGATATTCTGGAAAAGAAAGGTCTTTATGTTTTTTAATCCAATCCTTAATTATCTGCTTTTTTACTCCACTTCTAATTCCATAACAGAATTTAGTGGAGCCAATATAACCTTTATTTCTTTCCTCTTGATGTTTTGTTCCTTCGCCTGAATACTTTTTCAGTTTAAACAGAAGCTCTTGATAATGAATATTCGTCATTTAGTCAACTTTGGTATAAAAACAAAAAACGCTTGTTTTTCATCCTTCTCTACTATTCCCATCGGCCAAACCCCCATCTTGGCTAGTTCGACTAATCGAGTAAAATGTAGCTATAAAAAGATTGTTGGTCCGACAGAGGGGAAGATCGTCTAAATCTTTGTCCAAAAAGCCATATCTCTATTATATAATTTCGACTCAAGATGAGGATACCGAGGAAAGCCATGGGAATTTTAAAAACGAATCCCTTCTCAAATTGTGAACTGTGGTGGACTCGAACCACCGACCTGTCCGATGTGAACGGACCGCTCTAACCAACTGAGCTAACAGTTCAAAAGGCTAGTCTTATCCTTCCCGCCTAAATTCCCTTCAAGAAAAGTTTTGCTTTTTTAATGAACAAAACTAGATTATAATGTAACTGAGCCTAAAAACATTAATTTTGGCGGGTTGACTCCAATTATACCAGAAGCTAAACTCAGAGAATATGGTGAACTTTTTCAAAAAAGTCGCTCAATTTTTTTTGGACACAATCCAGGCAATTGTCTTGGCTCTCTCGATTTTTATTATCGTTTATCTTTTTCTATTTCAACCGCACCAGGTCAAAGGCGGTTCGATGTACCCCAGCTTTCACAACGGTGAATTTCTGCTTACAAATAAGATTTCCTACCGTTTTGATCTTCCCCAAAGAGGAGATGTCATTGTTTTTAAGGCGCCGGAAAGTGAGCCGTGCGCGGAAATTGAATGCGAATACATTAAAAGAATCATTGCCTTGCCGGGAGAGAGGGTTAAAGTAGAAAATGGCCAGATTTTTATTGATGAACGGCCACTGGATGAATCGGATTATCTTTCGCGGGAAGTAATAACGAGCGCGGGCTCTTTCTTAGGTGAAGGAACGGAAAGGGTTATTCCCGAAGGCTATTATCTGCCCTTGGGAGACAACCGCGCTTATTCCCGGGACGGTCGTGAATTTGGACCGATTCCTCGAGAGTCAATCGTTGGCAAAGCCTGGCTAAGGTATTGGCCTTTGCCAAAAACCGGGTTGGTCAAACACGAAGACTACCCCTAGAACTACTGACAGATACTTTTGTAAACTTTTTGGAGTTTCTCTTCCGTTTCTTCTAAACTGCCGAAAAGAGAAATGGTAATTCTGGTCTCAACGCGAGAACGCGTTAATTTCACTCCGGTCTTCTTCTCTTGACGGTCAATAGAAACAAGGGCTCTTTCAATATCATCCCGAATCTGATCAATCGTTTCGTTGACAATCCGCTGAATTTTTTGTTTGGGAGCAATTCCTTGAGTTTGCTGCTTCATCCGCCGAGCCAAATCTTCCGCTCTTCTCACCGAACTCGACTCTCGTAAAACAATCTTGTAAGCCTCAATCATTAACCTCGGGTCAGAAATCGCGGCCAGCGCCCGGGCATGACCCTCAGTTATTAGTCCCGAAAGAATCCCGTCTTTAATCGCGTCCGGCAGGGATAAAAGCCGTAACGAATTAGAAACATAAGCTTGACTTTTGCCCACTCGGCGAGCAATTTCCGCCGTGGAAAGATTAAATTCGTCAATTAACCGCTGGAAAGCCCTAGCCCGCTCCAACGGGTTTAAATCCACCCGCTGAACATTCTCCACAATGGCCATTTCCAGCATACCCCGCGGGGTGGTTTCTTTAATAATTGCGGGAATCGTCTTTAAACCAACAATTTTCGCCGATCGCCAGCGCCTCTCCCCAGCAATAATTTGAAAACCGGCAGGAGTTTTAGCTACCACTAGCGGCTCCAAGATGCCATGCTCGCGAACCGAATCAACTAAATCAACCAGACTTTCGGGAGTAATAACACCGCGGGGCTGAAGAGGGTTTGATTGGAGCTCGTCAATCAAAAGCTGGACTATCACCATATTGCTGTCATCAGACATTTTAGACTACCTCCACTATTTTTCTCCCTTTCAGGGTTTTAAAATTAACTTGACCGCCTTTTAAGGCAAAAAGGGTGTAGTCCCGCCCCACCCTGACGCCAATTCCCGGCAAAAAGGTAGATCCTCTCTGACGCACAATAATACTTCCCACCTTAACCGGTCGTCCACTGGAAACTTTTATCCCTAAACGTCGACCTCTTCGGGGAGTCCCTTGTCTTGCTCGTCCACCAGCTTTAACGTGTGCCATATCTATTAAAGACTATAAATTAACTTTTCACGGAAGTCAAGTCCAATTGTTAGCGGATTATAAGCTGATTTTCTCGACTTGAATTAATGTTTTTTGAGGACGAAAACCCATCTTCCGCCGATAACCAGTTTTGGCTTTAAACTTAAAAATATCCAATTTTGGACCCAAGAATTGTTTTATCACTTTGGCAGTCACTTGGCTCCCTTTTACTACCGGCCGACCAATTTTCACTTGGCCATCCTCTTTAACCAGCAAAACTTCGGCAAATTCAACTTTCTCGCCTTCCTTTCCCGGCAACCGATTAACCGCCAGCTGGTCACCCTCACTGACTTTAAATTGCATTCCCTGAATTTTCACCACGGCGTATTTCATAAAGTGATATTTTACTTCAACTGCCGGCAATTTGCAATTCAAAGTTACCTTATTTTATCTCTAGGACTCTCTCCTCTCCTTTTTGGCGGGAAATCGCTTCTAAAATACCCAAACTTATCATCGTCGCCAAAATCGAGCTACCGCCGTAAGAAATTAGCGGCAGAGTAATCCCCGTTATCGGCAGCAAACCGATATTCATTCCCAAATTAACCGTCGTCTGGAAAAAGAGGGAGAAAAATAGACCCATCGCTAAAAGGAAAAGCGGTCGCTGACGGGTTTGTTGAGCAATCTTCAAAATCCGCCAGAAAAGCAGTAAATAGAGACCAAAAACTATTCCCGACCCCACCAGTCCCAGCTCTTCCGCCAAAGAAGCAAAAATAAAATCGGTGTGTTTTTCCGGCAGGAAAGCGAGATGGCTTTGCGTCCCTCGACCTAAGCCTCGACCGAAAATTCCGCCACTACCGATAGCAATTTTTGACTGAATCAAATTATAGCCCTCACCCAACGGGTCAGAATAAGGGTTAGGGAAATGAACAATTCTCATTTTTTGATAATCATGAAGAGTAAACCAAGCTAAAGGAAAAATCACCCCCACGACCAAAACTAAGAGCAAAAGCTGGCGCCATTTAATACCAGAAAAAAGGAGAACCCCGCCAAAGATGCTTAAAACCACCAAGGCGCTCCCCAAGTCCGGCTGCAGAAAAATTAAGAGAACCGCTGGAAAAAAAATACCGCTAAAGAAAAAAAGCCTTTTAAGACTAAAGTTTTCCTTCGTCCAAAACCAAGCTGCCAGAAGTGACAAAAAAGGTTTAACTATTTCCGAGGGCTGAATCGTAAAACTACCCAAGGGAATCCAGCGCACCGAGCCCCGAGTAACTGTCCCAACCAAAAAAGGCAAAATAAGGAAAAGAAGAGATAAAAGATAAATTAAAGGGGAAAGCGGAAAAAGAATATCCAAATCAAAAAAGGAAAAAAAGAGAAAAAATCCCAAGGCCAAAAGAATATATAAGAGATGCTGGGGTAAATGAGAAGGGGAAACGCTGGCAATAATGCCAAGACCAAAACCAAGCAAAAACAAAGCGGGTAAAATCAAATACCAATCAAATTTAGGCCGAAGCATTACCTAAAAGTATCACAAGTATCAAAAGTATCACAAGTATTAAAAGCTTATTTACTACCCCTAATACCCTTCACTTCAAGTTTTTCCGCAGGATAAAGTTTCTTGGCTAATGTTTTTCTTTTAATCTCCCCCTCAAACTTCTTGGGCCAAGAAGGAAGACCCACTTCAATTAAATCAGAGAGTTCGCAGCCGGCTTCTTTTCTCGCTTCCTGAATCATCCTGACAATTTCTCGCGCTTCTCCCTCCTCCTTCAGCTCGGCAGTAATGGTGGTGTCCAGCTCCACCGAAAGCTCCCCTTTGCCTGTCTCTACCACGACTTTTTTGACGTTAAGTTCATCCTTAATCAAGTCTAAAAACGGCTCTTCAAGGGAAATCGGCAAATTTAAAACGGTCAATTTTCTTAAAGGCTGTCTGGATTTAATCCCCGCTAACCTTCTCTTAGAATTACCTTGTTCGCTTAATTCTCTAACCAAGGCCATTTTTCCTTCCAGCCCTTTATCAATCTGACTCACCTTTACCTTTGGCCAGTCTTCCAAATGAACCGAAAGGTTGCCAGTCAGGTTTTTATAAATTTCCTCGCTTATAAAAGGCGCGAGAGGCGCCACCGCCTTAGCAAAAACAGTTAGCACTTCATAAAGAGTGGTCAAAGCTTTTTCGTCTCCCTCTTGAAACCGTTCTCGAGAACGACGGATATACCAACGGGAAAGGTCATCAATAAAGCCAGGCACTAGCCCTACCGCTTTTTGAACATTATATTTCCCAAAAAAATCGCTATATTCTTTTAAGAAAGACCAAAGCCGGCTTTCCAGCCAGCGGTCCAAAACATTCTCGCTCACCGTTCTTCGCGGACACCAGTCTTTAGCTTCTGCTAGAGTGACGAAATAGCGATAGGAATTCCAAAGCGGCAAGAGGATATTCCTTACTTGATTGGCTATCTCCTCCTCAGAAACAATCAGATCCTCTCCCGCCATGACCTGGCTATTAATCAGATAAAGCCTCAAAGCGTCGCCGCCGTATTTTAAAAGAACTTCCTTCGGGTCAGGAAAATTACCCAGGGACTTGCTCATCTTCTTACCGTCTGACCCCAAAATCACCCCGGTAACTAAGGCATTTTTAAAACAGTTCGTTCCTAAAAGCGCATTGGAGAGGACATGCAGATAGTAAAACCAGGCCCGAAGCTGACCAGTATACTCGGAAATAAAATCGGCCGGGAAACTTCGTTCAAACTGTTCCTTATTTTCAAAAGGATAGTGCCACTCGCCGTATGGCATCGCTCCTGACTCCATCCAACAATCCAAAACTTCTAGCACTCGTTTTGCTTCTCCCTGGCAGCGGCGGCATTTGACCGTAATCTTGTCAATATCCGGCCGATGAAGGTCGGTAACTTTTTGGCCTGATGCTTCCTCAATTTCCTTAATTGAACCAAAAACATACCGCTCGCCGCACTGACATTCCCAAACCGGGAGCGGCGTCCCCCAGTAGCGGGTCCGGGAAATACACCAATGGGGGGCAGATTTAATATTGATGGTAAAGCGGCCATATTTAAAGTAAGTTGGGAACCAATAAATCTTCTTGTTACTCTCAAGCATGCTTTTCCTTATCTGGTCAATATCTACATACCACGCTTCCTGAGATTTATAAATTAAAGGGGTATCACAGCGATAGCAGAAAGGGTAACTATGGACAATCTTCTCTTCCTTAAAAAGCAACCCCCTCTCCCGTAAGTTATTAGTCACTAATGGGTCAGCATCCTTAATAAAGGTGCCCGTCCAAGGCTTAACTCGGTCAATATATCTCCCTTCATCATCCAGCGAGTCAGCCAAGCTTAAGTGAAATCTTTCCCCTAAAAGGCTGTCGTCCTCGCCGAAACCCGGCGCAATATGAACTACGCCGGTCCCTTCATCCATGGCGACAAAAGTTGCCGGATAGACCTTAAAATCGTTTTCATTACCGGCAAAAAAGTCAAACAATGGCTCATATTCCTTACCCACTAACTCCTCCCCTTTGAGCTTTCGCAAAACTCTCTCTTCGGGAAAATATTCTTTATATCTTTTTTGGGCCAGAAGATATTTTTCGCCTTCTTGCTCCACCTCAACATAAACCTGCCGCGGGTCAACGGCTAAGGCGAAATTGGTCGGCAAAGTCCAGGGGGTGGTCGTCCAGGCTAAAATGGAAGTATTAGGCTCTCCTTTGACTTTAAATTTTATCGTAATCGCCGGGTCGCTTACATTCCGGTAGCAACCTTCATCCATCGTAATCTCAAACTTGGAAAGCGGGGTGGCACAGCGGGGACAATACAAAGAAACCCGTCTTCCTTTATAAATCAGCCCTCTATCGTAAAGCTCTTTAAAAACCCAAAGGACCGTTTCCATATAATCCCGATCCATGGTCCGGTAAGCATTTTTAAAATCCACCCAGCGGCCGATATGGTCAACATACCACTCCCATTCAGAGGAAGTTTTGCTCACAAAATCGCGACAAGCTTCGATGAAATTGCCTACGCCCATCTCCTCAATATCCCGCTTGCATTTCAGCTTTAAATTCTTCTCCACCGCTGTTTCTGCCGGTAAGCCATGGCAATCCCATCCCCAAACTCTTCTAATCCGATAACCTTTCATGGTCCAGAAGCGCAGAACGACATCTTTGGCAACGCTGGATAAGAGCGAACCATAATGAGGCAAGCCAGTGATGAAAGGAGGACCATCATAGAAAGAATAAACCTTATCTTTAGGCTTTTCTTCAATCGATTGTTCGAAAATATGACCCTCTTTCCAAAAGCTCAAAATTCGCTCATCCAGTTCAGCAAAATTTAATTCTGCCGGCACAGTGGTAAATTTTATTCTTTTAGTGGTTTTCTTTTCCATAATTGTCTTTCCTTAATAATACCAAAAAAGCCCACCCGCCAAAGGGTGAGCTTGCTCACGGTACCACCTTTTATAACTTATTCTCGCTTTAACGGGCTTACCCGGCTTGGTCTAATTTCCCAAATGGTGAGCCTGTCGAACCACTCAGGATTTCTTCAAGCAGCTTGGTGTTGATTGCAATCAGCTAAGCTGACACACCTCAAATGCTTTTACCACAATTATGAGTCTATTATACTAAAAAATCTTTCCTGCAGCAACTTACGATAATTGGAATTTTGGATTTTGGAATTGTTTAGAAATTAGGATTTAGAAATTTAGCTAGTGTTGTCTCCCTAATCTCAAGAAGGCGGGGACTTCGTACTCTTCACCCATTTCATCCAAGGGGGCCTCGGTATCCGTCTCGCCGTTTCCTCCGGGAGTTGACGTTTTAGTCGTTGGAGAAGCGGTAGAAAAGACTTTCGCCGCCGGTGGCTGAACCATTCGCCGTAAATTCAGCTTTGATTCATCGAAACCGGTAGCGATGACCGAAACTTTAATTTGGTCAACCATTTTTTGATCAATACTCGCGCCAAAGATAATATTAGCATCAGCATCCGCATTCTCCGTAATAATTTTCGAGGCCTCTTCTACCTCCGCCATCGTTAAATCCGAGCCACCAGTAATGGTGAAAAGAATCCCCCGGGCGCCGTTAATGGAAACTTCCAGCAGGGGAGAAGCAATCGCATTTCGAGCCCCGGCTTGGGCCCGATTTTCACCTATGCCAACTCCAATACCCATAAAGGCACTCCCGGCGTCTTTCATAATCGATTTAATATCAGCAAAATCTCGGTTAATCAGCCCGGGGAGAGTAATGATGTCCGAAATTCCATGGACCCCTTGAGCCAAAACCGAATCTACCGTCTTAAAGGCTTCGACTAAGGTAATTTTGCGGTCAATTGAATCGAGTAGTTTCTGATTGGGAATAACAATCAAGGCATCGACCTTGTCTTTCAATTTGACAATCCCCTCCTCCGCCGCTACCATTCGCCGTGTTCCCTCAAATAAAAAGGGTTTCGTCACAACCGCAATTGTCAGAGCCCCTTGTTCCTTGGCGATTTCGGCAATAATCGGGGATGCTCCCGTCCCTGTTCCGCCCCCCATCCCGGCGGTGATAAAAACCATATCCGTGTCGGCCAACATCTCCTTAATTTTTTCCCGAGATTCTTCGGCTGATTGGCTTCCAATCTCCGGATTACCACCAACTCCCAAACCACGAGTCAAATTCTCTCCAATTTGGAGTTTAATCCCCGCCTGATTAGCTAAAAGTGCCTGAGCGTCAGTATTGATGGCGACAAAATCTACCCCCGCAATTAAGTCCTCGAACACCATGGTATTAATCGCATTACTACCACCGCCACCAATTCCTAAAACTTTAATTTTGGCAAAACGGGCAACATCAGGTTTAACTAAAGCCATAACTTTTCTCTCGCCGAATCTTTAATAGAAGCTGCTTTTTTATTCCTAAAATTGCCATCACCAAAAGAAAAACATCGCGCCTCTTTCATTCACCAAATTATACCATATCAGAGAAAAGCAATTTAAGGCAAAAAGGACTTGACAAAATTGCCAACCTTTCCAGCCAAACCTCTAATGGGGATCTTCCGACCGATTTCTCCCAATTTAGAGAAACCGTTGACGGAAGAAAGGGAATCGTCTTTCTTGCTCCCGTAAAGAAGTAAACCGATGACGGAAGCAAAAGAAGGATCCATAATATCATCGATAAGCCCGCTAACTTGGCCCGGCATCCCCACTCTCACCGGCAAAGATAAGCTCTTGCGACAAGTATCGGTTGCCCCAATTGTCATTGCCCCTCCCCCAGCCAAAACAATGCCTGAAGGAGTTAAACCGGCAAAACCACTTCTCTGAATCTCAGCCGCCACCATACCAAAAATCTCATTCAACCGCGGCTTAATAATTCCTTCTACCAGAGTTTTTTTGGACACTTTTTTGGTTTCTTCATAAATTCCCAATCGATTTAAATCAATCTCATCCTCTTTTCTCTCTCCTTCTTTTTTCTCCTCACTTTTTTTATTTTTTTCTTCGCTCTTTTCCCCTTTGTCTGTCTCTTCTTCCAATAACCGTCCCTCAAAAATGGGAACTTTTTCTTTTACTTTATCCGAAAGAGCCACTTTTAACCTTTCCGCTCCTTCTATAGAAAGCCGCAAACCAATCGCTAAATCATTAGTAACATTTCTAGCCCCAATTGGCAGGACGGCCGTATAAGCCGGGGCGCCGTCCAGGAAAACCACCACACTGGTTGTCCCTCCACCGATATCTACTAAAACTACTCCCAATTCTTTTTCCGTTTCCGTTAGCACTGTCTCCGCCGCCGCCACGCCGGAAAAAACCAGCCCTTCAATGTTAGCTCCCACTTCAGAAACGCATTTAGTCAAATTTTTAATCGCGGTATTGGAACCAGTTATAATGTGAGTCTCTACTTCCAACCGCACTCCGCTCATCCCGACTGGGTCCGCCACTCCCTCTTGAGAATCAACCGCATAAGTGCGAGGAATAACATGAAGAATTTCCCGCGAAGAGGGCAAAGAAATCGCTCGCGCCGCTTCAATTACCCGTCGAACATCCTCAGGAGTAATTTCTCCCTGAGGCTCGGCCACCGCGACAATCCCATGAGAATTTTGCGAGGCAATATGAGCTCCACCAACAGAAACCAGGGTTTTAGATAAGGAAAAACCGGCCATTCTCTCCGCCGCTTCGACGCTTTTGACAATTGTATCCGCCGCCTCCTCAATATTAACGATTTGGCCCTTTCTCACCCCTAAAGAAGGAATAGAAGAAGCCCCAACAACATTAATTCTTTCTCTGCTTTCGTCAACTTGCCCAATTAAAGTGGCAATTTTCGTGCTGCCAACATCAATGGCAGCAATAATTCTGCTTCGATTCATCTTTCCTTAGCTTATCTTTTAGGTTATTTTATCTCTAATAAAGAATTTATCCTTAATAAAGGATTTATCCTTATAAAGGATTTTACCCAGATAAAGAAACGGTTGTAAAGTAGTTTCTAAGAAAAACATCAAGATAGGTTCAGTGTAGCATATGAAGAAAAGAAAAACACTTTTTTACTTTTGCTTGCTTTTATGGTTCAGCCTGCTACTATCTTACTTAGTGATTAGCAAAATCAAAAAGAAACCAGCTCCGACAGCCGAAATCTTTACCCGAACCCCCACCTTTGCCGGCTCTTTTTATCCGGTTGAACCCCAAAACTTAAAAACCAAAATTACTTCTCTTCTTAACCAAGCTCCTCGGTTGGAGAGAAAAGGCAAACTGCAGATTTTAATCGTTCCCCACGCCGGCCTTGATTATTCCGGGCCGATTGCCGCCGCCGGTTTTAAGCAATTAGGGGGAACTGACTATCAACGGGTAATTCTTTTGGGCACCAGTCACCGGGCTTTTTTTGAAGGAATCGCGGTTTTCGACCAAGGCGCCTGGGAAACGCCATTGAAAAAAACAATAATCGATGAAGATCTGGCTAAAAAATTGGTATCTCCCAACGAAGGCATCGTGGCTAACCCTCCCGTCCATCGCGAGGAACATTCTCTGGAAGTCCAATTGCCGTTTTTACAGACCGTTCTTCCCCAAGCTAAAATTGTTCCCATTCTTATTGGCCAGCCAACAAAGGAGACTCTTGCCTCTCTGGCTCAAAAAATCGCCGATAACCTCGATTCCTTCACTCTCCTCCTAATTAGCTCCGACCTTTCTCATTATCCGCCTTATAAAGTTGCCAATCAGGTAGATAAAAAAACCACTCAAGCCGTTGTTTCCGGCCAAGCGGAGAATTTAGAAAAGAGCTTAACCGAAGCTGAAAGCCAACATTATCCTGGCTTGGATACCTGCGCTTGCGGTTATCAGGCAATTTTAGTTGCCCTCCAAGCAGCGGAGAAGTTAAATAATTTCAATTTTGAGGAAATAAAATACGCTAATTCGGGTGACATTACCGGCGAGAAAGAACAAGTTGTCGGTTACGCCGCAATTGGCGGCTGGCGGCGAAATAATCCCTCCAGCTTAACGCTTGACCAGAAAGCCCAGGAAGAAGCCCTTGCTCTGGCCCGCCAAACTCTCAAGGCTCATCTTTCCGGTTTACCTCTCCGAACCCCGCCAAAGGCGGGGGAAGGGGGACCCAGATCCCCCATTCTTCTCAAACCACTCGGAGCCTTCGTTACTCTGAAAAAAAACGGCGAGCTGCGCGGTTGTATTGGTGAATTTGAACCGAAAGTGCCGCTTTGGCAAGTAATTCAAAAGATGAGTATCGCGGCGGCGACCGAAGACCCACGCTTCCCTAAAGTCACCGCCGAGGAACTCCCCGACATTGAAATCGAGATTTCCGTGATGACTCCCCGGAAGAAAATTGATAATTGGGAAAAAATAAGATTGGGGGTTGACGGTGTAATGATGCAATACGGCAATCGAGGAGGCACTTTCCTTCCCCAAGTGGCGACAGAAACCGGCTGGAGTTTAGAAGAATTCTTAAGCCAACTTTGCTTCCAAAAAGCCGGTCTGCCACCCCATTGTTATAAAAGCCCCCAAACAAATCTTTATACTTTCGAGGTTCAAATTCTTAAAGAAAGATCAGAGATCATCCCCTAATTTGATTTATACTTCCAGGTGGGCTATATTCGGTATTAATTGTCACTTTCGCAATGATTGGAGACATTGAGCGCCGTTTAGGCAGAGACTCCTTTACCAGTCAACGAAAAAGATTCGATTTCCAGGAGGGAAACCTCTCACCAGGAATCCGTCTAGGCAGTTATTGGGCTGAAGCTCAGGCGGTTCTTGGAGCCTTAAAAGAAATAACCCCACCATCACCCGGATTTGCCAACGCCATTATTCTTCAAAACAGTGGACCAGGACCTGATTCCCTTCAAATTTATACTCGACGGGCAGTGGACCGAAATGGCCAGACAATCCCAAACAAAATCTTGATTGGTATTGTTCATGGCCTTTCTCCTTTTGTAGATGTTGTAGTTCTTGAGGGTGAAGAATCCAGCCTTCAAAACGCCAGCGGGTATTGGCAACATCATCAGTCTGGAATTGAATATCCTATTCAAAACATCCAAGTGATTAAAGCCGGCCGATTAGAAGAAAAAGTGAGTGGTAAAAAACCAAGGGGAAGACTCCTTGTTCGCGAAGCAGCCTGGGAAAGATGGGAAGAATTAAAAACTGTTTATGATTGGGGGGCAAAAGTCAGTCGTATCTCGCTTTTAATTCCAGCGCTGACTGTCGACCAAAACAGATTAAGAGAACAAAGTTTTTTTGACTTCTTGGAACAATCACTGCGACGGTCAATTCTCAAAATGTCCATGGAACACGAAGAATCTTGGCGAATCGCCAGATCTCTGATTAACACCTGTGATACTGATGGATTCGTCCATAGTTCAAGAGAAGGACCGAAACCAGGAACAATCGAAATATATGGGGCAATCGACGAACGAAGATTACTTGGCAAAGTGGGAATTGTCCGAATCGTGTCTCCCCAACAAGTGCATCATTTTATTATTAGATGCCGGCTTGAGCAAGAAAACAAAGGGCCCGAATGGCAACCATTCGGTACATCAAGATACTGGTGTTCAATTGGCTTTTGGGACGGAGGTTGGATTATGTCTAGATACAAGGGGCGGGGACCAAGCCCTTCCAGAGAATGGTACACCGCCGGCCAAGGGTGGCTAAGATGGTGCTACACCAAAAAGATTGAAGGATTAAATATCCGTTTAGACTCATTTCAGCTCCCCCCTATTCCTCCCCACATTCTCCGCCAAAGCTAAGGCGCTCTTATTGACTGATAATAAAAAGTAAGGATCTAAGGCTCCTAAATATTGAGGTTGACCCTCAACCTCCACGGCCGCTCCATAAACGCTAAGCGGCATTTTTAGATTATCATTAAACCACTTTTCGACCATTGTTTCATAACCCACCGCTTTGAGGATGTGTCTAAAGATATCTTGTTCTGTCCACCCAGACATGGCGACTAACTCCTCTTCCTTTAAATCTCTCAAAGTGTCATTTGCTCCCGTAACTAAATTTCTATATGTTTTGACAATGTCTTGAATAACTAGCGGATCTCGGACACAATAACCGACTCGAGGAAAGCAAGAAATAATAAACGAGGGTTTCGTTCTGGCAATTTTAGTGATAATATCCTTCCAAGGAAGATATGTCTCCACCACATCCAGTGGTCCGGGGTTGGGGAAAACCACCAAATCAGGCTGCACCTTCTCCCAAAGCACTTCTCTTAAATCAGCTTCCCTCGGAGTTACCGTTGAAACGTTGAAAGCCAAAAGCTCTTTAATTTTCTCAATTTTTCCCGGATCTCTCGGGTCGACAACAAATAAATCGATGGGAACTTGAGGGAAGTTTCGATTAAAAAATCCCAGCAGGCCAGCGACACCCTGGCCGTCTTCGCCACCCGCAACTCCTACTGTCAATCTCCCGCTCTCTTTCGAATGAGTCGGAATCCTGGCGATTCCAGCGACTCTGAAAAGCTCGGTCAGCCCCTGTTCCCACCGACTCCTAGCCGCCTGGGCAATTTTATCCTGATTGGACTCAGCTACCTCACCGGCTTCCATTTCCCGGCCGTCCTGAGCCTTAACCTTCATTTCATCAATTTCCGGAAATCTTTTCATTTCCAAATATTCCGGAAAAACAGGGTCGCTCGCGGGTCTGCCTGAATTTACCTTAGTGAGAGCAGAACACACCCTGGCGCTTGAGTCAGGAGAAAGTAAAATATAATCAGGAGAACGGGGGAGAGATTCACCATTCCAGTTCAAAGCTTTTATCTCCACTGCTCCCGGCCATATCCGGGCTGGCTCATCTGGAGTCACAATCTCTGCCTCAGTCATTGCTTTAATTCAAAATTGTATCCTTGCTTTGAAGATATTTTCTCTTCTGCTAAAAGTCAAGCAAAAGCTCCGAAGCCTTGACATTCTTTTAACATAAAGGTCTTATCCTTACACATTTGTTACACATTGAATGCATCTCAGTTTGAGCCCTTCGATTAGCCGAAGTTAACTCAAATTCAGGACTTTTAAAACTCAAGCACGATAAACTTCCGAGGGCTTTTAACCCTCGGTATTGATTTTAAGTTTTCAAGAGTTGGCAGGACTCTCAAACTTGTTCTTCCTTTAGGCTCGGAAGTTTGAAAGAGATTGGCATTCATTCTGCCAACTCTTATAAAAGACGCGGCCGTCGGCTTGGAGGTAATCTCTTTGCTTCCAGCCCGACGGTCTGCGTCTCTAAGGTGCGGATGTACCACGCGGGCCGGACAAAACAATAGGAGGTTTGGCAATGAGAGGCAAGAAGCTGCTTCTCGCCATCACCCTGGTGGCGTTTCTGAATGCCACCTTGATTACCCCCCTGGTGCTGGCCGACAGACGGACGGACCCGGTGGAGCTTTTTCAGAACGACACCTTACCGGATGAATCCGTCGACCAGCAACCTCTCGGAACCGGCCCATTGCCGCCCCCCTACGTCTCCGGCCTATATCCACACCCTTTTTTCCCGAAATACTACCCCCAAGTCACCTGGGAGCAGGTCGGGACGTTTCTCTCAAGGGCCAAGCCCGTCACCATTCCGTTGTTCCTCTTGTGGATGACGTTTGGCCTTCAATCATCCGACAATCCCGACCTCCACCGACACACCCTGGAGGGAGAACGGGCAGACCATCGTCAGGACCTATATAGGAGACTGCCGAACAGACGACCGGATGACTGTTTAGCCAGGGATGCCGATTGGTACGACGGCAAATGGCACAGTAATGCCGTCCTACTAATCTACTATATCCCAGGCTTCAAGTCAGGGAACCGGAGCGGCGGCATACAGTTTGTCTACAATAAAGACAATCCCGATCGCTCCACCTGCCTGGCCGGCGTCAAACCACCGCCTCACTTCCACTGCAGTCGCGAAGATCAGCAGAGCTGGTGTCCGGAGGCAGAGGCATTCCTGATGGAGGTACCTCCAACAATACTATCCTGACGCGTTCTAGAGGCATCTTAGTCGTGCTTGAGGCCAAGGAGTGCACTCCTATTCCCATTCTCTGCAGGAGTGCACTCCCCTCGTTCTTTCTCAATTAGAGCTTGGCGCCAACTTCCTTAAAAGCCTCAAAGAGCCCCGGAAGAAAATCGGTAAGGCTTTCTCGACCAGCAATTTTTTCTATTTCAGTCGTTGGATTAAGGCAATCTTTACTTCTAGCAATTTCCTCTCCTGCCGCTAATATTTCATCCCATTTTTGCAAACCGTCTTCAACCATATACAGAAAAAGCAAGTCCATTGCGTTCATCATTACTGCTCTCTCGTTAGGCGAAGAGTGTCTCTCGTCAATATAATCTCTCAAAGTAGGGCCAAAGGTTTCTCCTACCACGCCTCCGCCCCTAACTCCCCCGACCCAACCCATTCCTCCCAGCCAACTGAAATTATCGGTCCAAACGGGATGGTTTTCAAAAAAGTTCACCATGCTCAATTGAGAAACCCTTCGACCGGCTACTCTTATTCCCATGCTGACTATTTCCTCTATCGCAATACCGATCGCTGCCGTATAGTCAGAATCATTAGCAACATAGATTCTAAGATCCCGTGCCAAACCCCTTCTCTCTACCCGCCTGGCAATTAAACCAGCCTTTTCTTGACTAAACTTATTATCTTCCTGCAACCAGTGACGGTAATTTTCCTCCAATCGCTGATATTCAGGCATCTTTCTAACACTAGGATCTTCTTGAAAGTCGATCCTTTCCGGATTAAGTTCTGGATTTCTGACAAAGCGGTAAATAACATCCCAACCAATCCTTACCACCAGAGTTTTTTGGGCCATTTCTTTTGCCACCGAAGGATGTTGCCCACGATACCCCGACAGTGTCCCCCAAAAAATTAACGAACCGGCTGGTTTAAGCAAAATAATTAAATCAGGATTCCCTTCGATTAATTTTCGAAAGTTTCCTTTTAGCTCTTCTTGAAGCTCTGGTGGAATTTTTACCTCAACTGATGATTCTCTCGCCATTCGTTCCAGCGGCTGAATAGGAGCCTCTTCCGACCCAAGAGAAAAAGACGGGGCGCGTGCCTTATAATCAAGCTCGGTCATCTTGCCCTAATTATAAGGCATACATATTGGTTACATCAGTTCTTCGACTTCAAAGAGGATTCTTGCAGTGGCGTCAACCTCGATCTTAGGAGAAGCGGGGGAAACCTTCTTGCTTGACAAATTTTTCTCAAATTCCAAAATTGTTTCCCAAAGCTTACCTGCCTCCAAATCCTTTTGAGGCAAAATTATCCCCAAACCGGCCGCCACCAGCACTTTGGCATTTTCTTCTTGCTCATTGCCGCTCGCCCAAGGAATGGGGATTAAAATCGCCGGCTTTTTCAAAGCCAAAAGCTCATAAACCGTATGGGCCCCGGCTCGGGAAATGATAAAATCCGCTGTTCGGAAAACTGAGCCAATTTCGTCTTCAAAAAAATATTCTTTCACCAGATAATCTTCTCCCTTGTCGCCTAAGTTTTCCTTAATCTCCCTCGCTTTTTTTATATCATTAAAAAGGGTGGTCGAGCCGCATTGATGGATAACATTAAATCTTTCCAACAACTGAGGCAGAATGGCAAAAACAGCCTCGTTAATTACGTGGGCCCCCTGTTTGCCGCCAGTAATATAAATCGTTTTTTTGGCATTTTGGAAAAGTTTTTTACCCTTTTTTAAAATCTCCCTTCTTATTGGCAAACCAGTCACTACTACCTTTTCTTGGGGAAAATATTTACTCGAAGAAGGGTAGGTAATAAAAACCTTTTTAGCAATTTTGGCAATCATCTTATTCGCCCAACCGGAAACGGTTGTTTGCTCATGAGTCACCACTGGAATACCAAGAAGCCAGCCGGAATAAGCCACCGGCAGAGCCAAATAGCCACCGAAGGAAAAAATCAAATCCGGCTTAATTTTTTTGAGACCGACAAAACTTTGCCAAAAGCCCAAAGGAATTCGGAGTAGATTAGACCAAAATTGATAACGGGGCTGGAATTTACCGGCTTTGATTTCGGTGAAAGGAAAACCCTTTTGAGTTACTTCCAAATATTCGGCGCTAGGATTTTCATCGCCAATCATTGAATATTTATGACCAAACCAAAAAACCTGATGGCCTTTCTCCCGCAAACCCTCTGCCACTACCAAAGCGCTGTTATGATGACCCCCGCAAAACACTATTTTCTTTTGATACATTTGATGCTTTTGATACTTTTACTACCTTTTGCTGTTCTTAGAAATATTGTACACAATTCCCATCCCGCTTAAGGAAACCAAAAGTGAGGAACCGCCATAGGAAATAAATGGCAAAGGCACACCAGTCAAAGGCACTAAAGCCACCATTGCTCCCAGATTAACAATAGCCTGAAATCCTAAAGAAAAAATAATTCCTGCCACAAGCAGTTGAGCAAATCGGTCTTTCAAATAAATCGCCAGCCTCATCCCCCGTAAAACCAATATTAAAAACAAAAAAACTAAGCTCCCAGCTCCTAAAAATCCAAACTCTTCAGCGATTACGGCAAAAATCGAATCGGTGGTCACCTCCGGCAAAAATAGAAATTTCTGGCGCGACTGGCCTAATCCTCGGCCAAAAATTCCCCCACTACCCAAGGCAATCAAGACTTGACGAATATGATAAGAAGCGTCCTGAGCATCCCAGGAAGAGTTTAAAAAACTAAGCAGTCTCTGTCGACGATAAGGGGAGAACCAAATTAAAATAGGACCCACAATAGC
The DNA here is from genome assembly GCA_035530075.1 of Patescibacteria group bacterium. GTDB lineage: Bacteria > Patescibacteriota > Microgenomatia > UM-FILTER-40-11 > UM-FILTER-40-11 > DATKVM01. Next base: position 29,889 of record DATKVM010000004.1, read on the forward strand.
AATTGCTACTCCTAAGCTCAGTACTTCTTTCCAAGGTGCGCCAGCAATAAAATAAAGGCCAAAAGCAGTGGCGGCAATAATTGTGGCTGTCCCTAAATCAGGCTCCAAGAGTAGCAAAGCCAAAGATAAGCCTACCACGGCGACAAAAACCGAGAAACTCCTTTTTTTTTCAAAAAAAGTGGCTAAATAAATAACTAAAGACAGCTTGATTAATTCTCCTGGTTGAAAACCAAGAGGTCCAATTTGCAACCAGCGCCGACCGCCATAAATTTCTCTACCAATACCAGGAATTAAAACCGCTAATAAAAAAGCAAAACTGAGCAATAAAAAAGGAAGGGCAATTTTTTTGAGCAAACGATAATCAAGAAAAGCGAAAAAGAAAAACAAAACCAAACCCAAGACTAGCCAAATTGACTGATGTTTCAAATAATAAAACTTATCGCCAAAATCAGCCAAAGCCGTCACTGAAGAAGCATCAAATATCATAAACAGGCCGAAAATGCTTAGGATTAAGGCGAAGAAAAAAAACCAACGGTCACCAATTTTAAGCGATAGGCTTCGGGGTTTCAGCATTTTTCCAGTTTAACCTCATTCCTAATTTTTTCCGCTAATTGAACATACTCCTTCCGCAAAGCTCCTTTTTCATCGCTCACCTTCTCCAGGGTATCGAAACGCGCCAACTCAATTTCCGGATTCACTTGACGACCTTCAGCCGCCACCGTTAACCAAAGTTCTTCCCGGTTTTTAGTGGAAAGAAAATAGCTTTCTTTAATAAATTCCAGCGGCAGTCGGTAAAGACCGCTCGGCAAGCTCTGCCGGACTTTTTGGGGCAAACTAGTGGTATTACGCAGAACCACTTCGCTTCCGACCACCGAAGGAGGTTCCCATTCATCGATTTCAGCCTTGAAAGGTAAGAAAGCCAGTAAATGATAGGCCAAAAGGGGCAAAACACCAACCCCTAGTTCCAATTTAGTGTAAAAAGGAACTGAAGCAGTTAAACGAGCATTGTTCTCCGAAACAAAAATCTCTCCGTTCTCTTCGTCAATTAAGAAATCAAGCCCAAAAAAACCACGGTAACCTTCCTTGGCCATTAATCGGCCGACTTTCCGCGTGATTGCCTCTATCTTACTTTCCTGCTTAGTTATCCCGGCTACCGGCCATTGGCGACCTCCAGTACCGCCGGTCGCGGCGGTTAAGAGAGGATGAGATTTTACTTGCAACGCCGGCCGGCTAATTAATATTTGGTTATCCCAAATTACCGCGTTATTAAGAAACGTCCTTCCTTTGACAAAACGACCGACTTTTACCCGCAACGAACCATAATCTTTCTTCAACCTTTCCAATTCTTCCGGGCTCCTAACAAAAAAAGTAGAGCTGCCTGCCCAACCCCGGCCGAACTGTAAGACCAGAATCTCTCCGTACAAGCGAGCCATTTCATTAAACGAGAGGCCGGCCAGTTCGGCAATTTCACCCGGCGCAGTCCGAATCCCCACTTTTTGGCAAAATTCAAAAAAGGCAACCTTGTCCTCAAAGCGGCGGTTTAACTCCACCGGATTGCCCAGAAGGTTAAAATGGTGCTCTTGAGCTAAAACTTCAATCTTTTTTTGCGGCTTAAAAAACAAAATTTGAGGAGTTCTCCCTCCGGCTTTCTCTTTAATGAATGTCAAGACTGCTGGCTGAGATAAAATATTACCGCTCACTCGGGCAAGAACATTTTTCTTACCCACGCTCCTTTCAAGACAAAAAACTGAAACTCCATTCTTTTGCAAAATATCTACCAAAGGATGATCGTCCAGGCAAACAATATGATAGTTGGGCAAAAGATTTTCCAAACCGATTCCCTGCCCTACATCATTCGTGACATAAAAAATCGGCTGGGTTAGATTGTGCAAATAATCAATTTCTACCATTGCTCAATGCTTTAATACTTTTTCCCGGTTAATAAACAAACGGCTTTCCCTACTGGCCAACCGCCAGTTTTGGCTTTTTTCCAGGCAGCATAAGCCAAGGCGCCTTCGGCCGAAGTAATAATTTCTTTCTTTCCTAAATCTTCTTGTGCTTCTTTAACCTCTTGATTGCTGATTACCCAACCAGTTCCTCCTGATTCTCTGACTAAACCGGCCACTTTTTGCCGCAAAGGAGTATATTTGGCGACTAAAGCTTCTGACAAACTGGCCTCCTCCGGCTGAAAATTCTTAGTAAAAAGGGAGGCAATCGGACAGACGGCCGCCGGCTGGCAAACATGCAACCGAGGTAAAAAGCCGATTTTTTTAAAGCCTTCGGCCATTCCTACCAGCGCTACTCCACTGGAAACCGGGATAAAAATGTCCTCCACTGCTCCCTCACTTTCTGCCAACTCAAAAGCAATCGTCTGATAGCCCTCTGGGCCGAATTTATTTCGTGATGGCCTTAAATTCAAAACCCCTTTTCGACGGCTGAATTTTACCGCCTCACTCACCGGTCTGTCTGAAGAACTAATCACTACCCCCGCCTTCCTCAACTGCGCCAATTTCCCTTCATTAATTTTCGGTGAAACAAAAACATGAAGGTCAATCCCCGCCAAGCGGCAATATTGGCTGGCGGCAACAGCAGCGTTGCCGGATGAAGAAAGTACTACCTCTTTCTTACCCAAACTTTTAGCCCAACTAACCAGATAAGCCATCCCTCGGTCCTTAAGCGAGCCGTTGGGATTCTCATCCTCCCGCTTTAAAGTCAGTCCTTCTCCCAAAGCGACCTCGGCTGTCCCCCCTTCTCCTAATGAGAGTTTAAATTCATCCGGCAGGGGTGAGAGATAGGCCGAATATTGCCAAATTCCCTTCCCTTGATTGTCCTTCAAAAGTCCAATTTTTAGCTTGCTTTTTATCACCGAGTATCCTAATATCTTAATATCCTAGTATCCTAATGACCTATTATAGTATAAGGAGGGTTAAATGACGAAAACAATTCAATGTCCTGACTGTGAAACCGTCATCATTGTTCCTGACGATGCCCAAGCCGGCGATATTGTCGAATGCGAAGACTGCGGTAACGAATTTGAGATTGTCTCCACTAATCCTCTTCAAGTGGCAATGGTGGTGGAAGAAAAATAATTCTCTCAAGCCCAAATTTTCAGCCTTTTAAGGCCGTCGCCCTGAGAAGAAAGAAGCATTTGTTTGTAACTATCACCGTTAGGAAGAGTTTCCTCCCATTCTTGATCAGCTAATCCTCCTTCCAGATTGGTAATCTTAATTAGGCCACTATGAACCCCTGGTACAGCCGTCTTTTCTGATGAGTGGACATACTCTATTTCCCTCACTTTCCCCAAATCCCTTACCACTTTTATGACGACAGCGATATGTTTTCCCCCATGTAAACGGATAGTGTCGCCCACTCGAATCTCATCTATCTTTTTCACCGGAATAGACAAATTCTTACCGGTCAGCTTATCGGCACTGACCTGGCGTTGGGCTAAAGTGCCCGGGAGACGGGGAATAAGGTCAGCTATCCCCCTCCCGCCTCTTCCTCTATCCAAAGCGTCCAGCATCCAAAAAACAAAGCCGGAGCAATCAACACCAATTTTTTTTCTTTTCATAAAAGCCAAAATTTCTTCTTCTGACATCTGATTAAGATTAACTGCCGCTTTTTTGGCTGCTGACTCTGTTGCTTCTACGATCTGTTCTGGTTTTCCTTTACCCCCAAACGGCCCAGTGATAGCCAATGAAAGCCTATTGCGCCAATAAGGGCAGCTAATTTCCTTCCCGCCAATAGGCAAGTGAGTATATTGATAAAACAGACTCTCTAAAGCCTTCGAATTTTGCACTTTGCACTCTTGTCCTGAGCTTTGTCGAAGGATTGCACTTTGCACTTTCGTCATATGTATGCTAGCCAAAGCCCAATAATGGCCAACATAATTGCTGCCAACCAAGCCCGCATCACGATTTTCGGCTCTTCCCAACCCTGGTTTTGTAGCCAAAGATGAAAAGGAGCAACCGCAAAGGCTTTTCTTTTTAAAAATTTCTTGGAAAGAATTTGAATTAAGCTTGAAGTGACTTCAACCACAAAAATACCCCCAATGACCAGCAAAGCGACCACTTTACCAATTAAAAGTCCCACTACGGCCAAGGTAGCCCCAAAAGATAAAGCGCCAACATCCCCCAGAATAATTCTGGCCGGATAAACATTGAAGTACAGGAAGGCGATTAAACTCCCTATCCAAAGAGCGATAAAAACCGAAAGCGGGGTATCCAAGACTGAATGAGAAAGCAACCAAAAGGCAAAAAGGCAAATTAAGAGCACCCCCGAAGACAAACCATCCAAGCCATCAGTGATATTAAAAGCATTGGCAAAAGCCACAATCGCCAAAGCTGCCAGTGGGATAAAAATGGGGCCTAATTTCAAGACCCCTAAAGAAGGAATATTGATAATGTCAATCTTCAAATTGAAATACATTAAAGAGCTGATAATAAAGGCCAAAATCCATTGAATGGCAAATTTGTGCCGTAACCTTAGGCCAAAAAAGCCGCTTTTTTCAAAACCAAAGAATTTTTTGATATCATCATAAAGTCCTAAAAGACCAAAGGAAACAAAGGTAAAAAAAAGAATGTTAAGCTCATCCGTCATTCGGTAGGCACTCCGAATATAGGTCCCCAGAAAAGAAAGCAAGGGGAAAAGGATTAAATACAAAAGAAAAGTGACGCCGATAACTAATAAACCCCCTCCGACTGGCGTACCTGCTTTGGGATTATTAAATTTGTCAAAAATGCGGGTCCGTTGGCCCTCCATATCACGAGTTTGTTGAACCCGACGATAAAATTTCAATTTATAGAGAAGATTAATAAACGGCACCACCAGAATACTGGTGATTAAAAAAGAAAAGATAAGTAGCCCGAGATACAACGCAATCATGTAAAATTCATTTTACACACTCTCGTAGTTTAGGACAAGTTAAACAAGGTTGGTAATGGTGGCAAACAACTTCCGGGCAACCAACCTCTTTTCCCTCTAAGAGTAAAAGGATTCTTTCTAAGTGACGCAATAAGGAAGCTTTCAAGTAAAGCAAATCGTCTTTTTTAAGAATAGTTTTTAAAGTTTCGGCCGCTTCTTGAACGTCTTTTGTCCAAAAGAGCTGGTTTTTTTTCATTCCTGCCTTTTGGGCCGCCTCAATGATTAATTTAGTCAAAGGCCCAACGCCCACAATAACATCCAGCTTCAACTTCGCCGCCTCTTCACCCACCAGGCGATGCATTTTTTCACCATATTCTCCCAACTCACCCATCTCACCCAAAACCGCCACTTTCCTCCCCGGAAATTCTGTCAAAGACCTTAAACCCGCCATGGTTGAGGCCGGATTTGCCCGTCTGGCATCGTTTATCAGAATAGTTCCTAGCGGTCCCGGCTCTAAACTAAATCTTCCCGACAACGGCTTTAGTCCTGCCAATCTCTCAACTGTCTTATCCTTCTTGACTCCCTGCTCCCTTCCGACAAGGTAGGCCACCAAGCAAGCATAAACTGCCGGATAGCCGAGCAATCCCGTCTTGACCATCAGCTTTTCTTTGCCCTCGTGAAGCTCAAATTCAGTTCCCCCAAGTGAAATCTCGACTTTATCTGCCCAGACATCAGCTTTCTTATCAAGACCGTAAAAAAACTTCTTTCCCTTAAATTCCTGACCAACTTTTCTTACCGTCTCATCATCATAATTAAAAACCGCCAGGCCGCCCTCGGGGATTGCCTCCACCAGCTTCCTTTTTTCCGCGACTACATTTTCCAAAGAACCCAAGTGTTCCTCATCTGCATGAACCGGAGTAATGCCAGTTAAAATCGCTATCTTAGGCTTAACCAGGGAAAGGTGAAGGTCCATCTCGCCTCGATGGTCAACTCCATACTCCAAAACTAAAACTTCATTCCAAATTTTAGTTTTCAAAATCGTGATTGGCAAGTTATAAATCGTGTCCAGATTAAGATCAGTCCGATTAACCGAATACTTAGCCGAAAGCACTTCGGCAATCGCCCGAACCGCGGCAGTTTTCCCATAACTGCCGGTAACCCCGACCACTGTCAGCTGCAAATTAACGTCCAGCCACAATTTGGCCAAAGTCCTTCTTGCTTGATGAAAAAGATTCTTCATGATTTTTTTTCTAAAGAGAGTCCAATTATCCGATCTAAAAGCTTTTCATAACTAATACCTGCTACTGCCGCTTCTTTAGGAAGCAAAGAAGCTGGTGTTAATCCGGGAATAGTATTGATCTCTAAAACATACGGTTTACCGCTGGAAATGATCATATCCACTCTCCCAAACCCCTGACAGCCAATGGCCTTATATACTTTTATAGCAACATCCTGTATTTCCTTAGTCAACTTCGGGGCAATCCGGGCAGGAACAATCTCGTCGCACTTTCCATCAGTATACTTGGCCTCATAATCAAAAAATTCATTTTTAGGGACTATTTCCACCACCGGTAAGGCTATCGGGTCTTCATTGCCCAAAACTCCACAGCTTACTTCAGTTCCAGAAAGATATTCCTCCACCAAAACTCTTGGACCATATTGAAATGCTTTTTCCAAGGCTTTCCCCAACTCCTCCCTTTTATGAACAATGCTAACTCCCACGCTTGACCCCTGAGATGAAGGTTTGACTACCACTGGCAGCGGAAAATTTTCCCAAACTAAACTTTCGTTGTCTGTCTTCTTGAGCATCAATGCCTTCGCCATGGAAATTTTTTCGCCAGCCATAACTTTTCTGAACATCGATTTATCCATTCCTATGGCTGAGGCCAAAACTCCTGCTCCGGTATAAGGAATGCCGATCATTTCCAGCATCCCTTGAACGATCCCGTCCTCACCAAAAGGCCCATGCATGACAATAAAAACCACGTCTGCTCTTTGGGGTGCTTCTTCTGGTCGAATTACCTCTTGTGTGGGTGTCAAATCTTTAGCTGAAGAAACTTCCTGCCGATATGCCAAAAGTCCTTCTTTTTTCTTTAACTGCCACCTCTGACCGTCGTTAGAAATTACCAAAGGTAGAACCTCGTATTTGGCTGGGTCTAAATGTCTTACCACTTCTCTCCCACCAACTAAGGAGACCTCGTGCTCTGGGCTCTTCCCACCCATTAAGACAATGACACGAATCTTTTTCTTCATATGTTTACCCTCTTAATATCTGCCCCTAAAGATTTCAAACGGCCGTCCAGATTTTCATAACCTCTATCAACATGCTCCACGTTCAAAAGTTCACTCTGGCCTCGGGCAATTAAAGAGGCGAGAATTAGAGAGGCGCCGGCCCGCAAATCGGTAATTTCTTCGGTCATTGCCCTTAGGGGAGTGGGGCCGACAATTCTGGCCGCATGTATATATTCCGGCCGGTCATCTTCCAAATTAAAGACATAAATTTCTTCTGGGTTTTCTACTACCGGATTAAAAAGCTCGATCTTAGCTCCCATTTTTTTAAGTTCATTAACGAAGGCAAAGCGATTTTCAAAAATCGTTTCGTGAATAACTGATTCTCCTTCCGCCTGAGTCATTAAAATTCCCCAAAGGGGCATCCAGTCAGTCATAAAACCCGGATGGGGTCGGGTAGTAATATTAACCGCTTTTAAGGGGTCCTTGTAAAAAAATCTAATGCCCCGTCTTTCAACCTCAAAACCACCACCCGCTTTTTTAACTGCCATCAAAAAAGCGCCTAAGTCTTTCTCCTCCGCATGGAGAACAAAAACATCGCCTTTGGTAGCCAAAGCAGCGCAGCCAAAAGTGACCGCTTCATTGCGGTCATACATGACGGTATAATCGGTTCCGTGAAGCTTATCCACCCCTTCAATCACAATTGTTCTCGGCTCCACCCGATTAATTTTTGCCCCCATTTGATTTAAAAAGGCAATTAAATCATCTACTTCCGGCTCTTGAGCCGCATTTTCTAAAATTGTTTTCCCTTTTGCTGCCGCAGCGGCAATAATCATAATATCTGTCCCCCCATGAGTATTCTTGGGGAAAGTAAAGTGCCCACCAGAAAGTTGCTTTGCTACAATTTCATAGCGATCGGGAAAGCTTCTAATCTCCGCCCCTAAAGCCTGCAACCCCTCCAAATGTCGGTCAATTGGCCGCCGGCCGATTTTGCAGCCACCAGGGTTGGGGATAATCGCCTTACCAAAATGATGGAGAAGGGGACCGATAAAATAGGTGGCCGCCCGGGAGAGTTCGCCGCTTTTTTGGGAAAGGTTATATCTAGATAAACCTCGGGGGGTCACTTGCATCACATGATTTTCCCCAAAGGTCACCTCCCCACCCAACTCCCGGATTACTTCCGCCGTGGATAGAACATCGCCAATTTTAGAGAAATTATGGAGCGTCGTTGGTTCATCCGCATATAAGGCGGCAATCATTAGTTTAAAGCCGGAATTTTTCGCTCCGCAAAGGCTAACTTCACCAGAAAGAGGCTTCCCCCCGGTAATGATAAATTTATCCATAGATTAAAATTCTCCTACTTTTACAATTTCTTCTTTTAAGTCAACGCCAAACTTTTCTTTAACCTTAGCCCTGGCTAAATCCATCAGAGCCACAACATCAGCCGCTTTTGCCTGGCCCACATTGACAATGAAATTAGCGTGCTTTTCGGAAATTTTTGCCCCGCCAATTTGGGCACCTTTAAGCCCGCATTGTTCAATCATCTCGCCCGCCGACTGCGGTTTGGGATTAACAAAGACGCTCCCGGCCGAAGGCTCTTTCGGCTGAGCGCTTCTTTTTTCCAAATTTTCTTGGATTTTTTTCTTAATTTCCTCTGGCTCCCCCCGCGACAGTTCAAACTCTGCCGTCAAAACGATTTCGCCACCGCCCCTCTTAAAACGGCTGGTTCGATAATCAAACTGACATTCGTCTTTCGTTAGCCAAGAAATCTTGCCATCTAGAAAAAGAACTTTAACTCTTAAAACTTTGTCGCCAATATTCTGTTGCCACGCTCCGCCGTTCCCCCTTATCGCTCCTCCAATCGTCCCGGGAATTCCTGCCATAAATTCCAATCCGGCGACGGAATTTTTAACTAGTTCGTTTAATAAAACACTTATCGGCACCCCTGCCTCCACCGTTACTAAATATTTTCCGTTCAAACTTTGAACTTTGAACTCTTGTCCTGAGCTTTGTCGAAGGATTGAATTTCGAATTTTTATTACGATTCCCCTAAACCCCTTATCTCCTACGAGCAAATTAGAGCCACCACCAAGAATTAAGTAGACCACTCCTGCCTCTCTGGCAACCTTGACTGCTTTAATTAAATCCTCCTCCGTTTCTGCCACCAAAAACAAATCCGCCAGTCCACCGATTTTAAAAGTCGTATGGCTAGCCAAAGGCTCACCCACCTTCACCTTGCCTTCTCCAAGCAAATCAATTATTTTTTGATATCTTTCTTCCATCTTCACCTATGTAACATATATATATGTTACACTTCTACCCCCTGGAACTTTTGAGTTATTTCCTCTATTAAGTTGCTAAATCTTAAACCTCCGGACGACATAAAGACAATTATGTCTCCTTCCTTGGTCTGGTGGGTCAGGTATCCAATTAGTTTTTCATCCACCGGTTCGTAAAAAACCTTCGGTTGGGTTTCGCCAATCGCTCCAACAATATCCGAACCGGTTACTCTTTGCTCTTTAGGTATTTCTTTCAAAAAACTTACCTTACTGACAATCACCTGGTCAGCGCTATCAAAGACAGTGGAATACCACTGCAAGCTCTCTCTGAACTTTAACGCGGTTGCGAATGGATTAAAAACACAAATAATCCTGCTTTCTGGGAAAAAATCTCGCAGTGCCAAAAGAGACCCTTTAACTTTTTCTTGGAATTGGGCAATATCTGAAAAAAGATATCTTCCCCCAAATTTTCCTAATAACTCTAACCTGCTTTTAACTCCCTTAAACGTCTTTAAGGCTTTCTTGATCGTCCCCGAATCAATTCCTAGTTCAAGCGACATGGCGACCGCACCACAAATGTTCTGCAGGTTATGTTTCCCAATCAAAATCGTTTCCAGGTCAATTTCTTGGTTTTTAAATGAAATGGTGAATTTTGTTTTTCCGTTCTCAATCGAATAGTTTTTAACATAACAATCCGCATTGGTTGAATCAAAAGAATAACTAATCTTCCGACTGGGATATTGTTCCGCAACTTCAGGTCTGACATTTTCCAATTCATAAACCAAAATTCCATCTTCGGGAAGTAGTTTAACAAGTTCAATAAAAGCCTTTAAATATTGCTCTTCAGATTTGTACACCTCAGGATGATCCCAAATGGTCGCGGTCAAGAGAAGATACTTCGGTTTGTAATACATAAATTTTGGCAAATCACAAGGACCAAGGGCCGGGCATTCATCACCCTCCGTTACTGAATATCCAGAGTTAGTAATTTGGATTCCATCGGGAAAATTAATCGGGATATCTGAAATCATATATGAGGGATTCTTTCCAGCCACTTTTAAAATCCAGGTTATAATAGCCGAAGTGGTTGTCTTACCAAAACTGCCCGCTACCACAACAGAGTTTTCTTTAATTAGGTACTTCTCAAAAGCTTCTGGGAATGACATTACTGGACAAGAAAGCTTCTTTGCTTCCAAGTATTCGGGGTTATCAAGATCAATCATTCTCGCACTTCGGCCAATGATTACCAAATTAGCATCTTTGGGCACATTTCTAGCATCATAACCCTTAATATAGGGGATTTTATTCTCTCGGAGATAGGTGGAAATGGGAGGGTAAACGTTTTTCTGGTCCGATCCTGAAACTTCCCAACCCATACCTTTAAAGGCCTTAGCCAAAGGGGCCATAGTTTTACCAGCGATCCCGATAAAATAGACTTTTCTCAAATAAGCTTTTTTCAAATAAGCTTTTTTTGCCATATTCGGACTAAAGATTTACTCGAATACCGTAATTGCTCAATAGCTCGTGTAAATCCCCTTCGTGAAAACTCTCAAGATAATCCTTATCTCTTAGGAGGTATTCTTCGCTTCCTCTCTTTAGAAGAGCCTTTAATTCGGCTAAATTCTTTGACCAACTAAAGCCATTAAAAAACTCAACTCCACTAAATTCGGTTTTATAAAGCGCTCCTTCATCATAACAAGTTCCTAAATAAACAAACTCACAACCTTTGTCTTTGGCCCAGGAAACCGCCTCTAGCATCATGCGTGCCCCCAAACTCCCGCTTAGATACTTCAAATCATAAAATGCGTGAGCGTATTGCAACAGTTGGTTGTTAGCAAAACAAACAGCATAGCCTACTGGTTTTTTGTCTTGGTCTTTAAAGACAAAAACTCGGTTGTAAACTTGGCCAGTAAAAACACTTCTGATGGCTGGTACCGGGAAAATATCTTTCCCCAACCTTTCTTCGGCATAATCTCGACAAAGCTTCTGGACATCAGCGCGGTAATCAAACTCCGTTAAAGAGACCATTTTGGCCGTGAAGTTCTCAGTCTTTTTCAAAATTCGCCGATTTTCACTCGAAAGCTCAAATTGGCTTAAGTTCACCCTGAGACCGCGAGAAAGATAATAAACATTTGGCAAGCTCCTGATAGGCAAGAAACCATTCTCATAGATTTTGTTCTCTTCATCCCCCTCCTCTTTTAAGAGCCAAACTTGATAAGGGAAATGATATTTATCATAATCAGCTTTAAATTCACTGAAAAACAGTTTCATATTATTCCTTTCTGGATGGCGGCACTAATTCCTTTTGCCATCCATCTTGCAATCTTTTGCTGATTTTGTGTGTTTTTAATCCACTGGGCATCTTTTGGATTACTAAGATAAACCATCTCGACTAAAATAGTGGGGATACCATACTTATTTGCCTCCTTGGTTCCCAGCAACATTCCCAACTTAGGATCAATATTAGCTTTCGTTTCATCTACTATCCCTCCGTCCTTTAAATCCAGCTCCTTAACTATTGTCCCGTGCACTATTTTTGCTATTTCTAAACTTTTTTCGGATATACTTTCTGCCATTGGGGGAGGGAAAAAAGTCCTTATGCCACGAATAGTCGGATTCCCATCTTTCGTTTGGTCGCAGTGAATCCTAAAGATAAAATCTGCCTCATTGTCTTTAGCAATCTTCACCCTCTTAATATTATCTATGACTTCGTCGTTGTCTTCTCTTGTCATCACCACTTGATAACCTTCCTCTTCCAACTTCTGCTTTAGGAATTCAGCCACCCTCAGATTTATCTCAACCTCACGAATCTCATCTTTACTCACAGCTCCATAGTTAACCTTCCCATCATTAAAGTAGGATGGATGTCCAGGGTCAAGGCAAATTTTCTTATTCATTTTTAGGTTTCAGCTGTTGCAGGGCTTTCTTAATTGCTTCTTGATCTGACCAGGGATATTCCTTTTTACCGAAACACATTGATTTTTCGTGGCCTTTACCGCAAATAACGACAATGTCACCCTTCTTGGCATTTTTAATGGCAAATTCGATGGCTTCTTGTCGGTTAGAAATAATCGTTGGCTCCACGCCAACACGGCGGCAGCCAACGGCAATTTGGTTACAAATATCAACCACTTTTTCCGTCCGTGGGTCCTCGGCTGTCAAAACCACTAAATCCGCCAGTTTCCCGGCAATTTTCCCCATCATTGGCCGTTTCCCTCGATCACGCAAGCCGGCCGCCCCGAAAACCACAATCAAACGCTGGTCTTTTTTTAAGTCCTCTCTTAAGGTTTTAAGAACTTGTTCCAAAGCATTGGGCGTATGGGCAAAATCGACCATCACTCGAAAACTTTTAGCTCTCCCCCCACTTACAATCTCCTCCATCCGGCCGACTATTCCCCGAAAAGAAGCGACAGCTTTCCCGACTACCTCTTTATTTAAACCAAGAGCAGAAGCGGCCGCAATTGCCGCCAAAATATTATAACGATTATATTCGCCCCTCAATGGGGTTTCAAAAGGGAAGTTGCGGGGAGTGAAATCCGCTTCTTGACTAATCCCATAAGAAAGCAAACGGCCCCCTTTTCCGCTGACCAATGATTCTAAAAAAGAGAAAGAGCCGTCGTCCCGATTGAGCACGGCAATTCTCGCCCGAGCAAAAAGTTTTGCTTTAGTTTGAAGATAGTGGGCAAAAGTCTGATGATAGTCCAAATGTTCGTGGGTAACATTAGTCAAAACCCCAATTTCATAGTTAATTCCCAAAAACCGGAATTGGTCCAAACCGTGGGAAGTCACTTCCATCACGACATACTTTATTCCACTTTGAACCATTTTCCTTAACAGCCTTTGGAGCAACTGCGGATTAGGTGAAGTTACATGGAAACCGGTGTCAATCTCTTTCTCGCCAATTTTAGCCGAAACCGTGGAAACCATCCCGACTGACAAACCGGCCTCCTTAAGAATGTGGTAAATGAGGCTAACGGTAGTCGTTTTACCATCAGTCCCGGTAACGCCGACAATTTTAAGCTGTCGAGAAGGAAAACGATAGCGTAAAAGAGCCCATAAGGCTAAGGGCAAGTGCTTCCCGTAATTAATCGCTGCCTGCGGAATTAACGCTCGAACTCCCATCGTTTATCCTTGACTATTATATCACTCTATAAGCTTCCCCGAACCAAAAGCCGCCATTATAGCCCGTTTCCCCTAATAATCAGGGGCAATCCCCCAAAGCCGAAATATCTCCTTGGCGATTTCAAACCAAAGCGGGGCCGCTGTTTCCGAGCCCCAAGGAGAGGTTTTAGGCTCTCTTAGGCTCACCAGCATCGCAAATTTCGGATTGTTCACCGGAGCAAAGCCAATAAAAGAAGCAATGGTCTTTTCCGGGTCATAATGGCCAGCAATGGGAATTTGGGCTGTTCCGGTTTTGCCAGCAATCTGATAGCCTTTTGGTTGCGCCCACTTAGCCTCTCCCTTTTCCACCGCCTCTACCATCATCTGAGTGATTATCTTGGCCGTCGAAGCAGAAATCGAGTTTCCCCGTTTTATGGGCTCAATCGTTATTGTTCGACTATCTTCGAAGATTTTTTTCACTACTTGCGGTTGATAAAGCTTACCACCGTTGGCAATCACCGATACCGCCTCAAGCATCTGAATTGGCGTCACCGCAATTCCTTGACCGAATGTCGCCGCCGCTAAATCAAGATCATACCAATCCTTCTTTTCTCGCAAAGAAGGGACGACCTCCCCTTGTAAATCAATATTAGTCTTTTCTCCCAGACCAAATTTCTTCAAATAATCATAAAAACGGTTAAGGCCCAATTTTTCGCCCACATAAACCATTCCCACATTGTCCGAATGAACAATAATCTCTTCCATCGAAGAATCGGGGAAATATTTATCGTTCCAGGTCTTAATGGTGTAATCACCAATCCGCCGTGGCCCATCACAAGAGGGGCAAATATCATCCGCTTTCACCACCCGAGCATCAATCGCGGCGGCCATCACCAGCACTTTAAAAATTGATCCCGGCTCAAAGGCAGAAGAAATAAGAGGATTGCGGAACAAATCTGGTTCGAAACGGGAATACTGGCTGGGGTCATAAGAAGGATAAGCGGCCATTGCCAAGACGGCTCCGTTTTGAGGATCCATAACCGCCACCCAACCAGAAGAAGCGCCATATTTCTCAATTCCCTTTTTTAAATAACTCTCTACTATAAACTGCAATGGTCGATCTAAATTGAGAAACAAATTTCGCCCGGCAATCGAACGCTCCTCCCATTCCTCTGCTAGCGGTAGCGGTCGACCCAAAGCATCTTGCTCAAAAAGGCGCTGGCCGGCTTTCCCCTTTAATTCATTATCATAATAACCTTCTAGACCAAAGTAGCCTTTAGGCTGGCCTTTATCATCTTCGCCGACAAATCCCAAAAGCTGAGCTGACATTGAAGCTTCTGGATAAAATCTTTTTTCAGACTCTTCAAAACCCAAGCCGGTAATCTGCAAATTTTCAATCGCTTTCTTGGTTTCTTCATTAAGGTCCTTCAGGAGAGGAAACCAAGCCACATTAGGAGGAAAGTCTTTTATTTCCTCTCCTTCCTTAACGAAAGCTTTCAATTTACTTTTTAATCCTGCCGAAGACAGCTTAATTTGCTGCGGATTAACATACAGGAGAAAAGCTTTCCGATTAAGAGCTAGGGGGAAGTCATCTTTGCTAAATATCTTGCCTCGTGCTGCCGTTACTTCTTGGCGAGCATAGTGCTGACGAGTGGCCAAAGCGCTCAAATTTTTTTTCTGAAGGACCTGCCAATAAAAAAGCTTACCTCCGACGAAGAAAAAAGCGATTAAGAAGAAAAGCGCAACTAGCTTTAGCCTCTGCTCCATGTTAACGCCTTAAAGCAACTGAAAGGTCAACTTTGGGTTCCGCCTTAAGCGTCAGGGCATAACCAGCTTGGGTGGCTTTCTGAGCAATCGTCGCACAAGAAACTTGAGAAGCAACCAATAACTCCAGTTCTTGATTATCATTAACCAAACCATTAATCTTCCTCTCAAATTCTGAAACTGACCCACCATAAGTCACTGTCTTACTGGTAAGGATTGTTTGGATAACAAAACAAATTAATAAGATAAGAAACAATTTTTTCATAAATTTTAATCCTCTAACTTTTCCGCGGCTCTTAATTTCGCGCTCCGCGCGCGTGGGTTTTGACGGACTTCACTCTCAGTCGGCTCAACCGGTTTTTCAGTTAAAATATTCAGCTTCCCAACCAATTCCATTTCTTGAAAAAACCGCTTGATTATTCCATCTTCTAAAGAATGAAAAGACAGAACAACCAGCCTGCCTTTCGGTTCTAAAAGCGCTACTGCCTGCGGTAGCGCTTCTCTTAGACTCTCTAGCTCATCGTTAACCGCAATTCGCAGCGCCTGAAAAACTCGCGTTGCCGGATGAGTCCAATCAAACTTTCCGCGAGGCGGGGCTACGCATAAGATAATTTGAGCCAGTTCGTTGACCGTTTCAATTTTCTTTTTTTCTCGAGCTCGGCAAACTGCTCGGGCATAACGCCGCCGATATTTCTCCTCTCCAAACCGCCAAAATAGTTCCGCCAGTTCCTTTTCGCTCAAAGCGTTAACTAAGTCTTTGGCCGTCACCGCCAGCCGTGGATCCATTCTCATATCTAAGGGGCCTTCCAAATTAAAGGAAAACCCCCGGTAAGCCGCCTCCAGCTGATGACTGGAAACCCCCAAGTCAAAAAGAATCCCATTCACTCTCTCAAAGCCGTTTTCCCGGGCCAGTTTACCAATATCGGCAAAATTACCCCTCACTACCTTAGGGGGTGGAATTTTGCCCTGTACCATCTGGTGCAGGGCTGGGCAGGCCTTTTTTAATCTTTCACCGGCATACTCAATCGCTTCGGGGTCACGGTCAATCGCTAAAAGCTCTCCACCGCGTTTTAAAATCTCTAAACTGTGGCCTCCACCTCCCAAGGTAGCATCAATAAATTTTTTTCCCGGCTCAACTTTCAGGTAGTCGACTGTTTCTTTTAAAAGAGCAGGTGTGTGGTACTCACCCTTAACCAACATTTGTCTGTCCCAGTTTTTCGGCAATCTGACCGATGTTTTCGTGCAAATATTTCTGGTATTCTTCCCAAATTCCTTTATCCCAAACTTCTACATATTGATTCAAGCCCAGAAAAACCACTTCTTCATTCATCTTGGCGTACTCTCGCAAATAACCGGGAAGGACAAACCTCCCTTGTTCGTCCAGGCCAATTTCGCTCGCTTCCCCCAAAAGGAATCGATTCGTATCTCGGGCGGAACCAAAGATAAACGGTTTATTTTGAGTTACTCCCACTAATGATTGCCAATCTTTAGTTGAAACTACCATTAAAGAATTCTCGTAGCCAACTGTCACTACTAAGTTATCACCCAATTCTTCCCGAAACTTTTTAGGGAAAGCAATTCGGCCTTTCGGGCTAATTTTAGAACGATATTGACCAATTAGCATGTGCCACTTTTCACCACTTTACACCACTTTTTTCCATTATGAGGGGGAGAATAGAGCTTGTCAAGAGGTAAAAGACCAAAAATACCTTTAACCTCAATGAAGCGGAAAAATCAGATGAGCAAGAACCAAAAGGAGGCGGTTTACTGAGTGAGAATAAAGATAGAAGCGCTACTAGCAGCCGCCACCGCTTCCCCGTTACTAACGGTGGTACTCAGCTTTTGCCAACTGCGACCATTATAAGCGTAAATTGTCGCTTCCGCCAAATCAGTTTTGAAAGTGACTTCCGCCTTACCCGCTATCGAAGGGAAAACTCCATAAGGGACACTTTTAGCCGTCACTTCGGCGGGCAAAGGGACAGGGACACCAATAGTGGAAGTAGTCAAATAAAGAGTTTTGGCTGGCAAGCTGGCAGCGGTCAGCCGAAAGTTACCGTCACCGGTACTAAAACCATCGGTTTTGGCTTCCTCCCCGCGCTGCAGGCGGTAAGCGGTCTCATATTTCACTGTCTGCGCCCCAATAACTTTAATCATTAATGTCCCTTCGGTGACATTTTCATCGTATTTATATTTGCAAACCCCGGTCGTGCAGCTGGCGCTACCAAAAAGCATCTTTTTCGTATACTCAACGGCACCGTTCAGTTCAATCGGCTGGCCACCAGTGGTGACTCCTCTTTCAATTTTACTTTCTTCCACTTCCGCCAAGTAAATCAAGTCATATTCAATCCCGCTTGTCCCTTTGGGAAGATTTTTTACTTCGAGCGTTACCCAATGACCGTCGGTGGTTGGCAAAAGCGAAACAAACGGCCTTTCTTTAATTGATTCTTCAATCGGCCGAGCGGGAATTGGAGTTGGTTCAGCGGAAGTAGCGCCACCACGACCACTAATTTTCTTTAAACTAAAGACCGCCAGCACTATAACTGCCACCAAAAGGACGGTAATAACCCCAATCTTCTTCATTTATTTAAGATTATTTTGAAAGTAAGTGCTTAATTTGTCAATTGGGAATCTTTCCTGCTTCATGGTATCGCGGTCACGCACGGTCACGGTTCCATCTTCTAGAGTTTGATAATCCACCGTCACGCACCAAGGAGTGCCAATTTCATCCTGAGAAAAGTAGCGCTTCCCGATGTTACCCCGATCGTCAAAGGTAACCGGGAGCTCTAGCTTAAGATCATCATAGATTTTCTTTGCCTTATTCACCAGCTCTTCTTTGTTTGCCAATAAAGGAAAAACTGCCACCTTAAAAGGGGCTAATTTAGGATTCAGTTTCAAAACGACTCGTTTTTCTTCCTCAACATACGCATCAAGCAAAATAACCAGGAAGGTTCTTTCGACTCCCATTGACGGCTCAACCACATGAGGATAAAATCTTTCCCCCCTAACCGGATCCTGATAAGTCAAGTCCTGACCCGAATACTTGGTGTGATTTTTCAGATCAAAATCAGTGCGATATGCCAAACCATAAAGCTCTTTGGTGCCGAAAGGAAATTTATATTCCAAATCTTCAGTTCTTTTTGAGTAATGCGACAATTCTTCGGCAGAATGCCTTCTCCAAGAAAGATTTTCTTTCTTTACTCCCAAACCGGTTATCCAGCCTTCCATTGCCTCTTTCCATTGATCATAAGTTTTTTCCCATTCTTCCGCCCGGATAAAATATTCGATTTCCATTTGTTCAAACTCCAGGTCGCGAAAAATAAAATTCCCCAAAGTGATTTCGTTGCGGAAGACTTTCCCGATTTGAGCGATGCCAAACGGCAGCTTAGGATGAAACGAATCGACAATGTTTTTAAAATTAACAAAAATAGCTTGCGCTGTTTCTGGCCGCAAAAAAGCTACGGAAGCGGAATTCTCCACTGGGCCGATAAAGGTCTTAAACATGGGTACAAATCGCCGCGGCTCAGTTAATTCCCCGGTACATTCCGGACATTTCTTTGCTTTCCCTAGATGATCCATCCGAAAGCGTTTATGGCACTTTTTACATTCTACTAAAATATCGATAAAACCCTTAACATGACCAGAAGCTTCCCAGATCCTAGGGTTCATCAAAATTCCCCCATCCAAACCAAACATATTTCCTTTGGTTTGGACAAAAGCTTTCCACCAACTGTCCTTTAGGTTTTTTTTAAGTTCCACTCCCAGTGGTCCGTAATCCCAGGTATTGGCCAAGCCGCCATAAATCTCTGAACCGGGATAAACGAAACCTCTTCTTTTACAAAGAGAGACAACTTTTTCCGTTAAATCCATCATTCGAGTATATCAATTCCCCTCTTAAAAAACAAAAAAACTAAATCCTTTTCAAAAACCGTCGGCTTTTTAATTCTCTTTCGATAATTTCTTCAATAAAGAGAGGGATATCGAAATGCGGAGGAAAGGGCTTTTCTTTCGGCCAGAAACCGAGCATTTTCAAAAGTGAGCCGCCAAAATTTTCAGCTAACTCCGGTAAAGATTCCCGACGGACAATTACCAACTTCTTTAGAGCCGTCACCAATCGCTCATAAACTTCCTCTTGTTCCGCTCCCTCGGCCGTTAGTTTGTCCACCATCTCACAAAGCTCGTAAGCTACCACGATTCTTTTTAAATCTTTTCGCCAACTGCTGAAACTATTCAAAACCTCTGCTTCGGTAACAATATCCATACCTTTTCCCCTGGCCGCAAAAAAAGCAACTTGATTGAAAATTTCTAACGCTCCTCGTTTGCGGGAAGTAATTTTACGGATGCCCTTCGCCAGCGCGGTTATCTTACCGTGATGTTTAGTGAAAAAGGTAATTAATTTATCCGCTTCCCCGAAGTTATTTCTTTTTAGCACCACTCCCTCGGTTTTATAGCTATTCATCCTTATTTTAGCCTTCACGGAGTTTCGGAAGTTACCACCGCAATTCTTTGTCTCCTCGCAGCTCAAACTCTTCTTTTTTGCCGTTAAAGTCAATCACCAGGTCGTACTTCTCTACTCCCGCCTGTTTTTGAATAAGGAGTTTATAAGGTTTGCCTTTCCCCGCCTTAAACGGCAACTTATATTTAAAAGAAACTTTGGTGACACTTTGCGGTCTAAGGGGATACTTGTCTCCGTAAAAGCCTTCGAAGACAGTTTTCCCCGCTTCCTCATAAACATTGGGCTTAATCTCCGAGCCGGTCATTTCGATAAGCTCACTCCCTTTGGGGACATAAAGCCGAATCCAATCGCGATAAAGACCGTTTAGACAAAGACCGCCGGATAAAAGACCGCAATCGGAAGCGGGAAAAGGATTATTATAAGTAATATTTAGGGTTTTGGTTACCTGGCCGTCACCGGCCACCTCAATCTTCTCTTCGATTTTCTGGCTAATGAAAAGATTGGATTTCGCCCCGGCAAAGTTAGTGTCAACTAAGAGCTGGTAATCTCCATCATATTCTCTGATCCGTCCCGCCAAATTAAATGCCTCCGCCGCCTTTTGAGATTTCTCGTCAAAAAGGTACAAAAGCAAGTGCTTTTCCTGAACAGCGGTTAAGCCCGCTTTAAAAAGGTCAGCCATTTTTGATTTGGGGCTATTAAAGGCATTGGCTAAAATGGAATGCATCAGTGGCCCAATGACGGCCTTACGCGAAGTATTAAGAGTACTCACTGGCTTATCGGCAATCTCTTCCAGTCGATAAACTACCTGCGGGCAATCGCAACGTTTATCCGTCTCGGCGGTGAAAGTACCCCATTCAGGGACGCCAATTGGTCCTAACACTTTTATTAAAGCTACCAGCATTTTGGTGTCCACCGCAATTACCCCGTCAACCTTTTTTGCTCCGGCCACATTTTCTTGATAATGGCCCATAAATAACTTCATTGACTCAGCAAAATCCGGAGACAAGTTCATATCGCGCAGATAAAAATAGGGAACATTCTTATGAAACTTTTTAATTGGTTCCGGGGCTGGTAGCCTCTTACGGAAAGCGGCATCTAAGGAATAAATATCTTCGGATAAGACCGGCGTAACTTTGCCCTTATCTACTTTCAAAATACCGTAGGCAGTCATAAAGCCACCCGTTGGTCTTAATTCAGCATCATTTTGAAAAAGAACAAAGTAATACCGAGGCGAATTCACGCCCAAAAGGTCAGGGGCGACCTCTAAAAGAGGTTTGGCGTCGTTAACAAAAGCCGCTACTTGGTCCAGCGAAGAAATGGCCAAAACTAAATTATGGCGCACTTTCATCCCCCGAAATTCTTCCGGGTAACGATTGGGGTCTATTTGGTCCATCTCTTTACGGGCCGTTTCCAATTCCTTACCGACTTCATCCAATTGAGGTCGAATCTTATCCAGAGTGGTTACAAGGAAAGTCACTCGGTCCAAAGTAGTCTTACCGCTCGCAGTGGCCGATTTATCACCACCGAGACCTAAGATGTCAGTATAAGGGGAGATCGCTTCAATCACCAAGTCAGTCGCCTGTAATCCCGCCAGTCCAGCCTTTAAGCCATGTTGAGCATCTGAATAGTAATTTCTTACCACCGGGATAAAAGCGGCCAGTTTAAAAGCGTTAAGTTTTTTCTGGACCGTCTCCAAATCACCCTTTAAAGCGGTCGTCTTTTCTTTAGTCTTAACTAAATCCTGTTCCTTAAGCGCCAGTTTAAGCTCATTTAAATCGCGAGATATCACTTCTTTTTGAGCCCAAAGCGGTCTTAGAAAAACGAAAGATAGGCCGGCGACTACTCCTAAAAGCAAAACTAACCCCAATAAAACTCCTCCCGCTTTGAGAAGAATTTTTTGGGAGCCGACACCGGCTTTAAAATGTAAGGGGAATCTTTTTTTCTCCGGGTTCTCTAATCCCCCCGCTTTTTCTGTCTCGACCATCTTTTCCGTCTTTCCCGGAATATCCCCGACATTAATTTTCGTAATGGTGGCTTCTTCTGTCATACGGCTCCTTCCCCCGAAATCATCGCCCAAGGGGTTTTTAATAAAATTAGGATATCATAAATAATCGACCTTTTTCTAGCATAACAAGCATCCATTTGAATTCTCTTGTCAAAATCAACTTCACTCCGGCCGGAAACCTGCCATCGGCCAGTTATCCCAGGCTTTATCGTCAAAACTTCCTTGACTAATTCTTTGGTTTGCGGATATTTTCTTTGCTGCTCCTCCAGCTCAAAAGGATAATAAGCCCGGGGGCCTACCAGGCTCATTTCCCCTCGCAAGACATTAATAAATTGGGGAATTTCGTCAATAGAGTGCTTTCGGATGAATTTGCCAACTTTAGTCACCCGCGGATCCTCGTGAAGCTTGTAGCTTGATTTTTTGTACTCTTCTAATAACTTTTTATATTTGGGATCGGTATGCAAAAGAGCGTGAGCGTTAGGAATCATCGAGCGAAATTTAAGGAAACGAAAGAGTTTACCGCCTTCACCTACTCGCTTGGGAGTATCGGCCAGAAGCGGGCCGGGGGACTCCAGTTCAATGGCAATCGCTGTCACTGTAATTACAGGCAAAAACCCCACTAAACCAATCATCGCTCCCACCATATCGATAATTCTTTTGACGACTTTGTAAAACATTTTAAAGATATTCTTCTTTCTCTTTTTCTTTCAAAGAATTAACGATTTTTTTGACATCTTGAGCTTTATCCTTAGCGCAAACCAAGATGGCATCCTTTGTTTCCACAATCACCAAATCAGAAACCCCTACAGTCGCAATCAGACGGTTCTCCGCTTCCACCAGACAATTTTTCGTCTCTATTCCCATATGCCAACCATCCTTGCCAAAAACCTCAACGACGTTTCGGTCAGCATCTTTTTCCTTTAAATCATAAACCACTTTCCAATCGCCGATATCGCTCCAAGTGAAATCGCCGGGAACCAAGAGAAGATTACCCGCCTTTTCCGAAACGGCGTATTCAATAGAAATATTTTCCGCTTGCTCATAGGCCTTTTGCAATTCTTCCCTTTCCTGCCCCGTATCAATGGCAGCAAAAACTTTTTCAAGCAAATTATAAATTTCCGGCGAATATTTCGAAAAGGCCTCAAAAATCGCTCTGGCTGACCAAACAAGAATACCAGTGTTCCAAAAAAAGTTACCTTTTTGAATAAATTCTCTGGCTGTCTTTAAATCAGGTTTTTCCTTAAATGAACTTACTCGATAAACCGCTTCTGCCATCCCCGAAAGCTTTTCCCCCACCTCAATATATCCCAGACCGGTATGGGGAAAAGCGGGTTGCAAACCGATTATGACCAGATAGTTTCCCTGATTCGCTACTTTCACCGCCAGATTTAAGCGATCGACAAAAAGTTCATTTGTCCCAATCGCCGCATCCGACCAAAAATTCATAATCATTGCTTCCGGATCAGCTTTTTTAATATAAGCGGCACCGACTCCGATCGCCATGGCGGTATTTTTCCCAAATGGCTCGGTAATAATATTTTTGGCCGGAATTGCTTCTCCTTGCTGCAGAACCTCATCAGCATAATCATTAGTCGTAATCACAAAAATTTTGTCACTCGGGGTAAGCAGGTTAGCTCTTTCAACTGTTTGAGTAAAGAGGGTCTTTTCGCCATAAAATTTTTCCAGAAACTGTTTAGGAGTTTTTTGTCGGGAACGAGGCCACAATCGAGTCCCGCTGCCGCCACACACAATTAAAGCGTAAAGGTGGTCCTTAAGTGTCCCTTCCATTTTTTCTCTGCCAAACTCTTAAATTCCTTGGCAAATCTTGCTTGGCCAAATTTTTCCGCCTGCCGACGGCAGTCTTCTTCCAAAAAATCTTTCGTTTTAAATTGTCCTAAGGCTTTAACCAGCCCCTCAGCCGTCTGGGGGTAAAAAAAGAGGCCGGTTTTCCCTTCGGCAATCGTCTCGGTCGCCCCGCCGGAACGATAAGCAATCACCGGTTTCCCGCAAGCTTGCGCTTCCAACGGCACCAACCCAAAATCTTCTTCTTGCGGAAAGATAACCGCCTGGCAATTTTGATAGTAATCTAAAAGTAATTCATCTGTCAAATGCCCCATAAACCGGATATTCTCCCCCGCTTTTTTTCTCAACTTCCCCATTTCTCTTCCTCCCCCCACAATCCGCAACTCCCATTTTAGCTGATTAAACGCTTCCACCACTAAATCAACCTTTTTGTACTTTACCAATCTCGAAACCATCAAAAAAAACTTTGAATTTTGAATTTTAGCTTTGCATTTTGAACTTTGAACTTTGAATTTATTTATATCTACCGGCGGATAAACAACTTCACTCTCCCGGCTATAATATTTTTTAATTCTCTCCTGAACGGTTTTGGAAATCGCCAAATAGTCATCCGGTCTTTGCGCTGCCACTAAATCCCATTTCTTTAAATTCTCAATTAAGGGTAAGCTAAGGGTCTTTTTTAAGGGGGTATCAAAGTGCTGATTATAACCGCTCCAAAGATAACGCGTAGGAGTTAAGCAATAGCAAAGATGTAAAGTTTTCGGCTTGGTAATAATACCCTTAGCCGCCTCGCTTGTGACCGAAATGACGACATCATAATCATCAAAATTAAAGTTCTCAAAGGCCAAAGGCATCAGCGGCGCATAAAATTCGTGATTGCTTTTGACAGCGGGAAAGCCCTGCAAAAATGAGGGGATCACCTTAAAAACTTTGGCCCAAGGAGCGGTTTTTGGATTGTAAACCGAAGTATAAAGCGGCGCTTCCGGCCAGATTTCACGCAGGGCCAAAAGCACTCTTTCCGCCCCACCCCATTTATTAACTCGATCATAAACCAAAGCGACTTTCATTTTAAATTAACTTCGTAATCTATTTCGCCAAAGTCTTTATCGTCTTCCCGACGTCTTTTGGCCTCTTTAAAGCCACCGCTAAGATACATTTTTTGAGCCGGAACGAAGAATGGATGATCACCGGTAGTAACTTTAGCTACCCGACAGTGGTTTTCTTTGAAAATTCTCAATATTTCTAAAACTTGTTTTTCCCCAATCTCCTGACCTTGAGATGAAGGGATAACGCAGTTTTGGCCAATCACTCCATATTCCGGAAAATTTCTCGGATCATAAGAAACCACCCCTACCGGCTTCCCATTGCAACAAGTGACGAAAACACACTTTCCAATATCTAGATTGTTAAAAGCATTTTTGTCAAATTTTTTCCATTCACCGATATATTTTTGCCTATTCTTTGGAGAATAGCCTTTTATCAACTCTTTGTAACTGGAGTAAATCAGATTAAAAAGGTCACCAGGTTGATATCTGTTCACTGGCGTAAAGCTCAACTTATCTTTCATTTAAAAAATCTTTGGCTACCTTAATTAGTGTTAATCGCTAGTCCAAACCAGAGTTTGTAATATTCTTGAAAGACATATTTTATGCCCTCTTCGTTGGTAAACCAATCGTTCTCCCTTAGTCCTTCCCGGGCTAGGCAGTTAACCCGATAAATCCTGGTCCCTACTGGAGTATATTTTTGAAGGTGACTGTAACCCCTTCGCTGCGAGTAAGGAGAATTGACCACAATTATACTTTTATATTCTATCCCTAGCTTGTCTAGCAGATTAAGAGTTGAGCGAACATTATCAGCTAAAGTAATTGATTTATTCTCAATGAGAATATCGCCCGGTGGTACTCCCATTTCAATTGCAACTTGGCGATACTCTTCTGCCTCCGATTTTGTTTTAATAAAAAGCGGATGGCCGCCGGAAAAAAGAACTTTTGAGGCAAGACCTTTTTCATACAGTTCAACCGCCTTCTCTGCCCTTGCCAGTGTTTTCGCTCCAAAGGTAATAATTAAATCAGATTTCCCCGGCTTGTCTTCTTCAGCCAAATAGCCGTAAAGTGATTTTGCTTGCTTAGCAACCCGCGGAGGATTTTCCAGTATTTTCTCAATCCCTTCATTCATAATCCGTCCAGAAAGTTTTCTCACTTCCTGCCAGGATTTATCCAGAGTCACTTCACCTGTTTCGATTCCCAAGAAATTTAAAAATTCAATGAATGGATCAATTGAGACCCAATGGAGATTTTTTTTCCCTTCGGGAATTGGCCTTTGGGCCTCAGTCCTTAAAGTCTGCCAAAGCTCGGCAATCGTCGGCAGCTCAATGTAACTTTTTCTTCTCATTTTGTAATATATGTAAATATATGTTACATGACTTAGCCAAAAGGATTTTCTTGGCAAAAATCGGGATTGAGACATTCAACCGCTCCCCCAAATCCCTGAATCCAACCAGATTTAAAGTCTAAATCTTTCACCCTCTTTAAAACCTGCTCCCATTCTTCCTTCTTTAACACCCGGTTGATTTCCGGAAACTCTCTGGCC
This sequence comes from Patescibacteria group bacterium, assembly GCA_035530075.1. Classification (GTDB taxonomy): domain Bacteria; phylum Patescibacteriota; class Microgenomatia; order UM-FILTER-40-11; family UM-FILTER-40-11; genus DATKVM01. The sequence goes on from DATKVM010000004.1 coordinate 55,975, forward strand.
CGGTAAGTAGGATTATACTGGCTCATTAAACTTAAATGCACCTGGTCGGAAATTGATCTGATAAACTCTAAACATTTTCTAGTGTTCTCCAAACACCCCGGCAAAACCAAGTGCCGAACAATTAGGCCTTTTTTAGCGACACCATTTTCGTTAACCACTAAATCGTCAACTTGTCGCTGCATCTCTAAGATCGCCAAAGAGGCGATTTTTGGATATCCCGGACAACGAGAATATCTTACCGCCAGCTCCTCCTCACTATATTTATAATCCGGCAAATAAATATCAACTAGGCCTTCCAGCTTTTGCAAGGACTTGACAGTTTCATAAGCGTTTGAATTCCAGAGAATGGGAACTTTTAAACCCTTCTTTTTGGCCGTTTTAAGGACTTCCCTTAACCCAGAAGTCCAAAAGGTAGGAGAAACCAGGTTGATATTGTGACAACCTTTTTCTTGAAGCTCAAACATCATTTTCAACAGTTCGACTTCGTTTACACTGAGTGAAACCGAAGTGCTCACTGTCTCGCAAGAAATTTTTTCTTGCGAGATCTGCCAATTTTGACAATAAACACACTTCAAATTGCAGCGGCAGAAAAAGATAGTACCCGATCCGCCAACTGGCGGACCAGAAATCGGTGGTTCCTCGCCAAAGTGCGGGCCGAACCAAGAGATTTCAAAATTAGTCATCTTAGGGCGTTATTGTAGACCAAAAGCGTTTCCGAAGCCATCTTTTCCCAGGAGTACCCTTTGACCAGCTCAGAGCCCTGTTTTTTCATTTTTTCCTGAAGGTTTTTATCACTTATGACTAATTTTATTTTATCCGCCATGTCACCGGAATCGAGCGGGTTAAAGTACACCGCCGCTTCTTTATATATCTCTTGAAAAACGGGAATCTTCGAAGCGACGACTGGCGTCCCTTGAGCCATCGCTTCCAACCCAGGCAGGCCAAATCCTTCTGACAGACTCGGAAAAACAAACACTTGCGTCCCCCTTAATAAGACCGTCAACTCTTCTTCCGGCACAAAACCCACTAAATTCACCTCATTTTCTGCTCTCACCTCCTGAATTTTCTTTTTTAATTTCTCCCAAAAAACACTTCTCGCACAGACAATCACTAGTTGTAGTCTGAAGTCCATAAGCCACAAGCTCTTTACTGCTTCAATCAATCTTTCAACGTTTTTATGCGGATAAACGCTTCCGACATAGAGAAGAAAAGGTTTTTCAATATGATATTTTTTCAAAACATCCTCGCTTTTGATACTTTTGATACCTTTATCCACTCCCTCGTAGGTCACAACGATTTTTTCCGCCTCAAGACCGTACTGCCTAGCTAGCTCATTTTTGACAGACTGGCTGGGCACTAAAATCCGGCTTGCCCTTTTAACCGTCAGGCCAAAAACCACTTTGTAACCTAAATACTTTAACCAATAAATCAAGGGGTTTTTGGTTGTCGTTGCCGCTCCCCGCGAAGTGTGCTTAATTAGATCATGAATTGTCACCACAAAGCGGCCAAAATAAAAAACAGGAACATTGAAATGGGGAAAATGCATTAGATCAACTTTTTCCTTAGCGATTAACCCCGGTAGCAAAAATTGCTCCTTTAGAGAGTAATGAGAGGCTTCCGCCACTACTAATTTAACGTTGGGGCTTGCAAATTCAGCCTTCGGAGTAAATTCTTTCCGCGTAAACAAAATATACTCATTGTCCTTGTCTGTTTTCAGAAGTTCTGTCACTAAATTCTCCACATACCGGCCAATGCCCGCGTGCTTAAGCCCCATCATTCGACAATCAATTCCGATTCTCATGAAGGTTTAAGATAATGATAAACCACCCTAATTGTTCCCTTAATTCTAATGCCTAAAAGAATTAAAGAAGTCATCCAGGCAGGGTAAACACCTTGATAAAATTTGCGATAAAAAATCTCCATTGCTTTCACCGAAGCTCGGGCTACCTTTAAACGGTTCTCTTTGGAATTTCGACTGATTTTTTCAGTCTCCCGGCGCAAACCTGAACTGGCTCCCTTAAAGTGAGTCAATAAGGGCCGGGCATAAAACATAACTTTAAAACCAGCCCGCTTAATCCGATAAAAAAAATCTAAATCCTCGCCATAAAAAAAATACTCCTCATCCCAAGCGCCCACTTTTTCAACTACTTCCCGTCGGATCATCATAAAGGCCCCCGCCCCGGCATCAATTTCGTGATTTTGATTTAAGTCCAAATAAAACCGGTGATATTGTCCAAAAAGCCGGCTTTGAGGAAAGATTCTCTCCAAACCCAAAAAATAAGTTATCGAGGCCCAAGGAGTGGGAAAGCCCCGGTGGCAATCAGGGTCTATCTTCCCCGAAGCCAATAAGGTTTTAGCCGTTAAGGCACCCATGTTCTCGTCGGTCCGCATAAACCCAATCGCTTCCTCAAGGGCATTCGGTTCAAGTCGAGTATCGGAATTAAGAAAAAGGATAAAATCTCCCTTCGCTTCTTTTAAGCCAATATTATTGCCCCGAGCAAAGCCGACATTAGTTTTATTAATGATTAATTTAACCCTGGGAAATTCCTTCCTAACCATTTGGGGGCTGCCGTCAGAAGAAGCATTATCGACCACAATTACTTCCGCTGTCAAAGAAGGAGAATGTTTTAAGCTAGCCAGGCATTCCCGCAAGAAATCCCGAGTATTATAGCTTAAAACAACAACTGATAAATTAATTTTTTTTTCTCGCATTAGTGGCCTCTTCATAAAGCCGGTCAAGCTGCTTAGCGCTGCTTTCCCAGGTATATTCCCTTTTAACCAACTCTTGAGCTTTTTTGCCAATCGCTTCCCTTAATCTTTTCCCCTGGAGCAACTTAATCGCTTCCTCGGCCAGCTTATCAAGATTGTCCCTAATAATGGCTTCTTTGTTATTCACTGCCATAATGCCTTCAATTCCGTGGCCAGTAGTAACGATGGGTAATCCCGAGGCCATTGCTTCAAAAAATTTCGTTCGGCTACCTCCACCACTCCTTATTGGAGCAACCAAAATCCAAGCTTTTTGATACGCTTCTCGACTATCCTCAATTTCTTCAATTAAAACATCTTTTTCCCCCAAATATTGAGACAAAACCTGAGGAGCAATTTTACCGACAATCCAAAGCTTAGCGTTCTTTACTTCACTTTTAATTTTTGGCCAAATACTCTTCATTAAAATTTCCACTCCCTCTTTATTTTGCATCCAATGAAAGTCCGCTAAACCAAAAAGGACGACCGGAGTTTTACTTTTCTCATACCGCCGTTCACTAAATTGTTTAAAGTCAACTCCGTTAGGAACAATATAAATTTTCTTTCTTCCGGTCAATTCCTGAATATGCTGACGGTCTTCTTCTGAAACCGCCGCCGTAAAGTGGGCCGTTTTTAAAAAGTGGTTTTCCCAATATCTCAACTTCCGAATATCGAGCATAAAAATCGGTTTAAGCCAGCAAAGGTACCAAGGTAATGATTCAGCATAGTGTTGGTAAACCCGATAAAAAATAGTTTGTTCAATAAAAACTACCGGAATTTCCGTTTCGGGAATATAAGGCATAGTGTAAAAATTCTCGGCATGAATTAAATCATATTTCTCATTTTTCAACTCGTCTGAAACCGCCTTCTTTTCTTCATCGGCAAAATTTCTAATGACTAAGAACGGATAATTACTAAAAGCGGTTCTCAAGACGTTTTTTATGGTCCATGGTTTGGGAGGACGGGCAAAAATCCTGACCTTTTTACAGTACTTCTGTAGTTCTCCAATATACTGCCGCTCGCTCTCATCCTTAATTAAGGAAAAAAGAGTAATTTCGTGTTTTTCTCCCAGATGTTTAATTAGATTATATGACCGGGTCTGACCCCCGGAATGAGGAGGATAAGGGAAATATGGGGTTAACATTAAAATTTTCATAACCAAAGCAACTGGCTAATCAGTGATTAGTAATTAGAGAAAAAATTACATATTGATTAGTCTCCTCTAAGAGTTGGTATTTACTTATCATGTACTTGCCAAAATCAGATTTTTTATCAAATTTGGTAGTTACATAAACTGATCCATCCATACTCTTAATCTTTTCTATCACCTCGGGAGAATTAGGAAAATTAGAGGCATAACCCCCAGTCCATCCCCAACGATTAGTATTGTATAAAAGAGTGGCATCGTTGCTGTCACCCGTTAGAACTAAAGCATCTTTTGGAGTTAGCTTGTCAACGGCAGCCCCGGCTAAATCTACCCCTCCTTGAATATTATAAAAGTTGCGTACTTCATACCATGAAAAAGCAGTCATAAATAAAAAGCAAATAGCAAAAAGCAAATAGCAAAAAGTTTTATTAAAAATTTCCCTGCTTTCAAAAAGCAATAAATTTGCTCCCTTTGCCAGAAAAATACAAAAGATAGGAACCAGAGGAATCTGATAATAATCGTGAGTTACATTCCCGGCGGCAAAGACGGCAATATAAATAAAAATAGAGAGTAACCAAAAATGAAAAAACCAGCCCTCTTTTTTGGGTTTTTGAATAATCCCTAAAACCAAAAATGGTAATCCCCAATAGCCCGAGATAAGCTCTCCGATTCTTTTGGCAAAAATCCAGTAGAAAAAAGCACCAGTAAAACGGATGTTTCCTTGATTGAAAAGCCAAAAGCTGGCAGGGACTCCCTCTGGGAAATGATTAATCCACCATCGCCAAAAGACAAGTGGCAAAAAAGAAATCGCCAGCCAAATATAAAGCCTCGGTTGTTTGAGAAAGCGGAGACCAAACTTATTAAAAATTAAGAAAAAGAGCGGTAAAAGAAAAAATAAAGGAAATGTTTTTTGAGAAAAAGACAACGTTGAAAGAAAAATGAAAGATGAAAAATGAAGGATTGAATTTGTCTCTAACCATTTAATACAAAAATAAAACATACCTAAAGTGAAAAAGACTATCATTGGCTCAGGCAAAACTACCCGGGAATAAAAAATACTGTAGGGTAAGACCGCCAAAAAGAAAGCAGCTAAAAGACCAACGGCATCACCCAAATAATTGGCGGTAATTAAATAGAGAAAGGCGATTGCACCCAAAGAAAAAATTACTGATACCAACCGGGCATATTTAATATGAATGCCAAAGATTCGATAAATGCCGGCGACAAGACTGTTGTAAACTGGCGGCTCAACCAAGAAAAGCCGCTGGTCATTAGGCTTCCCCGAGTGAAGAGAAGTCATATTATCAATTTTCGGCCGGAAAAAATCCCATCCTTCTTTAATAAAATTACGGGCCACCGCCGCGGTGTCAGCCTGACGCCAGGAGTGATGGTCAGCCAAAGGAATATCAATTTTATAAAGTCTTAGACCACAGGCCAAAATCAAAATGAGAAAAAGAAAAAATTTTTTTATTTTAAACATTTGGCAGTCAATTAAGCTCGACTTTTTATGGTCATTTCCTTGTTTAAATCAACAACCTTCAAGGCAATTCCTACTAAAATCCAGAAGAAAAAAGCCACTTTTGAGGCCTCCAGAACATCAATAAACGAAGCGTTCATAAAATAACCGACGGCCGCCCCGATTACCCCCAAAACTATCAGTTCCTCATTCCGCTTTGGTCCTCTGGTTAAAAAGGCCACTAAGCGCCGAGCTATTTCGGCGATTACGGCCAAAAAGGCCAGTGAACCCAGAAGGCCAACTTCACCTAGCATCCGCAAATAATCGTTATCCGTTGCGAGAGTGATAGAAGAATAACCGGTTCCCAGTAAAGGATTTTTCAAAAAGGCTCGAATAGCGCGCGGCCACTCCACCTTAAGACGAATATCGGTTGAACGGCCAACCGCTAATTCAGTCGACTCAATGGGCGGATATTCTCCCGGCTTAAGTTCGGGGATTGGAGTGGGGGTAGCAGTCGGAGTCAGCGTCGGTAAAAAGCCCGGCTTAGTCGTCACCGGGGGAAGCATTAGGGTAGGAGTGGGAGTAGTCGTCGGCCCCTGCGCTATTCGGGGAGGTCTAATTTTCACCTGCCCGGAAAGAAAACTTAAATCAATCTTAAAAGTCGCCGCATATCTTTGACCCAGATCGCCCGCAAACACCATCCCGAGAATGGATATCGCTAAAAAGGGCACCAGCCAAACTTTTTTCTTCGCTAAAAACAAGACTAAACTAACTCCCACCAGGTAGGCGCCAAAAGAAATCCGCGAAGCCGTGAGAAGTAAAATGTAGTAAGAAAAAAGGCCTAAGAAAAAAATCGGTAACTTTACCCGCCACTTTTTAACTATCATTAAAGCGACCACGACCAAAGGTAAAATAAGAACCATATAGGCAGCCAAATCATAATGACCGGCAAAAGTGGAATTTACTCTTGCCCACCAGGTTAATTGCAAAACTAAACCCCTAGAGAATTCTTCATTCATCGTTGAAATTACCGGCCAACCGAAAAATTTCTGTCCCAAGGCATAAAATATTATTCCCGAAGCAGCCACTAAAACTGTCCAGCCATAAAGACGAAGTTGCTTAATATTTTTGAAAGAATAATAAGCCACAAAAAGCAAAGAGAAATATTCCACCCTTCTTAAAAAATGCAGCAGAGCCAAATGAGGCACTACATTTTTAGTAATGAAAACCGCGCTTAAGATTGAAAGCAAACCGACCCCGAAATACAGGCTAATCAACTGAACCAACGAATCTTTAAGCAAGGAGAAATCTCTTTTTATCAGCAACCGTAAACCGAACAAGCCAACAATTAAAGCCACGAAGAGGTCTTCCAGTCTAATCGAAACATATGTCCCCGAAACTCCAAAAAGAGGCAATTTCGGATAGAGCGGAATAAAAAACAAGAGAAAAGTCACCGCCCCTAAAAGCCAATTTTCTTTAACTGATTTTAAGCGCTTCCCCATAAGTCTCCTTTAGGTAATTATCGTTCTTCAGGTGACCAATTATCAAGGCTAAAAAGGCTTTTGTCTTAAGCATTAATCTTAAAATAAAAAGTTCCGGAAAATTTTTGTGTTTCCGATAAAAATATAAAAGCCCTCGGTAAATATTAATAATGGGGTCCTTTTTGCCGTGCTTGGCACTGCCACGACCCAAATGGATAATCTCTGCCTCTTTAAAAAAGTAGGTTAAGAAACCGGCTTTTCGAGAGCGATAAAACCATTCCACTTCTTCCATATACATAAAAAGTTGTTCGTCTAACCCGCCAATTTTTTCAAAAACTTCTTTTCTAGCCATAAAAGCTGCCCCCATCAGCCAATCAGCTAATCCCGATTTGGCTGGGGAACAACGAACAAAGTTGTCCGCTCCCCAATGCTCGGCGAAAAGCATTACCAGAGCCACCAGTAAATTAGGAAAACGGCCACAATTAGATTGAGGACTCCCATCCTGATTTAAAAGTTTCGGCCCTACAATCCCAATTTCCGAATGCTCATCTAAAAAATTTATCAGCTTCTCAATTGCCCCCTTTTTTATTAAGGTATCGGAATTCAAAAGCATAATATAATCCCCCTGGGCTCTTTTAATCCCCTCGTTATTTCCCTTGGAAAAACCCAAATTTTCTTTATTAATGATTAATTTAACCCCGGGAAATTCTTTCTTTACCGCCTGAGCACTGCCGTCAGTCGAACCATTATCTACGACGATCACTTCTACCTCTGGACCCAGTTCCAAGCTTTTAAGACACTGGTTTAAAAGCTCTCTCGTGTTCCAGGAAAGAATAATAATAGAAAGCTTTACTTTACTTTTTGCCATCTTTGGAAAAGTTCCCAATAAGCGCGATAAAGAAGATAAGTTACTCCCAAGGTCAAATAAAAAATAAGTAGCCGTTGCCATACTTTTGATTCTTGATAAAAGAGAGTGACCTTAAACTGATAAACTTTACCGTCAACAATTAAAATATTTTTCACTCTTCTTTCAGGCCGAGTAAAAGGGTCATTGTCCCACTCAAAACCACTCACAAAAAGCGATTCCCTAAAAGGGTGAACAAATTCTTCCACATAAGTCGTTTGCTGAGTCTCGCGGAGGATTTCTTTAATTCTTTCTGGCGGGTGATTCAGTTTATAAGTAATTAAGGGGATATCTAAAAAAGGAGATCGAGAAAAATAATCTTGGTAAAAATCTACCACCTCTTTCCGTAAAGTGTCTGTATAGTAGGCGGAAACATTGGCAATCTGCACCGTATCCCCCGGCTCTGTTGATTTCACCGACGAAGGTAAAGGGGGAAAGTCTTTAGGGGCCGGTAAAACTAAATAAATCGTTCCGATTGAAAAAATTAAAAAAAAGAGAATTTGGCCTGCTCTCTTCATCTTATTTCTTGAAATCATCTTAATTTACTGAAATAGTCTTGAACGACCTAAACGATAACGAAGCTCTTTATTTTTTCTCTCGCCGATTTCTTTCGCCGGAACACCGGCAACAATCTTAAAAGGAGCGACTTCTTTAGTTACCACCGCTCCCGCCGCGACAACCGCCCCTTTGCCGATTTTCACTCCCGGCAGGATTATTGCCCGCGGACCGACAAAAACATAATCTTCAATTTCCACCGGCTGGACCACCACCCGAAAATCATCGCTTTCTAAATCATGCTCGGAGTTATAAATTAAGACCTGAGAGGCAATATCGACATGATTACCGATTTTTAGCAGCGCCCGACCATCCAGAAAAGCAAACTCCCCCACTAAAGCATCCTCACCAATGCTGACACCCTTAGGATTAAAAAATCTCGCCCCAAAATGAATCTTAGATTTTCTCCCAATCTTAAGGCCGGCCAGAGAATAAATAAATTTTCGCCAAAACCAAAAAGGGCAATAGCCTGTCCAGTCAACAATAAGTAAAACAAAATCCTCCCCCCAGGAAGTCACTCTCCTTAAAGCCTTGCTTATCGCCTCTCCTAATGAAAGTAAACGGTCGTTCTTGTCGGTGAAGCTCAGACCACGTGAGGAAAGATGGATATTGTTAGAGTAAAACATATTAGTTGGCGCCATCTAGACTTTCAAGTGTTTCCAGAACTTTTCTCGCACATTTCTCCCACGAAAACTGCTTTACTTGCCCCCGCCCTCTAGCAATTATCGCATCTCTTTGGCTTTTATTCAAACTCAGAACTTTCTCTATTGCGGCGGCGATACTTTCCGTCTGGCGAGGATTACAGTAAATTGCGGCTTCCCCACCTACCTCCGGCAAGCTTGCCATATTGGCGGCCACTACCGGCACCCCCAAAGCCATTGCTTCCGCCACCGGAATCCCGAATCCTTCATAAAAAGAAGGCAAAATATAAGCCTTGGCTCCCTCTATCAAATATGGTTTTTCTTCTTCCTCCACAAAGCCAGTAAAAACAACTTTATCCGCTAACCCCAAGTCTTTTACTTTCTGAAAAATTTCTCCATAAAGCCACCCTTTCCTACCGGCAATGACCAAGTTAACTTCATTATTTCTCTTGGCCACCAAGGTAAAAGCCTCCAGCAGACCCTTCAAATTCTTCTTTGGTTGCAGTGTCCCCAGATAAAGCAAATAGTCTCCTTCAATTCCATACTTTTGCTTGATTCCTTCAACTTTGAACTTTGAACTCTTGTCCTGAGCTTTGTCGAAGGATTGAACTTTGAACTTCTCGTATCCTGGATAGGCGACCATAATCTTTTCCGGCGGGTACTGGTATATCTTGACTATTTCCGATTTGGAAAATTCAGAGATGGTAACAATTCGGCTGGCTCTTTTGACTGAATAGCTTTCCCATTTCCTTAATTGATAGAGGTCCTTTTTGGCAAATTGCTCCGGATGACGGTGATGCCAAAGGTCCATAATGGAAATGACGGTTGGAAAAGGGGAGAGGCGAGGAGCATAATGGCTGGGGCTATAAAAAACGCTTAGCTTTTCTCTTTGAGTAAATAGTTTCAACGGAAGAGCTACTTGAGTCCATAATTTACTCGGCCCAAAAACTCGGTATCGCCACCCTTCTCTTTCCTTCGGTAAGTCAGGCAAAGCTGGCTCTTTTAAATAAAGAAGATAGGAATTTCTTTTATCAATTTTTTCCAGCTGTCTAATCACATTAAAAGCAAACTGGCCGACTCCTACCCGATTTTTTTGGTTTGCCTCATTGGCATCAACCCCGATTAGCATAATTCGAAAATTAGTTTTTAAAACAAAAGGTTTGTCGATGCTAGATACTAAATACTATTATTCTTTTAATTCGTTAACTTATATATTACTGTATTTTCATTTAACTGCCATTGATCAACCAAATCTTTTGGGTTAAATAGTTGTATCTCCCAAATATTTGACTTTAAGGGGTCAATTTCCCCTAGATTGCTGACAACATAAAGAATTTTTGAATCTTGATAATCAACAATATCCCAGTCTAAAGCCCTCTTATTATAAAAAGTCTCAAGATAATAGCGGTAATCAACTCCATTATGGTCATACCTATCATCGCCTCTGATACCAACAATATTAAAATTAACATTGGCCTCCTTATCTGAGGCAATTATCGCAGCAACACTTTTAGGGTTACCCACAGTTGATCCTGCTTTATAAATATTAAGATCTTTTTTAATGTTTAAGAAAATAACCGGCAATAAAATGAGCAAAAATAAAAAATGGACTTGTCTCTTTAAAAAAGAAGAAAAAATCACCCCTAAAATCAGAAATGTTACAGGATATAAAAATGTCATATAATATTGGAAAAAGCTGCCCCGGTAGACCACGGACATTAAAATTAAAAACAAAACTGGGTAAAATACCAAAAGGTTTTTGTTTTTCTGTTTTTCCTTTTTAACTGAATAAAAGAAAGCTATCAGGGTTCCCGCCACTACCAAAGCTGAAGTTAAATTTTTATTTATCCCCAAAGGTAATATTGAAAAAAGAAACCGCAATTTCTCCCAAATACCTTGAAATAGTGGCGGTGGAGGTAAGTTGGTATCAGGTCCTTTGGTTACAAATTTATAGAGATTCCTGAGATTGGGAAAATCATGGCGTAGTTCTATCACTAAAAACGGCAACATCATTATCATAAAAACTCCTAAAGAAAGAAAGAACCAACGGTCAAAAATCTTTTTGTTTTTCCTCTGTAAAAAGATAAAGAACAAAACCATGGGAATCAGACAAGCGGTTGAAAGATGGAGTTGAAGAAGAAAGCCCAAAGAAATCGAAGAAACCATCCAGCCCGATGATTTTTTTTCGGATACCAGTAAAAAGCCCAAAATAAACAGAAGCATAAAAAGAGGCGTCAAATTGGGATTCCAGGAAAATCTCGACTGCCAAAGAACCTGCGGCTGAACCGAATATGAAAAAGACAAGGCAAAAGAAATTAGAGAGCTGTTGGTTATTTTCTTAAGCAGAAAATACAAGAGTAAAACTGCAAAAATATTAAAAACGGCTACCCCAAAATCAATTCCCGCTGGATCTAGTCTGGATAGAAATAAAAATGGAGCCATTAAATAATAATATGCTGGACCAGTGTAAAATCCGGGGGAAGCCTGGGGTCCAATAAGGCGTAGCTTGTGATCTACAACTAATCTTTTTGTATATAAGGCGTCTCTCGCCTGGTCATATTGAAAATTAGTTAATCGATCAATTTTATATAGACGTAAAAAAGAAGCTGTCAGCAACAATATGACAATTAAAATCAGTTCTGCTTTATTTTTCATCCTAAGCTTTTAATTCGTCAAGCCTCGATATAGTTCTAATGTTTGCAGCGCTGTCTTTTCCCAGCTAAACTCCCCTGCTCTTTTAAGACCTTTTACTTTAAGTTCTTCTTGTAACTTTTTGTTCCGGTATACTTTGGAAATTTCCCCTGCAATGCTTTCAATGCTTTCCGGATCCACCAGCAAGGCCGCCTCCTCCGCTACTTCCTTCATCGCTCCTAAATCTGAGGTAATCACCGGACAGCCACAAGCCATTGCTTCCAAAATCGGCAAACCAAACCCTTCATATAAAGAAGGATAGATGAAAGCACTCGCCCCGCTGTAAAGCCGAGCTAAGTCTTCCTTCTCGACAAATCCCAAAGTTTTCACCCTGGTCTCCAGCTTTGAACTTTGAACTCTTGTCCTGAGCTTTGTCGAAGGATTGAACTTTGAACTATCGTCTCCCCAGCCATATTTTCCAATAATCACTAAAGAAAGACCTTTATTGGCGACGGCAATTTCAGCAAAAGCCATAATCGCTCGGTTTAAATTTTTACGCGGCTCCCGCGTGCCGACACAAAGAAGATAGTCCTCTTCGAGACGATACTTTCTTTTTACCTCCGCGATCTCGGCAGTCGGGCGCCGATAATAGATCGGGTCTGCCGCCTCATAAACAACCTTAATTCTCCTTTCGGGAATTTTTAGGATTTCCATCGCCTCTTGTTTGGTCGTCTCCGAAACAGCAATTATCAGGTCGCACTCTTGTTTAACAAAATGCAATTTCCTCTTTTGGTTCTCCACAATGTTGTGGCCCCCACGCGGACTAAAAGTTTCCGGATATTTAAAAACAGCCAAATCATGAACAGTGGTCACCTTTTTGGCTTTCCGGCTCGGCGGTTCCAGCCAATCAGAAGAATGAAAAACATCGACCTCACCAATAAAGTTTTCGATTGGAAAAATATGGACTCCATTCCAAAGAAATTCCAGCAGTTTTGGCGGCAAAAAAGAGAACTTGATCTTAGCATTTTTGGCTAACAAGCTCTTTTGAAACTCGATTAAGGGACGGCGATTTCTTAAAGACGAACCGAAAAGAACAAACTCATCATCATTTTTATCTACCCGCAAAAGGGCTTTTACCAGGGAGCGGGTATAGGCCGCCACCCCTGTTCCTTCATAGGTAATCTGACTAATATCAATTCCGACCTTCATTAATTGACAAATTAGTTAATTTTTTGATATTCCCAAACCGGAATTTGATTAAAACTTTTTTCCCCTACCTTAGTATAGCCTTTTTGCTTTAGCTCTGCCAAAATTAGCTCCTCGGGATCAAAAAGAGGGACTAGGTACCGAATATAATAAAGTTTTGGGGTATCCGGCAGGGACATTGGCAACTCAATTTTAGTTGTCCCGGTAGCCACCGTTATTAACTCAACCTTTTCCTGAGTGTAATACCGCCACGGCCAGTTGGAAGTTTCCGAAGGCAAAAGAGCTACTCCATCATTTTTATCCTCTAAATACTTCACTGTCCCCCGCCAATCTTCACGCCGAAAATAGGGATTAAGATAATAAACTGAAAGAGAAAGAAGGTTTATTACCAGAATTACCCCGGCCGCCAAAATCTGATACTTTCTTTTTTTGAAAGCGGAAATCCCCCAAACCAAAAGCAGATAAAAAGCGGGTAAAGTCAAAAGTAGCCGGAAAGGCTGATAGTTTGGGATGAGAAGCGAAACTATCCAAGCAGTCAAGAGAGGCAAAAATAACCATAAACAAACCACCTTCCCCCAACCTTCCTTATCCCCTCTAATTTTCCTCCATATCCGCGTCCCCAAAACCCCCAGCCCTCCCAGTATCGCCAAAATCACTCCCGAGTAAAACCGTTTATCAAAAATCGTTATTCGGCCAAGAGTAAATTTCACCAAGGTCAAAGGCAAGGCTTTAACAAAAGACAAATTAACCAGTCCTCCCCATTCGGGCAAAGCCCGGGTCGCGGCCATTCCGATCTTGAGTTGCGCAGTAAACATCGGTAACCAGGGAACATAAGTGAAAAGCAATAAGAGATAAGCGAGAAGAAATTTATACTTTCTTTGCCAGAGAAGAACTAAAACCTGCGCCGCGAGGACCAAAAAAGCATAGTAGTCCGCATAAAGAGCCAAAAGGGTGAAAACGAAGTAGAAAACGAAATAAGAAGCGACAAAATCTAATCTTTTAATCTTCAAATTCGTTAATTCGTTAATTTTAAAAAAGTAGTACATTGACCCCGCCACCAAAAAGCAAGCCATACTATACATCCTCGCTTCTTGTGAGTAATAGATATGGAAGGGGGCGGTCGCCAAAAATAAAGCGGCCACCAGTTTCCCCCATTTTCCCAATCCCCCCAATTCCCCCAATTTATAAACAAAGAAAACTGTCCCTACTCCAAACAAGGCCGAAGGCATTCTTAAGACAACTTCACTACTCCCAAAGATTCTCACCCAAAAATGCATTAAAAAGTGATAAAGGGGTGGGTGAAAATCACCGATAATTTCCTGAAAAATAAAAGCCAAGCTTTCCTTGGCAGTTATTGCCTGGACTGCTTCGTCTAACCATAACGACTGGCTAAGGTTAATTAATCGCAAGAAAAAAGCTAAAAGGATTACCGCAATTATCCCCATAGGTTTAATTGTCGGCCATTATGCCACCAAAATTTAAAAGCCAAGATGGGTTTAAGGGTAAGAAAAAAACTGCTAATAATCGCCCATTTATAAAAAGTTCTCGCCCGCGAGCCATAATTTTTTTGGACAAAAAGTAAAAAAGAAGCAAAAAATTGATAATAAAAGCGACTCGCATTCTCCTTAAGTTTTTTTCGCCAACTACCACCGCCAAAATGAACAACTTCCGCTTCCGGAATCACTATTAGCTTAATACCTTTTTTTTGCGCTCGCCACGACCAATCAACATCTTCAAAAAGGAAATGATAATCTTTATCCAAATCTCCTACTTCCTGCCAAACCTTCCGGCTGGCGACAATCGCCGCTCCCGGCAGCTGTTCCACTTCGAAGGGCTCTTTGGCCGGCTCTTGGGCAATTAAAGACCTTACTGGCCCGACCCTCAGAGCAATCGGGCGCCAAAGCGGATGGTGGTACAAAAATATCTGCCAGAAATTCGGAAAGTGCATAAAATAGTCAATTTGGGGCTGAGCGTTAGGCAACATGAGCAAAGGAGAAAGAGCTAAGTTATCTTCTCCATTTTTTTCCAGGAAAGTTACTAGGACTTTAAGTGCCCCTTTCCCAACTGTTGTATCCGAGTTCAGGAGCATAATATATTTCCCGACCGCTTCCTTAAGCCCTAAATTGTTTCCTTTGGCAAAGCCAAGGTTTTCCTTGTTTTTTATCAGTTTTACTTTGGGGAAAGCCGCTTCCACCATCTGGGGACTGCCGTCGCTAGAGCCGTTGTCGACAACGATTATTTCCGCTCCCCCTACGGTCTGAATTTCTCTTTTTAATGATTCTAAACACTGTTTTAAAAGTTCTTTCGTATTCCAAGAAAGAATGACAATTGAAAGCTTAACCATTATTTAAGAACCTTTAAAACAAAATAATTATTAATAATTAAGCCAAAGATTTCTCCCCCCACTACTGCCCAGGCCGCCCCAACAATAGAATAACGCGGAATCAAAATCAGAGCAAAAAACAAGGTAATCAAAAAGTTTACAATCGCAAATGGTAAAAATTTCCTCACTTCCTTAGAATTCTGAATTACATTGCCGGCCAAAGCATTAACAAAAAAGAAAATTAATCCAACTCCCAAAACGGCCAAGACCGGCCTGGCCGCCAAATAATTTACCCCGTAGGAAAATTTTATAATAAGGTTTGCCCCAAAAATCAGCCCTAAAGAGAAAGGCAAAGAGGCGAGGAACAAAACGGCTAAACCTTTTCCATAAACCCCTCTCAGTTGTCCTTTATTTTCGACCATTAGTTTTGAAGAAAGAGGGAAAAGAGCTAAGGCTAAGGATTGGGGAATAAGAATCATTGCCTCGACAAATTTAAAAGCAGAGCTGTAAAAACCAGTCGCTTCGGGGCCTTTAATTAAATTAACCAAAATTGTCGTTAAGCGCAAATAAAAGACGGCCACAATCAGGAAAAAAGCAAAAACCCAAGATTGAGATAAGCTTTTTTTCCAAAACTGCCAATCGATAATCCAACCGAATGGAACTCCCCAAGACTTACCATTAATTAAAAAAACTCCCAATATCAGCAGGTTGGCTAAAGGATAAGCCAAAAGAATATAGGAGAGTCCTCTTTCCAAGTAGCCGAAAGTTATTCCAAAGAAAGCGGTCAATAAAACAAGGCCAATATTGGCCCCCGCTAAATAACCCATTTTTTCGCGAGAGTTTAAAAAACTGGCAAACAGTAAAGTTAAATTATATGGAACAAGAGCTAAACCGAAAATAGCTAAATAGAGAATTTGTTTCCAGGGCTGATGGAGAACTAAACCCAAAATTACGGCCAAAACAAAGGCAAAAATGGCCAAAAAAACTCTTAAAGGCAAGAGGCGAGATAAATAATATCGAGCTTCTTTCGGCTGGCGGGAAATGTCCCGCATTACTAACCTCTCAACCCCAAAATCAGCTACCGGAACGAAGTTATAGATAAAAGCGGTCGTAAAGGTATAAACACCAAAGCCTCTAACCCCCAAAATTCGGGCCAAAAAAATAAAATATAAAAATCCTATTAACCGGCTGGCAACTTGAGAAACGGAAAGAAAAAAGGTATTGCGAGCAACTTTGCCGATTATCATTCACTAAATTTTACTGTTTCTCTAGTCGAAACTCAATTTTGCCCCCAAGAAAAGACCTCCACTGACCAATAACGAGGCTGAAAGGGATAAAGTCGATCAAGAATTATTTCCCTTTTGAGATTTGTCTGGACATATCCCCTCACTCCTTCAGGCACCTGATTATCCCAACTATCAATTATCAATAATCCTTTTCCTTCCGTTACCGTTTCTTCAAGCTCCGTCAAAGAATAGATAATTTTTGCCCCCGATAAACTATCTTCAACCTGAGGGTTTTCCGAAGGTTTTCTGACCAGATAATTCAGCTTCCCCTCGCCCAAATACCAAACTGTTAAGTCATTCCAGTTGGCCACCAGTTTGAGTGATTCATCCTGGCTCAGTTTCTCCTTCATATAACCATAAACTTTGTTCCAATCCACCTCGGGAATCTCTTGCATATCTTCATTCAAGGAATAACTTTTTTGGGGAAATGGAGCAAACTTTGTTCCGAAGACAATAATTAAAAGGGTTAGACAAAAAATGGCCAGAGATTCAAGCCAGGAGTATTTTAAAAATCGCTTGATCCTTTCGCAAACCAACCGTATCCCCACCGTTAGACCAAAAGCCGAAAACAAGATAAAAAAGGGGAAAATAGGATAAAGATAGCGAGTAAACGGCTGATTCAGAAAAAAGGAAATGATTATCCCCTGCACTATCAAAAAGGAAAAAGGTAACTGCCAATTTAATTTTTTTCGGAAAACTAAAAACAAAAAACCTATAACGGCCAGAAAAAACAGTAACCGATAATTGTGCCAAAGAAATACTCGGTAATAGAAAAGATTGTCAGTTTTCCCTAAAAAAGAGGCCACAGAAAATATTTGAGATTTAAAAATCAGGAGAAAAAAAGAAAATAAGGATAACCCAAATCCCACCCACTTTCTTTCAAGCCACCTTGGCCGAAAAACCAATAAAAAAGTAAGGCCGACTCCAAAAACAACTAACCCCAAGCCGTGCATTAAGGAAGCCAAAGCCCCGCTAAAGAGAAAACCAAGAAAGTATTTCCAATTAAATCTTTCCTCCTGAGATAGCCGAAAAATAAACCAAGCTCCCAAAAGATAAAAAAATTGTAGTGCCTGGTAGGGGCGAGCCTGTCTTGACCAGAGGATTTCTATTCTAAGAAAGGTCGTAAAAGCGGCGGCGACTAAGGCAGTCTGACAGTCAAACAATTCTTTCCCCAAAAGATAAATTGCCACGATGGTCAAAGTCCCGAAAACGACGGTAGGAAAGCGGATTCCTAATTCACTAAGTCCGAAAATCTTTGCCGAGGTGGCGCTGAGCCAATACTGTAACCATTGATAAACGCCGGTCGAATAACCGTTGGCTAAAACCGGCCGTCCCCGCTCTAGAATTGCCCGGGCAAATATGGCCACATGCACTTCATCAGTCCAAAAAGAAAAATTACTTCCAAGGCCGACAATCCGGTAAATAAAACCAACAAGAACCAGAATTGTTACCCAATATTTTGCCTTCATCGATTTTATCTCTTTCCTTCGAACCGCTCAGCGGAGTAAATAAAAAAAGCGGCCGAGCGATCAGGATAGAAAACTGTCGCCAGAGGAGAAAATTTGAGGAATGAATAGTCAGAAAATTTTTCCGCCAAATCAGCCGGGAAGGCAAGGTACGACACGAGATTTTTCCCAACAAATTCTTGCAAGTCGAACTCATTTTTGGGGAGAGAGAAAAACAAATTGGGGAACATCTGATAAAAGATTGTTTGGTTTATCTGAAGATTCCTCGGAACAAACTGGAAATACTCCTTGGCAGGAGTGACCTGCCAGAAACGAAAATAAGAATGAGGATAATAACCATCCCAAATTACTAGCAATGGCTTTGAATCGTGAGCTGCCTGAAAATCAGAGACCTCTTTGAAGCCAAATTCATGGCTTTTTGCCGCTAAGGCTGGATAAATCTGGAAATAACCAAACAAAAAATAAAAGACAGAATAACTGCTGATTAAAACCAGCCCAACGATATACAGACGTTTCATCAACTTCCCCCTAATCACTCTAACCGATTCTGTTAATCCCAGTGCCGCCAAATAGGTCAAGAAAGGTAGTATCGTTGCCACCCTGAGAAGATAGCCAAAACCGTCTTTAGTAATGGCGGCAGGCACCGGCGAAATTAAAATCCAAATTAAAAACATTTCCTTTATTTTTCGGTTGCTGGAACGAAACAAAGAAAAAGCACCCAGGACCATAAAAGGGAGGAGAAAGGGGAAAAATATCCCCACCAAACCACTGGAATGGCGCAAAACCGGGTCACCCTTTAAGAAAAGAAATTCCGGTGAAAAAAAGGAAAGATAGTTTTTCACAAAAACACTTATTACCGAGATCGGATAATTATAAAAAAAGCGGTTAATTACTTCCGGGTTTTGCCCAAGAGAAAAAATGGTGGGCTCTGACAGCCTTGCTAGTCCCCGGCTGATATTAGTATCAGCCGTAACATTAACATCCCGCCAAATAGCTAAATCAATTCCCCTTGCCCCCCAGCGAGAAAATACTAATGCCCAAAAAACGAATAATATTAATAAAGTTGGGAAAAGCAGTTTAATTTGGCACCGGGAAAGTTGAGACCAGAGCTGTTTTAATATTAAAAGAAAAATTATGGGCGAGATTATTAACATCGAGGAATAATAATAAGTGGCCACCAAGAGCGGGCCAACTGATAGCAGATAATCTTTTATTCCTCTGGCTCTAAGGTAAAGAATCAAGTGCAGGCAGACAAAAACAAGCATAATCGGAATGGCAGTATGACCAATCCGGCTAAGATGTATCCCCCACGGAAGAACCGCAGCCAAAATTATTGTTAGTAAAGCAACCAGTCGATCCTTTTTTCCTTCTTCTTTTTCAACGCTCTGGGCAAAAAAATAAAGACAAGCAACTAAGGCCGTGCCATATACTGCTGCCGGCAATCTCGCCCCCAACGGAGTTAAGCCAAACAACCAAGTAAAGCTAAAAGTTCTGACAATCAAGTTAATGTAAAGCCAGTTCAATAAAGAAGAAAATGGTAAGGCAAAACTCACCCAATTTAAGAAGTGGCCACTAACTTCATCCGCATAAAGCGAAGGAGCATTTAAATTAAGACGATAAACTCGCAACGCTAAAGCCAAACAAAGAATTGCGACAACTAAAAATGGCCGGATTATCTTTCTTTGCTTGTCAAGTTTCATCTGGCAATATTTTAGCGCAAAAACATCCCTGATTTAATAGGGATTACTTTCTTTCCCGCAGGGATTTTGCCTTCCTTGTCCTGAAAGTAAATATCAATCTTCCTATCGTTATATAAAACCTCAAAAAGGTTGGCGTCGGCGGTAACCTGGGCAATTTGCTTCGACCTTCCCCACTCTTTAATGGCTACTTCCTCATCGTTGACGAACCAAAAAGCCTGCTCTTTAGGGAACTGCGGATAAGTAGTCTGGAAATAACGGTAAACTTCTCTGGCAATTTTTGAACGGTTGACTGAATAATGGGTTTTGTAGGTAAAGAAATTCATCGACAAATTTAACCACAAAAAGAAATAAACGAAAACCGGATATCTTTTAGCTTTGGGCAAAGAAATCTTTGCCAGCAGTAGGCTAAAACCGACCATCGGCAAAGTTAGCTCCAAAGTAAACTTATGCCAGGGCAAAAAAAGGACCGGCGATAACCCCAGCAAAAAAATTGCTCCTCCAAAAACCAAAAGCTTATCTATTTTCTTGATCTTTTTAAACATTAACCAAAGGAAACTGCCTAAGGTCAATAAAACAGAAATCAAAATCGTCCAAGACCAGATTGGAAAGTCAGTATAAAATCGGGGCAAAATCCGAAAGCCGCTGGAAACATAATCGACCAGCAACTCCGGCGCACCGAAAGACCAAAGGGTATACCAAAACAAAGTATTTAAGGCCCTTTTAGGCGAAAAGTCCCAAAGATAGCTCTCACCCACCACCCCTCCAAAATGAAAGAATCGGAAGAAAAGGTAAAGGCCCAAAATTAAGCCAAACGGTAAAAGCCGCCGGAAATTAATTTTTTTCTCCCACCAGCTTATTAAGAGCAAAATCAATGGCAAAACTACCGCCGTTTCTTTACTCCCCAGTGCCAGAATAAAAAACAGAACCGAAAATAGAGTGTTCTTTATTGATTCGTCTTTTAGGTAAAAAAGGCAGGCTAGCAAAACAAAAACCACCATCACAATTTCCTGAAAAGCGGAAAGAAAGTAGACTCGAGTGAAATTAGTGACGGAGAAAGCGTAAAAGAAAAGAGTCAGTAAGGCCAACTTTTCACTCCCGCTAATTTTTTTTGCCAGCAAATAGACCAGATATAAGCTTAGGCCAAAAATCGCCAAAACAAAGAGATAATAAGGCCAAGAATTTAAGCCAAAGAGCGAATGAAAAACAAAGAAAAAGACTTGAGACGGAATTGGCCGATAAAAGGCGGCTGATTGAGAAGTGGGGAAAAAAGAAAAAAAGTTTAAAAACTCCGACCAATGAGTAATCCGAGAAATATTTAAATGAAACCAATCGTCACCGGAAAAAAAGTTCCCTAAGGCGGGCAAGAACAACAAAGGGGCGGAAATGATAACCAGAAACGGTAAATTTTTCTTCATTTGCTAATTAATTTTATCATTTCCCAAAACCTCTTCTTCTCTTCTGGTGTCGCCCTTCGGCTATCGTAATGGGTAAAACTGATTTCATTGCTTTTTAAAAGCCCTTTATCAGGATGCTGTCTGGTAAGGACGAGATTACCGCTTTCCGAGCGAATAGGGTCAATTTCAATCACGACCGTTTTGTCATTCCAAACTTTAATCTTCTGCTCTTTTCCTCCTAAGAGAACCTTTCCTGAAAAAGGAAGATTATCAAAATTGTGACCCATAATTTTTACTTCCATCCAATTGGAGGCAATATCGGGAACAATCTTTAAAATGTAAGGCTTGAGCTCAAATCTTTCTCTCGCTCTAGCAAAAGTTCCTCTTTCAATCGAAGCCATATATATCAGCAAGATAATAAGTAGTGTTCTTTTCAGCCAGATTTTTGCTCTGATTATCGTTATCGCCAAACAACTAACCAATATCGCTAGAAACATCTGTTTGGCTTGCGGAAACAAATATTTGGCTAGTTGTTTTAGGTAACTCTCTCCAAAAAAATACCGGTAATAAAAAATTTCTTCTATTGCTACCGCAAGTATCAAAGCTATCAACTCCACCAATAAGATAAAAAGCCATATCCTAGCTGTCCGCGAAACCCCTAGCCAAACCCCTTTGCTTTTTCGGACTAAGAAATTAAGCCTTTCGACCAAATCCATTCGCTGAATCATTCTAATCTCGTTTCCTAGTTTCTCCCAAAATTTATCAAAATCCACTTTAATCAAAAACTTAAATTTTCTCTCCATTAATCTTTGAATAAACCCAGTCACTAAAAACAAAAAGCAGCCAATTGCCAAATCTTCTGCCCAACCTACCCTTTTCAACCAAATAAAAAACGGACATAAAATCAAAAAAACTAATGAGCCGGCAAAGAGAAACCGGCTCTCTAGCCCCCAAACTAAGCAAAAAATAACCAACCAAAACAAATGGAAAAAGAAGTAAACGCTCGGATTCAATTGGAAAAAGACAATGTCGATTATCACAAAAAAGAAGAAGGCAAACGGCAAATGGTATTTTATTTTCGATAAGTTCCGGGCTAACTTCCTTATTCTCTTTTCCATTTTTTATTTTTTCAATATTTTTAATAAATGACTAATAAAGAAATAGCTAAGGCCACCAACAACAGTTAATCCCGAGACAATAAACCCAAGATATTGCAGTCTTTGGGGCCAAAATTCAATAATCATTTCCAGCTCATAGCTGCCATCGGCATTTCTTTTACAAAAACCTCTTTGAGAACAAACTTTTTGGGTTTCAATGAACCAAGAATTGGCATATCCATTGACCGGATAATGGCTCTCTGGGAAGATTTCAAAAATTGATTTGTTAAATCTCGAGAACCAAGTCTCATAAATTCTCCCTTTAGAAAGATTGTCATTTTGAATCGTTCCTTTAAAGTTCTTGGAGACAAAATCAATATTGCTATTGGAAGATTCGACCAAACTGGTAATCCAACCTTTTTGAACATAATCGACTAGTTCCTGTTTATTTGCTTGAACATCCTCGTTTCCCTCAAGTATTTGATAATCCGCTGTTTCCCGGTCTATACCTTTTGTCAAAGAGTGATCGAACTTCTTGACATACATTCGCCAGTATTGATGGTAACTTTGACTAAACACAATCGGGAAAACTTCTGGAGCTCGGTGCACCAATACCCTATACTTCACCGGGGTAATTTTCCTAAACTCTAAGATGGGGAATTCTTTCTTATCTCCCGCTTGACCTAAGCATTCCTTAATAAGTTCATTACTGTCCTTGGAGAAAAAAACCGCTAAAGAACCTTGAGTGCTTTGTTTGGACAATATTTCTATTAATTGATCTGTATTTTCCTGAGTTTCAACCACCTTTTGGGGAATATATATTCGGGGAACAAAATCTTCATTCTTTGGGATAAAGATATCAAGTTTTCCGATTTGTTCTTTCTTGTACCCCTCAATCATTTCGAAGTTACAAGGGGAATATCTCACATCTTTCTGCAAAACAATCTTTTTAATGTTAAGAACTCCCAAAACTTGACTAAGTTGGACAATATCGCTATCCGAACCAATCCGTTTGTAACAAAATAAATTAGCTATGGATGAATCAATCGTCTCAGCGTTAAGAGGGCGGAAAGCAATATCTTGTCGGCTGTAAAATAACAAAACATTAGAAGAGTCAGAACCATTAGGATTCCAATTGAAGGCCGTATAGGCGAAACCAGGAGAAGGTCTATCGGGAAGCACTTTATAATAGCCCACCAGCTTCTCCTGCTTACTTTCTTTTTCAAATTCCAAATAGTCTTTAGGAATCTGGTAATTTCTTGTCAGCCATAAGAAACCAGGACGGGCATAAACTAGAACTAGTGGGGCAATAAGAAGAAGAAGTAATAGTTTAAACTTTTTCCTCTCGTTAACTTTTTTCAATGCCAAAATCAGCAAAATAACGAAGGCAAAATACATCGGGAATAAAAATTTGACGATGGCCCTAAAAAGGCTGAAGAAAGGAATAAATTTCCAAAAAAACCAAAAAAACTGTTTGAAGTAGGGTTTAACCCCCAAAGAAAACACATAAAAAGTTAACATCACTATCAATAAGCAATCTAGTATTTTCTTTTCTTGTTTATCTTTTTCCCTTTTTAAGAAGTTTTCATAGATAACCAAAACAAAAAGAAACAGCGTTACCGAAACAACATAGATGTTCGAATAAAAATAGAAGGGATTTCCAGTGTTTGTTGTATATTGGGGAGCAATCATGAATGGGGTAAACGCCTTAACCGCATTACTACTTACTACCAGAACATAAAGCCCGGTTTTTAAGGAATCATAACCCACGGACTCTCCAATTCCCAAACCGCTTATCAGCGTATAGAGCGGAGCAATAATCCAGAAAAAATTCAAACCAAGGAATAAAATTAAAGCGGCCACTAGCTTAAATTTGCCTTCTTTAACTATCCTTTGATGAAATACAACCAGAAGGAAGAGTAAAATTACCAGCAATAAAACGGTATTCAAAATGTAAAGATTAACAAAGAGTATCAACAAAAAAAGAATGAAGACATTATCTAAAGTGACATTCTTTTTCTTAAAGACCCGGAACAAATACCCGATAAAAAGATTAATAAAAGCCAGGGAATAACAAATATCACTCTGGCCAATCAATTGAGAAGATATCAACGGACTGGCAATTGAATACAAGCCAATAATTAAATAATCAATCTTGTCAGCTTTGTCATTAATTCCTCGGAGCAAATATAAAGAGGTCAGCAAAAAGAAAGAAATCGCTCCATAGAAATAAAGGTTACTGACCAAGGAAACATCAAAGGCCAAATTTAATAACCTGAAAACTACTTGGAAAGGAAAACTAATAATAAAGAGGGGGAAATAATAACCGTAGTCATTATCAATCCACAAATAAGGGTTTAGTAAGTATTTGTTCTCTTTCCAAAGGCTAATATTGTTGTCGCCAAAAAGAACCACTCCGGAGCGACTTTTAAAAAAGACAAAGGCAGAAAACAAAAAAAGAGCTGCCAAAAACCACCAATATTTTTTGAATTTAGACATATTAAGCCAGAAATAGTTGCGAGGGTTGCTCTTCCGCGAGAAAAATCAGTATCGTTGTTGATTTTTCCTTTCAATATGATGATATGCCAAATAAACAGTTATGGCTAAAAATATTAAACTCGATACCCCAAATTCCAGGAAAAAAAGTCTTTGAGGATAAAATTCCGCCACCACTTCAAAGTCATAACTGCCATCATCGTTCTTTCGGCAAAAACTTGTTTGCTGGCAAATCTCTTCCGCGTCGATAATCCAGGAATTGGCATACCCATTGGCAATCAGATGATTTTTGTCAGGAACTTGGGCTACCTTTGACGACAACCAGGTTTCAAAGAGTTTGCCTTCTGGTAGATTATCATTTTGAATCGAGTTTTGAAAATTTTTGGAAATAAAATCAATTCTGTCTTCCCTTAAATCACCTAAAGTGGTAAGCCAACCTTTTCCTATAAATTCAACCACCTCTCCCTTGCTAGCCTGATCCTCTTCATTTCCATCGAAGATCCTATAATCTTTATTTAGGAAGTCGACGTTCGGCGAGGGATTGAAAGTTGATAAATTTTTGAGATAAAGCTTCCAATCTTTGTGGTAAGTCTCGTTAAAAACGAGCGGGAAAATACCTCTAACATTGTGAACAACCACTCTGTATTTAGTCGGGTTGATTTTTTTAAATTCCAGAATTGAAGCATCATTAACGTCCAGCTTAAGGAGTTCTTGGGAATTACCTACCTGGCTGGAAAAGTAGACTGCCGTTCGAATTTCATAGTTAGGGTTGCTAACAATTTTTACCAACTCTTCAATTTTTTCCTCGGAAAAAACGATTTTCTTTGAAATATAGAAATGGGGAAGAAAATTTTGAGAGTCTGAACGGTAGAGAACTAAGGCCGGCTTACCCATTAACTCTTGATAGAACCATTGACGAGAAAGCTCGACTGGATCCCCATTCGGAATCCGTGACAAATACTGGATATTGAACAATCCAAAATTAGCCAACTTTTTAAAACCCTGGCTAAGCATTAGTTTCTCCGTCACCGAAGGAGAAAATATCCTGCCCTCTGAATAACGCCATTCCACATCATTTTCAACCAAAACCTTTTTCGCCCCCAGCAAACCCAAGTATCTTTGCCAATCGGCTTCTTTTGTTTCAAAAAGACTTCTGATAATTTTCCCTGAATCACTTTTATCATGTTCCCAGCCCCGAATTAGTTTATTACTCATTAAATAATCCGCCAGATTACCAACCACATTAATCCCATATTCAAGGTTGTGAGAAGTAGAGTAGAAATTATAAGGCAATAAAAAAAATTGTTCATCAAGTTTGGATTTACCCAAATAATCTGCCGCTGATTCCCAGTATTTCGGAACTTTTAAAACATGACCCTGTTGATAAAGGTTCCAGCGACGAAATCTGATTGCTTCTTTGGTAAAAAGAGGATAGACATTAACTAAAATAATGAAACTAGTCAAGCCAATAAAGATATTTCGGGCCAGGGAAGATTTGAAAAACTTCACCATATAGCTAAGAGAAAAATTTAAGCCAAGAACCGAGGCAAAAATGAAAAGGGGCATAAATTTGGCATAAGGCTCCCGGTACATCTTGAAGAAAGGAAGATGATTATATAAATATCTATAGACGATACCGGTTGGGCCCTTGTTACCGACAACCATAAAATAGGAAATTACGGCTAATATGGTAAAAAAGATTTTTAGGTTTTTACTCTTCTCTGACTTTAAAAAAATTAAATAAACAAAAGAGAGCAAGGCAATAAAAGAGGTCGTTACTAGTAATAAAACTTTGTCATAACTGGCGAAAAAAGGGAAATAATAATCATAGGCATAACCACTCCTCCAGGCCCAAAATCCCATAAATCGGAGATGTTCAAGAAAAGTTCCTGCTCCGGTGAAATCGTATTTCTGAATTTCTTCCACCGTTCCCTGATAAGATTGGAGTAAAGCTTGTAAAAGAGGGCTCAACCAAAATAAGTTACCAGCCAAAACCAATAAAATTAAAACAACATTAAGGATTATCAATTTTTTCATCTCCAAGTTCCTATGAGAAAGTAAGTAATAGACAAAATAGAGGCCCAGCAAAAAATAGGGAATTAAAAAAACCGCCATATTGTTACCTAAAGTGGAAGATAGCAAGGATATCAAAGTTAAGATAAAAACATACTTCCATTCCTTTTTATCCAATAGTTTTTGATAGAACAAAAAGAATAAAGGCATAAAGATAAAAAAAAGAGAGATATTTTCATTAAGATAAGAGATAGTAACCCGATAAATATTAAAAGAGTAAAGCAAGCAAGGCGGCAAATAAACCAATTTGTTTTGATTTTCGAAATTAGAGACCAAAAGAAAATACAAAAACAGACCCGGCAGAAAGAACGACAAGAAAATAAATATTATTGACGGGTGCACCAACCAAGAAAATAAACTAAGAATTTTCCAAAAGAAGTAAAAAAGATAAATCGCGCTTTGGCCGCCAAAAAAAGACCCTAAATTCTTATGTTCATTCCAGGTAGAAAAAGGGTTAATCGAAAACGGATTAATTGCCAGCGCGGATTCACCGCTACCTATGATAATGCCGGGTCGACAGTAAGGAGCGATTATCACTAAAGAAACAAGGAGAAGAACAAGCGGCACAATATTGTCCAAAACCGTTTTAAAAAAAATTTTTTGACTTAATTTCCTTTTCATCTTTATTTAATTCTCTTTACTAAAAATAAATAGTTTAGAAAAACCTCATCTGACTTAAAGACTTTATCAAGGAAGAGGCTCAAGTACTGAAGCAGCAAGAAGAAAGGATAAACTAAGATACTAAGAGCATAACTTAATTTGCTTTTAGAAGCAAAGGCATTCAGATAAACGCTAATCAAAGTTGTAATCGTCGAAAATAAGGAACCCTGTTTCTTAACCTCTAATATTCTAAAGCTATCGTTTTCTTTTAAAATTTCATTAAGTCCAAACTCTGTAAATCTCTGGTAATCATTCGGCTGCTCATGAAGACCAAAAATAAAAGGAAAAGAAAAAAGGATTAAGCCGTTTTTCTTAGCCACCCGAAAAAGTTCGCTAATAAACTTCTTGGGAGCCCTATGATGTTCTAAGACCTGGAAAGAAAATACATTCTGGAACGACTTATCCGGAAAAGGAAGAATCAAATTTTTTTCGTAAGTTTCATCAAAGAAAAAATCTGGGCTCCCTAAATTAGAATCCTTGTTTACAGAAAAATCTTTAAAATCAATCCCTTGATATTGGCTAATTTTGCTGAAAATCTTTTGGTATGGCTTTACTCCACACCCGACATCCAAAGTACTTCCCAAAAAATGATACTTTCTCTCCAGAACCTTAATATCCCGGTAGAGATAATATCTAAGCAAAAAGTAAGGAGAAACATAAAATCTGATTTGCTTTAAGGTGGTTTCTCTGAATCTTCTCATTTTTAACCCTTCATTTTTTTACTATCAAAGCAAGGTCTATTGTTTGGACTATCTGGCCGAAAATAAAACTTAGCGGCTTCCTGATAAAATCAAACACAAAGAGTTTACCCAACCTTGTTGAAACTAGCTTCAAACTCTTTAATTCAAATCTCTCTTTTATAAAATAATTTCCTCTTGCCTTTTGTTCATAAAATGGCTCAAATGATAAATGAGAAAAATAATGCTGGTGCGTCACATCATTGTAAGCGCCATAGGCGTGGTAATGAGGAACAATAATCCTGATGACCCCTCCAGGCCTAGTGATTCGATGAAGTTCTTTCATCACTAAAGGAATATCCTCCAAATGTTCCAAAACATTGTCGCAATAAATTTCATCAAAATAGTTACCAGTAAATGGATAGGGAAATTTATTGAAATCAAAAACCTTATCCACCCCCCGAAACCTAGTTACATCAACATTAACATAACCCTTTTTTATATTCTTACCGCAACCAAAATTTAGTTTTTTCATTCTACTTTACCGACTCCATCAACATCGAAAATAACTTCGGATAAATTACAGCTGGAGAAAAAGTATTTTTGATATTCTTTTTAATGGTCACCTTGTTAAATAAATATTGACCTTGGACAAAGTTAACCAATTTCTTTTCCATTTCTGTTTCACTGGCCGTTAAAAAACCAGTTTCGCCATTTCTTATGATATCATTTGGACCGGCAATATCGAAGGCAACTACCGGCAGCCCCATCGCCTGCCCCTCAAGAATATTAAATGGCAAGACTTCCCACCTTGAAGTTGAGAGCAATAAATTTTGTTTTGATAAAATTGAGGCAATCTGACGATGCTCAATATGGCCGAAAAACCTAACCCAAGGATAAGTTTTCGTTAACTCTCTAATTTCTTGCTCAAACTTTTCGTCTCCACTGCCAAAAATATTCAAATTTATCTTCTCCGCCACTTTACCCTTGACCGCTATCTTTTTAATTAGCCGAATAAGAATGTCTACCCCTTTTTGCTCACTTAATCTGCCAACGAAAACAATATTTATCTTTCTCTTGTTGAAACTTAGATTGGTTCGACTGCTCGTCGCTTCCCGTTTCATCGCCTCGATATCAAAGGGATAATAAATCAATTTGGCTTCGATTCTAAAATTTCTCTCAACATATTCCTTGGTAAAACTGTTTGAAGCATGAACAAATTTCACCCCCTGTAAAAGCCAACGGTAAAGTAAACTGGAGTAAAGGAAATTATGAATTTTGGTATCTAGTGAACCCCCAATCGGATAAAAAAGTGGTGTATGGATACCAACGATTACTGGCGGTAGATTTCGATAACCAATCAACTTTAATAAAAGTAAATCGACAATTTCGTTTTTAGCATAAATGACGTTATATTGACTCAAAATTGTTTTTAATCCCCCCAGGGGGGACTTTACCCAAGAAGCTTTCCCTAATCTCTTTTTGACATCTTCCTCTTTCTCTCTCCCTGAAATATCAATCTTAGTGAACAATCTCAATCGAAAGAGGTAAAGCAGCCGAGCAAAAACTTTGAAAAAATCCTCATCCATCGTAATCACATCCGCTTTTACCTTTCTCCGAGAAGAAAGATTCCTGGCCAATTCAATGAAGTATTTTTCCGCTCCTCCACCCTGGGTCAAAAGTGGCAACATAAAAAGGGCAATCTTTACCTTTCTCATTTGCTCAACTTAACCAAATATTGTAGGGCAAAAAGCGATGGGCAAATTTCGGTTAAAAATCTCAAAAAAAAGAATCTGTTCTTAACTAACGCATAACCTCTAACCTCTACCCTTTTGTAACCCGCATCTTCACAAAGTTTGCGGATACTTTTACTAGTAAAGAATCTTAAATGATCGACATCCATTAATCCGCCCCGGGAGTTGTACTCAAATCTTCCTAAAAGCAAATTCACTCTATTTTGAATAAATGCAATGTTAGGAATAGAAATAATTATTAGACCATCTTTTTTCAAAAGATTGCCTGCTTCTTTAAGGACTTCGCCGGGATTAATTAAATGCTCCAAAACGTCTGCAAAAATAATGCAATCGTATTTTGAACGAATAGTTTTTGAGAAATGCCTAAGATTAAGATCGAAATTATAAATTTTCCTATAACCTCTTTTTTTAGCAATATTTAGAGCCTGGCGGTTACAATCAACGCCATCTACTAAACACCTTCTCTGATTGATCAAAACTTGACCTAAATTTCCTGTCCAACACCCAATATCTAAGCATTCACTTGCCGAAGGTATGACTTTAAAAACAAATTCATTAAAACAATAGTCATATTTGCCAGTTTCTTTAAATTCGTTGGCGACCACTGATAAAACCCTCAATTGAATAAAAAAAACTAACAAATAATAAGTAAATGTTTAGAAAAGGTAGCAACATAATTTTGGGGTTTGAATGCTCATATTTGAACATTGCCCAAGAATAAGAAAAGGCGTAAAAAACTATCAAAAAAATGGAAAGTTGGTTTAAATAAGGGATCAACAAAGAAAGTAGTAATATTTCTCTAAAAAAAGCTTTTATAAACTGCTTGGGCGTTGTTATTTGACCTTTCCTTAAATGTACGCCTTGAGCTTCGGAGTACTGGGCCTGTTTGTAGATGATTTTTTTAATTCCAAAGCCAGGATCCATATCATGTAAATGAACAATTTCCGCCCCGGTCTTTATAACTTTTCCAATTTTTTTTAATCTAATGACGATATCTCCGTCTTCTCCAGCTCTAAAAAAAGTTTGAGAATCAAATAGACCTATCTTTAAAATCGCCTCTCTTCTGAAACAATCAAATTTTCCATCAAGACCAGAGAATTTTTTACCTACCAGTCTTGAAAAAAAACATTTTTGCCAGAAATTGTATTTCTCCCAAATATCAAAGGGATGATTAACAACATGGTAAGAGGCGACTACCTCGCTGTCTTTAAAAGGAGTAACCAATTTTTCTATCGCTTTTTTTGCCAGAACAACATCTGAATGCATTGTTATTATCAGACTACTGTCTGCCAACCCTATTCCTTCGTTGTAAGAATTAGCCAATCCTCTTGAAGTTTTATGCCTTATTAGTAATACTTTATGCCGCTTAAAATTATTTTTTAAGAAATCTTTTATTAAACTTAACGAGTTGTCGGTGGATCCGTCGTTAACAATAATCAATTCATTAAATTTATCTGCTTGTGTGTTTAAGCTTTTAAGCGTTTCTACTATTGTTGATGAAGCATTAAATACCGGAATAACCACAGAGATTGTCAGTTCCTGCTCTTGCTTTTTCTTCATATCGGCATAAGTTTTTTAGCTAAACAAGTTTTTGCCAACTTGGAGGCAAATTTTTTGTTATCTCAATATTACCGAACTTTTTTGGCTGAAGCGGTCCGTTTCTCAATGCCCAGTTAACCATTCTTCTAATTCCCAGTTTAATATTCACGGTCTTCTTAATATTAAAAATCTTTTTTGCCTTGTGGTGATCGGGATAAGCGTGTACCACCTCTTTTCTAGCTGGCAAAAATTCAAGGCTCGGAGCAACTTTCATTGCCTTTGCCACCATGTTGGCCAAATCCAGAACTGAATAAGGCTGACTGGAACCGATATTGATTACTTCATTTTTAGCCTGGGGCGTGTTTACGGCAAGAGCAACATAAGGCGCAACATCGCTAATATAAGTAAAGGCTCTGGTCTGCTTTCCATCTCCAAAAATTGTCATCGGCCTACCTTGCATAAGATTGTTTATAAATATTCCTAAAACATTTCTATAAGGATCACCATAGTTTTGCCTTTCACCATACACGTTGTGAGGACGAAAAATCGTATAGTTAAGGCCAAACATTTTACTGGCAGCTTTTAGGTCTAACTCGACCGCGTATTTGGCAATCCCATAAGGGTCCTCAGGTTTTGGCTCTAAGGTTTCTATCATCGGCGTCTGGTTTTCACCATAGACAGCAATGCTCGAAGTAAAAACAAAGTGCTCAACTTCGTGCTTAATAGCCAGGTTAATCAGCTTTATTGACCCCCCAAGGTTGTTTTCGTAGTTAAAATTCCGGATGAAATGGCTTAACCCTTCAGCGGCATAAGCGGCCAGGTGGTAAACGTAATTAATTTTGTATGTATTAAAAACACGCTCCAAGGCAGTTTGATTAGTAACCGACTCCTTAATAAACTCACACCTTGGGTTGACATTTTTCAGAAAGCCCCCACTTAAATCATCAATTACAATAACTTTATGCCCCAGTTTCAACAAATGATCGGCAACATGAGAGCCGATAAACCCGGCCCCTCCAGTAACAAGACTTATTTTCTTCATTATTTCTTTTTACTTTTTAATAAATGGTTATAGCCAAATCTCTTTTCTTCCCTCAGAGACTTAATTAACTTTGCTGGACTTCCCGCAACAACTGAGCCGGCCGGAAAAGATTTTGTCACCACACTATTTGCACCAACAATACAATGTTTCCCCAAGTGAACTCCTTTGAGAATAAAGCTGTGAGCCCCAATAAAACAATCATCCTCAATGATAATCTTTCTCCCTACCGACAAACCGGAATCCATCGGAGAAATATCAGGACAAAAAAGTTCATGGTCGTGATCCAAAAGAGAAACATTGTAGGACAAAAGGCATTTTCTCCCAATTTTGATTTCTCTAGAACAAGAAATGGTCACATTCCGACCGATATTGATGCCGTTGCTAATCTTCAACTTTGCCGTTCGGCCAATCATCTCAATCCAGGCATTTCTGCCGATAGCGCAATTGTCACCAATTTCGACTCCACCAAGGTTAACGAACCAAAAATCATAACCCGGGGCAATATACGAGTCCTTTCCTATCCTCCCCCCCTTAAATCGAAAGGGAAGGGAAATTAAAAAGGAGAGCCACTTGACGAAAAATTTCATTTCCTTTTTACACTGAATAGTTCAAAGGCTAACTCTGGGACAAAATAAGTAATTAACTGACTTAAGGTCGCCACTGCAAACCAAAATGGCCGAGGCCAAAAGCGAATTGAAGTAGTTAAATCATCCCCCATTGACTCATTCTCTACTTCCTGCCTTAAAAACTTCAAACCGGCCAAGCCTCTGCTTTCATAATCCAAAGACCGCATTTTTTTGAAACTCCATCCTGAAAGATGCTTTTGAATTGGAAGGTTTGGCCCGCCACCCAAATCCAAAACAAATTCACAGTCCTTAAGTTCTTTAAGTTCTTTTTTAAGGCAAGAAATAAGAGCATGGAAAATCTTTGAAAATTTTGTTGAGTTACAAATTAGCTTAATAAACTTTATCATTTTGTTAGTTTCAAATGATTATTTTTCGAAAACGTAAAAAATATGGCTATTCCTTATATCCTTTTTTTCGATTTTCAATTTTAATCTAATGGCAACTTCTTCAAACCAATCTGGATAGTATCTTAGAGTATCAACTGGACACGGGTGGTAATCGTAACCCGGCATAACGGTGTGAACAACCAAATGCCCTCCTTTAACAAGAAGCTTTGATAATTCTTCAACATGCTTATAAGGATTAACCAAATGTTCGAGCATCGCCTGACTTAAGATTAAATCAAATTTTCCCATCTTGGGAGTATCATGTTCAAAATTCCATAAGAAATCATTTGGCTTTAATAATCCAGCGGTAACAATCTCGGATGAGTCTAAATTCAAGGCTTTCTTAAAAGGCTTTTTACAACCATTGTTATCTCCGGCAAGAAGAATTCTTTTAGGTCTTTCCTTTAATCCCCTTATTATTTCAATAATATCACCAAGAAAAATAGAAGAAACATTCCCAACATTAATTATTCTTTTCTTTTTTTCATTACGGCAAGTACCAAAACTGCCATAATTATTTCTAAA
>DATKVM010000005.1:0-322041 GCA_035530075.1 Patescibacteria group bacterium
ACACTGATTACCTCAACATCATTTTTGCCACTCGGAGTAGTATCTGCCGAACTGCCCACTCCCAACAGGCCAAAAGTCACTGTCCCGTCACTATCAAGACTAATGGAAACCCCGCAAGCCCCCGTCGTTTGGCTCGCTTGACCGGAGTAAGCCCCATCACCAGTAGCGTTGGTCCCTCGAACCCGGTACCAATAAGTGATATTACAGGAAAGGCCGGTATTATTGGTCCAAGGAGAGGTTACCCCGCTGCCCACTTCTGACCAACTTCCGGGTGAACCACCGGAATCTGGCGCCCGGTCCACTTTATAGCTACCTGCTCCACCCATAGGAGCGCTCCAGCTGACAGTAATACTAGTACCTGTCACATCAGAGAAAGTGGGCGTTCCAGGTATACCAGGTAAAGTCAGAATTGTTGCCTCAGCTGAAAGTGGCGATTCCAAGCTATTAGTATCCAAGTCGGAAACAGCATAATAGTAAGTCGTATTGCCAGTGGTCAAAGAGTCAGCATAAGAATTCGTACTCGCGTTAGCCAAAAAAGTGGAAACCGGCGAGCTACCATCACGGTAAACTTTGTAAGGCGTGGTCGCGTTCAATCCGGGTGCGCCGGTCCCCGCCGTGCTGGCGGTCCAGGAGAGCGAGATATTAGTCGTTTCTACCGGAGTGGAGGCGGAAAGACTAGCGGGAGAAACATTAAGCTGTATCGCATCTACAATTCCCCCCCCACTCTCACCGCTATCAGCTACCCCTTTCCAATAAATCCTCACATAATAAGTTGTTCCGCCGGTTAAACTAGCTGTGGAAGTCCAACTTCCGCCCTGCCAGCTGGCATCATTCACTAATCCCGTATCATCAAACGCAGTTGCTACCACTGAGCCATCAGTGCAAGAAGAAACACCGGTTAGTAATTCCAGTTTAACCTCATTGCTGTCGAGAGCCCCAACTACTATCCTTTTATAGTAACCACGCAACTTCGCCTTAACATTCACCGCCGGGGTAAATGTTTGCCAAATACACTTTGTCCAGTTCTGATTGTTTTTGCCTCCAGTCCACTGACCTTTAAAGTCATAACCATCACCGTCTTGAGACGAGCCGTCAGATACTCGACCATAAGTATTCTCCGCCGCACTATTGCTCCCGGCATCAACGTGCCATTCTGCTCCAAGAGCGCTGGCAAAACCAGAATTGTCTAATTTATTTAAGGCCTCGGCCTGGTTTAGTTGGGGAGGGATCCTGGGGTTTTCCCAAACCACTGGCCAGGAGGCAAAAAGCCAGGAAAAAACTAGCAGGAAGGTAAGCAAGAGGCGGAAACAGCGGCTTAGCCTTTTTTTCATACAAGAAGAAATTTTCAAGAAATCTTACTTTTCCATCCTAGCACAATTTTTGTTTATTTGGGAAGAAGGAAATTAGGCTAAATTCTTGCCTCGAAGCTGCCGGTAAACATTGTTTTCTCCCAAAACAATCGCCCCCAAACCAAAGAGGAGGACAAAAAAGACCACAATGGGGCCCAAAAAGGGAATCAGGGTAATAACTTCATACAAAACTAGACCCAAAACCAAAGCCCAACCGGGGGACGCCTTTCGCAAAATCAGCTCACCCACTAAAAGAATGACGAAAATTCTTGAGACGTAAAGAGCAATTAAATAGAGGCCGAAGAGAATGAGAGCCAGAGGGATACCCACAATCAAGGCCAGCAAGATAAAGCCAATTATCGGCGTCACAATCAAAGTCAGCAAACCCACGCCTAAGCTCTTCCAAGGCTCCTTTCTAATTGTCCCAACCGTCATTTGAGTGAAGACCGGAAAAACATAAATCAACAAAAGACCAATAATTAAGGCAGAAACGAAGTCAACCAAGCGGGCGATAAATGCGGCCCGGGCTAAAGCGGCCTGAATTTGGGCGCGGTCAATCGGTTGGCGTGGTTCCTGAGGAGCTCTCGTTGGCGGCGTGTTTCTGGTAGTAGTTCCCGCTACTTCGGCCCCCGACTGAACTTGAGCATCCAAATCACTCCAATAAGTCAAGTCTCCCGCCACTCGAGCACTGGGAGTCAAAATCAACTGACCGACATAAGCCGAAACATCCCCGCCCACGCTGCTCCCAACCGTCATCTGACCGGCAACGGCATTAATCCCCCGACCAAGGGGGGCAAAGATGGAAACATTGCCCGCTCCGGCCACTAAACTGCCGCTGACATTGGCCCCGGCCGTTAAATTAGTCGTCCCCCCCAAGGAGGTAATATTTCCCCCGACTGGGCCGGAAACAATTAGCTGACCAGCAATTACCCGGATATTATTCGTCACATTGCCGGTAACATTTATCGTTCCCCCCAACGCCAGCAAACTACCGTTTATGGTTCCGCTCACTAAAATATTGCCGCCAACTAGATAAGCGTCGCCATTAACCGTTCCGGCTATCGTGACGGTGCTATCCGAGGCAAAATAATCGGCAGCGATAATCTGGTCGGGCGAAACTACCGTTCCTACCTGCCCTTGGGCGAAAACCGGAGAGGCCGCCCCCAAAATACCCAAAATCAAGATAAGAAGCGTAAAGGCAAGCCTTTTCAGCGTCATAGCGCATTATCTCCGCAAAATTGTGAAACTAGCGTAAAAAAAAAGTAAACGTCAAGAAAGAATTCGTCTAACTTTAATAAACGGAAATTCGCTCGATATCCGGGAGCGTCCCCACCAGTTCCAACTGTCTGTTTTTAATTTCCAGCGAGTCTATCGAAAGCCCTTGGACAAAAAGCATCTGCCTTTTAACAAAATCATTTATTGCCCTTGAATTTCCTTCCAATAAGACTAGAGGGAGAGGCACGGAGCCAAGTTTTGCCTTTTGCAGGCGCAGGTTAAGTTCATTGTCTTTAATTGCTATCGATCCCTTAAGATAAAAGGGGAGGTTTTGTTTATTAAAACCGAGAAGCTTAATTAGTCTTGTCACCAGGCTATCAACTCCCCCGGTCGCTTCAATATAATCACCTATCGTCTCCGTTAAAACCCAACCTGACGCTTCAAGGCTGCTATCAGAATTGAGTCTAATTTGAACCGCCTTCAAGGGGTAATATTGCCAAGCGCCCCCGTTAGCCAAAGCGCTTATTTCCTCTTGAGTGAAAACGGTTTCCACCGGATGACTGCCCTCGTAACTGACCGTTTTGAAATAACCCTCCACGGAATTAATTTGCATTGTTTTTACGCCCGTCTTACTTTCGGCCACTTGCCGGTCTAGGCCACTGTATTCAATACCTAAATCCTCCGGCTGGGCCGCACGGGAGGGAACGCCGCCCGAAAGCCACCAGAAAAACCCGCCGACTAAGAGAATCACTACCAAAACCAAAAAGAGCGCCAAAAGCAACCGGAGAATAACCCGCATATTTCCAGTTTAGCAAAAAAAGGGCGATAAATTAATTCTTAATCTTTACATTCTTTAGTCGAAACTTTCATCTTTCCAAACTTTACTTTAAGTTATGTCAATCGAAAGAATAAATGAAATCTCCCCGAATAATGAAAACCAAGCCGCCTTGATGACCTTAAGTTGCTTTTATTTTCCGGAAGGGACAGTCGGTTCCGATTTGATTACTCGTGAGCTGGAAGGCCGACAGCGGCCGGAATCCACATTCAGCCGCAATCTTGCCAGCCTTTTAGTCCACGGCCGAAACCGGCCTATATATGTCTTTGGGCCTCAACTTGCCTCAACCATCGAAGAATCTTTGAGCATTTTCTTTTTAAGAGGACTGTTGAAATTAAAGTTAGAGTCCTTAAACGAAAAACAAAAAAAATTCTGGCACCGAAAACATCTTGAAAGTCATCTCGATTACTTTAAGGATTTCTTAAAAGAAGGACCGGAAGGGAGCTTAATCCGGCGGACTCTGGGTAATCCCCATTTTGAGCCAACTGGGAGTATTTCCCGAGAAGCAGAAAAAACCAGAAAGCTTTTGGTTTCCGCCCTGCTGGATAATCTGAAAAATGACCAAAAAGATTTTCCCATTCAACACTTTGGCCTAAATGATGGAATTGTGAGAAACTACCCGGAAATTGCCGGAATTACCGGAGAGGATAAAGAGGCAGTTCATCAAGGAATCCTTTCAGGTCTTAAGGCGTTAAGACAGCCCCCAGCCGCCGAAAGACTGAGGGATTATTCCCCCTGGAAAGCCCAATCTTTAGGAAGAAGCCTTTTGGACCTAACCTGTTATTATGATTTTGTCAGCCAACTGGGAATTACGAATGCTCAAGCTCGGGAACTGCAAATCAGAGATTTACTTCTTTCGCCCGAAGTGAGAAAGGAAATTTTCAGCCTTTCTCCCCTACGCCAACAGCGAAAAACCGCTACCGGCTCAAGGGTTTCCTATCTTTTGTCGGAAATTAACCGAAATCAAATTTCCGACCAAGCCGCTTCCGAACTGACCATCGCCTGGCGCGACCAAACCTATTCTCAATTAATCCATTAATCCTAATTAACTTTAATTAATCTTATTCTTACTTCATCTTCATCCAATTTTTGGTCTGGGCCGTTAAGCTCCTTCCGAAATGAAAAAGGTTCTCCCGGTTTTTCTTTTTCTGGTCTTTTTAGGAATGGCCGGCCAGACCGTTCTCTCTCAAGACTTTGACACCGACATTGCCGGGTTTGGCTTTAATAAAGGGATCGCGGCTCAAGAAGTTCCTCAGGGCGAGGAAGCCCAAATCTCGGCCGAAGGCCTCCAGGTAAAAATTCCCCCGGGGGGGTTTAATTATCCGATGACTTTTGAGATTCTCCAGGGGGAAAATGACTTTTTTCAAGACGGAAATTTGGGAAACAGACAAGTCATTTTTAATTTTGCCTTCCGGGTGCGGAATCACCAAAACAACCGCCTGGTAGGGAAGTTTCCCCGGCCAGTTTCCGTCAGTATTACTTTACCGGAAAATTCCTCAAAAGTTGAAGTTTGGGAAGTAGAGTTGACCCGGCCACCCACCATCAGTCAGTCCGCTAAACCGTTTGAGCAAACCGGCAATAGCCTAAAAATTCAAGTTGATAATGCAGAGGTTGGCTGGCTCATTGTTATCCCTGGCACCGCTAGCGGCGAAATCCAGTCCCAAGCCAATGAAACGCCCGAGACAAAGCAAATCAGTCTTTTGCCCATCCTGGGGATACTCCTGGTCGGGGGAGTAATTTTTGTTTTAATTAAAAAGGGAAGGTTCTAGAGGCTAGCGGTCTGGACCGAAGTAAAATTTGAATTTCGATCCGCTTGCTTTAGGAGAATCTTTGGAACCAACCAGAAGATAAACTTTCCGGTTGACCCTAAAATACTCCGTATTTAAGTCAACCTTGGTGGTATATAAAATCCTGTCAAGGAGCCGGCCTTTCTCGTCAACCACAAACATTGCCTCATCAAAACTTTTTTCATTACAAACCGCATCCTTGCAGGACTGAAGAGTCGCCACCAAACCCTGAGTCCCGGCCAAGTTGGCCGGCAAATCCAGCTCAAATCCGATTAACCTCCCTGGGGGGTTAAAAAAACTTTGCAGGCTATTGGGATAAAGAGTCCCCTCATAATCTGCCCCAAAGGGGGCCTTAATCCAGGGAATACCCGGCTGGTACCAAGTTGGAATGGGCTCAGTGGACATCGTCACCACCGTAACTTGAGCTTCAGGGAGGCTAACTTCCGCTCCCGGAGTCAGAGTTTCAGCAACGGGCGAAGGATTTTTCCAAAGAAGAACGTTGTTAACAAAGGTTTGCGCCCCGTCGTGGCGGTAGTACTTATTGTTAACCACCACTACTCCCTCGGAAACATCTCCAATTCGGCCATAAACTTCGGTCCCCCTAAACCAAAACAGGGAATTTGGTAATTCAACCAAGTTTCCGAACAAATCGTCAATTACTTTAAAAGTTAAAACTTTCTTATAAAGGAATTTCTCATCCGCAAACTGCACCGGCTGGGATATCAAAACCTTGCCCTCCCTGATAATTTTGCCGTCGAAAATATACAAATACTCTGAGGGAACGTGCGTTGGCTCTTTACCAAAGGGAACTAATTCAATCTGGCCGTAAAGAAAGCTTTTGCAGGCCGGGTCACTGGCATCATTGGTGGGATTGGGGTGAAACTTTAGGTATTCGTCTCCCGAGTAATAGGGCTGGCCGTCTTTAATTCTTTGCTTAATCTCATCGGAGTAATTATTAAAGGGGCAGATGGTCATATTTGAGCCACGGACAAGCCAGACTTCCTTTATTTTGCTCACATCAAAAGCAGCCGCCACTTCGGCGGGTAACATAAAAAATATGGTTAAAAACAAGAAAAAAGAGAAAAATAAGGCTTTTTTCATTTAAAAAACCGCTTTCAAGTTTTTGCCAATCTGTTGATAAAATTCGTTTTCTGATTTAGGGGTCTTGGTGGGGATTGGGCTGATGGGTTTAGGAGTGACTACTGCTTCTGTTGACTGGCCGGTTGGGGTTTCGGAGGCGACTTCTTCAGTTAAGGCGGTTTTATCCTTTGAGAGAAAATTTAGTTTCCTAATATTTCCTCTATTTAGAAAAGCTACTACTAGAATCACGCCGGTAAATACCAGGAAAATAAGCCCTCCCAAAAGAAAATTTCTTCGACTAGAGGTTTTTGTTTCACCCTGTAATTTTACGGGTTCTTCAGGAGCTTGTTCCGGAGGGCTAACTGTTTCCATTGCTTGTATTATTTCATCTCTCTCTATCTCTGTCAACAAAGAGGTTTCACGCCTCCCGATTTAGTGTCTTTTCCATTCTTCTTTAATTCCCTCTCTTTTATTTTCTACCATCGCCAGCTCATCAAAAATTCCATCAAGAAGCTTATAGCTTTTGGCTTCTTTCAAACTGACCCAAGCAAACTGATCGGTTTCTCCCTCCTGAAGTTTAACCTCCCCGGAAACAAAGTCCGCCATACAGGAAATAACCAAAGAAGGCGCCCCGTCTTCATGTACTCTAGCCAAGCTTGTTACATACTCGATATTAGTGATTTCCAAACCAACTTCTTCTTTAACCTCCCGCTTTAAAGTCCGCTCCAAAACATTGTACCAGTAAAATTCGGTATCTTTAGGCAGTTTCAAATAATCGCTGGTTTCCATTTTTCCGCCCGGAACTGTCCACTGGCCGGGAAATCTTTTTTTTGAAAGCGGCCTTCTGACAATAAGATACTTATCGTCTTTAACAATGATGGCGGTAATCGCCACTTCATGAAGATAAGGATTAGCGGTCTTGCTAGCCATAGCTAACCAATTTTACCAAAAATTTCTTAATTTCTGAATTTCTAATTATTTATCCTGAGCGAACTTGTACTGAGCAGTTCGATAAACTCACTGTAAACTTCGTCGAAGTAGCCGAAGGGCCTATCCTGAGCCGAGTCGAAGGACTCCACCAAACAAAAACAATTAACCAAGTCCCGTCAGATTTAGGGAGGTCTGAACCTACTCGACCTGGAAGGTGTAAACTTTAAACTTAAACTTAAGAATTAAAAGTTTTTTCTTCACCTTTTCCAACGATCTTATATTCATTCCCAACAACCATTACCGCTTGGGTATCGTTGATAGCGATAATGGGGTAATCGACAGTCTTTGATTTTTCTTTTAAGAAAGATAGATCCTCTTTAACAAAATGAGGGGAGACAGCAAAAGGAACTAAGTTTAAGCCAGTCGGGTCTTTTAGATTAACCACATTTTCATCCCACTCTTTTTTCCACCCGGAAAGTTCTATATTCGGCCCCATAATGATACTGCCCGCGCTGACACCTATATAGATTTTCCCCTGGTCTATAAGTTCTTTCAGATATTTATCCAAACCACATTTCCTGACCCAATATAAAAGGAAAAAAGTATTACCGCCGCCAACATTAATAATATCGACTTTCTCTAATTTACTTTTGACAATCTTCGGATCCTCGACTTTTAAATCAATAACTTCTATTTGGAAACCGGATTTTCCCAAACCTTCCTTAGCCTCATTAAGACAAACTTTATCAATTTCAGGATAACCGGCAGTCGGAATCATCGCCAATTTTAATTCTTGCGGATCCCGATCTAACAACTCGGAAAAGAAGGGCGCCGTTTCCAGGGGCAAACCGGCAGAAGTTAAAAATAATTTTCTCATAATCAATTATAGCATCGTAGACTTATCGTCCCAAAATCATTTCCCCATGAACAAAATTATTTTGCCAGAGGTCCTCTTTTTTCCATTGAAGTCTTTTTCGTGAATCCAAGGAGGCCTAATTGCCCCAGGCATAATTAGATTATAACTCGAAACAACTGTTAACTTGATATATTAAGTTATAATTAGCACATATGTACTTAAGAGAATTGGTTGAAAGATACGAAGGTGTTCCGGTTCAGAACTTAAGTGAAGAAGTCAAAGTTTTAGAGATGACTCGCGCTTTCGACGCGTTTGTAGACTTTCTCAGGGATCAAAGAACCTTTCCCAACAAACCTATAAACAAATTGGTTACCTTAATGTGGAAGTTGGTCGGAAACAAAAGAATACCTGTTGTATTAGATCAATGGGGATTCCCTTCTGTTTGCTTTGCCGTTTTGGGTAATGAGAAGAGACCAAAACCTTTGATAATTATTCCCCAGGATTTTTTACAACAAGTCCGCGAGAGCCCAGAATCTCAGATAGGTATAATTGCCTATATGGCCAGCCAATGCCGAGATGCTTATGCCAACAAAATCACAGGAAAAAATAGCCAAGAAGTAAACCGCCGGGCTCAAGCATACGAGGCAGAAACCTTTTTGACCCTGAAAGAAATGGCGGCAAAAGAGGGTATCACGCTAAGATTAATTCCTTTCCAAGAAAAAATATTAGAAAGATTTCCTCACGGACTGAGAGATCTTCCCCAGGAATTGAAGTATCGTACTCCGCCTTATCCGCCAAATCATAAAGTGGGATTTAAATGGAACTAGATTTGCTGCTACTTATTACTTGTTTATCCTGAGCCGAGTCGAAGGACTCCACCAAACAGAAACAATTAACCCTCACACTCGTGGGGTGTAGAATCTTAATAATTTAAGCCACCAAATCTAACCAATAGTTGCTGAATTTTTCCCCATCAATGTGGGTAACGACTTCAACTGGTTTTCCGCTGGCATCAATTTGTTCAAAAAGCCAGCTATCTTTTATTTCAAACTTAAGGGGTAGTTTTTCAGTTTTAATTCCTTCCCGCCACCCCAAAGCAATCGCCACTGCCAGCGGATCATGCTGAAAATTTATAATATCTTCTGGCAATTTGGCGCAGGTTTTTCCGTATGTTTCTTCATTCTTGTGCTCCCTGGCAAATTCTTCCGTTTGATGAGCAAGCAGTTTTTCCAACGGACCGGCGCTTTTAAGTTTATCCAAATACGCTCTTCTTAAAAAAGTCTCTATTGTCACTGTTAGAGGAATAAGTAATGGAGAAGAATTTTCCAAAACGTGTTTGGAAGAGTTAATATCAACCTGGATATTAAAATCCATATTGTTTCCCCAATTGGGATATCCTTCTTTTGGCGGATAGATATATCCTCCCATTAGATAAAGTTTGGCCTGTTTCAAAATTCCGGGATGCTTTTGCTCAAGTAAAGAAAAGTTTGTAAAAGGACCAATGCCGACAACAATCGCTCCGTCCTCAATATTCTTCTTCATCAAATCCAAAGCTTCATCAAGGGAATTTTCAACCGGAGGCACAGGCTCCGGCCAATAGTTTTCTTCTTTAGGCAAACCAAGTTCCATCCGGTAACACCCCAATGAAACATCGGCTCCCGCTTTTACCGGAATGTCTTGTCTCCCTGCTACCTTTAGGGCATATTTTATGTATCCTGCTCTTTTGCCCTTGTTATCACCAACCGAAGTAATGCCGGTAATCTCAACTCCCGGCCACTTTAATAGCATCGCCAGAGCGCAAAGATCATCAATATCCCCACCCAAATCAGTATCAAGATGAACTTTAACCATAATGAAGTTATATCACTTTTGAGGCTAAAACACTAGTTGGCGAGCAAGAGGTCTAAACCTAAAACACTTGGAGGGCGTGAAGCCTATCATCGACCTACTACTTCCTACTCTCTATCCTATAGCATTGACGGTTAGACTTATTAGTGGTAGAATCAACCTCTTATGACAAGAGAACATGATCGACCAATTGCGGATCCGGAAGAGAAAGAAAGAGAACAATTTGCAATACTGGCCAGGGGACAACTACCTAAGTTGGGAGGTATTCAATTAACCAAGTTTCCCGCCATGCCGAAAATTTTCGCTTTTATTGATATCTTCAACCAAGAAATCTCTTTTCATCAAACCATAGGCAAAAAGGAAAGTTTGCGTGGCAGAAAGGGCTTTCGGGTAGCGGTAGGCTATACTAAAGATGATACTCTTTCGATTCGTTTATTGCTCTGCGGAAAAGACCTCGAGGTTTATTGCCCCAGGCCTAACTTTCGTGGAAGGGATATCGCCAGTCTTTTTGAAGGGGATGTCAAAGAGGGATTAGTTTTCCAATTTAAAGAACTTCCGGGCAATATTGATCGGGCGGCCAAAATATCTAAGGAAAGCCAATACCAACACGTTCGATTTTCGGCAGAAGATTTTGACAACCCCCAAACGGAAATGAAGGTCTGAACCTGCTATACCCGCCAGGTGTAAACCTATCACACTCGTGGTGTGTGATAGCCTTCACACCTTCGGATATTCTTTCAATATCATAGGAGTCTCCACTCTTACCCAAACATCATCTTTAGGGCAAACGTAAATTATTCGCTCATATTCCTTTTTCCGCCGAGGATCCCGGCTGGTATCTTTGACTTTCATTTCCATTTGGTTGCCGCATTTTGGACAATTCATGGATTAATTATATGACAAA
This sequence comes from Patescibacteria group bacterium, assembly GCA_035530075.1. Taxonomy (GTDB): domain Bacteria; phylum Patescibacteriota; class Microgenomatia; order UM-FILTER-40-11; family UM-FILTER-40-11; genus DATKVM01. The sequence goes on from DATKVM010000005.1 coordinate 10,805, forward strand.
AATTGCTTACTACTTGCTACTTGCTGCTAACTACTAATGTTCCTCCACCAAACAGAAACAATTAGTAGAGAAGTTCAATTTGGGAAACCTTTGTGTTTTAAGGAAAATTGTTTAAACTAAAATTATGTCCGAAGAACGTTTGGTTGTAATAGATATGCAGGAGGGATTCCTGGAAAATAAACCAAGGAAAGATGTTGAGAGCGTAGTAACAGTTATTGAAAACCTAGTAGCTTGGGCAAGAAAATCCAATATCCCGATAACTTTTACCATGTTCCCAGAAGACCGATACGGAGCGCTTGTTCCCCGAATGAGCCCCAAATCTGGAGAAATCGTAGTTAAAAATGATTCGAGCGCGTTTTCAAGCCCGGAGTTCTGCCAAAAAATGCAAGGTGCTTGGAAATTATACGTTACTGGAGCTAATGTCCATGCTTGTGTTGGGCTAACTGTTAAAGAAGCGGCTAAAAGAAATTTGGAAGTAGTCGTCTTTAGAAATGCAACTCTTTATCATGAACAATATTTAGCAAAAACAGTTCAAACCTGGCTAAGCTTGATGTTGACTCATGGAGTGCATATAACAAACTTCTTAAAGGAATAAACTACCCCGACTTGAAAGCGGGGTATTCTCGGCTTTCAGCCTCGACAAGTTTGATCTTTTGGCTTCATCCAAGGGCTAAAGCCCATGATGTTCGCCAATTGAAAGAATAAATCTGCCTAAAGAGTAAGGTTATTAAATAGTAGAAAGATACGAATTAAAAAGTAAGAACTTGAGGTATCTTTATCTTGACTAGCTAAAACTCAAACTTAAAGCAGATTCATTCCTTCAATCTGCCAAAACTGGAGGCATTGTAGCATCAACTTCCTCCAATGTCAAATTACTACAGGATATTTACCACTTTTTAGCCTCAAGACAGTTTCCCCCACTAAACTCATCTAAGCTAACTACTAGCTACTAACTACTGGCTACTAATTCAAAAACTGGAAGGTATAAACCGCTTACTTGAAAAGCGACTTGAGAAATTACTTTACCGCCGGAGATGAAAGTCTCTCCATGATGGCCGCAATTATCACTGTATTGTTGGCAATGGTCATCAACTCGCCCTTTTGATGTGAATAGCCAGGGGTTTCTCCTCTTTTTTCGGCAGCTTCCACAAAAGCCCGCCGCGCTTCTTCAATTTCATCTTCGTTCAAACTCCTACCTTCACCTCTGGCAGCATCGACTCCATCAGCCAACAATGCCGCAGCTCCCCAAATTTGCTCTAACGAAGAATCCGAATCAAGATAACTTTGATAGCCGACTTCTCTGATGTATTCTAGACCAAACAGATTAGGTGACCATTCCTCAACCGCTCTTCGTAAGTCCCCAGGAACATCAGGTATCGCAGCCAAAACTTGATTTACTTTTTCAACAATTTCTTGACTTTTTCTTGGCCGCCTAGCATCAGATTTCCCCGATCCTTCTGAAGTTCCAGTTTGCCGAGAACCCGGATAATAATGTTCTATCATAGCCCGTCATTATAAAACTTCCAAATGATTATTTCAACGCCTTTCTTGGCTTTCATCACACTCGACGAGTGTGAAGGCTCATTTCTCCCAATTTTTTTGTTGGCCAAGTAATCATGATTATTTGTTTACTTTACTTGGCACATTGATTTTATTTAATTTAATCCTTCCACAGCGACACTCAATGCTATCTTTCGTTTTAAAGTATTCAATATAATGTCTGCAATCTGAACACCACAAATCTTGTTCCAAATTGGACCATTCTTGCATTGCTCTTTTTACCTCTGTTGAAGAAAGGGTTGAGGGATAATTTCCACGAGGATGTCCCGTAAAGGTACGAACAAGCGGTTCATACTTTTTAGCATTCAGTGTCTTTCCAACAACCGGATGGTTACTACCAATTTTATCTTTGAGTCTCTTATAAAGTGCATCAAATAATTCTTCCGTCGTTGGGGGATCGTTCCTGGCATAGCGATGTCTTACCTCTGCACATAAATTCTCGCAGAGCTCATTAAGAATACCCTCCACATGCCTTCCAAACTTAAACCCGCCATCCTCTATCGTTGTTGGATCGGAAAGAAGTTCTTCTACTTCCTCTTTTGTTGTCTCAGCAAAATCAATCTTTGCTCCAATGTTATACTCCCACCCCCTTATCTTTTTACTTATCCACTGAGGAAAACGGCGCATTATTTTTTGAAACCAGTAATAATCGTGGGTCAACAAAAAAACTTGGTAATCTCCAAGCTCTTGCTCTATCAAATCAAGCACCGTATCTCTATTTTCAATATCTAAACTATTCATTATGTCGTCCAGCACGATAAATTTGCACTGAGTATTGAATTGTTTAACACATGTAAAATATACGGCAAGACCAAGACTATTAAGCAGGGACTCACTCAGAACTTTGTAGGCTGGCTTAACCGATATGTTGTAGTAACTTAACTGAATTTCGGCAGAGCGACCCGCCGCCCTGCCTCTTTCTTCATTCAAAACAATTTCAATGTTTTTTATGTCTTTATCGTTCCTAAGAATACCGAAATACTTGCCTATACGTTCGGAGGTCTCGTTAAATCTGCTTTTAATACTCTCTTGGACAAGTTTAACCAGAGCATTACTAAGTTGGATAAAATTTTCAATTTGAGTTGCAACAAATTGGGCCTCCGCTTTGGCATTAAGAATTTCGTACCATCTATCTTTAACTTGATTGAGTTTCTCTATGTTTTCACTCAGTTGTAGCTCTTCTTTTGAAGGCTGTATCTTGATTTCCTCAGCAGAAACGTCTTTTCTAATTAAATCTTTTTCTTTATTAAGGGCATCTATATCTTTTTCTGTAACAAAGAAAATAAATTCCTTGGTAAGAACGCCCTCATATAAGAGAGTTTCCAGTGCATTCAGATTATCACGATGCTTTTTAATTTTTTCATAATTAAGGATTGGTATAAGTTTTTGTACTTCATCATATTTTGAGAAGATTTGTTTGGTTTTCTCAATCTCTTTTCTAAGAAGGTCTCTTAATTCGTTAGCCCTGCGAAGTATAGCATCTCTATCTTCCTTAACCTTCTTTAACGAACTAAGTTCCTCCTGAATGTGGACTAATAATTTTTCTTTTTCCCATTCAATGCCACATACTGGGCATTTTATTTTACTCTCTGTTGTTTTGTTTAGAACCTCCAGCGCTTGAGTGTATAAATCAATAACATCAATCTTCTCAATCAGCTTTTGTTCCCTTCCCAACTTTTTAATAGCTTCTTTAAGTCCTCCCACTCCAGTTATAAGCTCTGTGTCAAAGCTAAATGCAGATAACGTTGTTTCAATTTCTGTAAGTTTATCCACTTTTACCCCCACAGAGGAGGATATTTTTGATTTGCTGATCTCGGGGATATGTTGCCACAAATCAGCAAGGTTAGCAGAGGGTTTAATTTTATATGTTTTCAAGATGGCATTACAAAAGTCCAATATTGTGAACTCGCTGAAGATGTTACCACCAATCAATCTGCTTAAACTTGCCTCAAGAAATGAGATATTACCAGCAAGTTGTTTCTCTTTTTTCTTTAATTCAGGCACTATTTCAAGTGCTATTTTTTCTTGAAAAGCTAATTCATTTTCAAAGCCCATCCAGCTTGCGAGTTTTTGATACTTCTCCAGCCCAGTGCGATTGTAAACAAAATCTATTACCTCCAAATACCTAAGGTAGGGTCTAATAACAAAAGCCTCGTAAATTTGCTTAAAATCATCAGCCGAAGATAAGTCGGGTTGGGTTGTCTTTTTGTGGTTAAAAGTTTTCCTTAGGGTGTTAATTTCTTTCTCACTATCGTAAAACTCAATCTCCACGAAACTTTCACCCTCCTTAGCCTCTTGGTGAGGGTAAGCCCTTTGTTTGGCGTCCTCCCGATTTAACCATTCAATTTCGTTTTGTTGCGAGAGAAACCACTCTAAGCCATCAACAAAAGAGGTTTTGCCAGAACTGTTTAAGCCATACAAAACAAGGGGGGAGGGCATGCCTACCCCCTTCTTTGTAAAATCCAGCTCCTGCGGTTTTAACATTCCTCTAAAACCGCTAAGTTTTATTCTTTTTATCTTCAGCATACCGTTTATTTATAGACCCCATTATTTTTGTGGCAATTACTTCACCGTCTTCGTCTTGTTCATTACCAACAGTGAGTATGTCAATAAACTCGTTGTCATATTTACCCTCTTCCCTTAGATCATTAAGGTATTTTTTAATGGTTGTGCTATTCATATTTCTTAGTTAGATCTTGTCTATTTTTTTAATTCACCACTTAGTCGGTTTATCTCCTCCAAAATCTCAATTTCTTCCCTTCAGTTTATTCGGGGCAAGCCGGCGTTGGGTCGTAAGGTTGGTGAATTTTTAAAGTAATCTATCTCACTAGCCCGAATTCTACTACTTTATGCTTGGAAAAGAAATCTATGTGAACGAATAAATTTGGAGGGAGGGTAAAGTAATCAAATGGCTAAAGGAGCGTTCCTTCTTCCTTAGCCTTATCTAACAACTTGTTTAAATCTTCTTGCGGAATAAGCGGACAGTATTGTCCCCAAACCCATCTTCCAATAGCTCTTCCAATCTTTCCGACAATGAAATATCCTATGCGATACTCAATGGCTCCTTTTTTCCAGGAATCAGTATAAGCAAGTTCTCCTTCCGTTGAATCTTTCCGAAATCTCTCGATAATAAATACCTTATCATCAAGATTTCCTTGTGGCATGAAGGTCCAGGCTTCTCGAACAAAGAAAAGTTTTCCTTTTCTGCCAATATCTTTTACTTGAATTGAATTATTTTTTGAGAATTCTTCAGTTTTCCTTTTAATAAATTCTTCTACCGACTCTTTTATAAGACTTTGTGACATATTTTGCTTATTCGGATTCTACTACTTTATGCTTGGAAAAGAAATCTATGTGAGAAAACTTTCCTTCAAAGTTGCTAAATTGGTAATTTTCTGCTAAATTTCAGCTATGAAGTACGACGAACTAATAGAAATTGTTAAGACATTACCCTTTGATGAAGAAAAAACGATTATTGAAGAGAGTGGAACAAGGCTTTTTATCTTCCGCCCCTCACAACTTTCAAAAAGATTTGAAAGTTATGACCGAAGCAAAAATTTTCAAATCTGGCTTACTGAAGGAGAAAGAAAATTCAGGCCAAATCACTTAAGAGTTATGATTGACTTAAATCTAAGAGCAAGAAGTAGACCCGATCTGAAAAAAGACCTTTTTTTGATTTTCGATAATATTTTCTATGGAGACGATCCAAATGAAGAAATTAAAAGAATTACTAACGAAAAGTTTGAGCATTTCTTAAATCCCTTAAAAATTATTGCCAATCTTTCCCAACTTTTCATCGCTGAACAAAACTATTCTTACGCCGGTGAAAGCAAGTTTGATCCGCCGACACTTTTTTATCAAGGTTGGGTCAGGCAAGCAATTGATAATGTTAAAGAAATCGATAACATCTGCATGAGCATTGCAAATAGACAACCTCCCACTGCCAAATACGTCTCAATAGAAAATAAAAAGAATAGCAAATTTCGAGAGGGGTTGGGGGCACTTTGGTATCTTGACGACTAGATTCAGAGTTAACAATTTGCGATGATCAGATATTCCAGAATTTTGCCTCTGCCTTCAGCCTTACAATTAATTGCTCGAGAAGCCATAATCTTGTAAAGAGTAAATCCATCATACAGTTTCACAATTCCATCAGCGCCAGAGTTGCTTAGCATGACGGAAACTCCCTTTCTAGCTAATTTCCTAAAAACACCTGCTAGTCTTTTCTGATCTTCAAAGTTAAAACCATCTTTTGTATAACTAGTAAAATTCGAAGTTTTACTTAACGGAATATATGGAGGATCAAAATAGACAAAATCTCCCTTTTTGGCATCGGCAACTGCAGCCTCGAAATCTCCAACAAAAAAATCAACAGTCTTAAGAGCATTACTTACAGCCAATAGATTATTCTCATCACAAATAGTGGGATTATTATATCTCCCCTGTGGAACATTAAATTTACCCTTACTGTTAACACGGTAAAGACCATTAAAACAAGTCCTGTTTAAATAAATTGTACGAGCAGCTCTTTTATAATCTGGAAAGCTATGGAAATTGTCATTTCTATCAAGATCTCTAATCGCATAATAATGTTGTTTCTCGTTCCTGTGACTTTTCAATTCTTCGATTAGTTCTTGAACATTATCTTTGATAGCTTTATAGCAATTAATTAGTTCTTCGTTACTGTCGTTAAGAAACGCTTTTGAAATTTTTCCTTGATTGAAAAGGTAAAAGAAAATTGCTCCACCACCAACAAAAGGCTCAAAATAATTGTTAAACTTTTTTGGAAAATATTGTTCGTATTGAGCAAGAAGGCGACCTTTCCCTCCAACCCATTTCAAAAAAGGGGTTACCTTTGATTTCGAGAATAGTTTCTTTCTTTTCATATTCGGGTTTTGTTTGGTCAATTACATAATACCCTATTTAATACTCACCCTGTCAAGAGGAGATTCCGAAATTTTAACATTTTGAGAAGAGAAAATCTGTCTTGCTTAAACAAAAGAGGGACGAATCATATTATTCCTTTAGCCTTGAAGCTAAAAAAATCTTTTTTGCTAATGATAAGGTGATCTATCACCTCTATTCCCAAAAGCTCTCCCGCTTCTTTGAGTCTTGTAGTCGTCTCAATGTCCCCTTCAGAAGGTTCAACATCACCTGAAGGATGATTGTGAGCAATAATAACTTGCGCCGCATGGCGGGTAATTGCTGTCTCAAATGTTTCCCGGGGATGAACTAGGCTGGCGTTTAAAGTTCCAATAGAGACTGAATCAATTCCTAAAACTATATTCCTGGTATCGAGGGAAATAACTAAAAAATGTTCTTTATTAGATTTAGTAATTTTAGATTTAACAAGCTTAAAGATATCTCCAGGATTTATAACCCTCTTTTTTCTTTTTTTAGAAATTGAATTTTCTTCGAAGTCCAGTCTTCTTGAAATCTGGAAACAAGCCTTGATTTGAGCTGCCTTTGCTAAACCCAAACCCTTAATACTTTGCAGGTCTTCAAGTGAGGCCTCGGAAATTCCTTTAATTGAGCCAAACTTTGAAAGGAGTTTTTGGGCGGTCAGCATTACCGGTTCCCCCTTAACCCCTCTCCCCAATATTAAAGCCAATAGCTCTGATACGGACAAGGCTTCTGGACCATATTTTTGCAGACGTTCCCGCGGGCGTTCTTCTTTAGGCAAGTCATTGAGAGTAAGGTTTCTGGGCATTAAGTAAATATTATTACTTTTTTCCCTCTTTTTAAACTCCTGAAGTTAAAAATGTTGCAGATTAGTGGGCCAGAACTTTTTTGAGTTCTTGATAGAAGTCAATCAAAAGCTTCTCGGTTGCTTGCCAGTGAACTTCGGTTTGTGGTTCAGAAGTGCTTTTATCTTCAGCCAAATCATGCTCGAGAGTGGCCTGGGCTTTAATCTCGCCGGCCACCTTCAGTTGTTCAGGTTCAAGACTAAAAATTTCAGCGTAAAGCTCGGAAAACTTTTCTGCCAGTCTCGATTTATCCGGAGTCCCTTCCAGCTCATCATGAATCTGCCACCAGCCAACTTCGAGCTCGGCCGCTTTTTGAGGATCAAAATTTAATCCCGTTTTCCCTTTGATAATGCGGTAATAATTTCTCACTGCTTCTGTTGCTTTTGGCCAATCGTGAGAATCATGGTATCGGGTGCTTTCCGCTAAAACCAAAAGCGCCTCCCTCGCCTCATCCTGATTAAGTCCAAAAAGGAGCATATTATGTTCCAGCAAAGACCGAAGCATTTGTTCTTTATTGCCTTCAAAGTGAGCTTTCCACCAACCAAACTCTTTTTCTCCAAGAGTAATGGGATCAAATTCAATTCTTGTCATTGGATAAAATCCTTATACCACTTCTGAGCCTATTTTGGAAGCCCAAGGGAGTTAAAAATGTTGCTGAAGTTGTTAAGATATCTCCAATTTCTCTAAGCTTTTGGTTAAAACATTAACTTTTGGCTTGTCAGAAAAAATAAATTTGGCTATTTCGAGGATATTTTCTTTCGTGGTTCTTTTAACTTCCTTTATTCTTTCTTCAACTCCTTTAATTTTTCCTTTTAACAAAAACTGAGAATTGAAAAATGAAACGTAACTGTTAATCTTTTCCATTCTGAACAAAAAATCCGTTAAAAATACGTTTTTGGCTTTTTCTAGTTCTTCATCAGTAATGCCATAGTCTAAAAGTTTTCTAATTTCGACAAAAATCTCATTGGTGGCCCTTTGGAGATTATCTTCGGCCACAAAAGTCTGAACAGAAAAATAACCAGTATCAGAGAATTGATGATGAAACGAACGCACCGCATAAACCAAGTGCTCCTCGTTCCTTAGTTTATTAAAAAGTCGTGATGACATACCGCCACCAATAATTGTGGAAAGCAATTGGGCTACTATTCCTTCGTAGGAATTCATCTCAAATCCTCGGAAATTAATAGAAAGCTTGGCTTGGGTAAGGTCTTTGCGGGTAATTTCAATCGCTCCTTTCTCTCTAATCCTTGCTTTTTCAAAAAAAGTTTCTTTGCCCTTTTTAAAGTTCGTAAAATATTTTTCTGCCAGACTAATTGCCTTGTCTCGGTTGATATTCCCGGCAATCGAAAGGACAAAGTTTTCCGCCACACAACTTCTATCCATATAACCCCTAAGCAAAGCTTCATTGATATTTTTTAAATTGGGCTCTTCATCAAAAATCGTTCTTCCAATTGGTTGACCGGGATAAAGATTAGTGAGCGACAGACGGCGTAAAACTTCAGCCGGATTATCACGGTTAGCAGCCGCTTCCTGGACAATCACTTTTCTCTCTTTTTCGATTTCCTTTAGCAGAGAGTTAAAAAAAGTGTCAGAAAGGTAATCAAAAGCGACTTCTGCCTTGTCAGGCAAAATCTTAACAAAATATTCAACTACTTCGGCACTGGTAAATCCGTTGTGTTCTCCTCCGTAGTATTCCAAAAATTGGCTCAACTGAAGAGCGTTTGGCCTTTTCTTGGTGCCATCAAAGAATAAATGTTCCAGGAAATGAGCCGCTCCGACTTCACTGCCTTCCTCTGCTCTTCGACCCACTTTACCGATCAAGGAAACAAAAACAGATTCAGAAGTTTTAATCGGCAGATAAAGAATTTTTAATCCATTAGAAAGTTTAAAGGGGAAACATTGGTATTTTTCCATAACCTTTTATACCACTTCCGAGCCTATTTTGGAAGCCCAAACCTGCCTTCACCAAGGTTACGGCAAGGCGAGGCCCTCCTTCGTCCTTCGATAAACTCAGGACTACGGCGAGGCGAGGGGAGTTAAAAATGTTGCCAGATTCAAGCATTTTCTTTCCGGCGTCTCAGGTGTTACTATTAAAGTATGCTTAAAGGGAAAAGGGTTTATCTTTTCGCTTTTTTTCTTACTTTATTAACCTTTTTCATCCAAGGAACCTTTCTCTACCTCAAATACTACTTTACCCCCTATATCAATATTGATGCTGGCACTCTGCTAATCCCCTTTATAATTTCTTATGAATATAATTCTTGCCTTTTTAAAGGAGGAAAACCAAACTTCGGAGAAAAAACAGATTGCGTTTTTAGCTATAGGGACGGCGGTAAAATTTGCTCTGTTAATAAAGACTGTTTGTCCGGTAAATGCCTTTTAGACAGAAATACTTATGAAATGGAAAAATCAAAACAAGATAAAAAGAACAATGAAACTGAGCTTTTTGACGAGAAAGGACAAATAATAATCAAACCATATTTTGGAGAAATTGAACTACCAAATAATATAAAAGGAAACTGTGCTCCAAACAATGAACGTCAATGTATGAATGAGATCGTTATTGGTTTGATTAAAGGAAAGAGAAGCGCTTACCTGGAGGGCTGTTTTGACTAGTTCCTCTCTTTTTTAGGAGGATTTTCTCATAGACTCTTTGCTGCAAGTTGTTCATTTCAATTTTTTATACCACATTTTGAGGCAAATTAGGAAGAGCTTCTGGTTAAAAATGTTGCCAGACCAGAAGTAAAATTTACCCTTACTTAATACTGGTACTGGTAATAGATCTTAGCCTTAGAATCATAACAAACTCTTGGGCTCTCTGGTGTTAGCGACCAGCAAAAAGATATTTCTTTGAAGCTTACCGGTTTTAGCTGAATTTTGAATAAACCGTTTCCGCCCTCGCCGCCGCAAACCACATACAAATTCTCCCCCAGTTTACCGATAAAATCAGTACAGGCATAATAAGCAAAGGTCCTGGCAGTGGGCGAACTAAATCCTCTTTCGCTCAAATCGCTAATGGGGATATTCTTGGACAAATCATTAACATCCTCATGGATGACCATTTTTCCGGTAAAAGGAATTACGGCAAAGTTGGATTGGCCCCACCAACCACCGGCCGCCTTAGCTTCTTTTACAAGCAAGGAACTGGCGCTTCGGTCGCCCTCTGTCAAAAATAAAACATAATAATTCTCTGAATCCTTGCATATTTGGGTATAACCAATTTTTTGCAATGAAGTGTATTCCCTAGTTATGCTCCCCTTTTCGTTCTTTATCATTACTTTATATTTGTAATTTTCAATTTCCTGAAGCCCGGCGATAAGTTTTTCTTCTTTAATGTCCTCGCTAATCTCGGCAAAATTGTATTCACTTTTGGGTTCATCAGAAGAAAGACATTCCATTGCCTGCCAGGGTCCGTCTTTTTGCTCATTTAAAACATCGGGTGAGGCCAGGAGAGCGTGGTCATATTGAGAAATGGGCTGGTCCAAATGCTGCTTTGAAAAATAAAGCTTGCCTTTGGCAGCTTCTTCTTGAAGATTGGCCTCTCCCGGCTGAACAGGCGCCGCTTCTTTCTTTGGCAAATATTTAACCGCTTCAAAGGAGGCCAGAAGGAGAGTGACGATCAGCAAAATCAGGCAGGAAATCCTTAAAAATCTTATCTGGTTATTTACTATCCCGACAGTCTTTGTTTCTTGAGGTAGGGGTTCGGCAGCTTTATCCATATCTCTATATTATCATTTTCCCTTAGGAGTTAAAAATGTTGCCAACTAATAATTGTTGAAATTGAATATAGCAAATATTATAATGTGGGCGGATGAGAAATATAGAAAAAGAAATAAGGACAAGGGGGAGCGCTGCCCTTCATGCCCTTGGCTCACTCTTTCTTCGCGACTTCATCCTGGCTGCTCAATATCCTTTCACCCCTACCAGCAACATTATCAGAGAAGGGGTTGCTAAAAGAAAAGGGAAAGTCGTTAATTTTTGGGGAATGAATGTCCTTTTAAGCCCTGAAGGTGAATTTACTTTCCCCAATACCACAGCCGGAGATAAAATCGAATTAACGGCCGATCTGAAAACTCCTCATTCAAAAGTTCTTTTTAAATCCTCCTGACCCTCCTTCACTACCTCATATGCTAAAGCTACGAGGGGACAAGCCGGAAGGGTGAAAGAAGTTAAAAACTTTGCCGAATTCTTTGGTAATCAAGATAGACTATTTCCGTGCGGACGCTGTAACCCCGCTGGCCATCTCTTTCACCCGGTGCCATACTAACTCTCGGTTCTTCTTTTGGTAGCCGCGGGTGCTCCCTTAGCCAATCATTCCTCAAAGCATCTCTATACGCGATCGCTTCCGGCGGCGCCGGAACTACCGAGCCCTCATGGGTTAATTGAGGAACAGGGAAAAATTGCTCGCTCAGAATTTCTTTTCTTAGCATCAGGAGGATTATTATAGGCCTTTTCTGAAGAAAATCAAGCGCCGGCCCTAACCATAAAGAGAAATCTTATCAAAGAATCAACCTAGCGGCAATTAAATTCTTAAATTATTCTTAAATTCCCCCTTGAACCATGGATTTCTTTAATGTTATTTTAGAATAAAGCTTATAAGAAGAAAGAAAATGGTTTACGCCGAAAGAGAACGGATACCCATAAGTAGCGAGAAAGAAACCCGAAAAAAAGAAACCCGAAAAGTAGTTAGAATTTTAAGGGAAATTAGAGAGGAAAGAGGTCGAGCGGTAGAGGAAAGAGCCAGAGAAGCTTTTTGGAATTTTATTGGTTCCTCCGATTGCCCCCCTTGGCTAACCGGCTATCTCCCCGCTCAAGGCACCTTGGCTGATGAAGACGGAGGCGTTGATGGTTATGTTTTCACCGATATGGACGAGATTGAAATTCAAATTAAATCTTCCCCCAAAGGAGTCGCCTGGGCCAAAAAAACCCATCCTAAAGTACCGGTTTTTTGCGTTGAGTCAACCTATTTTTCCGATAGCGAAATTATGGCCATTTTCCTTCCCCGACTGAGAAAAATAAGAAACCGGCGGTATAACCAAGCCCGCCGCCAAACTCAATCCTCAACCTTCTCTCTTTGCTTGAAAAAATGAGCCTATCAACTTTTTTTTGCTTGAAAAAATAAGCTTGATAGTAATAATCTTTACGCGGCTCTTTACAGCTGTATCTTGAGCCCTTCAAGGAGGGGACAATGTTTAAGGGAAAAGCCAAAACTAGCTTGACCCTTGAGAACATCAGCAACTTCCTCATGGAGGAACTGATAAAGGCAGAGACGGTGGGGGTAAGCAAAAGAGAAATCCGCACCCTCCTCTTTCGGGGCCGAGAACAAGATGCCCCCCAAATCAGAAGTCTTTTGCGCACCACCATTAAGTCCCTGCCCGCCGTCAGCGTCGGCGACCGCTGGTACTTAGAGGAATTCGCTCCTCGCAAGAAACCAGAACTACCCACTCCGGCGGAGGAACCAGTAGAAGAAGTGGAAGAAAAGGAAATCGCGGTGCCGCGGACGGAGAGATATCAGCACATCTCTTTCATCCGCATGAAAACCCCTTACGGCATCGTATCCATGGAGGAAATCGACGCTAACGTCACCCTCGACTTCAACTACTAACAGCAAATAGAGCACGGAGGGAAACCCCTACCTAAAAACTCTCCGTGCTCTCCCAATTTCTAAATCTCCTCCGTCTTGCGCTCCCCGAAAAATCAGCATATATTTAATTAAGAATGCCGGCTCAAAAGCGCTCTTCTTCTGGTTTTACCCTTTTTGAACTGCTTATCGCCATCACTGTTTTGGCAGTCTTGTTTATCGGCAGTGCCTTGACTGCCAGCGCTCAATTGAGAAAAGCCCGCGACGGAAGAAGAAAGTCCGATATAAATCGCATAAAAATTGCTCTCTACGACTACTACTTTGACCAAGGCTGTTTCCCCGAAACTCTCCCCACTTGCGGCCAACCGCTGAAACTGGGGGAAACCGCCTACCTTAATAATTTTCCCTGCGACCCTCAGGGAAACCCTTATGTTTATCAAACCGACCGGACTAATTGTCTTTGGTTTAAAGTTCTCACTAACTTAGAAAATGCGCGGGACCCCGATATTGACCGCATCGGTTGCCGGACCGGCTGCGGACCCGACTGCCAATATAACTACGGATTGGCCAGCACTAATATTACTGTCTACGATGGTTGCGTCAGATACTTTGCCTGCAATCCCGGAGGGCAATGCCAAGAATATGATAATCCCGAGCAAAGCCAGTGTCCCGTTACTTATAAAAATGACCCCAATTGCGCTGGCCTTTGTCCCACGAGTACTAAAAGCGGTCGTTGCAAGGATGCGAGCGGCAAGCAAGAGCCGGGAGCAAATGAGCCGCCAACCAAATCCCCTGAAGGGCCGGCCAAAAAAGGCCCCAAGTAGACTCCTCTTACCCACTTATTACTGATTTTTTCTTTGATTTTTACCGGCGTTGTTTATCTTCGACTTCATGACTAATTTAAGACGCCATCTACCAAAGTTACTCTTGCTCCTCGGCTTACTGGCCTTCTCCGCCAGAAGCCAAACTCCGCCTTCGGCCTTAGCCCAAATTAGCAACTGGCAAAGAGGCGTCAGCGTGGAACCAACTTCCCCGACCACTTTCGGCGAAAACCCTTTTAAAGAATCATTGAGAAATTTAGCGGCCACCGGCGCCAATTCCGTCGCTCTCATTATTCCTTACTATCAATCCTCCCTGACGGCCACCGATTTGGACCGAGGCTGGAATACCCCCACCGATGAATCCTTAATTGAAGCAATCAATTACGCTCATTCCATTGGTTTAAAAGTAATGCTCAAAGTCCACCCGGAAGTTAAAACTAACGAATGGCGCGGTTTTATCAATCCGGACGACCGGGCCGGCTGGTTTAATAATTACGGCCAGATTTTAGAACACTATGCCGCCCTGGGGCGCGATTACGCCGTCGAAGAAATCTGCCTGGGGGCAGAGCTTTTCAAAGTCACTTCACCCAGCAGTAATTCCACTAATACCGAAAACTGGAATCAGCTCATTGATCGAGTCAAAGAAACTTACTCCGGTCAGCTAACTTACAGCGCTCAACATACTTATCCGCGGGAAGCCGAGGAAATCGAGTTTTGGAACCGGCTCGACCATATCGGCTTTGCCGCTTACTTCGCTCTTGCCCCCGACGACCCCGATCCTTCTTTGGAAACGCTTAAGAACGCTTGGGACAAAGTCAACACCGAGGCCATCGCTCCGCTGGCCCAAAAATGGAATAAACCGGTTTTGCTTACCGAAATTGGTTATCGAAGTATGGATAATACTCATGCCGACCCTTGGGACTGGGGCCGCGATGGCAACGTTAACGAAGAAGAACAGGCCCGCAATTACGAAGCCCTGCTTTCTTACTGGAACGACCAATCCTCCATGGCCGGAGTTTATTTTTGGAAATGGGAAGCGGATCCGAATGCCGGCGGCAACGCGGATACGGGCTATACGCCTCAAAATAAACAAGCTCAAGAAGTCCTAACTACTTGGTTTGGCGGTAATGCCTTAACGCCCACGCCCACTGAGGAAATCACTCCCACTCCAAGCGCTGAACCCACTCCCTCTGAAGAACCGGAGCCAACTCTCCCTCCCGAAGAGGAATTAACCCCGACTCCTACCGAAGAACCGGAGCCAACCCCGACCGAAACTGTCCCCACCCCAACCTTGCCGCCGTCTGAACCGACTCTTCCGCCAACACCAACCAGCCCGCCTCAACCTCACCATCCCTGCTGTCCTCAGATTGATTGGCCCAGTCTTCCCGCTTGGCCCGCTCTACCCGAACCGCCAGCTCGCCCGGAACCACCCGCCACCCCCGATTTATCAAAGCTAATGAGCCTCTTTTATTAAGTTGATGGAAAATAAAAAGACCACTGTCATTATTAAAAACCATGCTTTTAATCCTGCCGAGACGCAAGTGGCCGTGGGCCAAATGGTAATTTGGCGAAATGAGGATCTCGTTCCCCACACCGTCGTCAGTGACCCCGACGGCAGTATTTTCAAAAGCGGGATAATTGTCTACAGAACAACCACCTCCTTTACTTTTGATAAGGCGGGAGAATACCCTTATCACTGCAGCATCCACCCCAATATGCACGGCAAAGTCACTGTCAAAGAGTAATTTAAGGGTTAAGCTGGACAATAGAAAAGTTAAGCGCGGCCGCAAAACCAACCCAAATTAAGTAGGGCAAAAGGAGCCAGGCCGCCGTCCGGGAAACCCGCCCGAAAACAAGGACAGTCGCCAAAATGGCCAGCCAAAGAAAAACTATCTCCACGAAACCGGCCAAGGGGTTTTGCAGACCAAAAAACAAATAAGTCCAGAGAACATTTAGGCCTAACTGCAGTAAAAATATCCCCAAACCGAGTCTGACCTCTCTTCTATTTAACCCTGCCTGCCAAACTAAGTAAGCGGCAATCCCCATAAGCAGGAAAAGCAAAGTCCAAACCGGGGCAAAAAGAAAATTAGGCGGGCTAAAAATTGGCTGGCGCAAGGAAGGATACCAAGTCGAAAGTGAAGGGGCAGCAAAAATGGCGCCAACCACTCCGGCCAGCTCGCTGACAAAAATGGCGATAACTAATTTTACCCAGTTCACAAAAAAGACTTTAATCAGAAAGGCTAAAAAAGTAAAGCAAAATTATTAAACCCGACAGGGTAATTTTGATTGAAGCATAACGATGTTTTCCGCCCCTTGCCGAAAAAGATTGGGTAACTGATAGGCTTTATGCATGGAATCCGCTAATTTTCCTTCGGAGATTAAATTCACAATTTGCCTCCGGGCTTTCCTGACCTTCAAAACTCGGCCAATGCCATTTCTGATAAATCTTTTTCTGATATTTTCTTCCCACTCGCCCCAAGGAGTCAAAAACAACAAGAAACAACCCGCCACTGCCGCATCATAAGTCATATCACCGGACGGTTTAGTGATAAATCCCTGAGCCCAAGGAAAAACGTATTTAATCAGATTTTCGTTGGCGTCAATAATTGAATCTTCATACAAAATGCGAATAACCGCTTCTTCATTATCCAAATTGCCAATATTAATATGCTGCTTTCGGGCAAAATCTTCAAAAAAATCTCTAAAATCACGATGTGTCCCCGCGTAAAGAAAAAGCCTTATTCTTTCCGGCGCTCTTAATAACGGAGCCAGCGACTGAAGGACTTTTTTAATTTCCCCTAAGTTGGTCCCTAAGCCGCCAGTAGTCACGGCCAGATTAATCGGTTTTCCTTTTTCAATCTTTTTTTCTTTTTTTCCTATCTTTATGATTCTTGGATCAACAGGCGGACCGCTTACGACAACCTGATCGTCGGCAATGGTCTTTTTCTGCCTTTGCGCCTCTTTCATAAAATCTTTTTTGGTCTCTTCATCAAAAACGGCATAAATTATGTTTTCGGAAGGCAAACAGCCCAGATATTGAGGCCTGACATGAGGATCAGTTACTACCTGCACTACTTTCTTCCCGTTCTTAACCAAAATATTACCCGCTTCATAATGAAGGGAAATAATAGGGCAACGGGTCTCCTCGGTCAGATACAAAAGCGGTTCAACTACCGCCTCGGTTATGGGAAGTTTATTTCTCACTATCGTTTCGACTTTATTCTTGAGCCACTTAAGTGTCCGGTGTCTGGCTATTAAACGCCCAACCGTTTCTATAAGTTCAACTTTGCCCCAATTTCGCTCACTAACATAATTAGTCGGATCGGAGAAATGAGCGGTTTTCCTCAGTTTTTTTGCCGCCTCATAAACAGCTACCGCCATCGAATAATGGGCCCGGGAAAAAACTACATCGTCCGCCGTATGATACAAAGCCCGATAGCGGTGGGCCAATTCTTTCCTAAAGGTCGCCGAAACGGTCACAATGGGCACCTGAACGGGATGGAATAAAGTTCTTTCTTGCTCCAAGGCCGAGAGTAAATCCATTTTTTCCCTATCTAAAGATTTGTTCGGTTCCGCCAAAGTGCTCATAGCTTATGATTATATTTAATTAAGTAGCAAAAAAACAGGGGAAGTTAGTTACTCTTAAAGTGGTTTTATCCAAAAACGACTCTTACGGCTTCATCCTCATAAGCAGGTTCTTTTGTTTCAGGAATTCTATAACTGTGATCAGCTCCCTCGACAGATAAATAACTTACATCTTTTGATATCGCCCCACTCATGTCGTTTTTAACAGCCTCAATATCTCCAAACTTATCTCTACTTCCTTGAATAATCACAATTTTCCCCGGAAATTTTTTCAAATCAATATATCCAATATCGTACCCAAAGATAACAAGGCCAAACTTCCCTATTTGATCTTTATCAATCTTTTTTAAGTAATATCCTGCAACCACACCGCCTAAAGACTTCCCTATCAATCTGATATTTTTATACTCATTTGAGCGACAAAAATCCAGCACCGATTGTAAAGTGTCAATTTCTTCAATCAGTTCTGGTCCGGATGAATTCTCTTCACCTCTTTCAATATACGGAAAATTGAATGCAACCACACTGTTACCTCTTTTCCTCGAAGCATCCACAATTTTACTAATTAGACTAGAATCCATCCCTTGGGAACCTCCATGCAAAACAACATCAAGAGTTTTAGCCTTATTTTTATAAAAATATTTTAGATTAGGCAAGTTCATATTTTGCTGATATCAGTATAATCTCTCAATGGGAAACATCGGTCTTGAACCATTTCAGCCTAATAACATTTAAACAAGAAATGTGCCTGGAAAAATAGCATTAATTTCATTCTTTAGTTTTTTAATTGCCTCTATTGCAAAAACTTTATTTATTGTTGTAACTTTTTTTCCTGCGTAGTTCAAGGAAGAACCTATATGCCAAATTTCGGCATCGCCATCAAGACATATATACCTATCATGAATTTTAATACTGGATTTTACATTGGTATTTGAATGTATCATTTTTACATTTTCTGCGTCTTGGACAATTTTTCTGCAATTTTTTGTATAAAGAGATAATATTATTTCTGGTTTTATTTCAGATAAAAGATACGCTAACTCCTTTGTCGTCCAAAAATTATCAATTACAAGGATAGATTTTCTAGCTTTTTTGAAAATTTTCTTGAACCAATCCTGGGCTTGAATTTGGTCATTACTACCAAGCACTATTTGAGGTGGAATTTCTTCCTTATCAAAATTGAATGATGTTGCATCCCCTTTAATAACATTAAACTTTCTTAAGTAATTATTTACTCCATCTTCGAATATTATTTCAATTTTATACTCACCATAATTATCTATTGGCCATATTAATGGAAAACAAATACTCTTTTCTAAATTATCGTCAGGTTGTTTTGGAAAATCGAAGCTATTAAGTAGACTACCATCTGGTTTATAAAAATTAAGTTTCTTTTTTATTTTTGCCGATTCTGCAGAAATCCATACAACAATATACCCTTTAAAAAGATAGTTTACATGAGGAATCGCAATTTGTTTTTGAGGTAAAACATCAAGTAAATTAATTCTTCCGTAAGAACCTTCAGAAACGTGCTCGCAAAATAATGAAAAAAACACTCTCATAAATACAACTCCTCAGAAAATAGGGGTGCCCGTCTTGGCTGAGCTTACGGGTCTAGTACCATTTAGTCCCATAAGCAACTATTCTCAGTGTATCACATTCAAGGCTAAATGAGACAGTATAAAAAGGGAAACTCCCCGCCGTTATCAAGAACACGATGGAGTAACTTCTTATTACTCTTAAGAATAGTTAACATTTTGGTAAGATTATCGCATATTTTATGCTATAATACGGCAAGTTTAATTTAAGGCTTATGATTACAATATCCGCGATTTTAATTACTAGTAACGGAAAATATTTATTGGTACAAGAGAATAAACCAGATGATATAGGGTGGACTATTCCGGCAGGAAAAGTGCGAGATCAAGAAAGCCCCGAAGAGGGCGCTATTCGAGAGGCTAAGGAAGAAACGGGATTAGAGGTAAAAATTGACGATTTAATTGATACTTTGGAATTTAGTGAGAAAAATACAATAATGAAAGTCTATAAAGCTAGAGCGATTGGCGGGAATTTAAGGCTAAATGATAAGGAATGCATGGGCATGGGCTGGTTTGACTGGGAAGAAATTAAACATCTTAGTTTAAGAAGGAAATTCATCAAAGATGTAATTGAAAAGGACATTAATCGTAGGGAGTGATAATATGGGGAATCCAGAGAAATCACCACAAATTACTCAAGAAGAAGTTTTAGAAAAATGGGGTTTGAAACCATTTCCTGTGGGTGAAATATACTCGCCATTACCCGAATCTGCATTCAGTAAGGAAGTGGGTGAGAAGGTCAGCCAAGTCAGAGTTAGCGTTCCCGGAAGATTAAATTGCTTGATTAAGGACCCTGTTGCCCTTGTAAGAAGAGAAGCGACCGGTGAATTCAATTATGGAGAAATATCTTTTGGGATAGATTTAATGACACATGCTGAAGCCAGAACAGCTAAGGGGAATAGTATTATTATTGCAGAAAGTACTAATCGCCCTAGTTTAGTACGACACTTTGCTGAAATTGTGAGAAAATCTATCGATTATGACGGTGGAATTTATATTGAAGCAAATAACGATTTTCCGTATTCGCACATTGGGATTGGTTCTTCGGCGGCGCTTGCCACCGCTACGACTTTAGCTATTAATAAACTTACGGGTGAACCCATTAAAACAGAGGCTCTTCCTTTATTTTTAGCAAGAAATTATGGCGAAGAAATTGTAGACGACCCCAACCTCCTAGTTCCCGTTCAGTGTACGGGAGGAACTTCCTTAATGGCTTTACATGGCGGGCTAATAGCTGTAGAAAATAGCGAAGTCGTGCAGAGGATGGAAATCCCAGATGGGCTAAATTATGTATTAGCTATTCCAAGTTTTCCCAGACCAGACGCAAAAGGTGCTATGGCTAGAGAAATTGATGCCGTTTTTCAGCATATTTTAGAATCTGCTCGACATATGCAACCCTTTTTTGCTCAAAGATTTCAAGAGGTTAGGAGGGCTATGTCTTTGTCTGATATTAGGGCGGTGGGGAAAGCAATTGAAGAAGTCGATTCAGATGAAGTAATAATGCAGGGGTACGAAAACATGTTTCCAGGCATTGGCGAACAATACAAAACCGTGAGAGATTCATTGCAAGAATATCAACCAGTTTGTACTTTTATTTCCTCTGCAGGCCCTAGTTTTATAACACTTTGTGACTCAGAAGTATTGAAGGGAATTATGAACACTCACCATCAGATAGGTTTTCAAGAGGTGATAGCTTCAAAACCAGTTAATCAAGGCTTTAGGTATGAGAAGTGAGGTAGAAAGGTATGTTATAACTGGTGCTCCTCGCTCCGGCAAAACCACCGTAGTCAGAGAACTAGGGAAAAGACATAAAACGTTTGAAGAACCAGTTGTGAGAGTTGTTAAGCAGCGGGTAGAGCAACTCAAGGGAGATCAACAAATTGATATTCCTAAACACAGCATCCCTCTTGAAATACTTTTTCCTGATAAGAGAGAATTCCTTGCAAGTAGTCAAAGACTATTTTTGTTTGATTACGATGAATCCCAAGCATACGATTTATCTTTCTTTGATCGAGGCCTCCCTGATCTTATTGTCCTGCATGAGTTGTTAGACGTTCCAATTCCTGCAGATTTAATAGATGTTATTAAGGACCACAGATATAGCAATAGGGTTTTTATTTTTGATTTATTAGAAAGAGAAATTTTTCAAGAACATAGAAATAAAAGGCCCAATATGTTTAATTCCTATGAAGAATGTTTACGAATTAGAGACAGAATTATGGATGTATATCACCAAAGCGGATACTCTATTACTTTAGTTCCTTTTGATTCAGTTGAAAACAGAGAGTTGTTTGTCATGAGAAAGCTTGAAGATAATCTATCAGTAAAATTTTAAGCCGCACGGAACAAGTATAATGTCCTTAGCTAGCCTCAAGGAAAAATCCTTTTTTTGGCGAACAGTTGTATCTTCATGACCGGAAGGTCGTATCTTCGAGGGTAAAAAAGACCGCTGAATAACAAGGGTACGGTCCGAAACTTTCTAAAATAAAATGACACTTAGTAAGCAATATCGGGCTTTTTTAGAGCTTACGGTCGCTTGGTGTCCAGTCGTGCTGAGCGGGCCGGTCTAGACCCTTTTGAGCCCATAACTAATTACGCCAACCTTTGAAAAATACAATCTTCTAAATTAGCCCTGTAAAAAGCAATCCTTTTCCCAATACATTCTCCGATTAATTTGTTCACATATTTGTCACGGGCGTATTTCCCATTCTCAAATAAAGCATCACTTTCTTTTTCCAGTAATTCGTAATATTTGAAGAATTGTTCTATGGGCAAAACAAATGAATCATTTCCTCTAACAAAAGCAAAAATCTCATCATCAGAAACAACAACCCCAATCTTATCTCTTTCGACAAGCAGAAAATTCGCAAAATCACCCTCGCTTGGAGGGTTTCCGGTTGGATGAACATGAACAGTCCCGACAAGCGTTTTACCTTTTTCTACAATGACGTTAAATATATCAAGATAACTTCCCGAATAATCGGCAGGTATTAAAATAAATTTTTTTTGTCCCTTTGTCTTCATTGGCACACTGTGAAGTTTTTCTCTAATTTCTCCATTCGAAGAATTGGTCAAATCCACAATATCAGTTTCAACCAAAATGACGGTGCCGACACTTAAATCTCTCAGTTTTATTCTGTTCAAAGGGTCAATAAACAAGACCCCAGAAACTTCTTTTCCTTCCAGATTGGGAATATCAGAAAAGCCTTGAGCTTTTGACCATTTTTTTAGTGCCAAAAAACCGTATTTTACTTCATCACCTAGATAAAAACGGTCCGGCATTTTTACTACTGACAAATTTTCATCAAGAAACTTGCCGTCAGAGATGTTGCCATTTTTTACCTCGGTTTGATTTTCTGGCATATCCAAATTTTAGCACTTTTTCCTTCGGTTCCTTCGATTTCACCCAGGTCGAGTTCGCTCACCACATTTGACTACTTTGGCTATAGCCATGGGCGAACGAAGTGAGTCGAATGGCTGGGAGACTAGGATTCGAACCTAGATGAGATGCTTCAGAGGCACCTATCCTACCGTTAGATGATCTCCCAATGATTCCCTATCTGGAGTTATTTTACCAAAAAACAGCCTCTAAATGAAGCCCGAGAGGAATTTGACAAAAACCCAAAAAATAGATTAGTCTTAAAGAAGGAGGAATTATTTATGAAAAAAGTAACTTTGGGCGTTTTTTGCTTAGCCCTTCTGACTTTATTAACTACCTCTAGCACTCAAGCGGTTCCTTCGGTCCAAACCAAGAATCAAACTCAGCTTCAGCAAACCACCGTCACCCCGACCGGGCAGACGGTCAAAAACCAAAATCAAGTCCAAACCAGAAATGCCGGTGAGGAAGAACAGTTAAGAATTACTCTCCAGGAAGAAGAGGGCTCAACTCCCCCCGGCCAATTAAGAAGTGCCGAGCGCAAAAGTGAAGTCGCCAAAGCGGTCCAGTTGCTTCTTTCCGCCGCCGATCGCAGCGGCGGCATTGGTCCGCAAATCCGGGAAATTGCCCGGGCTCAAAACGAGGGCCAAACTAAAGCGGAAGCCAATTTACTCCAAGCCCGGCGGGAAAATAAAGTCGCTCAGCTGATTTTAGGCTCGAATTACCAAAACCTGAAAGAGGCCAAAAAAGAATTAACCCAAATTGAGGCCCGGGCAAGAAAGCTTCAGCAGATTCAAACCAAGTTAACTAACCAAGGAGCTCAGCAGCAAATCCAAGAAGCCATCCAAACCCTGGAAGTTCAAAAAACCGCTCTCCAGGAGGCCTTGCGGCAAGAGGAAAATAGCTTTAGCCTTTTTGGCTGGCTACTAAGGTTTTTCTAAGCTCAAAGCCGTTAGTTTTCTTCGGCCAGACAAGAAGATTCTTCCCGAAGGCGGGCAATATCTTTAATGATTAAGCGTCTTCCCTTCCCCGAAGTGAGGCCCTTTTTCTTTAACTTCAGCATTTGCAAAGTTACCGTTTCCCGGGTTAAACCGGTCATACTGGCAATCGTCCGGTGAGTTGGCGGTAGATCAAGTGTGAGTTCGGTTGTCCTCTTGGAACTGTCAGCCACTAGAGAAAGGAGAACCGAGACCACCTTCGTGTAGGCGTTACCCGACGCCAGATACTCAATCCTGGCCAATAAGCCCTGGAAAAGCTCGGTGATATTCTCCATTATTTCCAGAAAAACCTCCGGATCTTCCACCATTAGACTAATCAGTTCCTTTTTGGATATCGCATGGGCCTCGACTGGGGTGAGAGTTTCCGCATAATATCGGCTTTTAAGCCGGTTGGGGGCAAAGAATAAAGGCAGCAAGGAATGGGGTTTAAGAATAGCAATGGTTACTTCTTGGCCACTTTTGCAAATGGTATATATCCTAATGAAGCCAGATTTCAGAGAGTAAGATAAATCCAAAAAATCACCCGGTTGATAAATTACTTCATTTCTTTTGAACTTAATTAAACGGTACTTCTCCAGTAATTTATCAAAAGTTTTCCGATATTTCGTCTCCCGGTTCATAATTTTTTAATTATTTAATGGTAATTACCATCTTTAATACATTTCCATAATCTTTTCAGTAATAAAAGACACAATATTATCTTGAAAGGGAAAAAGAAAGCAATTTAAAGAAGTAAGCGGTTCAGTCTAGCCAAAGTTTCATCTTTACCCAAAATGACCGCTGACTGAGTAATCGGAGGAGTAAAGCGACTGCCAGTCAAAGCAATTCGGAAACTCATATAAAAATCGCCTGTCTGCCAACCCTCCTCGACGATTAATTTATTTAAGCTTAACTGGATTTCTTCGTTTTCCCATTTTTCCAGCTTTTCTAAAACCGCCGCCGCTTTGATTAAATGTTCTTTATGGGGCAAATTGCCGAAGAGCTGGCGGTTAACCGTCGGCTTCACAAAGAAAAAGCCAGCTAAAACCGAAACTTCCGACAGTTTAACGATTCTTTCCCGGATAAGAGGAATTACTTTGTTCAAAATTTTTTCGTCAGCCCCCTTGGGGACAAACGGTTTTATTAATAAAAGTAAATCTTCGTCGGATTTTTGGCGAATATAGTGACCGTTAAACCAGTCTAATTTCTTGCGGTTAAAAACTGGATTAGCTGTTTGCAGTTGGCCGGCCTTGAAGTTGGCTACAAATTCCTCCAGAGTAAAGAGCTCCCGGTTATCTTTCGGTGCCCATCCTAAAAGCATAATGAAGTTTAAAAGTGCTTCCGGTAAATACCCTTCCGCCAAAAATTCTTCAATCATTACGCTCCCTTTTCTCTTTGAAAGTTTTCCTCCCGCCGGATCAAGAATATCAGTTAAATGGCCAATTTTAGGCAATTCAAATCCCAAGTACTTAAAGAGCAATAGATGAACCGGCGTACTGGGCAACCAATCTCGCCCCCGGACAATATGAGAAACCTCCATCGCGTTGTCATCTACCACTACCGCTAAGTGGTAAGTCGGAAAGCCATCGGACTTCAAAAGCATTACTTCATCAATATTTTTAGTTTCCCAAGAAATTTCTTTATTTAAAACAAAGTCATTGAAAGAAACGGTTTCATTATCCGGAACTCTCAATCTGATTGCCGGTTTCTGGCCTGATTTTAGCTTCGCCTGGACTTCTTCCGGCGACAAATTCCGACAAGCATCTCTTAAATTAATAGTTTTTTGCTCGTGTTCTTCTGCAATCGCTTCTTTTGTTTGCGGTGGACAAAAACAAAAGTAAGCATGACCGCTGGCCACTAGCTTTTCGGCAAAATCTTTATAAATCCCCAAGGCCACTTTCTCCGACTGAATATAAGGCCCAAATTTACCGCCAACTACCGGCCCCTCATCCCAATTAAGACCAAAGATTCTTAAATCTTCTAATATTTTTTCGGTGGCCCCAGGCACGAAGCGGCTTCGGTCGGTATCTTCGATTCTTAAAATGAATTTCCCCTTCTCGCTTTTAGTCAAAGCATAAGCGTAAAGGGCAGTTCTCAAAGAACCGATGTGGAGAAATCCCGTCGGGCTCGGAGCAAATCTCGTTCTTACCTGCCTGCCGGCAGGCACGGTATCATTCATATTTCCCTTGATTTTACCTCAATTCCTACCTATACTCAACCTATTTCGCCTGTATACTAGTTGAGTTCATACTCAATTAAAACCACTTAAAATTCTAGTCAATTGAGTATATACTCAACCATATATGGCCACTCTCACCGAGACGGCTTATTATTCCCGTCAAGCAATAAAATACGGTTCGATTGCCGTCGTCATTTTATTAATTTTAAGAGGGGCTTTTTTATCCTTCCGGACCTACTGGAAAAAGGCTCATCCGCCACCGCCACCCGCGCCAACGGTTACTTTCGGCAAACTGCCTAAATTGGAATTTCCCGAAAGAAAGGACTTACCAAAACTAAGTTTTAAGCTGGAAACAATTTCCGGAACTCTGCCCAAATTAGCAACTCAAGCTAAAGTCTTCTTTATTCCTCAACCTTCTTCCAATTTACTGGCTTGGGACAATACTAAGGCCTGGGCCCGACAACTAGGCTTTAACCGTGAACCCGAAGCCATTGATAGATATGAGTATCGTTTCACTTCGGAAACCAACCCACCCACTATTCTCGAAGTTCATGTTTTAAGCAAAAATTTCCGACTTTACTATGACTGGAAAAGCGATTTGGAAATTCTTTCGCAGGGTAACCCCCCCCAAGAAAAAGAAGCTATCGCCTTGGCCCGGGGGTTTCTACAAGGAGCGGGGGCCTTAAGTGAGGACTTAAGTCAAGGACCAGCCGAAGTGACTTACCTTAAATATAAAGACGGCAACTTGACTAAAGCTCTTTTCTTCTCGGAAGCCAATTTCGCCAAAGTTAATCTTTTCCGCCAGGACCTAGACAATTTAAAAATTTTACCCGCGAATCCTAAAGACACTAATGTCTCGATTACTATCGGCCCTACTGGCAACCGTAACCGAGGAATTATCGAGGCTAAATACACTTATGCTTCAATCTCCCAAGCGAATTTCGCCACTTATCCTTTAAAGGATGTTAACGCTGCCTGGTCGCAGCTGACTGACGGAAAAGCCTTCGTTGCCAATCTCGGTAATAATTCGGGAGAAAAAATTATTATTAGAAACGCCTACTTAGCTTATTACGATAGTGAAAACCCCCAAAACTTCCTGCAGCCCGTCATTGTCTTTGAGGGCGATAATGATTTTTATGCTTACGTGCCGGCCGTTAGCGAAACTTGGTTTGAATAAGGGCTAACTTTTAGGCTTAACGGTCTCCCAGCTAAAATTGGTAAAAATCCACTCAATTAACTTTTGGGTTTCGCCGAAACGGTCTTGACTGCCGAGAACAACCGTCACGACTTTCTCGCCGTTCCTCTCGGTTAAAGCAATTAAGCATTCGCCGGCGTTTTGCGTCCAACCGGTTTTTACCCCTTTAACTCCTTCCAGCTTACCCACTAACTCGTTGGTGTTTTTCAAAAAATGATTAATCTCGCCGGAAACATCACTAACCGCCACCGCCGAAGTGGAAACAATCCGCACAAATATCGGGTTTTTAACTGCTTCTTGAGTTAATCTCGCCAAATCCCTGGCGGTAGAATAATGACCTGTCTCATCCAGGCCAATTGGGTTGACAAAGTGAGTATTATCAAGCCGTAAATCTTTCGCCTTTTGATTCATCGCTTCAACAAAAGCCCCGGTTCCCCCGGGAAAATTTTCCGCCAAAACTAAAGTGGCATCATTGCCCGAACCGACTAAAATACCATATAAAAGATTTTCTACCGTTATTCGCTCCCCCGGCAAAAGTTTAATTAAGTTACCGCTAACGGTTATCCGGCCGACTGTCAAAATCTGATCCAAAGGATAGTGTTCCAGAGCCACCAAGGCCGTCATTATCTTGGTCGTTGAGGCAGGGAAAAGTTTTTGGTCCGCTTCTTCTTCGTAAAGTGGCACCATCGAATTAACATCCAAAGCTATCACCGAGCGGGCAGAAAAGGTGGGAAGTTCAGTCACCTTTTTATTGACCGGATAAGGAGCGGGGGTGGGTAAAAGAGTCCGAAAACCTAATATCCCCCTTAAGGTTAAAGCCGGTTTTGGAGGAGTCTTGACCATCGCCCGGCCAATCAACAAAAAAACCAGGATGGCCAAAAAGCCCATCAAGGAAAAAGACAGCCTTTTCGGCCGAATATTAAGCTTCAACTTCGATAGAGAAAAAGAAGGAAAATTCATTTTTTGGCAATTTTCAGAGAAAGCTCTTTTAGCTGTTCTTCAGACACGGCGGTCGGCGCTTCCATAACGGCAGTTTGCCCGGAAGAGCTCATCGGGAAAGCAATCACCTCGCGCAAACTGGATTCTCCCAATAAAATCATTAAAAATCGATCCAACCCCGGTGCAATTCCTCCATGAGGAGGAACGCCGTATCTAAAAGCCTTAAGCAAATGACCGAATTTTCTCTCTATCTCCTCTTTGGTATGGCACATTATTTCAAAAACTTTAGTCAAAATCGCTGGGTCAGTAATACGCAAGCTCCCTCCGGCAATCTCGTAGCCATTGAGGACCATATCGTATTGATAAGATTTCAGCTCGCCGATATTCTTACCCGCCATTAAATCTGGAATGCCTTCCTCTTTCGGCGCCGTAAACGGATGATGCATCGCATCCCAGCGGTGTTCTCTTTCTTTCCATTCAAATAAAGGGAAGTCAATCACAAAACAAAAAGCCAGCTCATTTGGGTCATTTTTGTCTTTCCGCAAATCGGGTTTATCCGTGCCATGCTTTTCCATCACCTCGTCATAGGTTAAGCGGGGAAATTCCGAAAAAGTCAGTTTCTTTTCTGGAAAAAATTCTTTAACAATCGCCTTATAAAGATTTTCAACTAACGATAAGATTTCTTCTCGATTGACAAATGACATCTCAATATCCAGTTGAGTAAATTCTCCATAAGCTCGGTCCGCTCGCGGATCTTCGTCACGGAAACAACGGGCAATTTGAAAATATTTTTCAAAACCGGCTATCATTAAAAGCTGTTTATATTGTTGTGGCGATTGGGGAAGGGCATAAAAACAGCCAGGCTGTAACCTTGAAGGCACCAAAAAATCTCTTGCACCTTCAGGAGTAGCTTTGGTCAGAATTGGAGTCTCAATTTCCACAAAGTCTTTTGCGTTCAAATAATCGCGGATGAATTTAATTACCTGATGGCGTGTCCGAAGATTACGTGTCATCCGTGGCCGGCGTAAATCAAGATAGCGATATCTTAAACGAACCTCTTCATTAATATCCAGTCCTTCTGTATCTGTCGGAAAGGGTAACTCGGCCGCTTTGGCCAAAATCTTTAGCTCTTTAGCCTCAATTTCCATGGCCCCCGTAGGCAATTTTGGGTTAACCAGATTAACCGGCCGCTCTTTAACCACTCCTCTTACTTCGATTGCCCATTCCGGCCGTAGCTGCCGCGCCTCTTCCAAACCAACCATCACTACTTGAACTAAACCGCTGCGGTCACGCAAATCAATGAAAACAATCTTTCCGTGGTCACGGCGGGTATTCACCCAACCCTGAAGAAGAACTTCCTTACCCACTTTTCGAGGAGTCTCCGTCACCAAAGTTCTTTCCATAGGCTGATTTTACACCTTTAGCCACTCCTTGACAACGCTGATGACCCTTGAGGAAAGGGCGCTAGTTAAACCCTTGCCGAACAATGCCTGGCAATATGTCTTCGGGCCTGTTGAGTCACCACAAATCTTAACCACTTTTCCGAAGGCCTCCCTCCTTCTTTATTTATTATTTTGACCAAATCACCGCTCCTAAGCTTATAATCTAAGGCCACCATTTTCCCATTGATGATTGCCGCCTGTGTCTCGTTACCTAAAGAAGAATGGATCGCATAAGCAAAATCAACCGGGGTGGCGCCCTGTGGTAAATCATAAACATCTCCCTTGGGCGAAAAAACAAAAATCCGGTGAGCCAAAGCATCAAATTTCAAAGCTTCCATGAATTCCTGGGAACCCACTACTTCTTTCTGCCAAGAAACTAATTGTTTTACCCAAGCAAGTTTATTGCCGGGAACAAAAAACCCCTCATCGCGCCTACTCTGGTTCACTTTAGACTTATTCTTCTCATTGGCATAAAACCAATGTGCAGCAATTCCATTTTCCGCCTCCTCATGCATTTCGAAAGTTCGGATCTGGATTTCCAAAATTCTTTCATCTAAGGAAAAAACCTTCGTATGAAGCGAACGGTAACCATTTGGTTTTGGCTGGGCAATAAAATCGGAAATGCCCTGATTAGGAACTGGTTTCCAGTGAGAGTGGATAATCCCCAAAGCCGCATAACAATCACGGACTGTTTCCACCAAAATTCTCATTGCTACTAAATCGTAAACTCGCGAAATATCCCTATTGATTTCTGGGCGCAAGAGCTTTTGCCAGAGACTATAAAGATGTTTTGGCCGGCTAGTTATCTTTGCCCGAATGCCTTCTTTTGCCAACTCTTTGTAAATTACTCGAGTTGATTTCTTCAAAAATTCCTCTGCTTTCCGATAATGGGGCTTGGAATAATTAATCACCCACTGGTAATCCTGGGGGAAAACATAGGGAAAAGCCAAATCTTCCAACTGCCCTTTAATTTCTCCCATTCCCAACCTTTCCGCCAAAGGGCCATAGACTTCCAGGGTTTCTTTGGCATTTTTAAATTGTTTTTCCAACGGCAAATACTGCAAAGTCTGCATATTATGCAATCGATCGGCCAACTTGACCAAAATTACCCGTAAATCTTTGGCCATAGCCAAAAGCATTTTACGTAAATTCTCGACAAATTCCTCATCCGAAGAACCTCTCAGTTTAATTTGACTAATTTTGGTCACTCCCTCAACTAAACCGGCTATTTCCCGCCCGAATTCTCTTTCCAGTTCTGATAGGGAAACATTACTATCTTCTACTACATCATGCAAAAGACCAGCGGCAATCGAGACTGAACCTAAATGGTAATCAGCTAAAATATTGGCAACCGCTAAAGGGTGAATAATTACTGGCTCGCCGGAATATCTTTTTTGGCCAGCATGAGCAATCATTGCAAATTCGTAAGCTTTTCTGATAAGGCTAAAATCGGCGTCAGAGTTATGATTCTGAACCTTAACGATTAAACTGTCCAGATCATTCATCTTAGAACCCTTTCAAGACAGCTTTTCCTTCAAAACCATGATTGGGGACTTTGATGTCTTTGACCTTCAATTCTAATTTTTTCTCGCCCCGCCACTCATTAAGAGTTAAAGAAAAAGCTACCGCCACTTTTTCACCCCGGACTAATTGACCTGCTAAAGCCCCCTGATTAAAAGCAATCGCCGTCAAACTCCTCCCCCGGCCACCGCTTTCCTCGGGAACGGCTCTCACCGTCAAGCGCAAATGCTTGCCGAAATTCCCCACTAAACGGAAATCTTCAACTATGGCCGCACCGGCAAAAACCGGTTCAAAATTTCCCAAACCGAAAGGGGCCAATTTCCTAATATTTTCCCAAAGGTCCATTGAAATCGCCGAAAGCGGCAGCTCCAAGTCAATCTTTAAGGTTTTCTCCAACATCTCCGCCCCGATTTCTTTCTCCGCCAGCTCGAGTAATCTTTGTTTTAAAAGCTCAATTTTTGCTGTCTCCACCGTAAAGCCCGCTGCCATCGGATGGCCACCGGCATCAACCAAAAGCTCATTTTGCGTCCTAATCGCCTCAATAATATTAAAGCCGCTAATTGAGCGGGCCGACGCTTTTGAATAAACTTCGCCGATAGAAAGAACCACTGCCGGCCGATAAAATTCTTCCACTAATTTTCCCGCCACTAAACCGATTATTCCCTGATTGTAGGATTCATGGCCAACAAAAATAATTTTAGACCTTGGGTCTTGGTCATTGGTCATTTTTACCGCCGCCCTCGCCGTTTCCTCGGTTAAAAGCTGCCTTTCCCGATTAGTTGTCCCTAATTTCAGGGCTAATTCTCGGGCTTTTTCCGAGCGGGGAGTGCACAAAAGCCGAAGCGATTCCAAAGCGTGTTCCATCCGCCCCATCGCGTTTAACCGGGGAGCAATGATAAACCCGACTTCATAAGTCCCAATTTCCCCTCTTTTTAAACCAGCCTCTTCCATAATCGCCAAAAGCCCACATCGTTTAGTTCGATTTAAAGCTTCAAGGCCAAATTTAACCAGACTGCGATTAACCCCCAATAGGGGTTCTAGGTCGGCGATGGTCGCCAGGGCCACTAAATCTAAGTAGGCTTCCCCGTCGGCTATTTTTTCTGCCGTTAAAAGCTCTTTGGCAACAAACCAGGCAATCGCGGCGGCGCTAACTTTATCGGTGTGAACGACAGCCGGACCAGCCGGCCATTCTTCTCCCGGTTGATGATGGTCGCAAACAATAACATCAATTCCCAAGCTTTTAGCAAACTTTACTTTCTCCGCCGCGGTTATGCCCTGATCTACCGCGATTATTAATCCCAGTTCTTTATTTTCCTTTTTTAATCTTTCGATAGATTCTTTATTTAAGCCATACCCTTCACTTACTCTTTCCGGAATATAAGGTAAAACTTTTTTGGTTAATCGGTAAAGGGTTTCCCACAAGATTGCCGTCGCGCAGATACCGTCAGCATCATAGTCGCCGTACACTACAATTGCTTCTTCTTTCTTAATTGCCTTCAAAATTCGAGAAACCGCTTTTTTAATTTCCTTCTCGTCTATCCCTAAATCCTTCGCCGTCATTTTGTTTGGCTGAACCGGGCTTAAAAATTCCTCAATTTCGCGCTCAGTTTTTAACCCCCGGTTTTCCAGCAAAGCTTTAATAACGGCGCCATTTTTATCTTTCGGAACCTGAACATTAGACTGATTTAAAATTGTCCATTTCATGCTTAATTTATATCATTACAAGTAGTATAATTCTAGCATATGAGACAAACTCTTCCCGAAGAATTAGCTAAAAAAGTTCCGGTTCCAGTATTCACTATCTTCGAGAAATTTCGCCAAACAGGCTTTGAAATTTATCTCGTTGGCGGCGCCGTCCGCGATTTGCTTCTTAATCGGGAAATTCATGATGCCGATTTTACCACTAATGCCCGGCCGGAAGAAATCCAAAAAATCTTTCCCGAGAGTTTTTATGACAATATTTTCGGAACCGTCAGACTAATGGTTAAAACCGGGAAGGACGAGGAAAAATATGAAATCACCACTTACCGGACAGAGATGGGTTATACCGACAAAAGACGACCGGATCAGATTTTTTGGGGAAAAACGCTCGAAGATGATTTAAAAAGAAGAGAGTTGACAATTAATGCCATGGTGATTGGCCCGACGAGGGAACAGCCGTTGGAATTAGTCGATCTTTTTGGTGGCCAGGAGGATTTGGGAAAGAAAATTATCCGGGCCGTTGGTAATCCCGACGAGCGATTCTCTGAAGATGCTTTGCGGATGATGCGGGCTATTCGCTTTGCCAGCCAGTTGGGCTTTGCTATTGAGCCCAAAACCTTCGCCGCCATTCAAAAAAACGCTAAACTCATCAAATTTATTTCCTGGGAAAGAATCCGCGATGAGCTTTTGGGGATATTGGCCAGTGATTTTCCCAGCGACGGGATTACCCTGCTTTACAGCGCCTGTTTGCTGGAATATATTCTTCCCGAGCTAATTCCCGCTTACGGCGTGGCTCAAGCCAAACACCATATATATGATGTCTGGACTCACTCTTTAATGTCTTTAAAATCAACTCCCAGCCAAGACCCGCTAGTGCGTTTGGCGACTTTAATCCATGATATTGGCAAGCCGGTGGTAGCGAAAGGCATTGGCGAAGCCCGCACTTTTCACAATCACGAAGTAGTCGGTGCCCATTTGGCGGAAAAAATCGCCAGACGGCTTAAGTTTTCCAAAAAAGACGAAGAAAAACTGGTAACTTTAGTCCGCCGGCATCAGTTCACCGTTGACGAGCGGCAGACTGATGCCGCCATCCGCCGATTTATTAGAAACGTCGGCAAAGAAAATCTGGCTGATATTTTAGCCCTGAGAATTGGCGACCGACTGGGTGGAGGAGCGAAAGAAACTTCCTGGCGCTTGGAAAAATTCAAAAAAAGGCTTGAGGAAGTCCAAAAGCAACCTTTTACCGTTGCCGACATAAAAGTCAACGGCTTTGACGTGATGAAAATTTTAGGCCTTAAACCCGGTCCGGAAATAGGCAAAATTTTAAACCGGCTTTTTGAAGAAGTGGTGGAGAAAAAAACCCCCAATGAAAGAGAAGCCCTTTTAAAAAGACTCAAAGAAATTAAGCTCTAACTAGTCGGCGGTTCACTTTGAGTGCTTTTAGGTCTTGCCAAACCACCAAAAGCGGCGCGGCGGTGAAGGTGGAAGAATAAGTGCCGGAAATGGTGCCAATAAGGAGAGCTAGAGTAAACCATTTAATGGTTGAACCGCCTAAAAGATAAAGGGCAATGAGCATAAAAATAATCGTCATTGAATTATTAATGGACCGGGAAAGGGTTTCCGTGATTGCCTTATTCACCAAACTCTCAAAAGGAACTGCTGGGAATTTCTTTTGCGACTCCCGAATCCGATCGTAAACCACTACCGTATCATGAACGGAAAAAGAAAGCACGGTTAAAACGGCCGTCACAAAAAGGGTATCCGCTTCCACCCCGGCAAAATGCCCCAACAAGCTAAAAGTTCCTAAAAGCACCAGCGAATCATGAAACATCGCCAAAATAGCGGAGACACCAAACATTGGGTCTTTAAATTGCCGCCAAACATATAAAAGAATAAAACTCGCCGCCAAGACAATGGCCACTACCGTTTTACGAATAAGCTCCTTACCTAAAATTGGACCGACTGTCTCAAACCGAAGTTCTGCCGGCTTTTCTGCCGCTACCTCGGCTACTGCCGCAATTAGCGAGATCGCTTTCTCTCGCTCCATTGGTTTGGCTCGAAGAAGAAGGCGGTTTTCTCCCGAAAGTTGGACCGAAGAAATTTCTTCTTCTTGCTCACTCACCGCTTTAGTAATTTCCTTATACGTTCCCTCGTCAATTTTTTTCTGAAACTGCAGTTCCAAAATGGAACCGCCGGTAAAATCAATCGACGGCTTTAAACCCCAACGAAAAAGCGAGAATAATCCCGGCAAAATCACCAGCGCCGAGATAAAAAAGTAAAGCCATTTAAATTTCATAAAATTCATACTTTTACCCCTGGTACAAAATTCTCACTAAATTTCTAGTCACCACAATTCCCGTAAATAAAGAAACGGCAATTCCCAAGGCCAAAGTTAAAGCAAAGCCTCTAACCATTCCCGACGCGTTTAAGAAATTCCAATTAAAGGGATTAAACAAAATAAAAGCGGTGATTAAAGTACAGATATTCGCGTCGCGAATTGAATCCCAGGCGCGGCCAAAACCCAGCTCCATCGCCATCGACAAAGCTTTCCCCGTCCTTATCTCTTCTTTCATTCGCTCAAAAATTAGAATGTTTGAATCGACCGCCATTCCCACTGAAAGTAAAAACCCGGCCACTCCCGGTAAAGTTAAAGTGACTCCGACCAGCTTATAAATTGCCACTGTTATTAAGGCGTAACTTATCAGCGCCAAATCGGCCAAACCCCCCAGCTTGCCATAGTAAGCCCACATAAACGCCATTACCAAGGCCAAGCCGATAATTCCCGCCCGAATTGACTTTTGGACTGATTCTTCTCCCAGCGTCGCCCCCACATTCCGCTGCTCGATTAGTCTAATCGGCACCGGCAGTGCCCCGGCATTCAATTGAACCGACAGCTTCTGCGCCTCCTGGCGAGTAAAGCCGCCTTTAATCACCGCCTGGCCGGTTGTAATCGGCTCTTCCACTTTAGGAGTCGAAATGGGCGTCTCGTCTAAAAATATCGCGACTATCCGACCGGTATTTTTAGTCGTAATTTCTCCAAATTTTTTGGCTCCTTCGGCGTTAAATTCTAAACCAACGACGGGACTGCCGGTATTGGGGTCAAATTGCACTGAAGCTTTCTTTAAGTCTTTGCCCGTCAAATTGGTCTTGAGAAGGAACTCGCCACTTTTGGAAGCGGCTTCTTGATCGGGATTTTCTTCCCAAAATTCTAATTGGGCGGTTTTGCCAATTAAATCGATGGCCTGATTGGCATCCTTTACTCCCGGCAATTCCACCACTAGCCGATAATCCTTGTCTGTTCTGGCCGTTTGGACAGTGGCTTCGCTCACTCCAAAAAAATTGACCCTTTTCTCAATATTTCGCTGAGCGGCCAAAAGGGCCTCCTCGCGATTGGCCTCTTCTACCCCGTTCATATCAGCGGTGAAAACCAAATGAGTTCCCCCTTGCAAATCCAAGCCTTTTTTGATTTCTAGCGGCCGACGGAAATTAATCGGACCAATTTTAAAATCTAGGTTTTCAAAAGAGAGCTTTTGGTCAATTTTCAATTGACCGAGGGAAAAACGCAAATGAAAATCCTTCGGTAAATCAATAAAAAAGGAAAAAAGAACCAAAAAAATTATTAGCCAGAGAATCGACTTTTTTTTCTGCATCTTCCGAACATTCTTTTCAGCTTTTAGGCCGCTTTGCTTTTCTTCTAGTTTTAAGAAAATTTTCCGAAAGCGGCAGCTGTTTCATCCCGGAAAAAAGGTAAGTAATTTCCCCTTTCTCTGTTTTAATCTCTAATTCTACCTCATCACCCGGCCGGATGCCAACCAAATCGACAAATTCCCAAGGAATAGTCACCGCTAAGGAATTTCCCGTTTTAATTACTTTCTGGGCCATTTTTACCCAATCGTCGGCAATTACCTCATTAGTTCCTCTTCATCGCCGATAATCATTACTTTGGTACTACTCAAAATCCCCAACAAAAACGGATCTCTCCTTTTTTTGCGAAACTCAAATTCCTCGTTAGCCATCACTGTATAATTAATCTCCTGGTCTCTTTTCTCTTCTTCCGCTTTCACTAAAGCCGCCAGTTCCACCATGACCACCTCTCCCACAACTAAAATATCAACTTCTTCTTCTTTACGCGGCAATCGACGGACAAATTTTCCCGAAAAGACACAAAAGGTAATCTTCCCAATTCGGTTTCGATTTTTAATAATCTGTTCTCCCAAGCCGGTTTCCTTAGCCACCATGGCGAGGAGTTGGTCATAAAGAGAGTAGTTGGGATTAAGCCAATAATAGAGACGGTTACCACGCGGCTCTTTCTTCAGGAGTCCCACTTCTTCCAAATGTTGGAGTTCTCGGCGAACAGCATTAATTTCCTCTCCGATTTTTCTCACTAAATCACGTACGTGGTAAAGCCCCGCCGAGTTGGCAAAAAACAAATCCAGGAGCTTAACCCGAACTTTGGAAACAACAATGTCTTTCAACATCTCTTTCTGAAGGGCAGGAATTAGCTTATCTGAAACAAGTTTTAATAGTTAACCTTGCCGGTGGTAGGCAGAATTTCAATCCAAACCAAACCGCGATTGAACTTAATCTCCTTTCCCCGATCATCAAAAAACAGCGTTCTGTCTGTCCGCGATTTTTTCGACCACTTGCCTTCAATCACTTGTCCGTCCAGGAAAATTAAAGCTTTCCCGGTTCCGATAGTCTCATAGAGCAAGTGTTTATGTTCGTCCACCGGCCCTTTTTCTTGAGCAAACTGAATTACCACATTTTTTGCCGCTAGTTGCTCTTTAGTATTAAAGTCAGTGTGCGGCTCTCCGCCATTATACCTTTTGTAGGCATTGCTCGCTTTGTCATATTCCCAACGAACTCGGTAAGCTTTATAATCGCGCCAGAAATCAAACTCCGGTGAAACGGAACCGGCCGACGGGGAGTCGTCTTTAAATTGCCAAGAACGGAAATTTTTATCCCAGGAGACCCCTTTGTAATTAACGCTAGTTAACTTTCTCTCCGCGGCGGTCGCCCAGAGCGCTTCGCTGCTGCAATACATTGAATGCTCGGTCGCCACCGGATGGCCAAGGCGGTCCGGTTCTCGTCGACAAACGCGGAAACCCAAGGCAAACTGGTCCAAATCAGAGCGAGTTTCTTTGTTCTTCCATCCATAAGTGCCGATTTGGCAAAGCGCTTTGGCTTTGGGGTCAACTGTCGGATCATTGCATTGGCCGGCGCCGCCGACATGAGTATATAAAGGATAGTCACCATATTCTGAAACCCAATCCAAAAAGTAAGTGCGGGCCGAGCGAACTGGACCCAAATCATAATCGCCTTGCAGAGCATAAGCCGCTTGACCGCAGTAAAAGACCGCCATTAAGCGGGTTATCGCCCCTTCCGCCACTGCCTCGTAAACAACATCCGCTCGACTTAAGCCGGATTGCGGCCGGGATTCTTCGTGGTTTTCAATCATTACCAGAAGCGGTCGCCTCCCTTCCCATAAATTCTTCTCCGTCTTCGTATATTTTGCCCCATTGAGAGGACAGGCTTGATCTTTCGGCCCGGTTAATACCGGAAAGCGAGAACCGGCTCCCGGAGTTGTGGTTGCCGTCGGCGTCGGACTCTCGAAAATTGAAGACCGGTTTTTTAGAAAACCAAAAGCGACTACCGAAACCCCGGCAGACAATAAATAAACCCCGACTAACAAAAGGACCAAGTTTAGTTTTTTATTCATAAGGAAAGACCTTGCTATATTATAATAACTTTTCACTTCTTGCCTTTTTTCTGAGCCTCGACGACAGCTTGCACTTCCTCCTTAGAAAATTCGTATCCCGTTTCTTTTCCCTGAGTTACCGGTTTGGCAAAAACCCGAGTGGAATCGCGACTGTGTAAACTAGTGATAACAAAACCATTATTGTAATTGTCTAAAAGCGCCAACACAAAGCTTTGATTGCCCCCCGTATCGGCAAAAGGATTATAGCGAACTAAACCAATTTTTTGAATATGGCTGTTGCCTTCAATCTTCAGCTCTTCCAGCTTCTTTTCCAACTCAGCGCTTAATCCCTCTCCTTTTTTGATCGCCGTTAAGACTTCGTCTAAAAGGACTTTTAAATCCTTTTCGCTTACTCCTTTAGTTAAACGGGCAAAAGTTTTATAAACCCGAATCAAAAGAAAGGTAAGTGCTCCCAGCCAAGTAAAAACCAACAAAACCGTCACCAAAAATGTTGTTTCCGCAAAGTCCGGCATCTTTAGCAATTGTAAGAGCAACAAATATCAAAGTCAATCCTTCGACAAGTTCACCCTGAGCGTAGCCGAAGGGCTAGACAAATTTTTTTCTCTTGTGATATATTGAACGCGATGGGAAAAAAAACGAAAAAAGAGAAAATTATCGCCGATTTAAGGAGAAAGGTCCAAGCGGTTCAATCCCAAGCTTCTCCGGCTCCGGCGAATAAAACCCCTCTTTTATCGGCCATAGATGAACCCAAAAAAGATAATTTTCCTCTCAAACCAACATTTCAAACTCCATCTCTCTATATCTATCCCGTTCAACTAATTCGAAAAGACTTGACAAAAACTTTTCTCTTGTCCATACTGGCAATCAGCCTCGAGGTAGCTTTGTTTTTGCTTCTCGAGAAACACTTGGTTCTGCCCTTCAGAATCAGTTTTTAGGAGGGAGGTGAAGGAGAGACTATGACAACTATGTACTGCGTGAAGTGCCGCGGCAAAAAGGAAGTCGCCAATCCGGAAAAAGTAACCATGAAAAACGGTAAACCGGCGATGAAAGCTAAATGTCCTGATTGCGGCACTCAGATGTTCAAAATTGGCGCTGCCTAAATTGGGATTTTTGAGAAATCAAACCCCCCGTCAGGAAGCGGGGGGTTTTGGGTCTTAAAGGAGCTTTTTCTCATTGATCTATCTCCTTTGGCCGATATTGTAAAGCTTCAGCTAAATGGGCGGGCGTAATCTCCTCCTCTCCGGCCAAATCGGCAATTGTCCGCGAGATTTTAATTAAACGGTAATATGACCGGGCGGAAAGCTGAAACTGGACCACGGCTTGACGTAACAAATTTAAACACGCCTGAGAAAGAGGGCAAAATTCTTTAGTGTCCCTAGTCGACATTTCGGTGTTGCAAGTAATTTTAGTCTGCCTAAACCTCCGGGTTTGAATATCGCGAGCCGCCTGAACTTCCTGCTTTATCTTTTTTGAGCTTTTCGCCGCCGGTTGGGAACCGTTGGTGATTAATTTCTCGACCTTCACGGCGGGGACATCAAGATGTAAGTCAATCCGATCTAAAATCGGGCCGGAGACCCGCTTGCGGTAGCGCTCAATTTGACCGGGTAGGCAGCGGCATTTCTTTTCATTACTGCCAAAAAAGCCGCAAGGGCAAGGGTTAGCGGCTGCCACCAAAATAAATTTAGCGGGAAAAACTAAGGTGCCAGCCGCCCGAGAAACAGAAACAATACCGTCCTCTATTGGCTGGCGCAAGGCTTCCAAAACATGGCGGGGGAACTCGGGAAATTCGTCCAAAAAGAGTATCCCCCGATGAGCCAAGGAAATTTCCCCTGGCCCAGGCCGACTGCCACCCCCAATCAAACCAATTCGGCTAACGGTATGATGAGGAGCGCGGAAAGGGCGAAATTTAATCAGCGATTCCCCCGCCGGCAGATTGCCGGTTATCGAATATATCTTAGTTACTTCTAAGGCTTCCCCCTCGGTCAAATCCGGTAAGATTCCCGGTAGAGCTCGAGCCAGCATTGTCTTGCCTGCTCCAGGAATCCCCCGTAAAAAAATATTATGCCCCCCAGCCGCCACAATCGTCATCGCTCTTTTGGCCTGCTCTTGACCGGCGATATCGGCAAAATCAAATTCCACTTCCACTCGAACTTGAATTTGGGAAAACTTAAGCGTCGGCTGCGGCTGAATTTCTCCTAGCCCACAAAAATGTTTAAATAAATCCAAAAGAGAGGTGACCGGTAAAATAGTAATCCCTTCAACCACGGCCGCTTCTCGGGCATTGACCGCCGGGACAATAATTTGAGCAAAATCCTTTTCTTTGGCCAAAAGCGCCATCGCCAAAATTCCGTTAGTGTGGCGCAGAGAACCATCCAAAGAGAGCTCCCCTAAAATGAGTGTCTTGGTCAAATCTTTCTGCACCTGACCAGAGGCCAACAAAATTCCCACTGCCATGGGTAAATCAAAAGCCGGGCCCGCTTTAGGCAAATCAGCGGGAGAAAGGTTAACGGTTAAACGGCGGTCAGGAAAATCCAGACCAGAATTCTTAATCGCGCTTCTGACTCTTTCTCTGGCTTCTTCAATCGCTTTATCAGGCAAACCGACAATGGTAAAGGAGGGCAAGCCCGAAGCGGCAATATCGATTTCTACTTCGATGGGGACTGAATCCAAGCCAACGGTTGCTCCAGAAAAGATGCGCGCTATCACTAGTTAGATTATTCACAAAACTTTTTGCCTTTGCAAGAAATCAAACTCGGAAGGAGAGGAAAAAAGCCAAAGCGCCAATGGCCAAACAGTAAAAACCAAAGAGATAAAACTTTTCCGACTTAAGGGATTTTTGCAATAAAAGCAAGGCAAAATAGCCCACCACTCCGGCCATCAGCATCGACAGAATCGGGAGAGGGGAGAAAGCTTGAGCGAAACCATCTTCCTTAATTTCCAATATCGTTGCCCCTAAAATAGCAGGAATGGCGAGCAAAAAAGATAATTTAAAAGCTGTTTGTTGGGAAAAATCTCTGATTAAAACGGCGCTAATAGTTGAGCCCGATCGGGAAATGCCCGGGAGTAAGGCCATCGCTTGAAAAATTCCCACAAACAAAGAATCTCTCCAAGTTATTTTTTTCGGGCGGTCTTTAATTTTCAGTTTGGAGGTCAAAAGGAGCAAAGCGCCAAAAAGGGCCCAGGCCACTCCTACTAGCCATAAGGAATCAAAAGTCGCCTTGAGTTTAGCGTTGAAAATAAGTCCAGCAAAGGCGGCCGGAATCGAGCCCAGAATAATAAAAGACCAAGCGTTAATCTGCTTTTCCCAATTAAAGACTAGGTCCCAAATTTCTTTCCGGAAAAAAATAACAATTGAGCCAAGGGTCCCTAAGTGCAGCAAAACATCGAAAAAAACCGGCGGCCCCGCGATGGCCAAAGCTTTCTGAAAAAACACTAAATGGCCAGAGGAGGAAATCGGTAAAAACTCGGTTAGGCCTTGAACCGAAGCTAAAAAAATGGCCTCAAAGAAAGTCATCAAATTGATTTTACGCTCGAGATCTGCTATAATCAAGCCGTCAAGAGCCGGGAAATAGCCCCGCCTATGGCGGGGAGGAAAGTCCAGACAGCAGAAAGCAGGGTGATCAGTGAAAACTGATAGGATGTACCATCTGGTGCGTCCCTAGTTAGAGCAACAGTGACGATGCGGGTGGCGCCGCGTGAAACGACCAAGCGACTGGGTTCCCGATGTTACATCGGGAGGCAATCCTCCCCGCTGCAATCTTCGATTAACTCGTTTGAGGATGCTTTCCCGAGAGTTGAAGTTAAGAGCACGCGCCCTTCCGTAGCTTTGTGCGAAGGAGGGTCTAGAGAGATTATTTCCTTAAAACAGAATCTGGCTTACGAGCTTTTGACAATTTTAAGCTCGATTAAACCTTTTGGAGTGAGAAATTTCCGCCGTAATTTCTTCCAGAGCAATAAAAATCGGCACCGCTAAAATCGCTCCCCCGACCCCCGCCAACTTAAAACCAATGGCCAGGGAAATAATCGTAATTAAAGGGTTTATCCCCACCACTTGTTTCATTACCCGAGGAACTAAGATGGTATTTTCAATTTGCTGAACTAAAAAACCGAGGGCAGCGGCGGCTACGGCATGAAAGGGAGAAATCGTCAACCCAATTATTACCGCCGGAAAAGTTGATAAAATTGGTCCCACATTAGGAATAATTTCCAGCAAAAAAGCCAGAATTGCCAGCGGCAGGGCATAAGGCAGGCCAATTAAGCGAAAGCCGATGTAAGTTAAAATTCCGACGAAAGTCATTAAAA
This sequence comes from Patescibacteria group bacterium, assembly GCA_035530075.1. Lineage (GTDB taxonomy): Bacteria > Patescibacteriota > Microgenomatia > UM-FILTER-40-11 > UM-FILTER-40-11 > DATKVM01. Next base: position 53,048 of record DATKVM010000005.1, read on the forward strand.
CAATTTCGCCTCTCACCCAACCGCCCAAACGCACCTCAATTTTGTCAATTACTTTTTGCACTTTGGATTCATTTCCCTCGCCAAAAAGAAGCTTCAAGTAATAGTCGAGATTTTGCCTTTCCATTAAAAGGTAAAAAGTAATGACTCCCAAAGCCAAAACGCCGACTAAGTTAGAAAAAAGGCTGAAAATAAATTTAATTAAATTGGCGGGAATGGTGGAAAATTGAGTCAATTGAGTGGCAATCATCTTCTCATCAATGCCCAAGAACTGGAATTGCCGAAAGAAATTGGGCAATTGGTTAATTAAGCTAGAAGTCTGTTCCACTAGCGGCGGCACTATTCCCCCAACCCCAAAAGCTAAAATAGCTAAAATCGCAAAATAAGTCAGGAGTATCGCTAACCAGCGAGGAAATCTAAGCTGCTCTAGCCTTTTGACTGAAGGGTTGAGGGCTGACATTAAGATTAAGGCAATAAAGAGGGCTAAGATAATCGAACGAATTTGGAAAAGCAGCCAAATAAAGGCAACAAAAATGGTGGTAAAGACAATTGTCCGGTAAGAAATCTCTATCTTCCGAGGCATAATTTAAATATACCAAGCTTTAACTAACATTTCCACTTTTTCTTGCCACCCTTCTTCGTCAACATCAAACCATTTGCCCTGAACCTGTCGAAGGGTTTTTCTAAACCAGGTCATTTGCCGCCGAGCATAATTATGCTCATCATACTTCCAGCGCTGAATTACTTCATCTCTTGCGGCCTTCCCCTCAAAATAATCTCGCCATTCCCGATAGCCAATGGTGCTCCCCAAAACGGAATTATCCCAATCGTAACCTTCACCCAAAAGTTTTTTAATTTCTTCCTCCGCCCCCATTCTCACTCTCTCCTCCGCTCGCTCATCTATTCTTCGATAAAGAACCTGAAGCGGCGCCGTCAGTCCAATTAATAGTTTGTCTAAATTTTTGAATTTTGAACTATCACTTTTAACTTTTAACTTTGAATTTTGAACTCGAGTGGCAATCTCGATTGCGCGTATTAGCCTTCGGGGATTTTTTCTGTCAGACTCATTCATCCTTCGACTTCGCTTAGGGTCAAGCTTTTCTAATGTTTTAAACAATAAATCAACGGAACAATGAAACAATCGTTCTCTTAGTTCCCAATTCGGCTCAATCCCCATTGTCCCAATTCCCTCCAAAGCCGCCTGCACATAAAAACCGGTTCCCCCGACTAAGATAGGAAGTTTCCCTCTTTTCCAAATATCCTGAATTGCCCCCCAAGCCAAACGATAAAAATCCGCGACGCTAAATTTTTGGTTCGGCTCCACCACATCATAAAGCCAAATTTTCACCCTTTCGGCCGTTTCTTTCCCGGTAATAATATCCATTCCTTTGTACACTTGCCTGGAATCCGCGGAAACAATCTCAGCGTTAAACTCTTTGGCCAGTTTAACCGCCAAGGAAGTTTTCCCGGTCGCTGTTGGCCCGGCAATAGTTAATATTTTATTCATCGGTCACTTTTTGTTTATTAAATTTTCCAAAACTTGCCAGCGTCTTTTCTTTTCTTTATAAAGAACATTATCCTCCATTTTGAAAGCAGCTGTTTGCTCCCGAGGGGAATACATCGCAATGTAAGCTTTGACAAAACCCACCCTTTTTGCTAGTTCCACGGTATGCTGAAATTGTTCTTCGGTTTCGCCGGGAAAGCCGACAATAATATCCGTGCCGATTTTAATCTCAGGAATGGCTTTTCTAATTTTTTTAACTAAAGCCAGATACTCTTTGGCCGTGTAATGACGATTCATTTTTCTAAGAATTTCGTCGTCGCCTGACTGAACGGGTAGATGCAAATAGCGGTCAATTTTAGGTAAACTCATTGCTTTGATAATTTCGTCATTTAAATCCCAAGGATTGGAAGTAATAAAAGAAATTTTTTCTATCCCGGGAACCTCGTGTAAAGCCGTAAGCAGCTTCGCAAAAGAAGGTTCAAAACTATTGACGTTCTGCCCCAGGAGAGTAATCTCCTTATATCCCCGCTTAGCCAATTCCTCCACTTCACAAACAATCTCCTCAAATGGCCGGGAAACTTCTCGTCCCCGAGCATAAGGGACAACACAATAAGTGCAAAAATTATTACAGCCGTTGGAAATCGGCACCCAGGCATGGGTTTTTGACTCTCGGATTTTTAGTCCCGCCGTAAAATCCTCTACCCGCTTAAACTCATCCACCGCCGGTAGTTTTTTCCAGAGCCATGGCCGGGGATACCTTAACATACACCCGGTCAAAATTATTTTTAGTTTTGGGTTTTTAGTTTTTAGTTTGGCCAAATTGTTGACCAATCCAAATACTCGGTTATCGGCCGATTGCCTAACGGAACAAGTAACAATAACTACTTCATCCGCTTCTTCAATTGCTCTCGCTTTCCCCCACCCATTCGCCTCATACCACCCCGCTATCCTCTCGCTATCCGCCAGGTTCATCTGACAACCAAAAGTCCGAATGAAATATTTTTTCATTTATTTAAAAACCAAACCCTTCAACCGAAGTTACTTTTCCTGAAACCCCTTTAGAATCAGGGTTTTGGAAAGCGGAGGAGTTTCGGCGGCGACCACAGTTACTGGCTGGTTGCTTCCGGCTTCGACCAGCAAGCGATTTTTTAATTCCGCCCCGGCATTGGCCACCAAATTCAAGACATATTCCACTCCCGAATCAACTTTGAGAAAATACTCACCAGCTGTCTTTCTTATTAGTCCCGAATAGGGATGGGTAGTATCAGCCGTTTTCAGCTGACCTTTTTGGCATTGGTCTTGATAAAATTGCCACTCTTCACACTCCGTTCCGTCGTCGAATTGGCAAATTCCTAAAGTCCCAGCTGTTTCTTCGACCGTTTTAAGTTTCCCCCCCTTATTTAAACAATTTTGGGCGGCGGGATTAGCCAGAGTCGATTTCTCACCGGAAGCTCTTTCTCCCTCTTTTTGGCAGGGGTAACTGGGCATTGGCGCCGATGGCTTGCCATGCTTGACCCATTCTCCATTTTTACAAATCCAAGTGTCTTCCGGAAACCAAAGCCGAGTCAACCCCCAAAAAAGTAAGACCAGAACGGGGAGCGATAAAAGAAAGATTATGACTTTTTTCATACCCCTATGATAACACAAGACCTCAACTGGAGGCCGAAGCATAGTGACCCAAGGCATATCGCCAAAATTTAAAGGCGCCAGTCAGAGCCAAAAAAGCTATAACCAAAGACAAGACCAACCAAGGCCAAGAAAGCAAACCCAGCAAGGCCTTGGCAGGAACGGTAATTAAGACCACCACCGGTATTGTAAAAGTAAGAATTCCCCGCACTAATCGGGGGTAAATGTCGGTTGAGAAACGAGCCATACTGGTCAAATCCCGATAAACCCAAATTAAATGATCAATTTCGGTCGTCAGAATACAAACCGCGCAAATAAAAAGATGAAAAGCAAAGGAAAGAAAAAGGCTATTAATTATTAAGACAGAAAAAAGCGCTAAGTTTGAAAAGTTAAAAAGATTATTAATTCCTAAAAACCAAAGAAAATAAAACCAAAGAGGAACTAAGGTAATTAAGTCTAAGATATCAGTCCAACCGAAAATCGGCCGAAAAAATGAAGGTAGGGGCTTAAGCAAATCGAGGTCATAATCGCCGGAAACAATTAGCGGCCGGAAGTGATAAACTCCCCGGAATAAAAACTGCGTCAGAATATCAATTAAATTGAAAACCAAAAAGAAAATAATAATGGCTTCTTTTCCATATTCCCCTAAACTTCCTGATGTGGAAAGAATTTTAAAAAGAAAAACAAAAAAGAGAAGAAAACGAATAATCTTCCCCAAAAGGAAAAGCAAGGCCGACCAAGGATTTATCAGCTGCGATTGAGCTGCCCTTGAGCTAATCATTAACCAAATTTTTAAAAGCCTCATCATCCCCCAAAAGCACCGTATTTTCTCGTCCCTTTTTGCCAGAGGGACATACTTAAATAGTAAAATGCCGCTCCCCAAATAAAAGTAACTAAAATCGAGCTTAAAGCCACCCTGACGGAAACTTGCCCTAGCCAAATTTTCAGGGGAGAAAAAATAAGATAAGGGAAAGGGGTTAAGTAAAAAAGTTTCGCCACTGATGATGGTAAAATATCAATCGGGAAAATCACTCCCGAAAAAAAATCCAATAATACTACTCCCAAAAGCCAACGAGTAGCCCATATTTCTTCGGTCCAAAATGCCGTGAGGGAAATCGCTAAGCTCAGGAAAAAGTAAAGAAAAAAGGAAATTATCAGCTGGAGAATGAACAATCCCCACTCTAAAAAAGTTTGGGGAAAATAAAAAGAAAAATTTAAAAGCATTATCAACACTCCAATTTCCAAAACCGCAAAAAGCAAATTTAGGGCTTTGTCGGCCATATCACGGGCCAGGAGAAATTTGAAAAGACCAATCGGTCTTAACAAATATTTGGAGAGCTCTCCGCTTCTTAACTGAGGGGCTAAGTCGGCTGTCCTCGAGGCTAAAATTAGACCGTCGAGAAAAACTACGCCGAGAAGATAAGTAAACATTTGGGCTCTTTCATAGCCAAAGAGAGTTTTTTGATTGCCATAAACAGCCAACCAAAAAAAGAGCAAAGTCAAAGTAAAGACTAAACTCCTAAACCGCCAGAGAAAAAAGTTTAGCCGATAAGCTAAATATTCCTGAAGAGTTAGTTTAAAGATTTGCCGGTATTTTCTCACGCCACATCTTTACCGGTAAACACTTCTCTAATAATCTCTTCAATCGGCACCTCTTCAATATTTAAATCCGCTACCGGGAAATGCTGCAAAAGCTCCGCCGCTGCCAAAGATGCGGCCTCTCTTTTAACGGAAAAAACCACTCTCGGAAAGGCATATTCTTTAACCTTTCCCACTTTCTCTAACTTTTTAGCGTCTATTTCGTGAGATAAAACCGCGGAGATAATTTTATGGTCAGCATACTTATGAGTAATTTCTGAAAGCTGGCCGTCAAAGATGAGTTTACCTTTATCAATAATTATTACTCGCCGACAAAGCTCTTTAACATCATCCATATAATGGGAAGTCAAAATAATGGTGGCTTTTTTAAGCCGGTTATATTCTCTAACAAAGTCGCGCATTTTCTTTTGGGATACCACATCCAAACCAATCGTCGGCTCATCTAAGAATAAAACTTTCGGACTATGAAGCAAGGCCGCAATCAATTCGCACTTCATTCGCTGACCCAAAGAAAGCTTCCTTACCTGGACCTTCAGGATATCTTCCACTTCCAACATTTGCACTAACTCCTCTAGAGTTCCTTCATATTGCTTCTTGGGAATTTCGTAAATTTCCCGATTGAGATTAAAAGTTTCCAGGGCCGGTAAATCCCACCAAAGCTGATTTTTTTGCCCCATCACCAGAGAAATTTGTTTTAAAAACTCGTTTTTCCGGTCCCAAGGGGTAAATCCCAAAACCGAAACATAACCATCGGTTGGGTAAAGCAAGCCGGAGAGACATTTAAGAGTGGTGGTTTTGCCCGCCCCGTTAGGGCCAATAAACCCCACCAACTCCCCTTCGTCAATATTAAAAGAAATATTATCCACCGCTTTGACCTTCTCGTAGCGGCGATTAAATAAAGATTTAACCGATCCCGCTAGCCCCGGCTCTTTCCGGTGAACTTCATAATACTTCTTTAAATTAGAAACAATAATCGTCGACGCCATCTTTACTTAGAATAACAATTAGTCCTTAAATAGGCAAATTAACTCGAGGCAGATTGATATTTTTTTAAACCTGCCCGCCAGATAAGGGTAGAAATTAAGTAAAACCAAGCCACCATAACTACCCCCAATAAAGCATAATAGCTAGGGAGCTTATTGAGCAATATTGCCGTTGGAACATAGGCAAAAAATAATATCGGCAGGAAAAACAGAAGGAAGAACCGGAAAAGATTACTATAAATATCGGCCGGATAGCGGTCAAAATCCGTCGCTTCCAGCAACCAATCAACGAAAGTCTCGGCATTAACGAAAAAAAGGCTCAGGCTGGAAAGAGAAAAGTAAATAAAATAAACCAAAAGCCAACCGCAAAAAAGAGAAACCAGGAAAGACAAAAATTGCGTTATGCTGGTTTCGATGGTTAAATGGGATAAAGAAACCGAAAGAACGACAATGGTGTTAACTAGACTGCCGATTGAAGTAAAATCAAGCGAGCTGAAAGAAACTAAAAAGCGGTGGTTGGCGGGCCGAATTAAGACTCGGTCAAAAGTGCCTTGGCGAACATCTTGAACAAACTTCTCCAAATTGTCAGCAAAAATCATCCAAGTTCCTAAAAAAATTAACTCGTGAATGCCTAAAAGAAGCATTATTTCCCAAAAGCTCCAGCCGCCGATTTCTTTTGTTCCCCTAAAAATAACAGAGATAAAAATAATCGTCGTCGCCATCCAGACAATTGGGGTTATTCCCAAAAGCAAACTATTAGCTCGGTAAATAACCACTTCCATAACACTCAACTTTATAAAATGAGTGTAAAGCTTCAAGTATCGCCAAAATTTACTGACCAACGGCTTCATAGCGCCTCAAGCCCCTTTTCCAAATAAATTTCATTAAGATAAAAAGTCCCAGAATCCAAATTAAAACTGTAATTAAACCGCTAATAGCTTCCCACATTTCCAATTGGCCCAAATAAAGTTTAATTGGGAAATAGGTCGTGTATTGAAAAGGCAAAGCTAAACCGATTTTTTGTAAAAACGGAGGCATGACATCCAAGGGAACTAAACCCCCGGCAAAGAAATTAAAAATCATAAACATTGCCGAGCGGAACAAGCGAACATCGGTTAACCAGAAAGCAAAAGAGGCAGTAAAAACGTTGGTCAGGAAATTAATCACCAACGAAAAGAATAAAAAACTCAAGAATAAGACGAATTGCTCCAGGCCCGAAAAAACCACAATCTTTGGCAACAGCAGAAAAAAAATAATTATCATTCCCAATCGAATGAAAAATTCAAAACTCCGGTCAGCCAAAAAAATCGACAGCCACCATTTTAAATAACTAGTGGGCTTAAGAAGATATAAGGACATTCTGCCTTCCTTTATTTCCCAAGCCATTTGGCGACCGATATTTTGCCTTTGGGTAAAATGAAGGAATTTCGTCATTAAAACGTAAGTCATCATTGAAGAAAAGGTATAGCCATTAAAATTATCCCTTCCACTAAAAACTGCTTTCCAAATAAAAAACATCACTATGAAAGTGATAATCCCCATTCCCAAATGACCAATAAAATCCGCCCGATATTCGAAAGATTTCTCCCAATTAATCTTAAAAATCGCCCAATATTTGCCCATTAAAGCAATTCTAGCAGAAAAACCCCTTAGGACCTGTCGCCAAGAAGACTTCATTTAACCGATTTTTTGAGGCTGCGGCCGGGGGTAAAACGGGCGGCCCGGTGGGATTTAACTACCTGCCGAGCTTTAGTTTGAGGATTAACGACCGTTTTATCTTTGACTAAAACACTTTTGAAAGTGCCAAAACCGGAAAGAACCACTTTCTCGCCCTTACTTAAGGCTCTTTCAACTTCATTAAGCATCGTTTCCACCGCTTCCTTTGAAGCTTTCCTGGTCAAATGGGCCTTAACCGAAACAACGCTGATTAAATCAATTTTCTTCATAATATCTAAAGCTAAAATTAGTTTAGCAAAAAAAATGCCAAAGTCAAGGTCAATTACTTCGCCACTCCAACTGTCCGAGTTTCTCGAATGGCCGTTACTTTAATTTGCCCCGCCCATTTAGCCTCTTCTTCCAGCTTTTTGATGATTTTGTCCACCAAAACTGTCATTTCCGCGTCAGTGACTTTTTCCGGCTCAACAATCACTCGAACTTCCCGACCTGCTTGATAGGCCGCCACTTCGGCCACCCCCGGAAAAGACCGAGCAATTTCTTCAATATTGGTCATCCGCTTAACATAATCTTCATGGGGCTCATAACGAGCACCCGGCCGGGAACCAGAAATAGCATCCGCCACCCAAACCACTGCCGATTCGACCGAAGAAAACGGCCGGTCCTCATGGTGTTCAGCCACGCAATCAATGACTCTCTCCGGAATACGGTATTTTTTCAAAAGGTCAACTCCCAACTGAATATGGTTGCCCTCTTCATCAGTAATGACTTTCCCGATATCATGAAGCAAGCAAGCTAACCTCACCACGGCCACATCCAACTTAAGTTCACTGGCAATAGCAATACCAATCCGCGTTTCTTCTAAGGTATGAACAATCATATTCTGACCGTAAGAGAAACGGAACTTATAACGGCCTAAAAGTTTGACCAAATCTGGATGAAGATTATAAACCTTCACGGAATGGCAAAGCCTTTCTCCTTCTTCAAATAAAATCCGCTCCACTTCCTGCTTAGTTTTGGCGACTACCTCCTCAATTCTTTGAGGCTGAATCCGGCCGTCTTTAATTAATTTTTCCAGCGCTTGCCTCGCGACTTCTCTCCTGACGGGGTCAAAAGATGAAAGGCGAATATCCAAACTTTCGTCTAACTCCACTTCGACGCCGGTAGCAACTTCAAAACTCCGGATATTTCTTCCTTCTTTCCCAATAATCCGCCCTTTCATCTCTTCATCTGGGAGCTTAATGACAGAAACCGTGTATTCGGCGGCATAATCAACTGCTCCATGTTTCATGGCATCTACCAAAATCTCCTTAGCTTTTTCCTGGGCGGTAGCTTTGATTTCTTCTTCCGTTTCAACAATTCTCTTGGCCACTTCCTCAGCTAGCCTTTTTTCCGTTGCTTCCAAAATCAGTTTTTTCGCTTCTTCCCGATCGAGAGCCGCTATTTTCTCCAGCTTCTGAAGCTGTCGCTGACGGATATCCTCCAAATCAGCCATTCTTTTCTCTAAATCCGCTTTTTGTTGAGTAAGCAGCTTTTCTCTCTCTTCAATTGCCCCGACTTTGCGGTCAACTTCTGCCTCTCGCTGAAGCGCCTCGTTTTTAAGTCGGAAAGCTTCTTCTTTAATTTTGGCCGCTTCCTCTTTAATCCTCGCTGCTTCTTCCCGTGCTTGGGCTAACAACTCTCGAGCTTGGGTTTCATAAACGGAAAGGTTAACGCTAGTTTTAGCAATTTTGGCTTTCTCTTCCGGAGCTTTGGTTTCTTCCAGCTGGGCCAGCCGTTTTTCCAACTGCTGTTGTTTTCTAATTAAGTCGCTTATCTTATCCAAGAGTGACATAATCGTCCTCCTTTTTAGTTTTTAACTCTTGGAGTAAAACGCCACAGAAGCTTACCAAGCTAAGCTTGGTCGTTCGGAGAAAAAATGATTGGTTTTCAGAACTCTCATTTTCTGCCTTAAGTTTACTTCTATGAGTTTTACCTCAATTGCCCCATTTTACCTTTTTTTGAGGATTTTCGCAACCGTTTCTTCAATTGTCTCGAAAGAAAAGCCTTTTTGAGCCAAAGCGGCATAGAGCTTTTGCTTAACTTCCCCGGGTGGCAAATTTGTCAACCGCACCAGCTTTTTTTGAGCCAGTTTTTCCGCCAGCTGAATATCGACTTCCTTCGGCCGCTCCTCCGCCAAGAGTCGTTTAATCAACTCCTCGGCAATTCCTTTGCGCCGCAATTCATATTTAACCAAACGCACCCCACTCGGCCGGAAAGTCGAACGCTGTTCAATCCACCATTGAGCAAAAGCTTCGTCATCAATAAGTTTTAGCGCCTTTAACTTTTGCCTGACCATCTTGCGCGTCTCTTCGCCAACTTTTTTCCGAAGCAGATATTCGTTAATTTCAAATTCGCTTCGGGGCCGAAAAGAAAGAAATTTAAGCACTTTATCAAAGATGCTCCCTAGCTCACTTTCTTTAATTAGTTCTTCCACTCTCTCTCGGGAAATTTCTTGATCGGCGTGCAAACCCTCCTTCACTAAAGTTTCGGAGGGTAAGGAAAAGGCAAACTTGCCGTCTAGAAAGATATTGAATTTCTCTTTTTTCTTTTGCGGTTTAATCGCAGTAATAACGGGCATTTAGGCTTCTTCCATTTCTCCCCCAATGACTTTCTCTTCGACTGCTTTCCCGCTTTTAACTTCTTTCCAAATTTTTTCTTCAATTTCCTTAATCATCTTTTGATTTTCCCCTAAGAAGGAAATTGCTGCCTGCTTGCCCTGGCCAAGCATCGTTTCTCCATAGCGGTAAAAAGCTCCGGATTTGGAGATAATTTCTAAATCCACCGCGACATCAAAAATTCCCGCCGTCCTGGAAATCCCACCATTCGCCAAAATATCAAACTCAGCCACTTTAAAAGGCGGGGCGACTTTATTTTTAACGATTCTCACCCGGTGGCGGGAACCAATCGCTTCATCGCCTTCTTTAATGGTTTCTATTTTACGGCTGTCCATTCGCACCGAAGCGTAAAACTTCAAGGCCAGTCCGCCCGAAGTCGTTTCCGGATTGCCAAACATCACCCCGATTTTTTGGCGCAATTGGTTAGTAAAAACAACGATCGTCTTGGACTTAGAAATAGCCCCCGTCAGTTTGCGTAGAGCTTGGGACATTAGTCTTGCTTGAACCCCTACCATAGCGTCTCCCATTTCTCCTTCAATCTCAGCTCTTGGAACCAAGGCCGCCACCGAATCAACCACAATCACATCCAGAGCGCCGCTACGAACCAAAGTTTCCACAATTTCCAAAGCCTGCTCGCCCGTATCCGGCTGGCTGACTAAAAGCTCATCCAAATTTACACCCAGTTCTTGCGCCCAGATAGGATCAAGTGCATGCTCAGCGTCAACAAAAGCCGCCGCTCCCCCGGCTTTCTGCGCTTGAGCAATAATAGAGAGAGCCACGGTAGTTTTACCGGAAGCTTCCGAGCCGTAAATTTCCACAATTCTTCCGCGGGGAACACCGCCTATCCCTAAAGCAATATCTAAAGCGATTGAACCAGTAGAAATAACCTCCGCTCCCATCTTCCCGGTTGGGCTTTCGCCTAAACGCATAATCGAACCTTTACCATATTGCTTTTCGATTTGTTCCATGGCTATCTTAATGGCTTGAAGTTTCCCTGAAGCATTATCGGTCATCTTGCCTCCCCCTTGGCCCGCCGTAGTTTTAACGAAGGCGGCTTCATCGCTTTTGGTCTTCATAGTAAACTCTCCAAAACAAAAATCAACTTATAAAGAAAATTACTCAGCCAAATTCACTTACATTCTGGCACAGAAAATGATAAAATTCAAGGGCAAGACAGTGTCTCGTTCGAAAAATCAATCATTTACATTCGACCAGAAGTAAAGAGGATTGAGAACAGGAAGATTTTTGCAAAGAAACCCTCGGTTTCTTTGCATGAAACGGGGAATGGCGCAGTTGGTAGCGCGCACGCATGGGGTGCGTGAGGTCGTGGGTTCAAGTCCCGCTTCCCCGACTAGAAAAAATAATTTGATAAAACCAAAAGACTATGGCTTCTGAGGTAACACCCGTTAAAAACGATGAGGTAGAGCCCGTAATAGAGTTGGTAATCAGGCCGCCAACAGCCGATGAAGAATATGACAGGGTAGCGTCCTATCTTCGCAAGCTGCCATGGTATAATGAAAACGGATACAAGTTGCCTCTTCCGACTCATCCAGCGTTCCAGCAATTAGCTCAACCTGGCGCAGACCTTGCCGTGTTAGACCTGGAAGAAACGAGAAGGCTATTCGCCCAAGAAGTATATGACCCAACTGCCTATGAAGCCCGCCTAAGAGCAGTAGAAGCCGACCGCTTTGTTATTGAAGAGGCATATTTAAGGTTTCGGGAATTAAATAAACGTTGGGGGGTTAAAGTTTTTCCCCGATATGAAATTACCCTCACTCAATTTGGTGCGGGTGGTAGCTATGATTCGGAAAAAGGGAGAGTCATTATATTGACCAGTTCTAGGCATTCACCAAAGAGAATAGCGATACATGAAGGCGTACATATCGGTATAGAGGACGGTATTGTTCAAAAGTATGGACTTTCGCACTGGGAAAAGGAAAGAACCGTAGATAAGATTTGTAGTATAAGATTTGGCGATTTACTTCCCAACTACGACTTCCAAGCTCGAGGAGATATAAGGATTGACCCATATGTTACTTCTGAAACAATCAGACAACTACCACAAGCCATGGAAAGATACGTTAAAGATTTTCCCCGCACTCAATAAATATACCCTTTGACAGTTTGGTCGCCCTGAGGCGACTAACCTATCTATTTTAAATACTTCTCGATATTCTCCTGGTGTTCTTTATAAGTCTTGGCTGTATGGATTTGTTTGTTTAGAAAGTAAAATAATATGAGATAATCGTTTTATGAGTGGGCTTTTTGGAGTTGTTGATAAGAAAAATTGTCCTAGAATTTTATTTTACGGCACCGATTATCAATCTCATTTGGGAACTCAAAAAGCGGGCTTAGCAATCATTAATCGTCGAATCGAGCGAGCTATCCACAATATCTCCACTTCCCAGTTCAAATCAAAATTTATTGAAGAGATCTCTTTAATGAAAGGGGCGCTTGGCATTGGCGTAATCAGTGATTCCGACTTCCAACCGATTATTATTTCTTCCTCTTTTGGAACATTTGCCCTGGCAACGGCTGGCTTTTTAGCCAATAAAAATGAGCTGGCTAAAGAGATTATGAAAGATGGAGGAAGTTTTTCAGAGTTAAGCGGCGGTGAAATTAATGCCACTGAAGTAGCTGGCAAAATTATCGCTCAAAAAGGCAATTTAGTAGAAGGAGTTAAAGCCCTTTTTGAAAAAATGAAGGGTTCGTTTAGCCTTTTGATTTTGGCCAAAGAAGGAATTTATGCTGCCCGAGATAAATTTGGCCGAACCTCGCTTTCGGTGGGTAAAAATGATAAGAGTTTAGCCGTCACTTCGGAAACTTGCGCTTTTCCCAATCTTGGCTACCAAAAGATAAAGGAGCTTTCCCCCGGCGAAATTGTCCTTTTGAGCAAAAGTGGCCAATTAATAGGAAAAGAGAAGAGTTCTTCTCCAGAAAAAGAAAAAATTTGTGCTTTTCTTTGGATTTATACTGGCTATCCTGCCTCTTCCTATGACGGGTTTTCAGTGGAAGCAGTCAGAGAACATTGCGGCGCTAATTTGGCTAAGGAAGATAGTGCTAAAGCCGATTTTGTCACGGGTATTCCCGATTCAGGCATTGCTCACGCTATCGGTTATGCCATGACTTCAGGTCTTCCTTACCGCCGCGCTTTGGTTAAATACACCCCTGGTTACGGTCGGAGCTACACTCCACCTTCGCAGGAAACCAGAGACTTGATCGCCCGAATGAAGCTTATCCCGATTAAAGAAATTATTGAAGGCCAGAAAATCATTATCTGCGACGATTCTATTGTCCGTGGCACTCAGCTTAAAAGTCAGGCAATTGAAAAGCTTTGGCAATGTGGGGCCAAGGAAATTCATGTCCGGATTGCTTGCCCGCCCTTGATGTTCCCCTGCCCCTATCTTCTTTCTACTCGCACCAAGAAAGAATTGGCTGCCAGAAGGGCAATCAAAAATACGTTTGGGGGTAGAAAAAATAGGCGAGAAATTAAAAACTTCTTGAGCGAAAAAGACCCTGGATATCAAAAGATGGTAAATTACCTGCGGCAGGAACTCAATGTCACTTCACTTAAGTTTCAAACCGTAGAAAATATGATCAAGGCCATCGGTCTTCCCCAGCATCGCCTTTGCCTTTTTTGTTGGCTTGGCAATAACCATCAGCCTTAAATCATTTCAAATACTTTTCAATATTTTCCTGGTGTTCTTTATAAGTTTTGGCGGTGTGGATTTGTTTATCGGCCGAATGAAGATAATAAAAAGCTTCCGTCTCGGCCGGATAAACCGCCGCTTTAATCGCAGCCAGGCCTGGGCTGCAAATCGGTCCCGGCGGCAGCCCCTCATGAAGGTAAGTATTATATAGCGAGCTGATTTTTCTGACCACGCCAGCAGGCAAAAAAGGCCAGAAATTGAAGTTATCAGGGTCAGTGGTTTTCTGTTTTAAATCTTCCGTAACCATCGCATACTGGACCGTTGCATCAATTTCCAACCTCATCCCTTTATTTAAGCGGTTCCAAATAATCCCAGCGATAATGGGTTTGTCGGTCTCACCCCCACTTTCCCTTTCAATTAAAGAAGCAATTTTCAGGGCGGTATCATTTCTGACATTCTGAGCCAAAAGGTCTTTTTGTAATTGAGCGTCAAACTTTTCGTTGAAATTAACACGGAGTCGGCTGATAACTTCCGCCGGGTCGGCATCAACATCGACAAGATAAGTGTCGGGAAAAAGATAACCTTCCTCCGCCGCTAAAATAAAACCTTGAGCAATTCCGTCTGACCAGCCCAAAACCTTTTGCAAAATTACCGCCGTCTGCTCCTTTCTTTTCCCCGGCGGGATCAGTACCCACTTCTGATAAGGGCCAGCCGCTAAAGCTTGGGCCAACTCATAAGCATTCATACTTTTAGAAAGTAGATAGCCCCCGGGAGCAATCCTTTGACCTGGCTCGGGGCAATCCTTTTTTTGCCAACAAATAAATTCTAAAACCAACTGAAAAATTCGGGGAGACTTCAAGAAGCCTTTTTCTTTCAAAGCAGTGACTGTTTGCTCCTCCCGACTATTAAGCGGGACAATAAACCGTTCCTCTTCCCAGCTTTTTGCCGGCCCAAGGAACAAAAAGAAAAAGATGCCCGCCACCCCCAGCAGCAAACTAACTAAAAGCAAAGCAATAAAATAGCCAATTTTCATTCCTCCCAGTTTAACATTTAAGGCTCTTTTTGTATAATGGGGCCATGGATGTTGAAAGAAACACGCGCCGCTTTATTTGTTTGGGAATTGTCCTTAATGAAAAAATGAAGTCTTAATGGTCCGCCGAGTCAAAGAAGAAATGGGTGAGAAGAATCGAGTCTTGAGCTGGGCTTTCCCGGGCGGTCGGCCGGAAGAAGGAGAAAGCCGAGGCCAGTGTGTTAAAAGGGAAGTTTTGGCCGAAACCGGTTACCATGTTTCTCCTTTAAGAGAAATTTCTTTACGCTATCACCCTGATTTGCCGGTTATTATTGTTTACTTTCTTTGCCGCCTGGAAGAACCTCAGCCAATACAGGAACCGAGCGAGCCTCACGAAATTGCGGAAACCTGCTGGGTAAGAATTCAAGAATTAATGGCCCTAATTACAACTTCTCTTGACCCTCAAGTAGCTAAAGAATTAAAACTGGTTTAAATTACTCCCGGCAACAATCAATCGCCTTTTTAATTACTTCGCCCAGTTTGGCCATAAAGCTGTGAGTGCTGTCATTTTCAATTTCCTTTTCGACCGTCTTTTCCAAATCACCAGTTTTAAGAAGCTTTAAATTCAGTCCCCAGAAAAGCTCATAAAGAGAATGGGCCATTTGAAAATATTCCTTGGCCTCCTTTTTATCCCCTTTGCTTAAGCTTTTGGTACCCACTTCCAAAAGCCTCATTGACCCGGCCAACAAATGCTTGGACAAGCACCATTCTTCTCCCTCATAGTCCTTAATCAGCTTTTTCAAAAGCCCTTTGCGCATTTCCCGCACTTGATTCAAAAGCTCAAGGTAACCTTCTTTTTTGGTCTTGCCAAAAGTAAAGAAGAGATGCTCTTCGATGGAAATAAGATTCATTACCGCCACCGAAAGATCCTCTCCCGAAGAAAGGTCAAGTTTTTCGCCTTTTTCAGCCGCTTTAACTTTCGCTAAGAGTTCCTGAATTTCCTTATCTTTGTTCATCATTTAATTCCCAAACGACATAATTGAAAAGCAAAAGCCGTTGCAAAAATCAAAAAGAACAAGGGGGCGACTACCCGCTGATAGGGAAAAAGCGCTTTCCCCGGCTCTTTTTTATTCAATTTTCGCAAAAGAAAATCGGTGCCGTAGCCTAGTAAAAAAGCCACCGAGCCAAAAATTATCCCTGAAAGTAGTTTATCATGACCGTGAATTTTGCAGGTGGGATGGCCGATAAAACCGGTTTGCTTTAAGCTCAAAACCGTGGTTATCCATAAAAAAGCCGAAAGTAGCCACTTAAACCCGCGAAAATCGAATCTTTTGAGGTATTTAGCGGTAGCCATCCAAAGTCCGAAAGAAAGCGTCAAGCCTCCTGCCCAAATGCCGATAATTAAATCATCGACTCCCAAATAATGAGATAAAAGCACCCCTCCGCCAATCGCCACCGTACAAACGGGACAAACCGCCTGGATGGGAGCCGCCGCCAGGAAGGCGAAGCCTAAAATCAAAAATGTCAGAGCAGCTAAGATAGTCAACATTCTTGTCTTACCGTTTCGGCGATTGCTTTCTCGCTCGCGCGCTCTGGGCCAAACCGAATTTCCTTCTTTCCTTTTCCCGCGGATCACGAGTCAATAAACCGGCCGACCGCAAAATTGGCTTGTATTTTTCGTCGGCGGAAACCAAAGCACGACTTAGACCTAAAACAAAGGCCCCCACTTGACCCTTTGGACCACCACCGGTAATTTTAGCGGTGGCATGGTACTTACCAATGTTACTCGTCAATTCTAAGGGTCTTAAATAGGAAGGGGAAGGGATATCCTTGAAGTATTCCCCAATCGGCTTGGTGTTAATTGTCATCTCGCCCTTGCCCTTATACAAGCGAACTCGGGCAATGCTTCTTTTTCTTCGCCCAACTGCTGCTTGATAATCTTTTTTAGTTGCTACCATATTATTTTTCCTTTTTTACCATAAATTTATCTTGATATTGATGCTCTGGCCCCGCAAAAACGTGTAGCTTTTTAAGCCAAAGTGCCCGTAATTTATTTTTGGGCAGCATATTGGCAACCGCCCGCTCCACCATTCTCTCCGGAAAGGTCTCTCTCATCCGAAAAGCAGGAACTTCTCTTAACCCACTGGGGTAGCCGGAAAAAGATTGGTAAACTTTTTGAGTTTCTTTCTTGCCGGTCAAAATAACCTCTTTAGCATTAACCACGACGATATGGTCCCCACAATCGAGATTTCTGACAAAGCAAGCTTTATTCTTGCCCATCAAAAGGGGGGCAATCCGAGAAGCCAAACGGCCTAAAACCTGGCCTTTGGCATCAATTAAATGCCATTTTCTTTCAATTGCTTCTTTTTTAGTGGCTCGAATCATTCCCTTTCCTCTCTTTTCTTTGGCAAAACTTTCCTTTCGGTTTCTTTTTTAACCTCTTTGGTTACTTTCGGCTCTTTTGGCGCCGGGACTTCTTTGACCTTCTCGGCCGCTACCGGTTTTCCGGCCATTTTGGTTAAATCTTCGGTAAACATCAATTTTGCCATTTCGGCGGCATCTCCTCCCCGACGACCGAGATGAACAATTCGCAAATATCCCCCTTTTCTATCTTTGAAAAGAGGAGCGATACCCATTACCAGTCGATTAACCAAAGCCCTTTTTCCCAAAAAGCGCAAAATTAACCGCTGGTCGGTGAGCGTCCCTCTTTTAGCCTTAGTCACCAATTTTTCAGCTTGAGGTTTAATTGCTTTAGCTTTGGGCAAAGTAGTCACAATTTCGCCTTTTTCCACTAAAGCACCCACCAAGCCCCGAAAAAGAGCTTTTCTTTGATTTTTAGTGCGACTAAAATGACGACCGAAAACACGCTTCCTCATCGGGTTAATCCTCCAAAGTAATTCCTTTTTCGACTAGCGCCGCTTCGATAATCTTTAAAGACTTGCCGCCCAAATTTTTGATTTTGGCAACCTTTTTCCGACCGGCCCTTTGCAAGTCGGCCGCATTCTTGATTCCCACTTTTAAAAGGGCATTAACAATCCGTGTCGGCAATTCTAACTCTTCAATTGAGAGCGAAGATTCCTCCGCTAAGGCTTTTTCCGCTTTGGGAGCTTCCTCTTCCACTTCTTTAGGGTTCACCACTTGGTCAAAGAAAGCCGCCAGCGTTCGAGCCGCCTCTAAAAGCGCCTCTTTGGGAGAAATCGAACCATCGGTCCAAACCTCTAAAGTTAATTTATCAAAGTTAGTGACTCGACCAACTCGAGTTGCTCCAACATGATAATTAACTCTTTGAACCGGAGTAAAAATTGCATCCAGGGGAATAATGCCAATTTCTCCACCTTCTCTTTCCTCAAAAGGAACATAACCATAACCGGAATCGACTAAAAATTCCCCCTTCAGCCGAGAAGATTTATCCGCCAGGGCTCCTAGAACCAAGTCCTCATTAACAATTTCCACCCCCGCCGGTACTTCAAAATCAGCCGCCGTTACCGGTCCCGGACCAGTCTTGTCCAGAGTAATTTTTACCGGCTTGTCGCCAGCGTATTTGACCTTGACCTGCTTTAAGTTCAGCGTTAACTGAACAATATCTTCTTCCAACCCTTTTAGGGTAGAGAAAAGATGCTTGACTCCAGAAATTTTCGCCTGGACAATGGCCGCCCCCGGTAAGCTACTTAAAAGGACTCGGCGCAGGGCGGTCCCCAAAGTTTGTCCGTAACCTTGCTGCAAAGGTTCAAGAGTGAAAATGCCAAAATCAGCACTTTCTTTCTCGGTCTTAATTTGGAAGGTGGGTGTAATCATATGAACTCCTTACAAATTTTTTTAAATTTAATATTAATGACTGCCTAATTTACCTCGAATAATACTCGACAATTAACTGCTCGCTAATGTCGGTCTCAATTTCTTCCCTTTTGGGCAAGTGAATTAACTTGCCTGCCGGACCTTTTCGCTCCAACCACTCGGGAATTTTTATTTCCTTTTTGTCCAGCATCACTTTTACTTTCACCAAAGTCAGAGCTTGTTCGCTTAAGGTGATTACTTGACCAGGCTTAACTCTAAAAGAGGGAATATTTACCACTTGATTATCAACTTTTACGTGCTTATGACTCACTAATTGCCGGGCCGCTCGCCGAGAGGGAGCAAAACCCAACCGATAGACCAAATTATCCAAACGGCTCTCCAAAATCTGCAAAAGGGCTTCACCGGTGGCTTCTCTCACCTTCCTCGCTACCCCAAAATACTTTTTTAACTGAGCCTCTTCCAAGCCATATATCCTTTTTAGCTTTTGTTTTTCGGCCAAGCGGACACCAAAGTCGGACGCTCTCCTTCTTCTTTTGGCCCCGTGCTGACCGGGTAAAACCGCTCCCTTGCGGTCAATCGGACATTTAGTAAAACAGCGCTCGCCTTTCAAAAAGAGTTTTCCCCCGGCGGCTCGACACAAGCGACACTTAATTGAATAACCTCTCATCATCGATTAAACTCTCCTTGGTTTCCTCGGCTTAACTCCGTTATGGGGAATAGGGGTGACATCAGCTATTAAGTCAATTTTCAAATTGGCCGCCCGAATCGCTCGCAGTGCCGCGTCTCGACCGGCACCAGGGCCTTTAATATAAACCTCGACTTCCTTGACTCCCATTTGCTTAGCGCGCATGAGAGCTTTTTCCGTCGCGATAGTGGCCGCGTAAGGAGTAGACTTGCGGGCTCCCTTAAAACCTAATGAACCGGCCGATTCCTGCAAAAGAACATCGCCGTCTAAGTTGGCAATGGAGACCACCGTGTTATTAAAGGTGGCTAAAATATTAACTTTGGCTTTAGGTTGAACTGTCGTCTTTTTTATCATCTTTTTCCCTTACTAAGCCGCCGTGGCCTTAGTTTTTGTAGCTCCTAATCTTTCTTTCTTAGCAATCTCTTCTTTTTTCAAAGCGCCGATAGTCATTCTCTTTCCTCTCTTAGTCCGAGCGTTGCTTCTGGTTCGCTGGCCACGAACCGGCAGATTAGCTAAATGGCGCCGACCGCGATAGCAAGAAATTTGTTTTAATCTTTTGATGTTTTCCTGAACCTCTTTACGCAAATCTCCTTCTACTTTCAAAGCTTTATCAATCGTTTTTTGCAAAGCGGCGACTTCCCCTTCAGTCAAGTCTTTTGCTCTCTTGGCCGGGTCAATTTTAGCTATAACCAAAATTTTGCCCACATTACTCCGCCCGATACCATAAATGGCCGTTAAGGCAATATCGGTTCTTCTGGCTTCTGGGATATCAACTCCGGAAATTCTTGGCATACTTATAAATGTCAACCTTGTCTCTGTTTATGTCTTGGGTTCTTGCACACAATATAAATTCGCCCCCGACGACGAACAACTTTACACTGACGACATCTCTTTCTGGTCGATGATTGGACTTTCATTTTGCTCTCTCCTTAGATAAACCGAGCTTACTTCCCGCGATAAACGATTCTCCCTTTATTCGGGTCATAGGGGGTAACCACAAATTTCACCCAATCGCCCGGCAAAATGCGGATACGGTGTATGCGCATCTTCCCCGATAGCGAGCAAAGATACTGCCGCTTATCCGGTGTTTCCACCCGAAAAGTGGTATTGGGTAAATTTTCAATGACGGTCCCTTCTAATTCGACTTCGTCTTTTTTTAGCATACAAAACAGCCCCTCTTCCCTGGCTTACCCTTTTTCGGAAAACCGAACCGGGGTTAACACGAGGGGTCCGCTTTCCGTGACTGCTATCGTTTTCTCAAATAGCCCCGCTATTTTACCATCTTTGGTAGAAATAGTCCAGCCATCGCTTTCTAAAACTATTTCTCCGGTACCCTGACCGTAAATGACCTCAATTGCCAGCGTCATTCCTGGCTCAAGAGGAAAGGTTTTCAAAAGAGGTTCTTTAAGTACTCCCGGGATAAGCGGCTCTTCGTGCAGCTTCCGTCCAATTCCGTGCCCAGTTAAGACCTCCACCGGGTGAAAACCGGCTCCCTCTATTACCCTCTGGATTGCTTCACTAATATGGCCGACTCGATTGCCGGGACAAGCCGCTTCAATCGCCATCACCAAGGCTTTTTCGCCCGCCTGGAGAAATTTAGAAAACCGCGTCTTACCTCCCACTTCAATTGTCCAAGAAAGATCGGTATTCCAGCCCCGCCAAAGCATCCCCGAATCAATCTTCAGCAAATCTCCTGGCCGGATAAGCTTTTCCTTCTTCGGGATGCTGTGAACGACCTCGTCATTCAGACCAACACAGGAGGTCCAATGATAACGGGGTACCCGCTTGAAAGATGGCTCCCCCCCCGCCTCCACAATTCGATTTTCAATCCAAGAATCAATTTCTAAAGTACTAACTCCGGGTTCAATCTTTCCCAGAACCTCATCTAAAATTCGACCCAATTTTTCCCCTCCCTCGGCCATTACTTTGATTTCTTCCGGCGATTTTAAGGGAATTTTAGCCATTAGCAATTAGCCTACGCTTTTTCAGTCTTTCAACAATATCCTCAAAAATCACTTCAATCGGCCGGTTGCCATCAACTTCCTCCACCAGACCTCTTTGTCGGTAATACTCAATCATCGGCAAGGTTATTTCTTCAAATTGACTTAACCCGACCGCCGTTTTCTCTGATGTCTCGTCACTTCTCTTAATTAATTTTCCTCCGCAAAAATCGCAAAGCCCTTCAGTTTTTGGGGGATTAGTTAAAAGATTATAAACTTTCCCGCATTTCTCGCACGTTCGGCGGTTTTGTAACCTTTTAAATATCTCTTCCCGTGGCAAAGTTAAATTAATAACCACATCAATTTTCAGTCCTTTTTTCCCCATAAAGTCTTCAAAATATTGAGCTTGCGGAAGTTTTCGGGGAAAACCATCAAAAAGAATTCCATCAAGCCTCCCAATGCCATCAAGATATTTGTTAACCACCTCAACCACAATATCATCAGTAACTAAAGTTCGGCTATCAAGAAATTTCTTGACTTTCTCGCCTAAAGGTGTTTCTTCCTCCGCCACCGAGCGCAATAAACTGCCCATCTCGACATTGGCTAACTCAAACTTCTCAATTAACTTTTCCGCCTGGGTTCCTTTGCCGGAAGCAATTGGACCAACTAAAAGAATATTCATCTTAGAACTTTTCTAAAAACTTTTCCGATTCCTAGAATTTTTCTAGGAATTTCTCATAACCGCGCATTTGGACCATATTTTCAATCACCCTAAAGGTTTCTAAAATAACGGAGACGACAATTAAAATTCCGGTCCCGCCAATGGTAAAAGTGCTAATCCCCGTTAATTGCTGAACCAAAGAGGGCAAAATGGCTACTAGCCCCAAAAAGATTGCCCCCGCAAGAGTAATTCGGGTAAGAATGAAGTTGAGATAATTGGCCGTCGAGCTACCCGGTCTAATACCGGGGATAAAACCACCATGTTTCTTAATCTCCTCGGCAATTTTATTAGGATTAAAAATCACCGCCGTATAAAAATAAGTGAAACCGACAACCAGGAGGAAGTAACTTAAGTTATAAATCATTCCTCCGGGGTTGAAAATATTAGCTAAGGTTTTGGCGGCGGCGGCCACTGCCTGGTTGGGCACTTGAGCCAAAAACCGGCCGACCATCGAAGGTAACAAAACCAACGAAACGGCAAAGATAATGGGAATAACTCCCGCTTGGTTAATTTTTAAAGGTAGGAAAGTCGTCTGACCACCGTACATCTTACCGCCGGTAATTCTTTTAGCGTATTCTATTCTAACCTTACGCACTGCTTCATCAATAAAAATCACTCCGGCAATAACCGCCAACGAAAGGGCAAGAAAAATCAGGAGATTAAAAACATTAGCTGCCTCTAAAGTGACGGCTGTCTGGCCAAAGGCAACCGGTAATCGGCCAATAATACCGGCGAAGATAATCAGAGAAATACCGTTCCCAATTCCTTTCTCGGTAATTAATTCTCCCAACCACATTAAAAAAATCGTTCCGCTAACCATCGTCACCACTGCCGCCAACACTGAAAGTGGGCTAACTTGGCTAATAATATTCTGGCTGCGTAAAAGAGCGAACATTCCAATCGCTTGTAAGGCTGCCAAAGGAACCGTCAAAATGCGAGTGTACTGGTTAATTTTTTCCCGACCGTATTCTCCCTCTTTAGAAAGCTCTTCCAGGCGCGGAAAAACAAGGGTTAAAAGTTGAAAAATAATGGAGGCGTTAATATAGGGCCCTAATCCCAAAGCCATTACGGAAAAGTTGGCTAAAGTACCACCCGAAAAAATATCTAAGAGTCCCAAAAATTGGTTGGAAGCAAAAAGTTGTCTTAAAGCTAGGAGATTAACACCGGCAAGAGGAATGTGAGCAATCAGGCGAAAAAGGAAAAGGATAAAACCGGTAAAAAGCAGCTTCTGCCGTAAATCGGGAACCTTAAAAGCGGTTCTTAATTCGTTGATGATCCCTTCGACCACCTTACTTTTCCTCCGATTGGGGCTTTCTTAATTTTTTTACCACAGTCTTTTTTTTCACTTCCTCGCTAACCACTTTCCCACCGGCTTTCTCGATTTTTTCCTGAGCTCCCCGAGAAACCGGCAAAGAAACTACTAAGGGCACTTTTATTTCACCTTCGCCTAAAATCTTAACTTTCGTCTCTTCCGGCAAAATTTTAGCCAATATCCCCTTCGCTTTCAAAGAGGCTAAATTTACTTCTTCGTCTGCCTGAAAAAGATTAAGGTATTTTAAGTTTACCACCACTGACTCCCCTTGTGGTTTAAGCTTGCCTTTGCCACGAACTAAAGGCAATCGCTTAAGCCAGGATTTCTTAAACTTCGTCCCTTGAAAAAAAAGCCCGACTTTTCCCCTCGCCTTTTGGCCCTTGGCTCCACGAGTAGAAGTATGGCCGCCGCGGCCTGAACCATAGCCTCGGCCAATTCTCTTTTTTCCCCTCTTGGTGGTCTTTGATAAAGCGGCTAAATTCATTTGCCCTCCTTAACTGTTCGCAACTGCTTCAAGGCCTCCAAAGTCGCGTAAACATTAGAGGCTTTATTACTAGTGCCCAAAACTTTTGAGGAAATATCCCTAATTCCAGCTGCTTCCACTACCGCCCGGACAGCCCCGCCCGCGATAACTCCCGAACCGACTGGCGCTGGCTTTAAAAGCACTTTCGCCGCTCCTCTCTTTATTCGAACATCGTGAGGAATAGTGGTCCCCTTGAGCGGGACAGTAATTAAGTGCCTTTTCGCATAATCAATGGCCTTGGCAATCGAGGAGGAAACATCTTTAGCCTTGCCTAAGCCAACCCCAACTCGGCCCTTTCTATCGCCCACGACAACCAAAACTGAAAAGCTGATTTTGTTACCACCTTTAGTCTTCTTGGAAACTCGGTTGACTTGGACAACCTTTTCCTCAAATTCTTTTTCCGCCTTGGGGATAAAATTATCTCTTCGCATATTCTTTTTAGAAAATTAAACCTCCCTGTCGCAAACCTTCGGCAAAAGATTTAATCCGACCATG
The DNA here is from genome assembly GCA_035530075.1 of Patescibacteria group bacterium. Lineage (GTDB taxonomy): Bacteria > Patescibacteriota > Microgenomatia > UM-FILTER-40-11 > UM-FILTER-40-11 > DATKVM01. Next base: position 77,218 of record DATKVM010000005.1, read on the forward strand.
ATAGCGATAAGCTCTCCGGTCGAAAACAATCTCTTTCACTTTCCTTTTCAAGGCTTCTTGGGCGAACTGCTCACCGAACTCTCGAGCCCGGTCGGTTTTAGCTCTCGACTCTGCCTTCATCATCAGTTTTTTGTCGCTTAGGCCCAAGACCGTCTGGCCGCTTTTCAAGTCAATAATTTGGGCAAAAAGGTAGCGGTTCGAGCGAGAAACGGAAAGCCGATAGGCTTTACCGCCTATCTTTCCCCTCACTCTTAATTGCCTTCTTCTGGCTCGTAAATCCTTCTCTTCCATTTTATTTTCCTCCCGCAACTCCCGCCTTAGCCGCAGCCGCTTTCCCCGGTTTAAGCCGCAATTTTTCGCCTAAAAAGCGAATTCCTTTGCCTTTATAAGCATCCGGCTTTCTTATTTTCTTAATTTTATCGGCGGTGCGACCAACTAAATCCTTGTCGATACCGCTGACTTTGATTTTATTTTCTTGAACCGTTAGCGTAATTCCCGGCGGTGAAACAAAGCGGACCGGATGGGAATAGCCAACGAATAAGACCAAAGTTTCCCCTTCCATTTGCGCTCGATAACCAGTGCCAACAATTTCCAGTTCTTTGCTAAAACCGGCGGTGGTCCCGAAAATCGCGTTGGCAATCAAACGAGCTAAGGTTCCGTGCATTGCCTTGGTCTTTTTATCCTCAGCCAACCTTCTTACCCTCACTTGATTGGGCTCAATTTCCACCGCTAGCTTCTCCGGCAAAGCCAGCCTAATTTCGCCTTGAGGCCCCCGCACCAAAAGCTGCCGCCCCTCTTGAGAAAGGCTTACACCATCTTTAATCATAATCGGTCTTTCGCCAATTTTAGACATTTTTTAAATTAATCGACAAATAACTTCGCCACCTAAGTTTTTTTTAATCGCTTCCTTACCCGTCATTAAACCGGCCGGGGTCGAAATGACCGTTATCCCCAAACCTCGGCGCAAGATGCTAATATCTTTAGCTCGGCAATAAACCCGACGACCGGGCTTGGAAATAATCTTTACTTCAATCGGCCTAACCTGACCTTTTTCCTCACTTAAAGTCAAACGTAGCTCTTTAACCGCTCCTTCCCCAATCACTTCCACTTTTTCCACTAGCCCTTCTTTTTCCAAAACTTTAGCTAAGTTTTCTTTTAAGTGTGAATAAGGCGCCATCACGCTCTTTTGGCGAGCCAAAGTGGCGTTTTTGATTCTAATTAATAAATCGGCAATTGGATAATTAACCATATTTTTACCAACTGGCTTTTTTAACTCCGGGGATTTCTCCTCGACTGGCTAACTTGCGGAAACAAAGCCGGCATAGTCCAAATAAACGCAAATAACCCCTCGGTCGCCCACATAAAGAACAACGAGAATGGGCCCGAGTTTCATATTTTAGCATTTTTCGGTTTTTTTCTCTCACAATTTTCGATTTTCTGGCCACTGTGACCTCCGTTTTATCCGCCAAAATTTTAATGTCGGCGGAAGCTTTAGCGAAGGGGGTTATTCCTTCACCAAAGGCATACCTAACTTAGTTAATAACATTCTGGCTCTTTTATCATCAGTTGCATTAGTCACAATCGTCACCTGCAGTCCCCGAACCTTATCGATTTTGCCAAAATCGATTTCCGGGAAAACAATCTGTTCGCTAATCCCCAGGCTGTAGTTACCCCGACCGTCAAAACCCGAGAGGCTCAAGCCACCAAAGTCTCTTACCCGAGGTAGAACAACAGTAAAAAGCTTTTCCAGAAAGGTAAAAGCTCGTTTACCTCTTAAGGTCACGCATAGACCAATCGGCTGGCCTTTACTCAGCTTAAAGCCAGCGATTGACTTTTTCGCTCGACAAAGTTTAGGCTTCTGGCCGGAAATTACCGCCAGTTGCTCCCCCACCGATTCAATTACCTTTTTGTCTTCCTTTGCCTCCTTAAGGCCAATATTCAAGACTACCTTGATAATCCGCGGTACGGCCAGCGGGCTTTTTACTCCCAACTCCTTCTGGAGATCGGGAATAACCTCTTGACGATATTTCTCAACTAAACTTTTTACTTCCATTTTTACCTCTTTTTTAAATTTGAGCCCGACAACGACGGCAAATCCGGACCTTCCCCTCGGCCGTCCCGGCATAAAGGGGTCGGGTGATTTTAGCACACTTTGGGCAAATTAGAGCCACTTTAGTCCCGGCCAAAGGCCGACTTTGGCTGATAATTCCTCCCGCTTTATCATTTTCCCCTCTGGGCTTAGTGTGTTTTTTATAGAGATTCAATCCCGCCACTAAGACCGTCCCTTTCTTGGCAAAAACTTGGTCAATACTCCCTGTTTTACCTCGGTCCTTGCCGAGCAAAATTTTGACTTTATCACCTTTTTTTAATTTCATTTTCATCTCCTGATAGTCTTTTCGCCTTTTTTGGTTTTCGACTTTTTAGTACATCTCCTTCGCTTGGGAGGCAATTTTAGTAAAATCAGCTTCTCTCACTTCCCGGGCAATTGGGCCAAAAATCCGGGTTCCCCGTGGGTTACCGTCTTTGTCAATAACGACTCCGGCATTATCATCAAAGCGAATGTAGCTCCCATCCGGCCGGCGAACTGGTTTTTTGGTTCGAACAACTAAAACTCGCACAATTTCGCTATCTTTAACCACCCCATTAGGATCAGCTTGATCAACTACCGCCGCCACAATATCACCAAGCGCGCCGGTTGCTCGCTTGAAACCCCCGTAGATGTGAATCACTCTTAATCTCTTCGCTCCGGTATTATCGGCGGGGGTGAGAATAGTTCTTAGCTGAATCATTTTTCTTTTACCTCCCGTTTTTTGCCGGCCACTTTCTTGGCTTTGACCGGTTCGGCGTCTGGACTTAAAATTTCCGTTACTTTAAAACTGATTGTCCGGGAAAAAGGCCGGGTTTCCGTAATTCTGACCAGTTGGCCCACCTGAGCTCCTAACTCATTGTTAGCGTGAATTTTCCTCTTGCTAGTCAATATCTTGCCATAAAGAGGGTGGCGGTATTTACGTTCAACTAAAACAGTTACCGCCTTAATCATCCGGTCAGAAATGACTTTACCTTTAAATGTTTTCATTGGGGAACCTCTTTTCTTGGATGATTGTTTTTATTACCGCCAGTTCATCCGCTTTGTTTCTGGCTAAACTAGTATTTTTTGTCTTCCCCAACTTAATTTCCATTCTGAGCCGCAAAATCTCTGCCTGCCTTTTTTCGGCTTCCCCGGCTAGTTCGGCTAAAGTTTTGTTCCTGATTTCTAACTTTTGCTTCTTTTTCATTTTTCCCCTTACTCTCTTTTTACAAATTTAGTCTTAATCGGCAACTTATCTGCGGCTCTTTTAAGAGCTTGAGCGGCTATCTCTTCGTTGACTCCGGCCAGTTCAAAAATAAGTTTTCCCGGGGTTACCGCCGCCACAAACCCTTGAACATCACCCTTGCCTCCGCCCATTCGGACACCAGCCGCTTTAGCCGTAATCGGGCGATCGGGAAAGATTCTAATCCAAACTTTACCTTCTCTTTTGGTAAAATGGGCAACTGCTTTCCTGGCCGCCTCAATTTGAGCCGCCGAAACTTTACCGTGAGTGATTGCCTTGAGACCATATTCACCAAAGCTTACCCTTGCCCCTCGAGTAGCTAAACCACGATTTTTTCCCCGGAAAGTTTTCCGATATTTTTGTCTTTTAGGCGCTAACATTTTCTTCTCCTTGATGAATCCAAACTTTTACACCGACATAACCGGAACGAGTGAGGGCCGGCACTTCGGCAAAATCAATTTTTGCCCTTATGGTTTGCAGGGGAACTTTCCCTTCGGTAAAAGTTTCCCGCCGGGCAATCTCGGCTCCGGCAATTCGGCCAGCAAGGATAATTTTAATTCCCTTGGCTCCCGCTGACATGGTCCTCTCAATCGCTTTTCTCACCACGTACCGATGCGGCATTCTTTTTTCAATCTGCTCGACAATCCTTTGGGCCACAAACATTGCTGAAAGGTCAGGATTCTTAACCTCCTCTGGAGAAACTTCCAAATTCTTTTCCGGTTCAGGAATCGAAACCATCTTCGCCAGCATCTTTTTCAGCTCTTCCAAACCGCTTCCTCCTCGACCAATCACTACTCCCGGCCGAGTCACTTGGGGAACAACTCTAATTTTGTTAATTGACCTCTCAATTTTGACTCCCACTATCCCTGCCAACTTGAGCTTATTCATCAAAAATTTTCTTAAAGCGATGTCTTCCAGCAAAACTTTTTTGAAATCTCTCTTGCTGGCATACCAATTAGAGCTCCAAGTATAAAGGCTGCCAATTCGAAAACTAATAGGATGAACTTTTTTTCCCACTGTGCCCTCCGTTTTATCCGCCATAGCCTTGGCAACGGCGGAAGTTTTGACGAAGGAGGATTACTCCGCCTTCACCTTACTTTTTACTTTTTTACTAACTGCTTTCTTTTTAACTTCTGCCACTTTCGGCGCCTTTGCCGGCTCTTTTTTAACCTCAACCGGCTTCTCTTCCCCCGTCGCTAAAGTCAAAAAAATATGAGCCGTTTTCTTCCTGATAATGCCTCGGTCAAAACGAGCTCCGTGAGAGCGGTCAATTCTTTTAAAAACCGGTCCTTCGCCCACTTCGATCGTTTTAATCACGAACTTCTCCGGACTCAGCTTTAGATTGTTTTTGGCATTAGCCAGCCCCTGCTGGACCACTTTGCGCAAAAACTCACTCCCTTCTTGGGGATAAGCTTTAAGTCTAACCAGGGCCTTTTCCGCCCTCATTCCTGGCAAGCCTCTCGTCAGCATTCTTAGCTTCCGGGGGCTTACTCTTAAATACTTGGCGCTGGCTTTCACTTCCATCTTATGTTTTCTCCATTGTTCGTTTGACCACTTGCCCGTGGCCTCTAAAGGTCCGGGTAGCGGCAAACTCGCCCAAACGATGACCAACCATATCTTCAGTCACAAAAACTTCAATAAAGGCCCGGCCATTATGAATGGCAAAAGTATGGCCGACAAACTCAGGGGAAATCTGGGAAGACCGCGCCCAAGTTTTAATGGCTTCCTTTTTCCCACCCTCTTTCTGAGCGAGAACTTTCCTTAGTAAATTCTTATCAATGTATGGTCCCTTTTTAGCTGATCTTGCCATCTTAGTTACCTCACTGCAATGTTAGTGCCTTTCCTGCTTTTCAAGATAAACTTATGGCTGTATTTTACTCTCCGGCGAGTCTTTTTGCCCCTGGCGATTTTCCCCCATGGAGTCTTGGGGCTAGGCATACCAATACCGCTGCGTCCTTCTCCGCCCCCGTGGGGGTGAGAACGAGGGTTTTGGGCAACCCCTCTGACCGAGGGCCGAATCCCTCTTCGGCGGCTGTCGCCCGCTTTTCTTAATTTCTTTAATTTCTCTCCGGCATTTCCTAACTGGCCAATCGTCGCCCAAGCCTCCAAGAGAATTAATCTAATTTCTCCTGATGGCAGCTTAACTTGAGCCATCTGGTCCTCCTTGGCCAAAATCGTGGCCATCGTGCCGGCGCCTCGGACAATTTGGCCACCTTTTCCCACGGTGAGCTCAAGATTGTGAATGGGTGTTCCTATCGGAATTTGGCGTAAAGGTAAACTATTACCAATCTTAATTTCGGCCTCTCGGCTGGCCATAATCTCATCGCCTGGTTGCAAACCCTCTGGCGCTAAAATATACCTTCTTTCGCCATCGGGATAAACTATCAAGGCAATCTCTACGTTGCGAGTTGGGTCATACTCTAAAGCCTCAACTCGACCTTTCATCTCCCTTTTATCCCTCTTAAAATCAATTTTCCGCAAAAACCGTTTGCTGCCTCCCCCGCGATGGCGCACTGAAACTTGACCCCGGCTATCGCGGCCACCTCTTCTCCCAATCATTGTTTTTAATTTTTTGTTCATTAGGTTCTCCTTAAGCCCCCGTTTCAAAAAGGTCAATTTTCTGGCCTTCTTTAATTAAAACGATGACCTTTTTCCAATCAGGTAACTGCCGCATTTTCCGGCTTCTTAAAGACCGTCTACTTTTACCCTTAACCGTCATCGTTCTGACGGCCAGAACATTAACTTTAAAGGTCTTCTCGATGAACTCTCTTAGCTCGTTTTTGTTTTTCCCCAGCGGAACGCCGAAGGTATACCAATTCTTCTTAGCCAGCTCCAGCGTCCTTTCGGTTATTACAGGCTTAATGTTATTCATCAACCCCCCTTCGCCCGTTAAAACGGGCTTCTAGAGCCTTCAGGGCCGCTTCTGTGATCAAAACCAAATCTGCCAGTAAGAGGAAGTAAGGGTTCAAAGATTCCGTGTTTGAAACCGTGACGGCCTTTAAATTCCTCAAAGCTAGCCGGCCCTCTTCGCCCTTAGCCAAAAGAAAGACAATTTTACCTTCACTTTTTAAGCTTTGGCGAACTTTAGCCAGAAAGGCCGCCGCCTCTTTGGTTTTTTTCAAGTTCAAATCTTTCACTAAATAAATTTTCTTCTCCTTGGCCTTCTCGGCTAAAACCGCCAAAATCGCCCTTCGACCCATTTTTCGGTTCAGCTTTTGGTGATAGTTTTGACCGCCAGTTGGGCCATGGGCAACTCCTCCGCCAACAAAGATTGGGGCTTGTCGGTCGCCATGGCGAGCGCGTCCCGTCCCCTTTTGCCGCCAAATTTTAGCCGTACTGCCACTCACTTCACCGCGGGTCTTAGCGTGCGCCCGAGCACGACGTTGATTCGCCAAAAAGACCCTCACTGCTTGAGTCACTAAATTAACTTTCCCGCTAACTTCGCTTGCCGCCGGGGCAAAAACAGCCTCACCGGCCACTTCTCCTTGAGAATTAATAATCGCAATCTTTAAGTTTTTCATTTGGTTGCCTTTTCTATCTTTTTTAAGGTTAACCAGCTTTTTTTGACTCCGGGAACCGCGCCCCGGACATACAAAGTGTTATTTTCTCCATCAACTCTAGCGACCAAGAGGTTTTTCACCGTCGTTCTCGCTTGTCCCATTCGACCAGCCATTCTTTTCCCCCGCAAAACTCGGCCGGGCGTAGTGGTGGATCCAATGGAGCCAGGTGCTCTTTCCCGGTCAGATTGACCATGAGTGCGTGGTCCTCCGGCGAACCGGTACCTCTTGACCACCCCAGCAAAACCTTTACCTTTAGAAACGCCAATCACGGTGACCTGATCACCGGGTTGGAAAATTTCACTTAGCTTACCTTCTTTTCCCACCAGAGCAGTCACCGGGAAATTTTTCCCGGCCTCATCAAAGAAGGTCTGCATTTCTCCTTTTTGGGCAATAATCTTTTGGTTTGTTGCGGTCATAAAAAAATTAAGAGCGCCGGAAGCGCCCTTGACTCTCTTCTGAAATATGAATATTTAAGAAATCACACCTCCAAACGTATACCTAATTTTAGTATATTTTGCCTAAAATAGCAATGGACTGCCCGCTTTACATTTTAATCTCGATGTCCACCCCCGCCGGCAACTCCATATGCTGCAAGCTTTCAATGGTTTTTTGGGTCGGCTCGGTAATATCGATTAGCCGCTTGTGGGTCAGCATTTCAAATTGCTCTCGAGCGTCCTTATCTGTATGAGGGCTTGTGGTCACGACAATCAATTTCCTCTCTGTTGGCAGAGGAACCGGACCAACGATTTTCGCTCCGGAAAGCAAAGCCGTTTCCACAATCTTAGCGGCCGCCTCATCAACGACGCGGTGGTCGTAAGACTTAAGTCTGATGCGAATTCGTCCTTTTTGCACTTTTTTAAAGGTTCTTTCCGGCCACTTCGAGCTAATTTCTAAATTATTATCGGTTATTCTTCTTAGCCATTAAAAATCCCCCTATCGCCATCGGGGGATTCTACTCTCTTAAGCAAGAATCTTGGCAATTGCCCCGGCACCGACAGTATGACCGCCTTCTCTGATAGCGAAGCGCTGTCCTTCCTCCATCGCCACTGGAACAATCAGTTCAATTGTCATTTTGGCATTGTCCCCGGGCATAACCATTTCCACACCCTCGGGGAGAGTAACATTGCCGGTTACATCGGTTGTCCCAACGTAAAATTGGGGCCGGTAGCCACTAAAGAACGGGGTGTGACGACCGCCTTCTTCTTTAGTTAAAATGTAAACTCCCGCCTCGAATTTGGTATGGGGAGTGATACTTCCGGTTTTAGCCAGAACTTGACCCCTTTCGACATCGTCTTTTTCAATTCCTCGAAGCAAAAGTCCGACGTTATCTCCGGCTTGACCTTCGTCAAGGGATTTACGGAACATTTCTACTCCGGTAATGACGGTCTTGGCCGTCGGCCGAATACCAATAATCTCCACTTCCTCATTAATCTTAATTTTGCCTCGGGCAATTTTCCCGGTGGCCACGGTTCCTCGGCCTTTGATGGAAAAAACATCCTCAATCGGCATCAAAAACGGTTTGTCAAGGTCGCGGGGAGGAGTAGGAATGTATTCATCAACCTTGTTCATTAACTCCAAAATTCCCTTTTCCGCTTCCGCATCCCCATTTAAAGCCTTTAGCGCCGAAACTCTGACAATCGGAGTTTCATCACCGGGGAATTGATATTTCTTTAAAAGTTCCCGGATTTCCATTTCAACCAAATCTAAAAGTTCCGGGTCATCGACCATATCAACCTTGTTTAAGGCGACAACCAGGGCGGGAACATTAACCTGTCGAGCAAGCAAAATATGCTCCCGAGTTTGAGGCATCGGGCCATCCGGAGCAGAAACCACCAAAATTGCTCCATCCATTTGGGCGGCACCGGTAATCATGTTTTTGATGTAATCGGCGTGACCCGGACAATCGATGTGAGCATAATGCCTTTTTTCGGTTTCATACTCTATGTGAGTAATATTGATGGTAACGCCTCTTTCTTTCTCTTCAGGAGCGTTATCAATATCAAAAAAGCCATATGCCTTAGTCGTAGCTCCTGGTTGCTTGGCTAAAACGGTGCTAATCGCCGCTGAAAGGGTCGTTTTCCCATGGTCAACATGACCAATAGTTCCAACGTTCAAATGCGGCTTCACTCTCTTGAATTTTTGTGCGTCTGCCATTTTTAGCGCCTCCTAGTACAAAAAATATTAATAATTTTTAATGCCCTCTTAAAACAATTCCCAAGAAAGGGCAATGGTAACTGACTACTATATCAAACTTAAATTCTTTTTGCAACAATTAAGTCGGTGATGTTTTTAGGCACTTCCTGATAATGGGATGGCTCCATATAATAACTCGCTCTTCCCTGGGTTAAACTACGTAAAGTGGTCGAATAGCCGGAAATCTCCGCCAAGGGGACCAGAGCCATAATAATTCTCGCTACACCTCGAACTTCGGTGCCTAAAATTTGGGCCCGGCGAGCCGAAAGGTCGCCAATCACTGTCCCCATAAATTCTTCCGGAGTCGTGACCTCCACTTTCATAATCGGTTCCAACAGGGTTAAATTCGCTTGCCGAGCGGCGGCCTGCAAAGCTTGGGAGCCGGCAATTTTAAAGGCAATTTCTGAAGAATCAACTTCGTGATAGGACCCGTCATAAACCACCACTCTCATATCTACCACCGGGAAACCCGCCAAAACGCCGTTTTCCATCGCTTCTTTAACCCCCTTTTCAATCGGAGCAATAAACTCGTTCGGAATCGCTGCCCCTTTAATCTCGGAAACAAATTCATAGCCCTCCCCCCGGTTTCTCGGCTCAACTCGCAACCAGCAATGGCCGTACTGACCCCGACCACCGGATTGATGAATATATTTCCCTTCACCTTCAGCTATCTTAGTTATCGTTTCTTTATAAGCCACTTGGGGAGCTCCGGTCGTCGCCTCCACCCCAAATTCTCTCCTCATTCTTTCGACTAAAACTTCCAAGTGAAGCTCGCCCATTCCGGAAATAATTGTTTGCCCCGTTTCATGGTTAATTTTAATTTTGAAAGTGGGGTCTTCCTCAGACAGCCGGTTAAGGGCATTGCCGAGTTTTTCCTGGTCAGACTTAGTCTTCGGCTCAATCGCCAAAGAAATTACCGGATCCGGGAATTTAATTGATTCCAAAACAATTAGCTTGGCCGCATTGCAAAGAGTGTCCCCCGTCGCCGTCTTGGTTAAACCAATAGCGGCCACAATCTCTCCGGCATACGCTTCGGTTATTTCTTCCCTTTTATCAGCATGCATTAAAAGCAGTCGGCCAATTCTTTCACTATCTTTTTTCGTCGAATTATAGACACTGGCCCCAGCTTTCAAAATCCCCGAATAAACCCGAATATAAGTCAATTTACCCACATGAGGGTCCACCTGAATTTTAAAGGCCAAGGCCGAAAGGGACGCCTCGTTTTTTGCCTCTCGCTCTTCTTCCTCACCAGTTTTAGGATTAACTCCCTTAACGGGAGGAACATCCAAGGGGGACGGTAAGAAATCAATCACCCCGTCCAAAAGCGGCTGAACCGCTTTATTGCGCAAGGAAGAACCGCAGTAAATAGGCACTAAACGATAGTCAATCGTCGCTTTTCTTAAAGCCGCTTTTAGCTCTTCCAGGGACGGCTCCTGACCGTTCAAGTATTTCTCCAAAAGCACTTCCTCTTCGGCACAAATCTGCTCCACTAAATTATGGCGATATTTTTCCACTTCTTTCCCCATCTCCGCCGGAATTTCACCTTCTTCAAAGGTCACTCCTGTCGGATCTTTTTCCCAATAAAGGGCTTTCTTTTCTAAAAGCAAAACTACTCCCCGAAAGTTCTGTTCTTTACCCATCGGATAGGCCAAGATCGCCGGGTTAACGCCTAAACGCTCTACAATCATCGCTAAGGTGCCTTCAAAGTCGGCTCCCAACTTGTCCATTTTATTGATAAAGATTAGTCGCGGCACATGATATTTATCGGCTTGGCGCCAAACTGTCTCGGATTGGGATTGCACCCCTTCTTGAGCATCAAAAACCGTCACTCCGCCATCAAGAACGCGCATTGATCGCTCCACCTCCGCTGTAAAATCCACATGACCCGGAGTGTCGATAATATTAATTCGGTAATCTTTCCAGAAGGTGGTAATCGCCGCGGAAACAATCGTGATGCCTCTTTCTCTTTCCTGGTCCATCCAGTCGGTGACCGTTGTCCCTTCGTCAATATTGCCGAGCTTATAAGTTTTCCCGGTATAGAAAAGAATTCTTTCGGTCGTAGTAGTTTTGCCCGCGTCAATGTGGGCAATAATGCCAATGTTCCTCACTTTGCTAAGAGGAACTTCGCGTTGAGTCGTTTTCTGAATTTGCGCCATACAAAATTTCCCTTTAAATACCTTTCAATCAAGAAAACTCCGCCTTCCTGTTGCTTTTTCTGGCGGAGCTAGCCTACTTACCCTCCGAAGCTTCTAGCGAAGGAGAGCTTCAACTCTATTTATTTTACCAAAACCCCAGGCTCAAAGCAACCAGAATTAAATTAATGCCTTTCTTTTAACTCTTAAAATTGCTTTTTGTAGGCTTGGTAATCACCGGCGACAGTTGGGTTAAGGGGGGTCAAAATCTCAATTATTTTCGCTCGGACCGCTTGAGAATCAATTACCCCGCTAACTGCAACCGAAGGCAGCCAAGTTTCAACCTCGGTGGCAATTTTTTCCGCTTCTTCTCGGGTAGCCCCCGCTCGCATAATACTTTCAAAAACCTTGTTGCGGTCAAAATCCTGCAAGCTCCCATCTTTCTTTTTGACTTTAAACAATTTTTCTCACCTCCTTTTTGAGGAAACTACTAATGTTGACTAAAACCAGGTTAACACAGTTTGGAAAATGAGAAAAGGCTTTGTTGTCTTTCGCCATATCTTCTGTATCGCTCCATGTTAATATGGAAATAACTATAGTTTTCTGAAAGAGACTTAAATTTATGGGCAAAATACCGAAAGCGACGAAGATCCCCTGGTTAATTTTTCTTCTTTCGGTGATTTTTGTTGGACATTTTTCTAAAAAACTTTATTATTTCCGTTGGATAGGCTATGAGAGTATTCCTGGAGGAACCGCCATCCTCGATGAAAAAAACTACGTTAGTGCTGGGTATAGTTTCCGTAAAACCGGTATCCCCACTGCTTGGTCTAACCTTGATGCCTACGTCATTTTGGCTAAGGAAAAGAAAAGAGCGAATTCAACCGAATTCAATGGTATTAGCATAACCCTTGGCGGGAATACTCCTGACCTTAAAAACAAAAAAAACTTTGACTACCCAATAATTCATGTTGCTGATGTGGATATTGGCAAAGGGCAAGAGAGTATCCTTATCGTTCAGCCTTTTTTTGACCATTCTCCTCTATCTGGTATTTTTTATTCGTTAGGAGTAAAAAATCCCCCCCGTTTTTTTGCCGATTTTAAAATGGAAGAATATCGAAAGGGTGCCCTTGTTTTGGGTATTTTAACGAGCGTTCTTCTCTTCTATTGTGCTTATCTTTTGACAAAAAGTTGGTGGGCAGCCGGTTTTTCTTTCTTTGTCTATTCGCTGGCACCGACATACATTCTAACCTCTCGTTATGCCCTAATTGAAAATTTCCTAATTCCCCTCTCCCTACTCGTCATCATTTTTCTACAACTGTTTAAACAAAAAAGGCAATCAATCTGGCTAATATTGGGAGGAATTGCCACTGGCCTGGCGATTTCAACCAAAGAAACCGGAATATTCGTACTCATTATGGGGCTGGTAATACTCATAAGGGAAAGATTGCCAATTAAAAAATTGTTAATTTACTTAATCCCTGGTTTAATTATTGGGCTGATATTTTACTTTTACGCCTTTTGGCTAGCTCCAGAATTATGGCAAAATCTATTCTTAAATCAGGCAAACCGTGGTTTTTTTGGGCCTTTGAATATCCTCTATTCGGCTAGCCAGTTACACTTTGCCGGATTTCCTCTTGATGGGTTTTGGTTGTGGGGATTAATCTTGATACCGGTTTTGTTTTTTAGAAAAGAAAGGCCGGGGGAAATACTTATTGGTTTTGCCAGTTACTTATTGGTTCTCCTGATATTTGCCGGCAGTAACTATCCCTGGTATTATCTGCCGTTCATTCCCTTCCTGGTTTTAGCGAGCGGCTGTGAGCTCGCCTATCTCCTTAAACAGCCCAATATTGCTTCCTTAGCGCTTTTTTTCCTCTTACCTTTTTCAACGGCATTGTATTGGGGAAGAAACGTTTACAGAAGGGGTGGGCAAGTGGGTTTTTACAGATTAATCATTATGCTTTTCCTTGCCTCCCTAGTCGTTGCCAAACTAAGAAGGGTGAATTGGGCAATAGTAAAGAGAAAAACACCAAAATTTCTTTTGCCAATAATCGATCTTTTCGGATGGAAAGACGGCCTTGTGTTCCAAGTAGGATGGTATTTATCTTTTGGATTATTCCTTTATCTTACCTATAAATGGAGTCGACAGGGATTTCAGTATATTATCGCCAATTGGAATAAGCTCCCCGAACAGTTCAGGCTAAAGTAATTTGTCTAAAGAAGTTATCCAAATCTTACCAACGGAAGTGAGCAAAAGCTTTATTCGCTTCGGCCATACGATGAGTATCTTCTCTTTTCTTAACGGCCCCCCCGGTATTATTAAAAGCATCAAGAAGTTCCGCCGCTAATTTTTCGGCAAAAGTGTGAAATTCAGTACTGGGCCGCTTCTGAGCCGCCAAAATAATCCAGCGAATCGCCAGCGATTCCCGACGGTCACCCCGAACGGGAGCCGGCACTTGATAAGCCGCTCCACCAATACGCCGAGAACGAACTTCCATCTGCGGCTTAACATTTTCCAAAGCTTGGCGAAAAACCAAAAGCGGGTCCTGGTTAATTTTAGCCTTAATAATTTCCAAAGCGCCGTGGACCTGCTTTTCCGCGGCCGATTTCTTACCGCTGCGCATCACGCGGTTAACTAATTTTGCCACTAACTTATCGCCGTAAACGGTATCTGGAATAACCTCTCTTTTGGAAATTTTTCCCGCTCTTGACATCTTTCTCCTCTAAAAATTAAGCTTTAGCCGCTGCTGCCGGGGCCCGACCGCCCTTACCTTCCTCCGCCTTAGTCCCATATTTGGAGCGACTGCTTTTGCGACCAATAACCCCTGAAGTATCAAATTTGCCCCGGACAATATGATATTTTACTCCCGGTAAATCCCTGACCCGGCCGCTCCGAACTAAAACAATGGCGTGCTCTGATAAATCGTGGCCGATTCCCTGAATGTAGGCCGTGACTTCTTGCTTATTGGAGAGTCTTACCCGGGCGACTTTCCGCAAAGCGGAGTTAGGTTTCTTGGGGGTCATTGTCTTTACCAAAGTTACGACACCCCGCTTTTGGGGGTTAATTGACTCAACCATTCGTCGAGTACGAGCATTAAAAGAACGCCGCATCGCGGTCGCTTTTACTTTTTTCGGGAGTTTCTTTCTCCCCTTACGCACTAATTGTGAAATTGTGGGCATCTTTTTTAAAATCCTTTCTTTAGGAAATCGCTCTCATTCCTCCAGGAATCCATCTATTTTAGCAGTTTTGGCTTCAAAACTCAAGGCTTCAGTTTCGCCCTTTCCGGGCTAACCGGAATTAAGCGGCCGATAATGACATTTTCTTTCAGTCCGAGTAACTGGTCTTCTTTGCCCAAAATCGCCGCGTCGGCCAAAATATTGCTGGTTTCTTGGAAAGAGGCCGCCGATAGCCAAGATTCAGTGTATAAAGCAGCGCGAGTTATTCCCAAGATAACTTGTTCCGCCGTTGCCAGCGTGCCTTTCTGGGACTTAACTAATTCATTTTCTTCCTCCAGACGCTGTTTGTTAACCAAATCACCAACCAAGAAAACGGTTGTCCCTGGGTTCTTAATCCGGACATTTTCGCTCATCATCCGCACCACCGTCTCAAAATGGCGATCGTTAATGGGAATCCCCTGAGATTCATACACTGCCTGAATTTCGTTCACCAAATAGCTTTGAGCGTCTCGCAAGCCTTTAACCGCCAAAATGTTTCTCACGTCCAAAGCCCCGGAGGCCAGCTGAGTCCCGGCAGTCACTTCTTCACCATCCTGAACCTTAAGAGTACTGGTCAATGGAATAATATATTCTCTTTTTTCTCCACCCTTTTTGCTTTCGGCAACCACTATTCGATAACCGTTATCTTCGGAAACTACTTCTACCTTACCGTCAATTTCCGCCAGCGGAGAAAGCGTTTTCGGCATTCTCACTTCCAAAAGCTCAGTCACCCGCGGCAGACCCTGGGTCACATCCAAACCGACAATTCCCGCCTGATGCTTCGTTTTGAGAGTTAATTGAGTCCCCGGCTCACCGATAGACTCGGCCGCCAAAACCCCTACCGGCACTCCCAATTCTACCGGCTTACGGTTAGCAAAGTTCCACCCATAACATTTCTGGCAAACCCCATGTCGGGCTCGACAAGTTAGGGGCGAACGAACCACCACCCTTTTAACTTCGCTTTCATCCAAAATCCGAACCTTTACCTCGTCAATTTCCTCATCCCGTTTAAAAAGCGGTTTACCTGTCTTTGAATCAATTACCGGCTCCGCCAGATATCGGCCCAAAATTCGAGCAGCAAAGGCTTTACCGCGCGGACCCTCCTTACTAATCTCAACTCCTTCTTTGATGCCGCAATTTTCCTCGCGTACAATCGCTTCATGAGAAACATCAACTAATTTCCGCGTTAAGTAACCGGCATCTGAGGTCTTCAAGGCCGTATCGGTCAAACCCTTCCGGGAACCGCGGGTAGTCGTCACATACTCAAAGACGGAAAGACCTTCCCGGAAATTGCTCTTGGTCGGCAAATCCACGATTCTTCCCATCGGGTCGACGACTAAACCTCTCATTGCCGAAATCTGTTTAATCGTATCTCGGGAAACCCGGCCCACTCGGGCATCAATGACCAACTTAATGGGATTAGTCTCGTCAATCACTTCCCAAGTTTTATCGGCCAGTTCCTCCGTCGTCTCCATCCAAACCCCGCGCACCAATCTCCTTTCTTCATCCAAAGTAATTAAACCCTGGCGGTAAGTTTCTTCGATTTCAGCCACTCTCTTATCCGCATTGGCGATAATTTGGGCTTTTTCCGGACTCATCTGGCAATCTCTAATGGACAAAGAAACACCGGAAACGGTCCCGGCATAAAAACCCAAACTTTTCAAATTGTCAATCAAGGTCACTACTTCTTCGTGGGAGCATTGCTTTAAAGCCTTAGTGAAAAGCTGCTTAATCGTTCCTTGCTGAACGGCCGTATTAACAAAGCGCAAATTTTCCGGTAAGGCTTCATTGAAAAACAAGCGACCGACCGAAGTCTCCAACACTCCACTGTCGTTTGGTTTGACCAAAATCGGTTCCCGCAGTTGAGCTTTGCCGCTCTGGTAAGCCAAAATTGCTTCCCGCTCACTATAAACCTTTTCTTTTGCTTTCAGGGTTGGCTCAAAGGAGGTCAAGTAATAAATGCCCAAAGCCATTTCCTTGCGGTCAGGGGCGTTAATTGGGGTACCGTCCGCCGGTCGCAATAAGTTGTGGTCCGGCATCATTAAGCTAATCGCTTCTTCCCTCGATTTCCGAGAAAGCGGAACATGAACCGCCATTTGGTCACCATCAAAGTCCGCATTATACCCCTGACAGACGCAGGGGTGAATTCTAATGGCGTTCCCCTCAATTAAAATAGGATAAAAAGCCTGAATTCCCAATTTATGGAGGGTGGGGGCACGGTTTAGCAAAACCGGGTGATTACGGGTAATTTCCTCCAAAATATCGAAAACCTCCGGCGGCCTTCTCTCCAGGATGTTTTTAGCGCTCCGAACATTAGGCGCCACTCCCCGGACAATCATTTCCCGTAAGACAAACGGCTTAAACATCTCCAGAGCCATTTCTTTGGGTAAACCACACTGGTTTAAATTCAACTCCGGACCGACAACAATGACTGACCGGCCGGAATAATCAACTCTTTTGCCCAAAAGATTTTGTCTAAAGCGACCCTGTTTGCCGCGCAACATATCAGATAAAGAGCGCAAGGCTAGCGTTCTTCTCGCCCTTTTCTCCCGAACACTCTTCGTCGAATCAATTAGGGAATCAACCGCTTCCTGCAGCATTCTTTTCTCATTGCGCAGAATAATCTCCGGTGCTCCCAAATCAATTAAATGCTTTAAGCGGTTATTGCGGTTAATGACTCGCCGATAAAGATCATTTAAATCGCTGGTGGCGAACCGGCCACCCGTTAGCTGGACCATTGGCCGCAAGTCAGGGGGAATAACGGGCAGAATGGTCAAAACTAGCCAAGAGGGCTCCTGATTGGAACGCAACATTCCCTCAGCCACCCTTAGTCGCTTAACCGCTCTGATGTACCGCTGTCCGCTAGATTTCTGCATTTCTTCCTTAAGCTCAGCGGTTAATTTTTTAAGGTCAAGTTTCTCAAGGACTTCCAGAAGGCTTTCTGCTCCCATTGCCACTTTAAAGAAACCGGCAGCGCCGACATCTTTAAGCCGCAGAAAATCTTCTTCTGAAAGAGTCGAGAGTTTCTTTAAGGTTTTAACCCGGTCGGTTAAAATCGCTAATTCTTCTTTCAGCTGATTAAGCTCGGAAGTAAGTTTATCTTCAAACCATTTCTCCTTCTGTTTATGAGATAACTCCAACTCTTTTTCCGCCAAGGCCAAGGCCTCTTTATTTTTAACTTTCTCTTTGAGCTCTGCTTTCGCCTTTTTAAAATCTTCGACCAACTCTTTTTTCTTTTCTGCTGTATTCTTTTTCGCCTCTTCTTCCCGTTTTTGATAGTTCTCCGTCAAGGTCTCAATTGCTTTTTTCCTCTTTTCTTCTTCCACCTCCACTATCAAATATTGAGCAAAATAGACTACCGCTTCCAAACTCTTAGCGGGGATATCCAAAAGTAAAGACAATCTTGAAGGAGCTCCCCTAAAGTACCAAACATGAGCCACCGGGCAAGCCAAATCGATATGACCCATTCTTTCTCGTCTTACCCGCGAGAGGGTAACTTCCACTCCACACTTGTCGCAAACAATGCCACGGTAACGAATCCTCTTATACTTGCCGCAATAACACTCCCAGTCCTTCGTCGGCCCAAAAATCCGCTCGCAGAAAAGGCCGTCTTTTTCCGGCTTTAGAGTCCGGTAATTAATTGTCTCTGGTTTGGTAACTTCACCGTGAGACCACCCCTGAATTTCCTCGGGCGAGGCAATTTTAATTAACAAAGACTTAAAATCAGCAATACCTTTAATCATTGGGCTTCCTCCTCACTTAATTTTTGAATTCCTTCCGTTGGTTGGCCTTTTTCAACCTCCGCTTCCATTGTTGCCCCGGCTATTTCCGCCAGCTCTTCCGCCGCTTTGCCCATTTTGGCTTCCTCTGCCGTGATCGCTTCATCAACTGGCTTTTCGATTACTCCCTGCGGAATAACATTTAAACCTAAAGCTTTCAATTCGTTGACCAAAACATTAAACGATTCGGGAACCGAAGCTTCAGGAATATCCACTCCTTTAACTATCGCCTCAAATGCTTTGGCCCGGCCAACCACATCATCGGATTTAATCGTCAACATTTCTTGTAAAACATGGGCTGCCTGATGAGCCTCCATCGCCCAAACTTCCATCTCTCCCAAGCGCTGGCCACCCATTTGCGCCTTACCGCCAAGCGGCTGTTGAGTGACTAAAGAGTAAGGTCCGGTGGAACGGGCATGGGTTTTGTCTTCCACCATGTGGATTAACTTCATAATGTAAGCCACGCCAACCGTTACCTCTTGGTTCATCGCTTCGCCAGTTCTCCCGTCATAAAGCTTGACTTTACCGTTAGCGGGAATATTGGCTTTCTTCATTTCCTCTTCCATCCGCTCTTCGGCAAACTCTTCGAAAACCGGGATGGCCACTCGATAACCTAACTTCTTGGCTGCCCAGCCTAGATGAGCCTCCAACAATTGACCCAAGTTCATTCTCGCCAGCACCGAAAGGGGAGAAATAACAATGTCGACTGGTGTTCCATCGGCCAAATAAGGCATATCTTCCACCGACACGACTTTGGAAATCACTCCCTTGTTGCCGTGTCGACCGGCTAATTTGTCTCCTTCGGTGATTTTTCTGATTTGGGCAACTTTCACTTTGACGACCACATTGACCCCCGGCTCTAGTTCATCGCCTTTTTCCCGATCTAAAACCTGCACTCCGACGACAATTCCCCGCTCGCCGTGAGGCATTCTTAAGGAAGTATCCCTCACTTCCCGAGCCTTCTCACCGAAAATCGCCCGGAGGAGCCTTTCTTCCGCTGAAAGCTCAGTTTCTCCCTTGGGAGCAATTTTCCCAACCAAGATATCATTCGGTTCGACTTCGGCCCCAACGACCACAATTCCATCTTCGGCTAAGTTAGCCAAGTCATGCTCACTAACATTCGGAATGTCACGAGTGAGTTCTTCTGGCCCCAACTTTGTATCTACTACTTGCGCTTCGTATTCTTCAATTGAAATCGAGGTGAAAAGGTCTTCCTTGACCAAACGATCAGAAACCACAATCGCATCCTCAAAACCCAAACCCTCATATTGAGCATAAGCGATAAGCAAATTTCGACCCAAAGCCAGTTCACCTTCTTCGCATGAAGGGCCATCGATAATCAGCTGACCTTCTTTTACTGTCTCACCAATCTTAACTAAAGGCTTTTGGGAATAGCAGGTACCAACCGGATTGGTTCGGCGAAATTTAACTACCCGATAAGTTTCCAAATCTCCTTCTTTGCGATAGAAATCCTCGATAATCTTTTCCTTAACCTTTTTATCGCTTTTAATGACCACTTTCTCGCTATCAACATAAACAACTTTCCCTTTGCCTCTAGCCTTGATAACCATTCCCATCGCTTCCGCAATTTTATTTTCCATTCCCGTTCCGATAATGGGGGCTTCCGGCGACAATAACGGCACCGCCTGAGTCTGCATATGAGTTCCCATCAGGGCTCGGTTTGGCTCATCGTTAGCAATAAAAGGAATTAAAGAAGCAGAAGTCCCGACAACCTGTTGCGGAGAAACATCGATTAAATCCACTCGGTCGCGGGTTACTTCCAAAAAGTCCCCCTTATAACGGACCGGCACCAGCTCGTCTCCAATATAACCATGGCGGTCAATCTTAATCCCCGCGTGAGTAATGCAAAAATCCTTTTCGTCATCGGCTTGCAGGTAGACAATTTTGTCCGTCACTTTCATTTTCGCCTTGCCATCCACTTTGACTTTTTCTACCCGACGATAAGGCGCTTCCAAAAAACCAAATTCATTCACTCGGGCATAAAGGGAAAGATAAGTGACCAAACCGATATTTGGGCCCTCAGGAGAACGCACTGGGCAAATCCGACTGTACTGCGAAGCATTAATATCTCTAATGGAGAAGGAGGCGCGCTCACGAGTGATTCCTCCTTGACCCATAACCGAAAGCCGGCGCAAATTATCCAGTTCGGAAAGAGGATTGGTCTGGTCAAGAATTTGCGACAATTGCCCTTGGCGGTAAAATTCATTAATCGCTGAAATAAGCGGTCGAGCATTAATTAAGGCGCTGGGCTGGACTTTTTCCTCCGTGCTCATCAGAGCCATTCTTTCCTTAATCATTCTCTCCAAACGCAATAGTCCCACTTTAACCGCCGTTTGAAGAACTAACTCGCCGACTCGCCGAACCCGGCGGTTGGCTAGATGGTCAATATCATCCACTTCGCCTCGGCCAGTCTGCAGATTAACCAGATAAGTGATAATTGCGTTCAAATCGGTCCGATTCAAAGTCCAGTTCTCTGGGGCATTGGGAAAATTGAGGCCTAAGCGCTTATTGATTTTGTAGCGGCCAACTTTACTTAAATCATACCGTCGATTGCTTAAAAACAAATTACGGAAAAATTCTTGAGCATTTTCTAAAATCGCTGGCTCACCCGGACGCAACTTCTTATAAATTTCAATTAGGGCTTCTTCGCGAGTCTTAGTCGGATCATATTTGAGAGTCTTTTCAATGAAGGAGCGACCTTTTTCGCCCAAAGTGTCAAAGGCGGAAAGAATTTCTTCGTCCGTAGAAAAACCAAATGCTCGCAAAAGAACGGTGATGGGAAATTTCCGGCGTCGGTCAATCCGAACGGAAACAACATCATTCCGACCAACAAAGAATTCTAGCCAAGAACCCTTGACGGGCCTGACTTCAGCCATAAAAAGAGTCCGGCCAGTATTAGGATCAACTTCGCCGGAAAAATAAACACCGGGGGCTCGGACAATTTGATTAATGACGCAGCGCTCAATCCCGTTAATGATAAAGGTGGCCCGAGGGGTCATCTCGGGAATATCCCCCAGAAAAATTTCTTGCTCGACTGCTTTTCCCGTCTGTTTATTAAGAAGGCGAGCCTTCACTTTAAGAGACCGCTCATAAGAAAGGCCTTTGACTTGCGCCTCTTCAATCGCTCGCACCGGCTCGCTTAAGGAATAATCTAAAAATTCCAGCTGCCAGTTTTTTCCGGCAAAATCTTCAATCGGAGAAATTTCTTGAAGTGCCTCCCCCAACCCTTCTTTTTTAAACCATTCCCAAGATCCCTTTTGGACTTGAATTAAGTCCATTGGCGGCAAAACGGAGTAAGTTTTCCCCCAATTAATGCGTTCTTTGCTGGCTTTACTGGCTTTTAAATTTAGGCTAGTTTGGCTGGCTTTTTTCATTAAAAATCGAGTAAGGCTCTATTCTTTTTTCTAATAAAAAAATATCGCCAAAAATTCTCTTTTGGCGACGCAAAAGATACGGACAATATAAATGTCCGTTACCATTTCTTTTACTGACAAAGCCAGTATAACCCGCTAATTTTCCTTTGTCAAGGGGGGATATAATTATCTTAGGTATTTCCCAATATTGGCCACCTGTTCTTCGTCGGTTTTGGCGTAATGCATTGTCCCGTTTTCATCGTTAAGATAATACCAATAGGGAGAATCTTCCGGATTTAAAACCGCTTTAACCGAAGAAAGGCCGGGGTTACAAATTGGTCCCGGAGGCAAGCCCTGATAAACATAAGTATTATAAGCGGATTTAACTTGTAAATCGCTTTGGTTCAGACCCTTGGGCCACCATTCACAAAAAAGTCCCGGCACTTTGCATTTAGCGCTAGCCACCGCGTACTGAACCGTTGCATCTGCCTGAAGCGGCCAGCCGCGGCGCCACCTTTTTAAAATAATGCTGGCGACCAAGCGACGATCCTTATCGGCCCGAGCTTCTCTTTCAACTATCGAAGCCAGCGTCAAAACCCCTTTTAAGCTCAAACCGCTCGCCTGGATTTCTGCCTCCAACCCGACTTTGGCTTTTTTCTCAAAATTACGACTAATAATCTTTAAGATTGCCCCCTGAGTCGCTTTGGGCGGGAAAAAGTAAGTATCGGGAAAAAGCTCACCCTCCAACTTTTGATCGGCAATTGTCTGACACCACTCCTTTAAGTCAATCACAAAGCCTTTTTCCACCAAAAGTTCGCCAATTTCCTCCTGCCGCAAACCCTCAACAATCGTCACCCGCTGGTCAGTTATCCCTTTAATCAGTAGCCGGGCAATTTCCGAAACGCCCATCGAAGGGGCAAACTGGTAGACCCCGGCCTGAACTTTCTTGGCTTTACCCGTTAAAAAAAGATAAAGCTTGAAATGAAAAGGGCTTCTGATTAAATTGACCTCCTTTAAGCGACTGGCAATCTGAGCCATTGTCTCTCCACGGTCAATCGTAAAAACAACGGTTTTTTGTTTACTGGAATCGACCGGCCGTAAACCGCCCAGCCACCAAAAAATTATGGCCAACCAAAGGACAAAAATTAAAATTAGGCCGTAAAAAGCCCACGAAAAAAGTTCTCTTTTACCAATTTTGGGTTTTAACATCAACTGCCGACTTTTAAACTTCTTCAAAAAGAGCCCGTCGATACTTCTTTGTTTTCCTATCAAGAATGAAAATTCGACCGCATTTACAAGTGATTTTCTCACTCTCTCCCTGCCAATTTTCTTTCTTCCCCGCGCTCAATAAAGCCCCGCAACCAACGCATTGGCCCCGCGAGAGTAACCAAGCCTGAACCGGAGCGATAATATTCTTGAACATCTTAGGCCCTCCTTCGACTCGCCGTAGTTTTAATGAAGGCGGTCTAAATAAAATTCTAACATAATTGCTGCCGCAAAAGCATCCTCTTTTTCGTGCCTAAATTTCCTTTTTCTCTTCAGCTTAAGGAGGAGTTTCTGAGCCTCCTGGCTCGTGAGCGTTTCATCGAAAAATTCCACTGCCAATCCCGTCTGCTTTCGCAACCGTTCACCAAACCGCCTAATTTCTTCTTCCATCTTCCCTCCCGGCACCCCGACAACAATCTTCTCCACTCCTAATTCTTTGGCTAACTTTGCACTTTGCACTTTGAACTTTGAACTTGGCCAGACGGCCAACGGTTCCACCAACCGCGTTTGGGTCTCCCCCACGGCCAGCCCAATTTTCGCTCTCCCATAATCTATTCCTAATATTTTCATATGCTTGCTACTAACTACTGGCTACTGGCTACTGGCTACTGGCTACTATATTTTCGTCAGTCTCGCCCTGATAATCAACCTTCTTAAGTAAGTTCCTGGGGGAACACAAGTAATTAAAGTCAAATAAGCATCATCATAGCGCTGGGCCAAGATGGAAATATCGTTCGGCGCCACTTCGATCATTTGTTCTATCACAAATTTGTACCTAACCTGGCCATAATCAACAAAGATTTCATCACCGATTTTTAAGGTCGGCAGAGTCGAAAAAATTGTCAGATAGTTTTTCGGATTAAAAAATTGGGGCAAAACTGAATGGCCAAAAATAACCGTGTTACCAAACCGACCAGGGGAGGCGGTGCCCGGATATTGAACAAGACTCTTCTTCAAATCCTCCATTCCCACTACAACCACCGCTTTATCAATCCCCAGCTTGGGAATAGAAAATTGATAAGTGTTAACCGCCTCTTCCGCAAAGGCGGTGTTTTCTTCCGGAAACCAATTGCTAGCTTTAGTGTAATCTACCAAATCAATTTCCGTTCCCAAAACTTCCGTCTCGCCGTTGGGCGGGCCAAAAGTCTGAGCAATCGCGGCGTCCGAATTGGGACTAATAAAAGCCGTCGAAAAACGCGGGGAAATTAAGAGCTGATAAGAAATAATGGGATAAGCGGCATTAATGAAAAAAAAGAGGCCAACGACGACTAACAAAACGGCCATAAACCGCGCGTTTAAGCGGCTAGCCTTACCCGCCGCTTTAGAGGGAGTCTGCCTTTTAACGTAGCGATAAGGGACCATTTAGAGTGTTTCAATCGTGACGTTAATATTCTGCTCTCGCAGAGGGAAAATCCTGAAGAAAGCAAAAAAACGGGGTTTGACCGTGACTTCCAAGCCAATTGACTGGCTCAAGCTCTTCAGGTAATTTTCTCCTTTACTAAAAGTCTTTCCCTTCAGCTCAACCGGGATTTTCTCCACCGCCATCTCGGGCAAAAATTCCTCTTTGACCCGCGCGGTATAAATTCCTTTCACCTTATCTTTAACTGCCGAGCTTCTCTCTTCCTTAAGCGGCTCTTTTTGATAACCGGATGGCACTAGACCGGCTACCGCTTTATCCGCTAAAATCCGGAAATTTTCATCCTTAATATAGGCCAGGGCAAAAACCGCTTTTTCCTCCAGGGTTAAGCTAGTCACTTCATCTCCAACCTCATGATTAAAACGGTCAGTTTTATTTTTTAATAATATGGTGCCAGTTAACGGGTGATCATTTTCTCCCAGTTTAGCTAAAAGCTCCTCCTTTGCCTTGGCTTCCAGCTCTGCTAAAAGGGCCTTTTGTAAATTTTCCCGGTCCTCGCGAGAAACTGCCTGGATTTCTCGGCTAGCGCCGCCGGAAAAAGCAGTGGTATTTTTGATTTTCAAATTACTAAAGAGGCCCTTTTCCGGAGAAAACTCCGAATTATTCGCTACATTATACTGGGTGCCAATATCAGCCGCCGTCACTGTCACTTTACCCTCACCCAGTTTAGCTTGAGGCGGGTTAGCCGCCCAATCAACGCTGGCAGAAGCGATTTTCACTTCCTGGTCTAGGACAAATTTGGTTCCACTCGGACCTTTAATGACTGCTCCCTTAGCAAAAATCACCACCTTCGTATCCCCATTGTAAATCGTCACTTCGCCCTTGGCCTTGTCTCCCACTGTCTTTTTACCCTTCACTTCAGCCGCTTTGCTGCCTGATATCTCTGTCGTTATTTCGCTAGCCGGAACAATCATCTTCTCACTGTCCACCGCGCCCACTTCGTCAGAAACGGAGAATTCAAACTCTTTATCCACTCGCTGCGGCTGAACAAATATCTTCACTTGAGCCCGAGCAAAACGCCAAAAGCCGAAAAAAACCATTCCCAAAACAAAAATTAGGCTCGCCCCCAATAAAACCAAAGCGCGGTGCGAGGCAAAACTAAAAGCCAACCGAGGAGTCGGCAAATGAAGCCCCGTCCCTGATTGAGGAACTTTTAATCGGCCAAAAGCTTTTTTGGGCAGAGAGAAAATAGCGGCTAAGGCGGAAAGCCGAGAACTTTGGGGAAAGGGGGCTTCCGGCAGGGACATTTCCGACTCCGCCGGTACTGTTTCTTCAGGTGAAGCAAAAGTTCCTGGCGGCGAAGGTGACTCATTGGCCATCGCCTCTACCGCTCCCGTCAATAAAATATCCTCTCCTTTGACGAAACCAAAATCACCCCCTGAAAGGCTTTCTTCTCTTTTCTCGCGGCTGACTTCCTCTTCCAGCTTTTCGGCTGATTCTTCTTTCACTACAGCGGGCGTTTCAACTTTCGCCTCGACAGTCTCTTCTTTCGCCGCTACCTCCGACGCCGGGGCCGTCTCTTGAAGAGTCGCTTCAACTTTCTCTGCTGCCAAACCCAACTCGTGTTTACCGGCAATCATCACTGCCTTGACCTCAAAACCGTCCAGAGCAATTTCCACTTTAGGGAACTGCAAAAAATTAAGCTTCTTGCCATTTTCCGGCCCCACCCACGGATAAGCAACTAAAGCTTGACGCAATTCTTCAATCTCGCCAATCTCCGCGTCCTCAATTAAAAAGATACGGTTAGGCAAAACCCCCTGATAATTGAACCTCAATAATCCTTCCTCTAAATCAAGTGCCACGCTATCACTGCGGCCCACGACTTTACTCCCTACAAATTTCCCTTGGTTAATCAGAGAAACAACCATCTCGGTCTCGCCCAAATTTAGCAAAATAATATTCGGTAAGCCGCCCTCTTCTTTTTTAAGATAATGAGCGATCGCTTCCGGCGTCACCACAAACCCCAGTGATTTCAAAAGCAATTTCTTACAAAGGGCTTGAAGAATAATTCCCCTTTTCTTCTCCACATTATTACCCTCTACCCAATGCTCCGGTAAACCCAAGATTACTTTCGTCGGTTGCTGACCATCCAGATGGGGAAGTTTTGTCACCGCCGTCGCAATCGAAGCATCGGCCGCCACTACCAGCTCTTCCGCACTGTCATTACTCCAGCTTTCAGTTGAACCAAAAGTAATTTCTTCGCTTCCTGCTCCTCCCAGATTCCAAATGGCGCTCTTGACTTTTCTTTCGCTAATGACCAGGCCAAGACAGAATTCTACTGAAGATTGATTTTTTTCCAAAGGATTGATTTTATCTAAAATATTGGACAGTGGCAGCATGCTATTCCAATATAGCATAAATCCGTCTTTTGCCGGCTCCCGATGATTCTTCTTTCGTGATTTTGAACCTACCCAAGACTCCAGTCCGTTCCGCATGAGGACCGCCACACACCTCTTTGGAGAGTTCACCAATGGTATAAACCTTTACCTGCTCCGCATATTTTTGTTCAAAAAAAGCTAAAGCGCCTTTTTCTTTCGCTTCCGCCAACCCCATGGTTTCCGCCGTCACCGGCAAATCCTTTTCAATTTGCTCATTCACTAAATCTTCCACTTCTTTAATTTGCTCCTCAGTTAATTTTTCCGGCCAAGTAAAATCAAAACGCAAACGCTCGGCAGTTAAGTTTGACCCGACTTGATGAACTTCGGATCCCAAAACTTGCCGCAAAGCCGCGTGCAAAAGATGAGTGGCAGTATGGTATTTGACTACCTGTTCCGACTGATCAGCCAATCCCCCAGCAAACTTCTTTTCCGCCCCCGCCCGGGAAAGTTTTTGATGCTCGGCCGAAGCTCGGTCAAATTCTGCTTCATTCACATTGATATCTTTTTCTTTGGCCATCTCGGCCGTCAGTTCAATTGGAAAGCCAAAAGTCTCATACAAGAAAAAGGCAGTTTTACCTGGTAGTTTTTCTCCACTCGGGAGCCCGCCGATGATTTTTTCAAATTCTTTAATCCCTCGGGATAAAGTCTTACTAAACCTTTCCTCTTCTTTACTCAATTCCGCCAAAATTTTAACTTTTTCTTGAATAATTTCTGGGTAAACCTCGCCCATTGTCTCCATCACCGACTCGGCCACTTCGGTGGCAAAAGGTTTCTCAATCCCGAGCATTTTTCCAAAACGAATGGCTCTTCGGATTAATCTTCTTAAAACATAGCCCTGCTCCGTGTTTGAAGGAATTATTCCATCTGCAATCAAAAACGTGGCCGCTCTAATATGGTCTGCTATAATTCTGAACCGCTTCCTTACATCAACCCAGCATTGCTTACCATCCTTTATATACTCCTCATCTGACTTTTCGCCATATTTCAAACCCGATAATCCTTCAATCTTTTGAACAATCGGCCAAAGAACATCTGTTCTGTAAGCGTCATACTCATTGTTCATAACCATTAGCATCCGCTCGACCCCCATGCCCGTATCAATATTCTTTTGCTTCAGCGGCTCAAATCTTCCCTCGGCCGTACAGTTATACTGCATAAAGACATCGTTCCAGAATTCTAGATACTTTCCACAACCACAGCCGGGGCGGCAATCAGGCCCACAGGCTTCCTCCCCTGTGTCGTAATACATTTCCGAGTCTGGCCCACACGGCCCAATTTTACCAGCCGGACCCCACCAATTATCTTTTTTTCCGAGAAAGTAAATTCTTTCTTTAGGAATGCCGACTTTCTCCCACAAAGCGGCGGTCTCATCATCGCGCGGAGCATCTTCATCCCCGGCAAAACAAGTGACAGAAATCTTCTCTTCTGGAATTCCCATCACTTTCGTCATGAATTCATAACTCCAAGGAATCATCTCTTTCTTCCAATAATCGCCAAGCGACCAGTTTCCCATCATCTCAAAAAATGTCTGATGGCAAGTATCACCAACCTCGTCAATATCCACCGTCCGCAAACATTTTTGGACACTGGCCAGTCTTTTTCCTAAAGGATGCGGCTCACCCAAAAGATAGGGGACTAAAGGGTGCATGCCGGCGGAAATAAATAAAGTGGTGGGGTCATTTTCCGGAATCAGCGAAGCCGAAGGTAAAACCTTATGCCCTTTTTCCCTAAAAAAATCCAAATACTTTTTCCTAAGTTCTTTAGAAGTCATAATTTTCTTATTTCTTATCTCCTATTTCTTATTTCTTAAATAGAAGTATATCCCAAATCAGCCTCATGGGCAAACGGGAAAAAGCAGATGACGACAAAAAGAGTTCCTGGAAAAAAATTTAAAATAACCCTTGGCCTCAGAATTTTCTCATCAAAGATTTCATAACTGTACTGTTGAAAGTTACCACATTTTTGTCATAATTAAATAAGATGAGTTGGAGCAAAATTGTTTACCTTATTTTTTCAAACTTCTTGGCTTTTTTGTTTTATTATGTTGCAACCGCTTTCCTGTTTGATTATTCCCAATTTTGGTTGTTTTGGGTATTCTTCTCTTTGAATTTTGCCCTCTCCTTGGTTCTGATTTTAACCACAAAAAATAAAGGCATAAGCAAGAAAAGTTTTTTGTTGCATTTGGCTCCTGCAATTATCTTTATCGACATCTTTTTCCTTCCTTCAAAATTTTGCGGAACTGAAAGCAAAGGGGGAACCATAAGCTCATGTGAATGTCGGGGAATTCTAAAGAATAGGAGTCTTTTTTCTACTGCTTGTATCGGCAAAAGGGTCAAGTGCTATGAGCATTTGCTCTATTCTCAAGGTGGAGGCGTAGTTGAAATACCTTGCCCCGATTACTAGAAAAAACTCAATATCCTGGAAAAAAATTTAAAATAACTCCTTGTTTCCCTCCGAAATTCTCTTAAAAGCACATATCAGGGTAAAAGCTCTTGGAGGACTTGGTTGATAAATTCCCACTGGCCGGGAAAGACAAAGTGACTGGAAAGGTTTTCTCTTTTAACCCACTTGACTTGACGAATCTCGTCTTTTTTAAATTTAATTTCTTTCATTGAACCAGTAAACTTTACCAAAAAATGCGTTTGTTGTTGACCTCTCCAAGTTTCACCTTCTTTTCTGAGCCTACTCAAAATTACTCCCATTGGCCATTCATATTGGCTGCGGTATTGACTAACGCCAATTAGTTCAAAATTACTGGTTCCCAACTCTTCTACTAGTTCCCTCAATAGTGCCCCCTGAGGGCTTTCTCCATCATCAATTCCTCCACCCGGAAACCGCCACTCGTTTTCTTTATAATCAACCATCTGGACAATCAAAAAATTGTTGTTTTTATCGACAACCACCCCTACTGTCCCCTGGCGATAACCAAGTTTTTCTATATCAATACTGTTTTCATCGATAGCCGCCATTCGTAATCATATTTTACCAAATAATTATTTTCTTGCCTTACCTAACATTCTTCGATGCTTGATTTTTCTATGTTTATATTGAAAAGCCAGTTAAAACAGGTGTCGGTTCTGAATTCAGCGTTTTTGGGCCGTATAAGACCTGTTACACCTGGAAGCTATAAAGCTAGATAACAAAATAGCAATGTAACAATTTAACAATGGAACAATGAAATTCTCCCCTTTTCCCCCGAATTTTCTTATTTCCCACTTCTGGTAAAATTAAAGAAATGAACTGTATTCCTTTCCCTTCCTCCTACAAAAAGTCTCTGCTTAGTAAAACCAAAAACATAACGATTCGAATTAAGAATGAATTGGGCAAATATAAAGTCGGAAAAATCTATAAAGCAACTTCTTGTTCCGGGAAAGAATGGGGTATTAGACTTAAAGTTAATCGGGTAAACAAAACCACGGTTGATAAACTATCAAGTTATGCTATCCCCCAAAAAACAATTAATCCACTTCTTAAAAAAGGAGATGTTTCACCCAAAAGTATGGTTGAAGTTGTTAGCTTTGAAGTAATTGATTAACTCACTTACTGGCACAATGTTTTTCTTTCCCCATTTTTGCCCCCGAATTCTCTGGAGCCAAATCATTCAACATTAGTTTTGTTATAATCAGGACAATGAAAAGATTTGAAATTCCAGTTGATAAGGATCTGGTTATTCAATCCTGGAAACTGGAAAGTGCGGCTGAATTATTTCAACTAACCGATAAAAACAGGAAACAACTCCAAGGATGGTTAGTTTGGGTTCCAGAAACAAAGGGGGAAGAAGATTCCCGAAAATTCATCCAAAGGTGCCTTAAAGAGTATGAGGAGCAAACCGGTTTGGAATTGGGAATTTGGTATAAAGATAAATTAATTGGTTGTATCGGACTTCATGATATTAATAAAAACAGCCGAAGAGCTAGCATTGGTTATTGGTTAGCAGCTGAATATCAAGGAAAGGGAATAATGACAAAGGCAGTCAGGAATTTAATAAATTTTGGCTTCAAGAAGCTCGATTTAAACAGAATCGGTCTTGGGGCGGGAAAAGAAAACTTAAAAAGCCGAGCAATTGCTGAAAGACTAGGATTTACCCAAGAAGGAACTTTAAGGAAATATGAGTTTATTGATGGCCGATTTGTTGACCATGTAGTCTACAGTATTCTTCAAGAAGAG
This sequence comes from Patescibacteria group bacterium, assembly GCA_035530075.1. Lineage (GTDB taxonomy): Bacteria > Patescibacteriota > Microgenomatia > UM-FILTER-40-11 > UM-FILTER-40-11 > DATKVM01. The sequence continues at coordinate 108,008 of DATKVM010000005.1, forward strand.
TGGAAGGGATAGAATTAAAGAGATGCGGCCCATTGCCCCTTATTTAAAAAAGAACCGACTTCTTTTTTGGAAAATAATCCTTTGGTTGATTTTGCTTTACGCCATCCAACACACAGTAAGAGATATCCTTCAGCAGTTCTTTGGAATTAATAATGTCTTTACGGGATTCGCTCACAGAGAAGCCTCGAACGCCATCTGGTGCGGGCAGTATTGTAAATGGACCACTCTTCCGGTAAAAATCTTTTATATCTTTTCCTCAATTTATCTCTTGCGGAAGCAAAAATTTGGTTGGTTGGGATGGATGATGATTATCATTATTATCCCTGTTCTTCTTCAATACCTCGACCTTATTATTAAATGAGATTCCCCCTTGCCCCAAATTTTCGGTTTTTCTTTTAGCGAAAAAGGCGTTCCATGGAGAAATACGAAGAATGGATTATCTCTCCTACTTCCAAAAACCTAAAAACTAGGATAGTCACTAAATTCACCACTAAAAATATTGTCAGAATTTTTAATGGCCTGGTTTTGCTTTTAAACCAGAGGAAAGCAAACAAAAATAATTCCGCTAAACTCATAAATATTCCTAAATACAACGGCTGGGTTTCATTATAATGGAGATTTAAAGCCGGGAAAGGAAGATAAAACAAAAACCCTTGCCCAAGCAGTAAGCCGTCAGAAGGGAAAATTTTATTAGCAAGAGAATTCCCAACCACCAAAAAAAGAGAGTAAAGCAAAATTGCCGTCGTCCCTTTTATTACCTTGGCCATAGTCTAATTGTATCACTTTCCCCTTGCCCCCGAATTTTCTGAAGTCTTATTCTGGAAGAAAAATTGCTTGGGAAACCTGGAACTCTCTAAACCTATAATTTGACAAAGTTTGGAAAGCTTTCTATAATTCCAACCCATATGGCAACAGAAGATTTAACCGGCAGGCAAGACATCCCAGTTTCACGGATCCGAACCTTGCAAGAAGGTGTTGAAGACGTAAGGACTCTACTTGGAGGAATGACAGATACGATTTTGCCTCAAGGTAGAGAGGTAATTCAACTACAACGAGAAAATTATCAATCAAGAACCTTCCAAAGAGCAGCTTTTGATGCAATGCCAGAAAGGTATGGTCGCTTCGATAGGTCTCTAATCATTATCACTTTTGACAATAGAGCCCAAACATTTATCGTAACCGGAAGAACTTCGTCAGGAAATCCTTTTGAAGTAATGCACGCAACAATGGAGGGTTTAGATTTAAGAGGAACACATACTGTAATCTATGAATATGACGGAAATGAAACCATTGTTGAAAGAAATCCCACGGGAGAAATTAACACTTGCCAGGGAGAATACGGCAAACCGGAAGCATTACTGCCACTTATCAGAAAAAGATTGGGTATCTTAGTGGGGGAGGAATTTATACAACCCCAAGAAGGCTAATCTCTTCCAAGCTAATTTTTCCCCTTGCCCCCGAATTTCCTGATTTCTGGTAGAATTGGGTTATGGCTGATTTTCAAAAAGTCCCAAAACTGGGAGATGAATATTTATATATCCCTTTTGTCGGGGCAATCATTGAAAGAAGTTTCCAGGGAGAAAAACAAATCTTAGTCCAAACCAGGGTAAAGAAGGTGGATGTAAAATACAGCGGCAGTTTGGAAATTCCTGGGGGAAAATTAAGGGCCTTTGAAGATGTTTACGAAACCCTAAGAAGAGAGGTAAAAGAAGAGTGCGGCTTAGAACTTATTTCTATTGAAGGAGAGGATAAGAGAGAGTCGTTTATCAACCGAGAGGATAAATCAGACTTGATTGAACCGCTCTGTGTTACTCAAATGAAAAATGGTCCATTTATTGGCTTAATTTTTCTTTGCCGAGCGGAAGGGGAACCTTTAATCAAAACCGATGAAACGAAAGAGGCTCAATGGATGAACGTTAGTGAACTGAAGAAAATCGTTGAAGAAACTCCGGAACAAATATATACTGCTTTTTTGGCTCCTCTGAAAAAATATATAAGGCAAGTTTAGTAATTGTTCCCGAATTTTTTGATTTCTTCTTTTGGTAGAATTAGTAAATGAGTAATATCGCTTCAGCAAAAGCATTTGGGCGCTTTGCAACTTCAATAATCCCTCAAAAAGCCACTGATCAAGAAAAAATAGAAGTTATCCAAAAAGCAGCCAAAAGATACAACTCAGCTGCAGAACCCGAAAAACAGATTTCTCTTTTGTATCATTTTACTGACACGCAAGGAGCGCAGGCAATCAAAGAAACGCAAATAATAGGTAGAAGAGGGGCAAGACTATATCTTACCCCCGTTTCTCCTAAAATGGCTCAACCATTATGTTCGCCTGAAAATGCCCGCGGGTATGAGAAATATTTTCGGGACAAAGTTATGCCGGCAAACCTAAAAGAACACTTGGAAAGATTTGTTCTCGGACTTAAGTTTAAATGGGAATATGGTATCCAAATGAAGGCAAGACAAAAGAAAGGAGAAGCAGTTATTCCCGTTGGAGCTCACAAGCTGGAGAATGTGTTCGCGCTAGCCACTAAAGTCAATAACCCCTCTCTTAAAAGAGACCAGCAGGGAGAAATTTATATTGAAAAGCCCGTTAAAACAGGTACCGGTTCTGAATTTAGCGTTTTTGGACCGTATAGGCCTGTTACGCCTGGAAGGTATAAAGCTAGATAACGAGATAACAATCTAGCAACCCGCCTGCCTTCGCCTAATGGCAAAACCCATGGCGGGCAGGTGTAACAATGAAACAATAGAATCTCCCCTTGCCCCCGAATTTTCTGAGGCCGGTTTTGGACTTTGGGGTAACTTATGTTTGCCTGTTAAAGGCTATTGTGATATACTACTTTCAGAACAGATTGGAACTAATCAATTTGTTTAAATTTGATTTTGCCTCTCGAAGGACAGAGACTTCTCCAATTTAGACAGCTTCATTCGTTTACAATCAGTTTGCAGGAGGAGGCAGTCAATGACTAATCCAGCGGGAAATGTTTGCATTCGTTGCGGTAAAATCCGGGTAATCGCCAAGACCTGGGAAGAACAATCAGGGACATCGACCCTTACCTGCTCTTCTTTTGTCTGCCCGAATGCGGATTGTCAAAAAATTGTCGAGAAAGAGTTGGCTAAAAGGAAAAGGGACAAAGAAACGAGCGAAAGAGAACGGGCAGAAAGAATCCTAGCCAACAGAAAACCTCGTCCCGCCTCGCCGGGAGAAAAGAAAGACAAGAGGTAATTTATTTTTTCTTGCGCCAGAAGAACCTTTTGCTGGGCTTACTTATTTTCTTCACTACCGGCTCAATCTTTTCCGGTAATTCTTCTACCTTTTCCAAAACCGCTTTCCCCAGCTCTCCCCCTTTTTCCGCCGCTTCTTTACTAAAATCTTCCAGGCTCTCCAAAATCTCTTTACCTTTGGCAATCAGTTTCTTTTTATCTTTTTCATCTGCCACGGCCAAATAGGAAGCCACTGCCCCGGCTAACCCACCAACAACTATCCCTAGCCAAAAGCCATTGTGATTTTCTTCATTCTCCATTCTTTTTAGCCTCCGAAGTTTTCTTGCCTGAGCGGTTCTTAATAAAGAAATTAAATAAATCCGTTCCGCTTTTTAGGCCGGTCACAAAACCGGAAATGCCGGCAATCGGCTTGGCTATCGAAGAAGTAACTACTTGAAAATCATCCACAATTTTATTGGTTTTTTTCATCATTGTCTTTAGCTCGCTCAAAATGTGGATAACCTGAATACCGGCAATGGTTAAAAGAGTCGTTAAAACAGCCACAACAAGGAAAAGAAGAATTTGATTAAGGTAAGGTATTTGCATTTGGCTAAATCTAGTCTAAGAGTTTCCGAAAACCTTGTCAACGGTTAAGCAAGGAGATTTACTCTACCTTCACTTTTAAAGTGACTGTCCTTTTTTTCCCCTGACGGTTACTGGATTCTACAATCAGCATATTCTCCCCCCGTGGCAAAATAATTTCTTCCTTGAAGCTTCCGTCTTCGGCAATAGAAATGAGACTGCCATTGATTTTCACCGAAGCATCTTTATCGGTTTTACCTACTATTGGCACTTTCTCCTTAAAAAGCTGGCCATCTTTCGGCGAAGTCACCTCCAAAGGAGGCGCGGAAGAAAAACTCATATATTGCCGGACAAAGAAAAAGACAAAGCCCAAAATCAAAAGGGAGACCCCGGCAATGAGCGTGGCCTTGGGCGTCCAGTAATAATTTTTCTCGGCCAAAGACTCCACCATTCCTCGGGGAATAATTTGTCCCTTTTGGTTTTCCCGAAAATCCCGCCGGAAAACCGCCAAAACGCTGCTCACTTCTAACTCCAAAGCTTGGGCGTAATTACGGATAAAGCCCTTAACAATGGTGCTTTCCGCGATGACGGCAAAATCATTCTTTTCAATTGCTTCCAGATACTTGCGCCGGATTTTGGTTTCCTTTTCAATTTCTTCTAAAGAAAGCCCCAAGTCTTTTCTTTTTTCGGAAAGAATTTCGCCGACAGTCCTCATGAAGCTTTAACCTTCCTGGGAAGCGTAATCGCCGGCATTTTTCATTAACACTTCTCTTGGTTTGGCTCCCTCTCCCAGGCCAATAATGCCTGCCGCTTCCAGCTGGTCAATAATGCGAGCCGCCCGGTTATAACCAATCGATAGTCGCCGCTGCAGCAAAGAAGCGGAGGCCCGGTCAAACTGGCAAACAATTTTCACCGCTTCCTCAAAAAATTCATCTCGGTCGCCGGCACCCCCCGCCCCACCGCCAGCAGCTGGTCCCACATCTTCCGTCACTTCTTCGGTATAAACCGGCCGGACGCCGGTTTTGTTCAGGAATTCAATGAGCTTCTGAACCTCACCATCGGAAACAAAAGCACCTTGAATCCGACTCGGTTTAGCCTGATCCGGCGGAATATAAAGCATATCTCCTCGACCCAAAAGCTTCTCCGCCCCCGGGCTGTCTAAAATTACCCGAGAGTCAGTCATTGAGGCGACGGCAAAGGAAAGCCGGGCCGGAATGTTGGCCTTAATTAAGCCTGTCAAAACATCAACGGAGGGTCGCTGAGTCGCAATCACTAAGTGAATTCCTGTTGCTCGGGCCATTTGGGCCAGGCGGCAGATATTATCCTCCACTTCCGCCGGGGCAAACAAAATAATATCAGCCAGCTCGTCAATGATAATGACAATGTAGGGCAAGGCCTGGAAACCGGAAAGCTCATTAAACATTTCAATATTACGCGCTCCTGCCTGGGCAAAGAGCTTGTAGCGACGGTCCATTTCCCGAGTGGCCCACTTTAAAGCCTTAACGACATTTTCCGGCTCGACAATCACCGGCGTTAGCAAATGAGGCACACCGGCGTATTGAGTGAATTCTACTCGTTTAGGGTCAACTAAGATTAGTCTCACTTCAGAAGGAGTGGTCCGAAAAAGGAAAGTGGAAATCCAAGAGTTAAGGAGAACCGATTTTCCGCTACCGGTTTGGCCGGCAATCAAAACATGAGGCATTTTACTGATGTTGGCTGTTTTTGGCTGGCCAGAAACATCTAACCCCAAGGGGGTCAAAAGCTTGTTTTTTGGATCGCGCATCGCGGAGCTACTAAGAATTTGCCTTAGGGTCACTATTTCCAAAGAGCGGTTAGGCAGTTCAATTCCCACTAAAGACCGGCCGGGAATCGGCGCTTCCACCCGGATTTGGCCGGTCGGGGCCGCTAAAGCTAAGGCTAGGTCATTGGCTAAAGCGGTAATTTTAGAAAGCTTGGTCCCTAAAGCAACTTCAATCGCATATTGAGTCACTGCCGGCCCATCATTAATTTCCACCACCCGGGCAGAAATGCCAAAAGAATCAAATGTCCGTTCAATGGTCGCCGCATTGGTCTTTACATCCCCTCGGTCTGCTTTACCCCCGGCACTATCAATTAAGAGCGAAAGGGGCGGATAATTCCAAACCGCATTTTGCGCCCCCGGCACATTGGCTGCCGCTGCCGGTAAATCTTCGATTTCATCTGTCCCCGGCTTTGTCTGCTCCCGAGTCATTTCAGAACGAGTCACCACCGATTTATTCCCCAACTTCCCCTGAATAAATTGAGGGGTCTTCGCTTTACCCGAGACGCCTCTAAAAGAGCGGAAAAATTCCAAAACCGCTAAGATAATTTGGTCAAATGAAGTATTCGAAAGAACCACAAAACCAACCAGGGTGCAACTCACCAAAACTAAATAAGTCCCCACCGGCGTGATTAAATAAGCCAACTGGGCAAAAATTTGCTCGCCCACCAAACCGGACTTAGTTAAGCTCATTAAGGCCGTGGCCATCAACCCTCCACCCGCTAAAACCGCCGCCTGATTCCAGGGAAGGTCAAACCGCGTCAGCATTAACCCGCCTAAGAGGGAGAAAAAAACCAAGAAAATCGTTCCCCAGCCGAAAATCTTTAACAAAAACAAATTGAGTTGATATAAAACTATTCCCTGTTGAGTAAAAGAAAGCGCTACCAATAAGGCAAAACAAAAAAGGAAAATGTAAGAAATAGAGTAAAGGGCGTCTTTTTTAAGCTTCAGCCGAAAACGGCGCTTTAACCAACCTTTTCTCCTGGCCATAAGGAAATTATAACAGCTAGGGCCAAAGAGTGGAAGAGTTGAAGTATTCAGTTTATGATGACCTTAGCCAAATTATATGAGCAAAAGTGTCGCCACCTTCTGTTTGGGAGTTATTCTTCTTACGGGCTTTTTAATTAAAGTTATCCCTCCAAAAAATAATAATTTTTACTTTACGATGGACCAGGGGAGAGACAGTATTCAAGTTCGAGAAATCTTAGCCCAGCATCGCCTACCTTTAAAAGGACCCGAAACCGGCATTCCCGGATTTTTTGCCGGCCCGCTCTGGTATTACTTTATTGCTAGCGGTTACTGGTTTTCCCGCGGTCACCCTTTCGGGGCTCTTTTCACCCTTATCCTCCTTAACACTCTCTTAACCGGTATCCTGATGTGGCAGCTTACCAAAAAGGTTTCTCTCTCCGCTGCCTTTTCGATCGGGATTTCTCTTCAGTTTTTTTGGCCGTTCTATGACACTTCCCGTTACGCTTTTAATCCCTTCCCCCTGGTTTTTCTTTCTTTTCTCTTAATTCTTCTTTTAACTAAAGTGCTGGAAGGGAAAGAAAAATATTTTCTCTTTGCTGCCCTTCCGGTCGGGCTGGCTTTTCAAACTGAAATCGCTGGCGCGATTGCCTTCCTCCTTTTTTTCCTCTTCCTCGGCGGGGTTTTTATCGCTAAGCATATTATTGCTCCCAAAATCTTGGCCGCAGCGATTTTATTAATCTCTTTTTTCTTTTTACCCCATGTAATCTCGGAACTAAATTCTAACTTTGCTCAAGCCAAAGCTTTGCTCAATCACCTCACTGCCACCGAGAGCGTGCTTGCCGGCACCAATTTTAAAGTTATTTCCGTTGAGTTTTTAGGACTGATTAGCCAAAGCGCGATTCCTCAAAGTCCGCTTGTAAGCTTACTTTTATTTTTGGCGACGGGATTCCTTTTTATTCGCTCAAAAACTAATGATTTTACTAAACGATTCGTCTATCTAACCTTAATCATCTTTTTCATCTCTTGGCTTTGGTTTAGTAGCAGTAAGGGGTGGCAGACCTGGCAGACCGTTTATCTACCCCCACTTCTTTTCGTTTCACTCATCTTAATGATTTGGCAGCTGCCCAAGAAAATCGCTTTGGTGGTTTTAACTTTGCTTCTGGCCTCCCAATTTTGGTTTTTCAAAGACCGCTATTTTCAAAACCTTTACCCCTCAGATGATCCAAGTTTGCTTTCAAACGAAATCAAGGCCGTTGATTGGGTTTACCAACAGGCTGAAGGCAAGGGGTTTTTTGTTTATCATTATCTTCCTTCCGTTCTTGATTATCCTTATCAATATCTTTTTGGGTGGTATGGGCGGCAAAAATATCACTACCTCCCTTGTGAATATTCCAGTTACCCCGGCTCACCTAAACTTTTTATTCGTGACAGCCAAAAGTATCAAGAACCCCAAAGACCTTGCACCAAACTGCGGTTCTTAATTATTGAACTAGACGAGAATCTGGAAAATCAGAACCGCTGGCTGGAAGGAACTAGAGAAGGAACGACACCCGTTAAACAAAGTGAAGTGGGGAAAATCAAGATTGAGATGAGATCTTATTAATTACTTCTTCCAAACTCATAAGATCACTCTCTTTTTTATCTCTTTCCCTATATTCTATTTTGTTTTCGGTTTTCTCGCTCACTACCAAGCGCACCGGAATCCCGATTAAATCCGCGTCGGCAAATTTTACTCCAGCCGAAACATCCTCCCGGTCGTCATAAAGGACATCAACACCACTTCTTCTTAATTCCTCATAAACTTTCTCTGCCCGCCCGCCATTAAGTCCAATTAAATGAACATCGAACGGGGCTACCGCTTTGGGCCAAATAATTCCCTTCTCGTCATGGTGACCTTCAACAATAATCGCCATTGCCCGCTCAATCCCAATCCCATAAGCGCCCATTAACAAAAACTTTTCCTGGCCATCCTTGTCAACGAAAGTCGCACCCATCGCTTTTGAATAAAAATCGTCATACTTAAAAACATGACCAAACTCAATTCCCCGAACTTCTTTTAATTTGTCTTTCTTGCAAGTGCTGCACAAAAAGCCTGCTTTGGCTTCAGCAACATCGCCGACTAAACCCGGCTGATAATCCCGACCAAAGTTAATGTTCACTAAGTCACGATATTTTTTGTTGGCGCCGCCATAAGCATTTTTAACTGATTTCAAAGACTCATCTGCTACTATGATAAGTTCCACTCCCGCTGCTAAGTTATCTTTAATGCCAACTGGAGAAATAAAGCCTGGCTCACTGCCAAGCTTTTCTCTAATTTCTTCATCTTCGGCGTGCCGCAGCTCGTGAGCATCGGTCAAATTCATCAATCTAATCTCATTAACATCCAAATCACCCCTAATAACTGCCAAGATAAAGCGGCCTTTCTCATCGACGAACATTACGTCCTTAATCTGTTGCCAAAGCGGTTTTTCGTGTAACTTCACCCCATCCTCCATCGTGTTACCTCGTTTCGCTTCCACTTCCTCAAGCAGTCTTTCTTCTTCTCCTGGGTTTAAATCTTCTTTAAAAAAAGTTGCCCGCTCACGATTAGCTCGGTATCCGCACTCGCAAGTAAAAATCGTGTCCTCTCCATATGGAGTCGGGGAAATAAACTCATGGCAAAAGTCCCCGCCTAAAGCGCCAGGATCAGCTTCAACAGCAACTACTTTAATCCCCAACTTTTCCGCAATCCGCTCATAAGCATGATAATGATCCCAATAAGTTTTCATAAAGCTCTCTTCATCCGCGGCAAAAGAATAAGAATCTTTCATAATAAATTCCCGAACTCGAATTAGGCCACCCCGGGCACGAAGTTCATCTCTAAACTTTTGTGAGAATTGATAGATCACAATTGGTAAATCTTTCCAGGAAGGCTTGAATTTCTTGACAAATTCCGTCATTACTGCCTCGGCTGTCGCGCCAATGGCAAACCAAGCACCTCGGCGGTCTTTGACTCGCATTAGCCCGGCGCCAAATGCCTCATCACGATGAGTCGCTTGCCAAAGCTCTAAGGGGTGCAAGGTAGGGGTTACAACTCTTTCTCCGCCAATTGCCTTCATCTCCTCGTCAATAATCTTCATTATCTTTTCGATAACTCGATAACCAAGAGGGGTAAACATATAGCGGCCGGCAACCAAATCACGAATATATCCTGCCCGATAAAGAAGTTTGTGGCTCGCCAAAACTGCATCTTTAGGAGCTTCTCTAACCGTTTTCCCAAAAAGTTTTGAGTATCTCATTGATTAATTTTAACACACCCAAGGCTAAGAGCGCCATTTTGAAAATCGCATTGTATACTTAGTTAACTAGCTTTCCAATTTTATGGCTGAAGAACCAATAGAAGTTGCTGAAGTAGGAGAAGAAGCAGAAACACTACCCCAAGAGAGAACAACTGAAAAAGGGTCGTTTAACCCCCCTTGGGAAAAAATCGAACTTAAGGACGACCAGACAGATCTAAAAAGAACTTTATACGTTTTTAAAGCAGAAGCCTTGGGAGTAAGGGGCAGAAAAGAAATTCCCATCGTTTTTAAGCACCTGCTAGACCCTTTAACTTCAGCAGATTTAGGTAACAAAGCAATTCCTACTAGAAAGAGTTTTGACTCTGTTTTAAAAGCTCTCGACTACTTTGAAGTTCCCAGAACACAACTTGCAACTTCATTCTCGCCCAGGAGCATCCCCCGACCCGGCAATTTCGATTATGAAATTGTTACTGCTATCGCCACCTGTTCTTTATATGACGAAGAAGGAAAGTTAAAGCCTTACGATGATGCCGAGGGTTGGGCTTTCTTCACCTCATATTTGATGTCGGCGGAGCCTAATCCCGAAATGGCCGATCAATGTTTGTCAAGATTAAAGCAAAGAATGAGATTTTTGCCGATCGAAGAAAGTGGCGATACTCAGTCAACAATGAGATTATTAGGAGAAAAACCATCGTGGGGAAAGATCCCTTTGGAGAAAGTTACTATGGTCCATGTGACTAATTATTTACCGAAATTAGGAGTCGAAGGGGCCGCAATTTTACCAAGAATTGACACCGATGGGGTTCCACGCTGGACTATCCATTTTTTTGGCAATGGAATGGTAGAAGAACATGGTATTGCCGGGCTAAATCAACAATCATGGGAAATACAAAAATACGTAATTATTGCAAATTTTGCTGAAGCGGTTTTAACCAATGGGCTCCCGGCCAATATTTTTAGGCCAGATACTTTTTGGTCAATTTTCCCAGGCAGAGGCTTCAGGTTGACTCCGAGAACTACAATTATAGCTCCGCTGCCAGAAGTTGAAGGCCTGGAAGAAAAGTATAGTCCTTTTGGTGTCGAAGTTAGGGGTTACCAAGAAAGCACCCCTCTAAGAACAGCCACATCGGAAATGTTCAGACAAAAAGATATTCCCTGGATTGAAGGGCTCGATCCAAAAGTTGCTGGCGAAGGAGATCATCGTTTGGGAAATTTTCTGGGGCTCCCCGACAAAAGTCATGAACGCACTAATGAGGGCCATTTAGACTATGGATATGGAAGATGTTGGGAAGCAGTTCTTCTTGGTTCTGAGTACACAACAAAACCGGGAAGAAGATACCTAGATGATAAAGAGGCTAAAAACATCGCCCCCCTAGGAACACAATTTGGACCTTTAGTTGAAAGAGCTCGAGCGCTTTCAACAGCAATAGGAAATACCAGAGAATACGTTGTTGAAAGGCTGAGAAGGAAAGACAATGATAGGATTAGCGAAAAAGCCTTGCAAGTGGCGCTACTATCCGGCTTCCTTTAAGGCAAATACTTTCCCTTGGTAATCTTACCAACGCCGTTGGCTTTTTGCCCAGGCTTATTAACCCCTAAGACTAGCCATAAAAATTGACATTAACGCTCTGGCGTTAACTTGTCAAAGATCTAGCTCCTTCAGGAAACAATTTAAGTATTAAGGTAAGTGGGATTTTGAAAGGTGAAGACTGTAATAGAAAGTGCTAAAATCTACCCCATGAATCTCGCTTTCACCTATCATGACCCAGAAGAAAAATTTGCCGACGATTTTGTCTATTTTTTAGGATTAATGTCGGATATGAGGGCGGGGGGTAAAATATATGTCCAGGCATCAAGCGCCATGCGTGGTACCCAAGTTTTAAGCTTGCTTGATTCCATCGCCAGAAGATCCCTGGAGGGTTTAATCCTTGGCATTGCACCTGAAGGTCCTCTCGGACCGGGAAGAGACTTTGAATGTCTTGCTACCGGAATTAAACGGCTTTCCGGCCCAACCTTGATAATTGACGCTGACAAGGGAACAATGGTGGGCCGTTATTTCCCTGAAGATTTGGATTGGTTTGTCAGGAGAACTAAAGACGCCTTTAAAGATGGTGACGTTGGTGTGGTTGAGCTTGAAAGGTCCCAAAAGGCAATGGAAACCTATCCCCCTTCTCAAAGATTAACTGAACCTGTAATTAATGGCGCTTTCGGGAAGTATGCTGGAATTGAAGCGACAGATGTCACCTCAGGAGCGTTTGCCATTAGCGAGGAAGTAGCCAAGGAATGGAGAAAGGGGACCTTGTCTTTTTCGCCATATCTCCACCGCAGCAATTTCATGCCCGAACCCCCTCTTCTTGCCCAATATCTTGGAAAAAGAGTAATCGGCATTCCGGCAAAATACCTGGGAGCTTTTGAAACTCAAATTATGTCGTTAGACAGTGAACTTAGACCGAAGAAGTATACCTTTAGTCAAACCACTGAGGAAAGACCAACCTTTCCTCGGGAAAAAGAGAGATGGTTAAAAAGGCTTGACACGACAATCGACTGGCTCTATGCTTTGTCAGATTATTGCATAACACAGGAAAAAGAGGCTTCCCAAAAAGAAGTAGGCGATTTAAAAAGAATGGTATGGGAGACACTACTTGCCAAGGATCCACAGGCAGCTTTTCTCCACGCATTATTAGAGGAAGGCTGGATAGAGAAATTGAGTCTTCAAGAGCATCCGGGGTTCGGACCCGAATTCTTAAATCATCAAATAAGAGGGGTTGAAAGAAGATAACTCATTTTATTTATTCAGACTTATGAGAGTTTCTTTTAGTTCCTGGATACTTTCATAATCATAAATTGAAGAAACCAAAATCTCTCTTTTGGTTGGCTTAAGCTCAGCTTGGATTTTTTTAATCTTCTCCGGCGTCACTAAATCCGACTTGTGAATCAAAATCATCTCAGGTTTTTCGAGAAGCTGCGGGTCATATTCTCTTAATTCTTTTCTCACTACCTCATAATCATAAAAAGGAGTTCTTGATTCAGCAGAAATCACATGAACCAAAGCTTTGGTTCGGCGGATATGTTTTAAGAATTTAATTCCCAAACCCTTGCCAGTTGAGGCACCGGCAATCAATCCCGGCAAATCAGCCAAGATAAGTCTGTCCATTGCTCCCAAATTCGGCTCCAAAGTCGTAAAAGGATACTCTGCGGTTTTCACTGAGGCAGCCGTCAGCTCGTTAAGCAAACTGGATTTACCCACTGAAGGCAAGCCAATAAAGCCAATATCAGCAATCAAGCGCAATTCCAAAAACAATTCTCTTTTTTGGCCATATGTGCCATACTCAAATTTTCTTGGTGCCTGGTTAGTAGCAGAACGAAAATGCCAATTACCCCGTCCGCCCTTACCTCCTTGGGCAACGAGAAGTTTCTCTTCTATCGCTCTCACTTCCCACTTTCCCCCGCTTCCATCCGCAATCACTGTTCCCACGGGTACTGTTAAAACCAAATCTTCTCCTGAAACTCCGGTTTTGCGGCTCTTACCCCCAGGTTTTCCATCTTCCGCCTTAAATTCCTTTTGATATTGATAACGGTTTAAGGCAGTAATATCTTCTACTCCTACCAGATACACATTCCCACCGTCTCCACCGTCACCGCCATCCGGCCCGCCTTTGGGAACAAACTTTTCTCGGCGAAAGGAAACCGCTCCATTTCCGCCATCCCCGGCCTTAACCTTAATTTGTACCTCATCAACTAACATATTTGAAAACTTAAAACTTAAAACTACAATTTAAAAAAATAACTCCAACTAGTATTCTATCTCAAACGGTCTCTATCTCCAACATTATCGGGCAATGGTCAGAGCCAAAAACATTTTTCAATATCACGGATTTTTTGACTTTGTCTTTCAAGTTTGAAGAAATTAAAAAATAATCATAACGCCAACCCTTGTCCTGCAATCTTTTTGGGTCACGTAAACTCCACCAGGTATCGTGCCCGCCACCTTTTTCAAAAAGCCGGAAAGTGTCGGTCAGCCCGATTGCCAACAGCTGGTCAAATATTTTCCTGGCCTCAAGGAGAAAACCGGAGCTTTGCAGATTTGTTTTTGGCGAATAAAGATCAAGTTCCGTATGGGCAACATTCATATCCGCCCCAATAACCACTGATTGCTTTGCTGATAAAAGCTTTTGGATAAAGTCGCCTATTTGTTGTAAGAATTGATGTTTGTACTTCAATCTTTTCCCACCACCACTACCGTTGGGGACATAAAAATTGAAAAGGTGCCAATTGGCCAAAAGGCCATAAATAGCTCTTCCTTCCGTATCCAAAACCTCATTACCGACTTTGGTAGTGATTTGCGAGAATGGCAGCTGCCGACGATAATAAATCGCTGTCCCGCCATAGCCGGGTCGGCCGGAATGATTGAAAATCGCCTCGTAACCCGGAACAAACTTTAGAAAAAGCGAAAGCTGGTCCGGATGGGCTCTTACCTCCTGAAGCATGACCACCTCTGGCTGCTCAGAGTTTAGAAACTGCAGAAATTTTTCCTCGGCCGATCTTAAACTATTAACATTCCAAGAAACCAATTTCATAGTCAGATTATACAACCCGCTATTGAAAACAATTTCTTTCTCTTTTTCAAATAACTTTTCTCTAATTTTTTAGCTAAAAAAGAAAATTGATTGACATCTCGCCAGTCTCTTTCCAATTTGGCTAGGACGAATTTTGCTCTTTCTCGCATTCCTCCTAGTCTTTCATCAGTCATTATTGACTCGTGGGTTCCATCGGTAAAGTGAGCAGTCGAATCAGCGGCAACGACGATCTTTGCCTCAATCGTCTCTGGTTCAACATCCCGGTTACGATGGCATCTCACTATATGAGTAACGGATTTTATTAATTCCTCTCTAGCCCCTAGAGATAACAGAATTTCCCTTGCTCTGATTTCGCCCAAAATCGCGTGGTCGGTCGTTAAAAAATCCCTGCCCATAATTAGACCACAATCGTGGAGCCAGGCGCCCAAAAGGACTATCTCAATATTTGCTTCCGGAGCCTTTTTACTCAAATACTTAGTCCATTTGATCACTTCAGGGATATGCGATGCCATTTTAGCTTTTATTATTTGCCAGGAATCAAAAACATCTGCCTGGGGAAGAATAATTTCCTCAGCCTGAGTAATTAGTTTATTTTTCATTAGACATCTTTATAATTAATAATCTGCAAGACAAAAAATATTAGGAAATTTTAGCTTGTAGAGAAAAGCGACCCAAAATCTTCGTATTTTCCGGAGTCAAAAATTTGTCATTCAGGACCAAATCCGCCTTGTTAAAAGTTACGCTCGGAACCTCAATCACTGTCAGGTTTTTTAGGATTTGCTTTTCGCCTTTGGTAAATTCAGCAGAATGTCGGGTCAAACTTCCCCAAATTAAGTCGTAGTATTCCTCCCTAAATCCCGGAGCTACCCCGAAAGAAAGAAAAATCTCCTCTAATTTTCTCCTTAAAGAACGAATCTCTTCTTCCATTTCGGTAGTAAAAATGCTAAGCATTCCCCCTCTACCAAAATGAGGAAAGGAGATTGTCCCGGTTATGGACGGGGTTTTTGAGAACAGCTGATTCAAAGTTTGGGAAAATTGCGGAACATCCAAACCTTCAAGATTATCCTTGGGCGACCAGAAAAGAGTCAGATGATACCCTTCCGAAGGCTGAAAAATTATTTTGCCTTTTAAGTTTTCCGGAACAACCCGATTCAAATCCTCTCTTATTTTCTGGCTTAAATCTGGAGAAAGTCTGAAAACCAAAGACAAAGCCCTTTTAAAATTACTTTCTTCTTTAAAAACTTCAACATTACCCTCCTCAATAATCTTCCAATGTTCGCCAAGAAGTTTCTGCCAACTTTTAGACAAAGGCATAACTTAAACCTCAATAATTACCACCAAGACCATTGGTCTTCTTCCGGTTTTGGCAAAGAAGAGCTTTTCCAAAAAGTCCTGGACCCGCTCCCGAATTAAGCGATGGTCAATTCTGGCGCGCTGTGGCAGGGACTTAAGCGCCCGGTGAATACCCTGACGGGTTTCTTCCAAAAGCTCCAGGTTCTCCCGAATGTAAACAAAGCCGCGGGAAACTATTTCCGGCTCCCCTTCCAGCTTAAAGGTAGTTTCATTAATCGGCAAAATGGTCACCACAATCCCTTCTTCGGACAAAATCTTCCGGTCACGCAAAACGACATTGCCAACATCGCCCACTCCCAGAGCGTCAACCATTATTTGACCAATTTGAACTCGGCCCTTAGTCGGGACCAAACCTTTTTCGTTAAATTCGATGATTTCTCCATCGTCTTTTAAAAGCACTTGATTTGGGCGATAGCCATTTTTCTCCGCTAATTTTTGGTAGGCGACCATATGCCGGAAGTTGCCCCCAATCGGCACTAAGTACCCAGGTTTAACCAACTCCATTAATTTGGTTAAATCTCCTTGAGAGCCGTGACCGGAGACATGAATAATGCTCCGAACATCCGAGTAAGCGACATCCGCCCCCAGCCGGTAGATATTATCGATAAGGTTGTAAATGGCGCTTTCGTTACCGGGAATGTAATCGGTCGAGAAAACCACTTTGTCGCCCGGCTTAATCTTAATTTGCTCAATTTCACCGCTGACCAACCGGTCCATGGCTGACCCTAACTGGCCTTGACTGCCCGCTACCAGTAAAGTCAGTTCACTGGGTTTAAAGCGATTAATTATCTTTTTCGGGACAAAAGTCTCGGGCGAATAGTTAATATACTTAAGCTTCGTCGCAATGCTCATATTTTTATCAATTGAGCGCCCGACTAAAACCACTTTTCGGCCGTGTTTAATCGAAACATCAATTGCCTGCTTCAGCCGAGACAAATTGGAAGACATTGTCGTCACAATAAATTTTCCCTGGCAATTTTCAATTTCTTCTTCGAAAACTTCTTCCAGCCTTGCTTCCGGCGGAGTAAAGCCCGGATTTTCTGCTCGCAGACAGTCGGAAAGCATGCAAGCCACACCCCGGCTGCCAATCGCCCGAATTAACTCCTGATTGGTCGGTGGCCCCATTACCGGCCGCAAATCCAACTTAAAGTCCGGCGCGTGGTAAAAAAGCCCGACCGGAGTTTTAATCACCAAATGGAGCGTATCGGGGATGGAATGCGTCACTCGGACAAATTCCACCGAAAAATCTCCCACATTGACTCGTTTACCTTCGCCAACTTCTTCCAAATTTGGCGTAACTCCAAATTCAGCTAATTTATCGGTCACTAAAGCGCCCGCCCAACGAGAAGCAAAAATCGGCAGCCTCTCACCTAACTTTGGCAAAAGGTAAGGTAGAGCCCCAATATGATCATCATGACCATGAGTAAGAAAAATGGCTCTAATCTTGTCTTTTTTATCTTGTAAATAACTGACGTCGGGAATGACTAAATCGACTCCCAACATTTCCTCTTCAGGAAAACCGACGCCGCAATCGACAATAATAATGTCGCGCGCCGTTTCGTAAACAAACATATTTTTCGTTACGTGACCAAAACCACCCAACGAAACAATTCTTAAAAAATTTCTGGCCATATTTTTCCTTTTTTCAAAAAATAAATTTTGATATTTAATTTTAAATTGATTATATTAACGTTAATTGTTCTTCTTTATCCGGCTTTTTTTCCTCGGGCCCAGCCGGCGAATTAAGGGATTTTCCCAATCTTTTTACTTCCGCCGGGATATTCTTAAAGTCTTCTTTAAGCTGCCGGTTCACTTCTCCGGCTCGCAAAGCTGCCGCCGGATGATACATCGGGATTAAAATTAACCGCTGGCCGGCAGACTCAATTACCTTCCCCTGACCGTGGTCACGGCTGATTTTCCCCAGGGGCAAAAAGTGATACATCGCAAACCGCCCCAAGGTAATAATTACTTTAGGCTGAATCACATTAATCTGCCGCTCTAAAAACGGCTGGCAGACTTTAACTTCCTCTGGCGAAGGGTCACGATTATTCGGCGGCCGATGTTTCAAGACATTAGTAACGAAAACCTTTTCCCGACTAAGGTCAATCGAGGCTAAAAGTTCATCTAAAAGTTTGCCCGCTACTCCGACAAAAGGAATGCCTTTTTGATCTTCCCAATACCCCGGCGCTTCCCCAATAAGCATTATTTCAGCATTCGGATTACCATTCCCGGGAACAGGATGAGTCGCCGATTTAGCCAGAGAGCAGGTGCGGCAAACCTCCACTTCTTGGGCAACTTTTCCCAATTCTTTTTGCTTATCCATTAAAGACTTCTTCCTCTCCGGCGCAGGCTACCAAGTTTGGACAAATTCTTTTAAATTTTCTTCGCCAACCACGATCTTCCCTCTTTGGCCTTCGACAATCATTTTAGCCGCCTTCCGGCAAATGGCGGCAATATTGCGCTCCAGCGTTCTGACCCCGGCATCAAATCCCAAAGGCCGGACAATTTTCGGCCAAACTACCGAGGCAATCTCCAAATCATTAACCGAAAGTCCCATTGACTTCATTGTCCTCGGCAAAATGTAGCGCTGGCCAATAGTCGTCTTTTCCTCATCATTATACGAAGGCATTTGCATCGGCTCAAGCCGGTCTAAAACGGCCGTGGAAATATTGGTGGTATTGTTGGCGGTCGCAATAAAGAGAACCTCGCTTAAGTCAAACGGATAGTCAAGATAATTATCGGCGAAGCGTTCATTTTGCTCCGGATCCAGTAACTCCACTAAGACACCCATAATGGTTGCTCGTGATTCTTCAACTACCCGGTCGACCTCATCCAGTAAGATAACCGGGTTTTTTGAACTGGCTGACTTTAGAGCCTTAATGACTTGCCCAGGCTCTGAATCGGGAAACATCCGTGATTGGCCCCTTAAAAAACCCGGGTCGCCCAAACCTCCGAAAGGAATACGAGCAAATTTTCGGCCTAAACTTTGGGCAATTGAATAAGCCAAAGTGGTTTTCCCCGTCCCGACCAAGCCGACAAAACAAAGAATCGGGGCGCGGACTTTTTCCTTACCGCCTCTGTCCTTTTGCAATTTTAAAACCGCTAGGTACTCCAAAATTCTTTCTTTAATCAGGGCCAAACCATAGTGATTTCCATCCAACACTTTGCGGGCAAAATTAAGGTCTAAAATGTCTTCCGTCTTTTTATTCCAAGGCAAATTGCTTACCCAATCCACATATCGGCTCACTTCTTCCAGACTCCGGGAATAGTTTTCGTAGCGAAAGGCTCGCTTCAGCCTTTCAATGGAGGCAACGACATTCTCTCGCAAATCCGGGGGTAAATCGACCGCCGCAATTTTTTCTTCCAGCTTTTTGATTTCTAAGGAAAAATCATCCGTGGAGTTCTGATTCATCATGCAACCCCTGTCCTAATCAATGATACCACAAGGAAGGAGAAAAATTAGCGGCGAAAACGGGAACGGTCACCGCCTGAGCCCCGACTACCAAAGCCAAACGAGCTATTTCTGAAAGACGGCTGCTTAGGCGCAAATTCTCTTCTGGGCCGTCTATCTTCCTCAATTTTCTTTTCCCCGTCTAAAAGCATTGTTAAGTTAATCCGACCCCTCTCGTCAATTTCGGTTACTTTAACCTTAACTTTCTGACCTAAAGAAACCACTTCGTTGGGGTCTTTAACAAAGCCTGCTCCCATCCGGGAAACATGAACTAACCCCTCCTTGCCGGGCAATATCTCGACAAACGCGCCAAATGGTTGAATTCGCTTCACTTCTCCTTCATAGATTTGGCCGACTTCTGCCTCTTGAGTTAAGCCTTCAATTTTTTGAATGGCTGAAGCGACGGAGGCGTCGTCCACTCCGGAAATACTCACTGAACCGTCATCTTGCACTTCAATATTGGTGCCGGTTTCTTCAATCAGCTTCCGAATTATTCGGCCACCCGGCCCAATTACTTCGCCAATTTTATCCTGGTCAATATGGACAACCGCTACCCGCGGCGCATATTGAGAAATCTTTTGTCGCGGTTGGGCCAAAACCGCCAGCATCTTCCTTAAAATAAACGCTCGCCCTTCCTTTGCTTGATCAAGAGTCTTTTCAATTATCTCATCTGTCAAACCAGAGATTTTTACATCCAGTTGAACCGCGGTAATCCCTTTTTCTGTGCCCGTAATTTTAAAATCCATATCGCCGTTAAAATCTTCAATGCCAGCAATATCCGTCAAAACCACATAGTCACCCTCCGCCCCCGCTTTTTCACCCGTCACCAATCCCATCGCTACTCCGGAAACCGGAGCCGCAACTGGAACCCCGGCATCCATTAAAGATAAGGTCGAGCCGCAAGTTGAGGCCATCGAAGTCGACCCGTTAGAAGAAAGCACTTCGGAAACTACCCGGACAGTGTAAGGAAACTTATCTTCTCTCGGAATCACTGGCCCAAGGGCTCTTTCCGCTAAAGCCCCATGACCGATTTCCCGGCGGGAAAGGCCGCCGATACGACCGACTTCACCCATGGAATAGGGAGGCATCGAATAATGATGAATATAGCGTTTGGATTCTTCCCCCGTCGCACTTTCAATTAGTTGCTGCAAAGACGGTGCTCCCAGGGTAGTTACGGTTAAGACTTGAGTTAAGCCGCGTTTAAACATTGCGCTGCCGTGAGTTCGCGGTAAAATTCCTACCTCAACTTCAATCGGCCTAACTTCTGTCACCGCCCGACCATCGATTCTCTTCCCGACCATAACTTTTTCGCGGAAAATTTTCTTCCAAAAATAATCAAAGGCCCCAGCCGCTTCTTTTTTCTCCTCACCAGCGTAATCAAGCAAGAAAGTCTCTCGAACGCCTTCCATGCCGCTACCGGCAATCTCTTTCCCTTTTTCCGCCGCAAAAACTTCATCTAAATGTTTTTTGACAAATTTTTGGGCCGCATTCTTGATATCAGAATTAAGCTCTTTCTTTATAATTTTTACTTTGGGCCTGCCAACAGCTTTTTGGAGCTCTTCGATTAAAGCAATTATCTTTTGGGCCTCGCTTTTGGCAAATTTAACCGTTTCCAGCAACTGGTTTTCCGGAATTTCATTGGCCTCACCCTCAATCATCACTACCCGTTCCTTGGTCGCCGCAATTACCATATCCAAGTCGGAAAACTGTTGTTCCGTCTCAGTCGGATTAGTAAAGGCAACATTCTCTTTAAGACCCGCCGCCACCGCCCCAATCGGGCCATTCCAAGGAATCTCGGAAATCGCCAAAGCGGCAGAAGTGGCAATAATCGAAAGCACATCCGGATCATTCTCCAGATCGACGGATAAAACCGTAATCGTTACTTGAACCTCTTCGTTATAATCTTTAGGAAAAAGCGGCCTAATCGAGCGGTCGACTAAACGACCAGCCAATATCGCCTCGTCTGAAGGCCGGCCTTCCCGCTTCACCCAGCGGGACCCCTTAATCCGGCCGCCAGCATAAAGCCGCTCGACATATTCAACGCTCAGAGGGAAATAACCCAAATCCTCTTTCGGAGTCGCCCGAACCACACTAGCCAAGACCATCGTTTCTCCATATTGGGCGAGAACCGAGGCGCTGGTTTGCGGAGCAAAGCGGCCTACTTCTAGGCGCAATTTTCGGCCGCCAATTTCACTCTCTTTGGAAACAATATTCATTTTTTATCTAAAATTACGAGGAACCTTATTTGGAAAGTCCTAAATCTTTCACGACCCGGCGGTATCGCTCTTCGTCCTTTTTCAAAAGATAATTCAGCAATCTTCTTCTTTTAGAGACCATAGAGAGTAGCCCCCGACGAGAATGGACATCCTTCTTATTAATCTTCAAGTGAGAGGTTAACCGATCAACTTTCCCCGACAATAAAGCAATCTGCACTTCCGGAGAACCGGTATCATCCTTAGCGGTGGCATATTTCTCAATGATTTTTTTCTTTTCTGTTGTATCTAAAGCCATTTAAATTTAAAGTTAAAAATTAATCTTTCTTTGCTTATTATATTAAATTTCTTGCTCTACCGCAAGAAGGAAAGCTTTACGAAGTAAAGTTCGTCCCTTTAAAAATTTTCGGTTCGAACCAATCAGCCGGTGGTTTGCTTGGAGGTTGAGGTTTTTCTTCGCTTGCCTTCTTTTCTTCCTGGGGCTTAACAAAAGTGGGGGTAGCCGGCGCTCCCTCCCGCCCCTCAGATTTTGCCTTGGGAGTAAAAATCGCTTCCCTTTTAAACGGGGCCGTTTCTTCAAGAGGTTTTTGAGCCCCACTTCTCAAGGCAATCGCCACCGCCTCGTAAGTGTTCGCTCCTGTTTGGGGTGCCGTTAATCCTCTCGTTCGCCGCCATATTCCCGAAAGCACATTCTGAGCAATATCCACGCTTACCTTTAAACCCAACCCGACAACTAATCCCAAAGCCACTTCTGACAAAGCCGCCGCTTCTAAATCCACAATATTCAAATGCCCGAAACCAACATTTTGAGGGTCGGCGTCAATATTAACTAAAAAACTGTCATTTAAGTTAAAACCCAACGACTGAAGCTGATTTAAGTCCTTAATTCCCAAAGTCATTATTAAGTCTGCTCCCGCTCCCGCGTAAGCAAAGCCTACTTGATTTCCCTTCAGGGCAGGAGCGCCCACTTTCGGCTGAATGATCACATTTGGACGGTTGTTATCGTCATTGTAGCTCACCTTTTCCACCTGGTCGGCCGGATAATTCAAAGAGATAATTAAATCTGTCCCTTGAGCTTCTCCCGCAATCCGATTGACACCAACTAAATGGTTAAATTCCACCGTCATCGCTGTTGAACAAACTACCGAAACGTTTTTGGCCATTTCTTCCAAGGCCAAAGAAAGCGACAGCCCCGCCGCCACTTGGTCAAAAGAAGGCTTGGCCGGAAGTAAAATCAAAATCTTTTGGGCCTGATCAAGTCTTTGTCTTAATTCGGGGAAAGGGTAGTCTTGGTTCATCTTTTTTCTATGTTAGCCCTTATTATTTTTCCTCTAGGCTGTAAGATAATATCATATCCCCTTCTTTAAAATCAACTTTGCCGGCAAAGACAATACCAAATTCTGTGCCCACCACTGCCTCATTAATGTCTTGCTTTTCCTGCTTTAACGAGGTAACTTTAGTTTCGGCAATAATTTGGTTATCTCTCTGCACCACAATCGGCCGATTGCGATTGATTTTCCCTTCTAAAACCCGGGCACCCGCAATTTTTTCGCCTCGGATATCAAAAGCGGCAATAATCTCCGCTTTGCCTAGTATTTTACGATCAATTGTCGGCTCCAATATCTTTAAAATTCTTTTCTCTAGGTCTCCTAAAAGATCATAAATGATTCTAAAACTCTTCACTTTTACTCCTTCGGTTTCCGCCAATTTAGCCACTGTTCCCCGGAGAGGCAAATTAAAAGTATAGATTCCCACTCCAAAGGTTTTAGCCAGCAGAACATCTGATTCCGTTACCTCCCCAACCCCGGCTTCGGCCACCTGAACTTCATCTGGTAAACAATTTAAAATTGCTTCCAAAGAACCGGCCACATCGGCTTTAAGAATAATGCTTAATTTTCCCTCTGGTTTCGGCGCTAAAGCCGGCCTTTGACTAACAGCGGCTGCCTCCCCCTCCGGGGGTATTTCACCCAAGCGCCGAACTACGGCTCCCACCGCCGGCAAAGAAGTGAAACCTAGAATCTGCGCCGGGTCAGCCGGTTTAGCGTCGCTAACTGCCCGACCCCACTCATCTTTTAAAAGCTTCACTTTAGCCGTCACCCCATCCGCCGTTAGCCGGTCACCTTTCTTCAGCGTGCCGTTCTTAATCACCACGGTTCCCACTGGTCCGCAGAATTTATCGGCTTTAGCCTCAATAACTTCCGCTTCTAGAGTTCCGGCCGGGTCAGCTTTTAGCTCTTCCATTTCCGCTGTCAGCAAAATCATTTCCAAAAGCTGGTCTACTCCTTGACCGGTTTTAGCCGAAAGGGGAACGGCCACGACATTACCACCATAGCCTTCCACTAAAACTCCATTCTCCGCCAGCTGGGTTTTAACTTTGTCAATTGATGCTCCCGGCAAGTCAATTTTGTTTAACGCAATAATCACGGGAACATTGGCCTCCTTAATAATCTTAATTGACTCCAGGGTCTGAGGCATCACTCCATCGTTGACCGCGATAACCAAAACCACGATGTCAGCTACCTTTGCTCCTCGACTGCGCATTTCGGAAAAGGCAGCGTGACCTGGGGTATCGATAAAAGTGATTTTTTTGCCCTTAAACTCAATCTGGTAAGCGCCAATCGCCTGGGTAATTTCCCCAATCTCTTTGGCGGCCAGTTTAGTTTTGCGGATATAATCCAAAAGCGTCGTTTTGCCGTGGTCAACATGGCCTAAGATAGTCACGACTGGTGGTTTTTCTGGAAGTGCCATATCTTCCCTCCTTGGTTTGCCGTAGTTTTAACGAAGGCAACCTTAAACTGCCCATATCTACCAGCTGCCAAGAAGGCAACTAATTTTATTTTGGCTCGGCTGGCTTTTCTTCTTTTTTCTTTCTTTTCGCCTTAACCGGCTTTCTCGCCGGTTTCTGACTCGCTTTTTCTTTCTCTTCTTCGGCTTTCTCGCCGGTTTCTTCGACCGTCGCTTTCTCTTCCGGTTTCATTCCCTTGCCTTGAATATCAATTTTAAAACCGGTCAATTTCATTGCTAAACGGACATTCTGGCCACCTTTCCCAATCGCCAAAGACAACTGGTCTTCCGGGGCTAAAACCAACGCCGTCTTTCTTCCCTCATCCACTTTAATTTCTAAATTCTCTGCCGGCGCTAACGCGGCCGAGATAAATTTCTGCAGGTCCTCGCTAAACTGAATAATATCGATTTTTTCGCCGTTAAGTTCATTGATAACCGCTTGAACCCGGACGCCTTTTTGGCCGACACAAGAGCCAACGGGGTCAACTCCCACCTGCTGGGAAGAAACAGCCATTTTGGTCCGCGAGCCAGCTTCACGAGCAATGACCGCAATTTCCACTGCCCTGGAAGCGACTTCTGGTACTTCGCGCCGGAAAAGGCCAATTACCAAACCTTCATGGGCCCGAGAAACAATAATTTGCCGTCCTTTCATCGTTTCCCGAATCCCCTCAAGGTAAAAAACCATCCGCAGATTGAGTCGATAAGAATCGCCTTTACTCTGTTCTGACGGTGGCATCAAGGCCTCGCCTTTGCCTAAATCAACCAGGATATTATCGCCCTCAAAGCGTAAAATCATCCCATTGACCAGAGTACCAATTCTTTTTTCGTATTCTTCCAAGATGGAGTTTTTCTCCGCTTCGCGGATTTTCTGGACAATGATATTACGGGCTTGCTGAGCGGCAATCCGGCCAAAACCGGCCGGCGTAATTTCTTCTCTCTTCTCCGCGTGTTCTACCGGCCAAGCAAAAAGGTGCGATTCCCCCGTTTGAGGATCAACTTCCACTTCATATTCATAATCATCCTGGGTCCCATAATCCTTCTTATAAGCGGTTAAAATCGCCAGTTTAATTGACTCCAAAACTTGAGAAACATCAATTCCTCGCTCAGCCGCAACTTGAGCTAAAGCGGCCGCAAATTCAGTTCTTGGTATATTCATATTTTTAATAAAAACTTAATTAAAAAGGCGAGTTTCCTCGCCCCTATTTCTTTTCAAAGCTAGTAAACTCTATTAACTCACCACTGGACTTATTCTACCACTAAAAAACCAAATGGTCAACCAAGGCCGGCCCTAGTTTTTACTCCTCAAACCCCTCCAGGATTTCTCTCTTAGAAAGAATCATATCCTGCTTTCCAAGGAATTTTACCTTTTTGGTATTGTTTTTTTAACTCTTTTTTAACAATAACCAAAACTTCCCTTAGCTCGGGCACTTTCTTAACCTGGATATCGGCATAACCAGCGATAAAATCAGTCGCCTCATGAAAAATCTTATAACCGGTTTCCGCAAATTGAGTCAATGTTTCCAGTTTGTCCAAGGCTTTAATATATTTTGCCTCGGCCGTTTCTTGCTGTTCATATTCTTCCCCTAAAGAATAAACTTCATTTCCGCGCTCTTTCGGCAATAATCGCTGAAGCTTCTTCATTCCCATCTTTTCCGCTTTTTCTTTATCCCTTTTTGAGATTTTACCCTGAGCAACATCATAGGAATCAAAATCGCCCACTACCGCCTCCGCCAAATCATGGACCAAGGCCATTTTTACCGCCTTAAGGTAATCAATCTTAAGATTCAATTCCTCCGCAATTAAGAAGGCCATTAGAGAAAGCCGCCAGCTATGCTCAGCCGAAGATTCCTTTCTCTCACTGGTAGTTGTGTTGTATCTTAAGGGTCGACTTGAGCTTCTCGATTTGATGGAGGAAGTCAAAAATCTTGGAAAGATTGCTTTTCATTCTTCCTCGAACTCCTGCAAAATTTCTTTTTGGCGACGGGATAAGTGGGAAGGAACCGTTACTTGCAAGCGGACATATTCATCGCCGACGCCACCTCCACGAGGATTCTTAATGCCTTTGCCGCGCAGCCGGACCATGGTTCCCGGTTGCGTCCCGGGCCGGACGCGCAAGCTAACTTCTCCATCAATGGTCGGCACTTCCACAACTGCCCCTAAAGCCGCCTGGGAAAAGCTAATTTCTTCCTCCGTGTAAACATCCAATCCCTCCCGGCGGAAAATTTTATCCGGCAAAACCTCAACCGTCACATAAAAGTCCCCGAAATTAACCACCGAGCCGTCATCCACCCCGGCGGGAATTTTCAACTTTCTCTTCTTTCCCTCGACATTGACCGTTTTCTCCACTCCCTTAGCCGCTTCCATAAAAGTCAGCGAAATGCCATATCGAGGTTTTCTTGACGCTCGGCCACCAAAAGGGGAAGCGCCCCCAAAAAATTGAGCAAAAATTTCAAACGGGTCGGAAAAGCCGTCGAAATCAAAACCGATATCCGGTCCTTGGCCACCCCCATAAGTAGTGTAAGTATAAGTAAACGGCCCTTGTCTGTAAGTTTGCTCTCGGCCGGCAAAAGGCCCCTGCGCCCCGCCAAATCCCGCTCCCGGCTCAAAAGCGGCGTGTCCAA
This sequence comes from Patescibacteria group bacterium, assembly GCA_035530075.1. GTDB lineage: Bacteria > Patescibacteriota > Microgenomatia > UM-FILTER-40-11 > UM-FILTER-40-11 > DATKVM01. The sequence continues at coordinate 134,838 of DATKVM010000005.1, forward strand.
ACTGATCATAAGCCGCCCTTTTATCTTTATTGAATAAAACTTCGTAAGCTTCGTTTATTTCCTTAAACCGGGCTTCCGCCTCTTTAGATTTATTTTTATCCGGATGCCACTGCAACGCCTGTTTCCGGTAAGCCGATTTTATCTCCGCTTCGGTGGCATTTTTGGAAATCCCTAAGACCTCGTAATAATCTCTTTTCGTAGCCATCATCTAGCACTAAAATGGCGGGGCCAACCCCACCATCTAGTTTAAAATTCAAAGTTAAAAATTAAAAGTTACAATTTAAAGTTAAAAGCTTGAAGACTTTGAACTTTACTCGCCTCGCTTTGTGGTCGAAGCGGGCACTTTGCACTTTTAACTGACTACCTCGCCTTCTTCGACTTTATCCTCGGCTTTGGGTTCTTCACCTTTAGTCTCTGCCTCGCCCGCCGAAGCTTCGGCGGAGGCGGGTCCACCTTGCTGTCCTGCCGAACCATACATCGCCGCTCCGACTTTCTGGATGGCTTCGGATAAAGCGTTGGTTCCGCTCTCGATCTCTGAAACCTGCTCGCTTTTAAGCGCTTCTCTTAGAGTCGCAATTTTATCTTCGACTGCCTTCTTCTCGGCCGCCTTCACTTTATCACCAGCGTCTTTAAGCGTTTTCTCGCTGGTATAGATAAGGTTTTCCGCTTGGTTCTTGGTCTCAATGACTTTCCTTTTCGTCTCGTCCTCGGTCGCATGCGCCTCCGCTTCCTTAGTCATCTTCTCCACTTCGTCCTTAGAAAGGCCGGTGGAACCCTTAATAGAAACGCTTTGACTGCGACCAGTCGCCTTATCCTTGGCGGTAACATTCAAAATGCCATTGGCATCCAAATCAAAGGAAACTTCAATTTGGGGCACTCCTCGCGGAGCCGGGGGAATTCCGTCCAGAATAAACCGTCCCAACGACTGGTTGTCCACTGCCATTGGCCGTTCTCCCTGCAAGACATTAATTTCCACCTGAGTCTGGTTATCAGCGGCGGTGGAAAAAACCTGAGATTTGGCGGTTGGAATAGTAGTGTTCCGGGCAATCAAAGGCGTAGAAACCCCTCCCAAGGTTTCAATCCCCAAAGTTAGAGGAGTCACATCCAGCAAGAGGACATCTTTCACTTCACCCCCCAAAACTCCTCCTTGAATCGCGGCGCCAATGGCCACCACCTCGTCCGGATTTACCGAACGGTTCGGTTCTTTGCCAAAAAATTTCTTGACTGTCTCAAAAACTTTCGGCATCCGGGTCATTCCTCCCACCATCACGATTTCATCAATGTCTTTAATCTCTTTGCTAGCATCCTTCAGGCAAAGTTTAACCGGTTCTACCGTTTTTTGAACCAGCTCGTCAACTAAGCTTTCCAACTTAGATCGACTTAGCTTCATCGTTAAGTGAAGCGGATTGCCGTTTTTGCCCTGAGTAATAAATGGCTGGTTAATCTCTGCCTCCATTGAGGAAGAGAGTTCAATTTTGACTTTCTCTGCCGCTTCGCGCAATCGCTGCAAAGCCTGGGGGTCCTTACGCAAATCAACCCCGTTTTCTTTCTTAAATTCCTCGGCGATAAAATTCAAAATCACCTGGTCAAAATCATCACCACCCAGATGAGTATCACCATTAGTTGCCTTAACCTCATAAACACCGTCGCCCAGCTCCAAAATGGAAATATCGAAAGTTCCCCCTCCTAAATCATAAACGGCAATGGTGTGAGCATTTTTCTTATCCAAGCCATAAGCCAAAGCGGCCGCCGTCGGCTCATTAATAATTCTTAAAACTTCGAGTCCGGCGATTTCTCCTGCTTGCTTAGTTGCTTGCCTTTGTGAATCATCAAAGTAAGCAGGAACAGTGATTACCGCTTGAATAACTTTGCCCCCTAAGTAGGCCTCGGCATCCGCTTTAATTTTCTGCAAAATCATCGCGGATATCTCTTGAGGGGTAAAATTCCTGCCTCGAACTTCGACTACCGCCATACCGTCTCGCCCCTCTTTAATGCTGTAAGGCAGCCACTGAATATCATGCTGTACCGACTTCTCGGAATATTTTTTGCCCATCAGCCTTTTAATAGAAAAAACCGTCTCTTTAGGCTTAATCACCATTTGCCTTTTAGCAACATCTCCAACGACATGAGCAATCGGATCGACGATTGAAGGAATCACGTTTCTTCCCTCGGCCGAATAAATTACTTTTGGGCTGCCACCCTCCATTACGGCGACGCAAGAGTTGGTAGTACCTAAATCAATGCCAATTATTTTTCCCATAAAAGCCTCCTTTTTACTGATGGCGCTTACTAACTTTAACTTTGGCCACCCTAATAACTTTATTCTTTAAGCGATACCCCTTACTGACCACTTCAACCGCTTCATTTTCTTCCTCACCCTCAACCGTTTCCACCGCCTCCATCTCCTGCGGGTCAAATTGCTTGCCCAAAACTTCAATCTCCATCAACCCTTCCTCAGCCAAAACGCGCTTAAACTCTTTTATGGCCATCGCCAAACCTTCATCCTGCAAATGGCCTTGGGCCCTTTCTAAATGGTCCAAGACCGAAAGCTGCTTTAGAATCAAATTGTTATTGGCATGCTGAACAAAATCGGCTTTTTCTCGCTCAAATCTTCTTTCCAAATTTTGATAATCAGCCAGCGCCCTTTTCCATAGGTTAGTCAATTCTTCAACCCGACTCTTTAATTCTACCAGGTTTTTTTCCGCCCCTAATTTTTTCTCCTGTTTAACCATCTTTTAGCGTCCTCCCAAAATCTCATCAATTAATTCGCCAAAATAACGCATTGTTGGAAAAACACGATTGAAATTCACTCTCGCCGGCCCGATGACACCAATGACTCCTCGATAAGAATCGGTTTCAAAACGATGGAAAATAAAGCCGCAGGGCTCAAAAAGCTCATCACCCAAATCATCGCCCAAAAGTAATTCAATTGGACCTTGAGTTGTTGGCCGATTGATTAAGTTCAGCCAAAAGCCGATTTCATCAAGATGGGAAAGCAGAGCTTTAGTCAAATCGATATCAAAAAATTCGGGTGCTTCCAGGATGTTAGCCATTCCCGCGGCATAAAGATCTCCTCGATCCGTCGTGGCGACGGCTAACTCTTTGGTCCGCATAGCCAACTCTCGAGTCATTTCCCGCAAAAGCCGGTCTAACTCATGTCGATGATCCCAAACTTTTTCCTTGACCGCGACTTCCTCAGCCACTGAAAGCTGTTGTTCCTTCAGTAAATTATTAACATAATATTTAAGGGCCAGCGGAGTTGGCATCCGGCCGGAAGAAGAATGAATCTTTTTAAAAAATCCCGCCTCCGTAAGGGCCATCATTTCGTTGCGGATAGTCGCTGGAGAAACATTAAGGCTGTATTTCTTTTCCAAGGTGTTGGAGCCCACGGGCAAAGCCGTTGCGATATATTCGTCAATAACGGCCTTAAGAATCTTGATTTGTCTGTCCGTCAAGTCTGCCATTAGCAATGATATAACACGATTGCTAAAATTTGTCAATAGTAAAAGAGGGGAAAATAATTAAATTCCGCTGACGGTATCCGGATGAGGCTCGATAATTTCTTCTACTGCGAATAAAGCTTTTTGCCATTGGGAAATTTTCCTTCCCAGCCCCAAAACAGCCTCCAATTCCTTAAATTTAAATAATCGCGCTAACAGCAAATAAATCAACAGGCCACCCAAAGCTGCCATAATAGTTAAAACTAAAAGCGGAAGAGCTCGGCTAGTTTCAAAAACGAACAGGTCTAAAATTCTCATTAGCCCCCAAGAAGACAACCCAGCCAAACCGGCGGCAAAAGTCATCTTTAACCAAGAAAACACATCTCTGCTTTCAATGAACCGCACTTTTCTCCAGTTAAAAAGAAATAAAAGCAGGAGGAAATTCAAAAAGTTGGCCAGAGAAAAAGCCAGGGCCAGGCCAAAAATTCCCAGCTGAAAACTGAAAATAAAAAGCAAGCTAAGAAAGACATTAACCGCCACCGAAAGCAAGCTAACCAAAAAAGGATTGGCTGTATCATGCAAGGCATAAAAACCCCTCACCAAGAGTTGGACGGCGCTTTGGGAAAAGATGGAAAAAGTCACCGCGGCTAGAGTTTGGCCAGTAATAATCGTCGCCGTCCAGGGGAAAGTTTTCGCCCCATAAGCAAAACGAACCAATTGAACTCGCAAAACTAAGAAAATGGCCGTTATCGGGAGAGCGATAAATAAAATCTGTCCTAAAGAATGATTTAAAGTTCCTTTGAATTCTTCCTCTTTCCCCTCGGCAAGCTGCCGGGAAAGCAAGGGCAGAGCCGCCTGACCGACTGAAGTCCCCAGAAGCCTGACCGGTAAATCAACTAATCTCTGGGCCAAATAATAGATTGTCAGCGAGCCGGGCGAAAGTGAGGTGGCCAAGAAAAGAGAAACCGTCGCTTCTACTTGACTAGCCGCTAAGGCCAAAGTCCGGGGCAACATTAATTTAATCACTCGCCGGACGCCAGAATTCTGCCAATCAAGAGCAAAAGAATACCGAAAACCTAACTTGATAGCTAAAGGAACCTGAATAAGAAAATGGAAAAAAGCTCCAATTAAAACTCCAATCGAAGCCGCCCATATCCCCAACGGTCCGGAAAAAAGAAAAACCGAAAGGATAATCCCCAGGTTATAAACAACGGGCGAAAGCGCCGGTAAAAGAAAACGCTGATGAGACTGAGCAATCGCCGAGAGAAAGTTAGAGAGTAAGAAAAAAATCTGGGCCAGAAGCATCACTCGAGTCATCTGAGCCATCAAATCCACTTGCCAAACGGTAAAGTTGCCAGTAATTAAAGCGGAAAAGGGCCGAGCCGCCGCAAAAATTACCAGGGCCAAAATCACGAAAAAACCCAAAAGCAAATTGATTAAAGAAGACGCTAACCGGTAGGCGCCTTCTTCGTCTCGAGAAAGCTTTTCCGAAAAGACCGGAATAAAGGCCGCGGCCAAAGCGCCAATGACCACCAGCTGAAAAATCATATCCGGTAAACGGAAGGCCGCGTAATAAACATCCAGGTGCTGCCGGCAGCAGGCATAAAAACGGGCAACCAAAAGTCTCTCTCTTAAAATTCCCAAAACCATGGAAACACCATAAGTAGCGGCGATAACGAAGGCCGCGGAGAGAATGCTCGATTGCCGGCGAGTCAAAAGATTGCGCCCATTGAGCCAGAAATTTTTAACTTTAACCATATTTTCTCGTCTCTCAAAAGAGGCCGGAAGGAAACAGATGAAGAAATTCCCCTCCCTTGCTAACCCGCAGTATACGAAAAAAGGCTTGCATTTTAAAGGGGTAATTGATAGGATATACCAGCACTAGAGGTCAAAAAATGCCCATTATCAAAAGCGCCAAAAAGGCTTTAAGACAAACAAAGAAAAGAACGCTCGCTAATCGAAGCAAGAAAAATCTTTTGCAAACCCAAATGCGAGCTTTCAAAAAAGGGAAAAATCAAAAATCGCTTTCAGCGATTTACGCCTTAGTGGACAAAATGGCTAAGACTGGCGTTATTCACAAAAACAAAGCGGCTCGGATTAAGAGCCGGTTTAGCCGTCTAACCGCTAAAGCCAACCCGCCCAAAAAAACGGCTACCGCTTAAACTCCTTTTTAGCAAAATTTAGCTTCGCTGCGGCTTTGACAATCAACCTTTGGCTTTAATATACTAGTTTTATGCCTCAAGATAAGAGAATCAACCTTCTTCCTAAGGATAAGTTCGAATCCTCTACTCTGGGCAGATTTCTCAAGTGGTCCACTTCCACTGGTCGAGCCATTGTTGTTCTAACTGAGTTCGTGGTTATTTGCGCCTTTCTCTCCCGTTTCTATTTCGATACTCGACTAGCTAATCTTTTTGATGAAATCAATCAAAAAAAAGCGATTGTTGCTTCGGCGGCTGCCTTTGAAGAGGACTTTCGCCGAACCCAAGAAAAAATTCAAGTCATCAAAGTTCTCTTGACCCAAGAATCAAAACCCTCCGTTTTAATTAGCGAAATCAGTCAGCTTTTGCCCTTGGATGTTTCTCTAACCGCTCTCAATTTGGAGGAAAAGGACATCACTCTCAGTGGCTATACTTTTACCGAAAATGGCTTACGCCTTTTCTGGATTAGTCTTAATCAATATCCGGAATTGGAAGAAGTAACCCTGACTAATATCTCTTCTCGCAAAGAAGGTATGCCCGGTCTTGATTTCGTCATCAAGGCCACAATTAAAGCTAAAAAGACAGTTGGTGAAACTAAAAAATAAACTGAAAAATAAAAAAGGGAAGAAAAATCGACTATGAATTTCGACTGGAAAACGGAATATTATCGTTACCGACGCTACTTCTTTAGCCTGGGCAAAATCGGCAAAACAGCGCCAGTGCGTTCTTTCGCTTGGCTTTCTTTAACGCTTTTTGCCATTGCTTTTTTCGCGGTAATGGCAATTCGGCCGACTTTAATAACCATCGCTAAACTTAATCGAGAAATTAAGGACAAGAAAGACGCCAGTCAAAAACTACAAACTAAAATCAATGCGATCGTTGCCGCTCAAGCTCTCTACGCGCGAAACTTAGACCATCTCCCTTTGTTGGAGGAAGCGCTCCCGGAAAAAAGCGAATTTCCCCGGCTGGCCTTCTTTTTCGAAGAAAACGCCACTGCCTCAAACGTAGAGCTTAAAACTCTAAACTTTGAAAAAATCGGCGTAAGCGAAAAAGGCTCTTCGTCTTCATCTTCGACGGCGAATTCTCTTTATTTCTCCCTCAATGTTGCGGGTGATTATGCCTATCTCAAAGACTTCACTCGCCGCTTGGAAACTTCCCGCCGAATTCTTAAAATTGATTCCGCCGCCTTTAGTCAAGTTAAAAAGGAAGAAGGCTGGCAACTTACTTTGCGAGTAACTGGCCAAGCTTCATTTAGTAAAAATCAAGTTGAGCCTAAACCGACTCAAGCACCGAGCCAAAAATGAAAAAAAACTATAGCCAAGAAATTTTTATTATTTCCATTTTAACTCTGACTATCACCGTCCTTTGGGTTTATCTAGGCATCCATTTTGCCCTGCAAAAGAGTGAAAAGCCGGCTTTAACCCCTCAAGAAACTCGCATTTTAAACCCCCAACTCGATGAAAGCGTTTTCGAAGAATTAAAAGCCAGAAAAATTTAAGGGCAAGAAGTGAAAAAACTTCTCCAACCAAAAAGCTTACCCGCTCCTCTTGGCCTCGCACTGGCCCTATTGGGGCTTTTAGGGGGCGTTTTAGCGATTAATCGCATCCAAAACTTGGCCTCCCGCGCTTCTTTAGAAACCGTTCCCCAGCAGCTGAAAATTACCAATATCGGCAGTTCTTCCTTTGTCGTCAGTTGGACCACGGCCGAAAAAACCACCGGGGCCATTGCTGTCGGTGAAACGACAGAAATGGGAGAAATTAAAAAGGACTTTCGTGACCTAGAATCATCAACCTTCACTTCTTCCTCGGTTCATTTTGTTTTTATCGATAACCTCAAACCCCAAACCAAGTATTACTTCAAAATTATTTGCGGTGGCAAAAATTATGACGATTCAGGAAAGCCTTTCGAGGTTGTCACTGCTCCAGCCAAAGTGCCCCCCGATAACGATTTAGCTTTTGGGAAAATCCTAACTCCTGAGGGTCAACCGGCAGCAGGAGCAATTGTCTATCTCTCCCTCGCCAACACTCTTCCTCAAGCGGCGCTTACGGATAAGGAGGGTAATTGGGTTATCGCTCTTTCGACGGCTCGGACGACCGACCTGCAAGACTTTTCTCACTATGATCGGAGCGCTCAAATCGAAGAAATTTATGTCCGAGCCGAAAACGAGACTGCCACCGCAACGATCTCGACCGGCAATGACAGTCCTGTTCCCGATATTATTCTTGGCCAAAATTATAACTTTTTGAGCATAATGCCGATTCTTTCCCCAACCCCCAACCCGGTAGTAGGCCGCGGTGGCTTACCCCAAAGCGACTTGTCCCATACTTCTGTCGAAGAATTGGAATTGGCGATTACTTCTCCGGCCGAAAATGAAGAAATCAGTACGGGGTTACCGGAATTTTTTGGCACTGGACCAAAAAGCGAAAGACTCCAAATCACGGTAGAATCTAACGAAAAAATTAATAGCCAAGTCACCGTTAATTCGACCGGAGAGTGGAGTTGGACACCTCAAGCTTCCCTTTCTCCAGGCGAACACCAATTAACCGTTTCCTATACGGACGCCAAAGGAATATTGCAAAAGGTAACCCGCTCCTTTATTGTCTTGGCCGCCGGTGAAAGTAGCTTGCCGTCTTTTACCGCTACTCCCTCGGGGGAAACTGCTGTTCCCCCGCCAACGGCGACCCCCACTCCCAAAGCAAAAGCTTCACCCACGGCGACGCCCAAACCGACCGCCACTCCTCAACCCACTACTTTGCCTTCAACTGAAAGCGCGGCTCCCTCTTCCGGTAACTTCTTGCCCACTAAAATTTTCTTAGGCATAGGAGCCGCTATTCTCATTGTCGGTGCAGCTCTTTTGCTACTCTAACCTCGTTTTGCGGTCAACATTGTATTAAAATACCGGTATGAAAATCGCCATTATTGGCGGAGGGTTCACCGGATTAACGGCTGCCCTCCGTTTAGCTAAAGAAGGTCATCTGGTGACTCTCTTTGAGAAAGAGGATCAGCTGGGAGGATTGGCCTCCTCGTTCAAAAAAAACGGCTGGGATTGGCCCTTGGAACATTATTTCCACCATTATTTTAGTTCCGATCAAGCAGTAAAAAGGTTAGTCCAAGAGCTGCATCTGGAAAAAAAATTATCTTACTTTAAACCGAAAACCTCGGTTTATCTTGAAGGAAAGGTCTCTCGTTTTGATAGTTTCTCAAGCCTCCTTTTTTTTCCCAAACTAAAATTGACCGACAAATTAAGAACCGGACTGACTATTCTTTTTTTGAAATTTAACCCTTTTTGGCAACCCTTAGAAAAGATTCCGGCAGCCACTTTTATCCAAAAAACCATGGGGAAAGAAACTTACCGTCTAATCTGGCAGCCACTTTTGCAAAGTAAGTTTGGAGCCTTGGCTAACCAAATTCCCGCTTCTTGGTTTTGGACAAGAATCAAAAAAAGAAGTTTTGCCTTAGGATATTTAAACGGGGGAACTGCCGCTCTCCTTAGCGCCTTAACAGAAGAAATCAAAAAGAAACAGGGGCAAATTCTTCTGGGCCAAGCAGTCAGCCAGATTAAAAAAGCTCCAGACGGATTTGTCCTTTATTTCCAAAGCCAGCCGTATCCGACCAAATTTGAAAAAGTAATGGCCACCGTTCCTCCAGCCACTTTGGCCAAAATCGCTAGCGAACTTCCATTGACAGAGAAAGCCAGCCTCCAAGCCCTTAAAAGTTTGGGCAGTCTTTGCCTGATTCTGGCTCTCAAGAAAAGCCTGCTTACCGACGGGACTTATTGGCTTAATGTTAACGAAAGCCATTTCCCCTTCGTCGCTGTCGTTGAACATACCAATTTAATAGACAAAAAACATTACGGTCAAAATGTTCTTTTATATATTGGCGGTTATTACCCGGCCCAACATCCCTTTTTCCGCCAAAATAAAGCGGCTCTTTTCCGGAAATTTCTTCCTTATTTGCAAAAGATTAATCCTTCCTTCGACTTTAATCAAAACCTGAACGAATACTGGCTTTTCAAGAATGAATACAGTCAGCCGATAGTTTCGGCTAACTATTCTCAGAATCGGCCATTGGTTAAAACTAGCCTTCCGGGTCTTTATTGGGCTAGCCTTCATCATATTTACCCGGAAGACCGTGGGGTTAACTCTGCTATTCTTTTAGGAGAAAAACTTGCCAATGAAATTGTTTCTTAAAAAGAATTTCAAGCTACTGGCAATTCTTTTGGTCGCTTTTTTTCTGCGTTTTGTGGGAATTTCCTGGGGACTTCCTTATCACTTCCACCCTGATGAGTGGAATATGGCCAATGCTGTTTCTCAACTTTCTTGGGCCGATAAACTGCAGCCTCACTTTTTTGCCTATGGCCAGCTACCTCTTTACCTAAGCTTTTTTTCTGGCCGACTTTATAACCTTATCCCCTGGATTAATCTTGACCAAGTAAGTCCAACTGAGGCAACCTTTTTTCTGCGTTTCTGGTCCGCCCTCGCTGGCGTCGGCACTGTCTCCCTCGTTTACCTAATTACAAAGCGTCTGCTGACTACTAACTACTGTCTACTGGCTACTCTGTTGGCCGCTTTCACTCCCGGCTTAATTCAAATTGCCCATTTTGGCACTACCGAATCCTTGCTCTCCTTTTTCTTTCTGGCAACTGTCTATTTTTCAATAAAAATCGTTGAAGAAAATCGATCAAGAAACTATTTTTTTGCCGGATTGCTTTTAGGACTGGCCTTAGGAACTAAAATCAGCGCCCTGGTTTTTGCCTTTCCGATCATTTTTGCTCTTCTCTTAAAACTTCGGCAAGCGATGATTAAGAAGTCTTCGTGGTGTAGAGGGGGTGGTCTCTTCTTCCTTTTTCTTTGCGCCACCGCCATCTTTTTCTTTGTCTCTTCCCCATATGTTATCCTCAATTTCTCGGAAACAAAAAGAATCCTTCTTTACGAGGCTCAAGTGGCCAGTGGCCAAATCCCTGTCTTTTACACCCGACAATTCTTGAAGACCACTCCTGTTTTGTTTCAACTGGAAAAAATTTTCCCTTATGCCCTCGGCTGGCCAATTTTTATCCTCGGAATGGCCGGATTTCTTTTAATATTATTTTTAATAGCCAAAAAATTACTCAAAACAAAACATTTTTCTTTTACCCTTACTACTTACTACTTACTACTGACTACTTTTCTGGTTTACTTCTTTTCCCAGGCTTTTCTTTTTTGCAAATGGACGCGCTTTATGGCCCCCATTTTTGCCTTCTTCCCCATCTTCGCCACTTTCTTCCTAAGTTACCTAAGTAACTTAAGAATTAAGGCTTTTTTAGTCGGAATTGCTCTTCTTCCGGGAATAGTCTTTTCTTCAATCTATTTCCGGCCCGATATCCGCTTTCAGGCCTCGGACTGGATTTATAAAAACATTCCTGCCAGCTCGCGAATTTTATCGGAGACCGGTAATGTCATCGACATCCCTATTCTCCCGCTTTCTAATCCTGACCACTCCCTCTCTTCCGTATCCTTCGACTTTTATCGCCTCGATGAAAATCCCCGGCTTCTCTCCCAATTGCTAGATTCACTCAGCAACAGCGACTACGTCTTTGTTCCTAGTCGCCGGTTATTCGCCAACCACTTAAGACTACCCCAAGACTACCCACTCACCGCCAAATATTATAAGCTTTTGTTTTCGGGTCAATTAGGTTTCACCGAAATTAAAAAATTCCAACCCTTTCCCAACTTATCACTTATCACTTATCACTTATCACTTTCCGACGAATCTGCCGAAGAAACTTGGTCAGTCTTTGACCACCCGGTCGTTAGAGTTTTCCAAAAAAAGGTCAGTCTAACTCGCCAGCAATATGAAGAACTATTTAAAGAAGATTAAAGTTTTTTTCCCCAGATTAAGCCCAAAACTAATTCTCGGGCTTATTCTTTTCTTGGCGGCTTTTCTGCGTCTATATGGTCTTAATTGGGACCAGGGCCAGCATCTCCATCCGGATGAGCGCTTTTTAACGATGGTGGAAACTGCCCTCAGCCTTCCTCAAACTTTCAACGAATACCTTAACCCTCAAACTTCCCCGATGAATCCTCACAACCGAGGCTATCAATTTTTTGTTTATGGAACTTTTCCTCTTTTCCTAACGAAGCTGGCCGGGGAACTGACTAATTATTCCGACTACGATCAGATTCATTTTATCGGTCGATTCCTTTCCGCCCTGTTCGACTTAAGTACGATATTAATCATATTTAAAATCGGTCAAAGGGTTTTTAACACTAAGGCCGGCATCCTCGCTGCTTTCTTATACTCCTCCATGGTCCTCCCACTTCAACTTTCTCACTTCTTTGCGGTGGACACTTTCCTAACTTTTTTCCTCGTACTTTCGTTTTACTTTCTTGTTTTGCTGACAACTGACTTTCGATTGCTAACTACTGCCACTCTCGGCATTTCCTTCGGTTTCGCCCTCGCTTGCAAAATTTCGGCTTTGTTTTTTGGGCCAGTTATTGTCGGGGGGTTACTTTTTATCTTAATTAAGAAATCAAAACAGCCAATTAAAATCTGCCTTGGGTTAATTACCGTCTTGGCTTTTTCCGCCCTCGCTTTTAGGCTTAGTCAGCCTTCTGCTTTCGCGACCGCCTCATTTGGCCAATGGCGGATTAACCCTCAGTTCGTGGTTAACTTAAAAGAACTAAGACAATATGACAATCCGGAAACTCTTTTTCCACCCTCAATCCAATGGCTGGCCACTAAACCAATACTGTTTCCCTTGAAAAATTTAATTTTCTGGGGGGTAGGATTACCTTTAGGAATCACGGCTGTTTTTTCTCTTCTTTACGCCATCGCTCAACTACTTAACTTTTCGATTTCCGTCAGAGGGAGAACCTTCAAACTAGAGGCGAAAAAATTTTTATATTTTTTGGCTCTTTTCTGGATTCTTGGCATTTTTTTCTATCAAGGCAGTCAGTTTTCTAAAAATATGCGCTATTTTTTGCCAATTTATCCCTTTTTGGCCCTCTTGTCGGCCGATTTCTTGCTTAAAATTATCGATTTATTGAGAGGAAAACTGTCGAAAAGGGCTCTTTTTGTTTCCGTTAGCCTGTTTTTTTCTCTCTTCTTAATTTATCCTCTCTCTTTTATGTCAATTTACGCCCAGCCCAACACCCGCATGGCCGCCTCAAATTGGATTTATCAAAATATCCCGGCCGGAGCCACTCTTCTTAATGAAGAATGGGACGACCCGCTCCCCCTTAACTTACCTCAAGAAAATTCTTCAATTTACACTCAAGAATATGTTTTTATGTATGCCCCCGATACCCCCGAGAAGTGGAAAAAGATTAATTCCCAACTAGAGAAAGTTGACTATATTGTTCTTTCCTCCAATCGAGCTTACGGCTCCACTATGCGCCTCGCCGATAGGTACCCTCAAACCATCGCCTATTATCAATCGCTTTTTACGGGAAGTGGAAAGTTTCAAAAGGTAGCCGAGTTTTACTCCTATCCTTGTCTTCCCCACCTCGGAGCACTTTCAATTTGTTTTAATGACGACGACGCCGAAGAATCCTTTACCGTCTACGATCATCCCAAAGTTATCATTTTTAAGAAAGCTTCTCACTAACCCTTAAGATTAAAATCCATTTTGGTATTCCCAGAAAATGACTTTTCCTTCTGGGCTTTTGACTTCCTTAAAAATCCCCCCTGGAAAGCACAATTCAAGCTGCGACAAGAAATCTTTTCCCCGGGGGTCAAGGGCAAAATAATAATTTCCCTTTCTCGAGCGGCAATAAAAACTGCCTTCCTTAAGGAAATTAATTTCTTTTGGGCTTCTAAGAGAAAACTTAATTGCCTCCGGCTCCGGTTGGCCCCATTCTCCCCAGCAACAAGAATAAACAAAAACTTCCGCGCTCTCAGGTAGTTGGTCTATTCTGGAAGCAATAATCTTCCCAAAAGGAACATTGCCGTTGGGCAGTCCCCGGGTATAGTCAAAAAAATAACTTTTGAAATTCAGAGCCAAAGCCATCAAAAAAAGCCAGGCAAACATAAGTTTCGCCAATAAAGGCTTTCTTTCACTTATTTTCCGAAAAGACCAACTTGCCCCTAGAGCGACGATTAAACAAACAAAGGGCAAAGCCCCAATTGAACGAGTCGCCGAAGGAATATCAATGGGAAAATTAAGCACCAAAACGGAAGGTAACTGAAGGACAATCAGGGGCAATAAAACAAACGGCCAAAGTTGGCGCTTACCGAATAAGTAAACGCCGCCGAGAAGGAAGAAAAGCCCGCTTAATAAATCCAGCTGAGGTGCTCGGGGAGGATTGACTCTAAAGACAATATCTCCCCTTAAATGAAGCATTGCCGCCTGGTTAACTAAATTAGTCAGCAACACTTTTATTAAATCGGAAAGTGTCTTTCCCTGAGAATTAATCATTCTGGCGGGGTGATGCCAATAACTGAGGGGGGATTTCCAAGCATAAATTGCCAACGGAGCAAAAACTAGGGCAAAACTTAAAGAGACTATCGCCATCCCTTTTAAGAGAAAAATCTTCTCTCGCCTTTGCTTTTGCCAAAAAGCCCAAAAATAACCAGTCAGAATCAAAATCGGCATCACCCTAAAAGCGGTGTAAGTATACATTCCTAGGCCTAAGAATAAACCCGTGACCAAAAAATCAACTAACTTTAATTTCCGAATCGATTTGAGGAAAAAAATAAAAACCAAGGAAACAAACAGGGGCATTAAAATCGCCCGCAACCCCAACCGGCTAAAGGTCAGGTGCCAACGGGAGATAGCTAGAAAGAAAGCGGCTAACAAGCCCACCTTTTTATCCACTAGTTCCTTCCCTAAAAAGTAAATCGCCAAAACCCCCGCTAAACCGATCAGCGCCGTAGTGATTTTTTGCGTTAAATAACTTAAGCCAAGAAACCGGGCAATAATCGCAGTTAAATAAAAAAGCATTCCTTCGCGTCCGGTATTTTTGGGGAAAAAAATGGCCAGTTTTCCCGACATAATCTCAGCGATGTCTTTAAAATTTTCGTTGACATCACCAAACATTTCTCCGGGTAACTCCTCCAAAAGATAAAATCTTAAAAAAACCGCTACCGAAAAAATCAGAAAAAAAGGTAAGATTTTCTTCAGAGTGGATAGAAGCAGTTTCTTGCTTATCATTAAATTTCCTTCCGACTAATAATCAAATTTATTTCCCGAGGGGAAAAGTAAGCTTTGAAATTGGTCAATGGCTTTCTCCAGGGAAAAAATTTCTTTTGCCCGCCGCCCATTTTTAACATAACGGTTTTTATTCTTAATCACTTTAATAATGGCCCGGCTGATTTCTTGAGGGTTTCGGGGAGAGACGACTTCCCCCATTTGAGTTAATTTCACCGGCACCCTTACCCCCGGTAAATTACTGGCCACTACCGGGCAACCACTGACCATCGCTTCCATTTGAATCATACCAAAAGCTTCCGTAGAATTGACACTGGGTAGAACTAAAACATCCAGTTTTCGAAGAAAGGAAACCAACTCTTCATCGGTCAGTTTGCCCAAGAAAACAGCTTTCCCTAAATATCTCTGGGACAAAGAATTAATCTCCCGCCAATATTTTTCTTCCCCGACCGTCTCCTTGGGCCCAACCAAAAAAAGCCCAAAATCTTTTAGTTCTTCTCCCAAGTAAGGTATAGCCTGAAGTAAATATTCAATTCCTTTGTCGGCGGCCACTCTTCCCACATAACCAATTTTGTCTTTCCTTCCCTTAAGTTTCTCAAGAACAATTTTATCCGCTTCCGTTTCACCTGAGTCTTTCCTCAAGAAAATTTTATCCAGTGGCGGATAAATAATAACCACTTTATTTAAAAAATGCCTCAGGACGGGAGAATGCTTGGCATAATCTTCACTAGAATTAATAACTTTTTGAGCCAGGGCGCAACAGAGAAAATTAATTGCCATTAGCGTTTTCCCAATAATCTTATTGACCAAACTCGAAGCGAAAACAACATCACAGTGGTAAACGACCAAAGCTTTTTTCTTAAAAAGCCTGGCCAGGAAAAGCAACCATAATGATTCCGGCTGAGGTAAATGACAAATAACGCTATCGGCCGCCCTTACTTTTTGGTAACCTTGCCATAACCAGGCGGGCATAACCAGGCCCTTATTTACCCGCCAAAGAAAAGGCACCCGGGTAACCAAAACTTTCCCTATTTTCTCTTTTTTGGCCAATTTCTTGTCATACTGTGCCGTGAGAATCTCTACCGTCTCTCCTTTGTCACTCAACCCCTCGGCTAACCGTTTAGCATAAACGCTCACGCCAGAAAGATAGGGATCATAATAGGAAAGTGAAAAAAGGACTTTCATTTTTCCTCAAGTTAATTACAAATTGAAGAAATTTCAATCTTTTTATTTGAAGGACAAACAACTTTTAGGGAAGAAAGTTTCTCTTTCAGAAAGGAAGCAATTTCTTCATCGTCTTCAACGAAAATATCTGCTTTTATCTTCCTCAGCATTCTTTCCTTAAATAAGTGCGGCTGCTCATCGCCAAGATTAACGAATACTTCGGCGAAAAGATCCTCTAGTTCTCTTTTTTTCAACCAGTTTTTGGTTTCGTCTTTCAAAAAAGAGTAACGCCCCGAGATAACAAAAAGCTCATACTCCTTTTCCCGGGCAAGCCGGCGAATAAGAGCAATATTATTGCCGATAGGCGGCCGGAATAAATAATAATGAGATATCTTTCTCAGATATTTTTCCAACTTAAATCTGGGAAAACGATACCGAAGCTCTCTCTGATTGCCACCTTTAAAAAGCCGGTCAATTAATCGCTGAGGAATTAACGGTGGTTTATCGACAATGACGCCGTCCAGGTCAAAAGCAACCCTGATTTTCCTCGCCATTTGGCTGATTATACCCCGAGATAGGCAACCAGCGCAAAAAAAGATAAAGTCCCGCCTGATTGCAATCCAGAGAGGGTAATTTTAAAATACGCTTATGCTCGCGGACCTAAAAATTATTTTTGTTTGGTGGGGTTATCTTTTTGCCATTGGTTTGATATTTCTACCGCTTAGCCGACGCCTCTTTTCCTCCTTCTTCGATCAAGGTTATCTCTTCGCCAAAGTTTTAGGAATTTTGTTTTCTTCTTACTTGGTCTGGCTTCTGGCTTCTTTAAAAATCTTACCTTTTACCCTTATGTCGATTTGGGGGGCTTTCCTTTTGGGTTTATTTTGCAACCTTTTTCTTCTCAAACAAGATACCACCCTAAGGAAAGCAACCCGCCCGCTGGCGCTTACCTGGATGGGAGAGGAGCTCTTATTCCTTCTAGCTTTGGCGACTTGGTCTTTTGTCCGTGGTTTTCAGCCAGATATTCAAGGCCTAGAAAAATTTATGGATTTTGGCTTTGTTAACTCGATTCTGCGCAGCCGTTTTTTTCCGCCAGCGGATATGTGGTTCGCCGGAAAATCGATTAACTATTATTATTTTGGCCATTATATTACTGCCTTTTTGACTAAATTAACGGGGATTGATTCCGCCATCACTTACAATCTGATGATCGCTCTCCTTTTTGCTTTTACCGTTGCCTTGACTTTTTCTCTCACCGCTAATTTGGTTTATTCCTTTTTTCGCCAAAAGGCCAAAAATCTCACCCCTGGTCATTGGCGACGGATATTTTTTGCCGGTCTTTTTTCGGCTTTGCTCCTTTCTTTGGGGGCCAACCTCCACCCTGCCTATTACAATTTAAAGATGGGTCTTGGCCGGCCCTACTGCGATGGTTCTCTAAACTATTGGTACCCCAACGCCACTCGCTACATCGGTTACTGTCCCGATGTTCCCGATAAAACTATCCACGAGTTTCCTTCATATTCTTTCATCGTCTCTGACCTCCACGGCCACGTTTCAGATATTCCTTTTGTTCTCTTATTCCTCGCCCTAATTTTCAGTTTATTTAAATTATTAAGAGAGAAATCCTCAGAAGTTTTGAGTTTTGCTCGCCTCGCTTCGCAGTCGAAGCGGGAGTTTTTGATTTTAAGTTTGCCAATCTCACTCACATTGGCCGTAATATATATGACTAACCAATGGGATTTCCCGATTTACCTTTTAATTTTTGGCTTGGTTTTGCTTGGCAGCTTTTATTCCCGCTGGCGGAATTCTTGGCTCCAATTATTACCGCCGCTTTTCGTTGGCGGGTGGTCTCTACTTTTAACGCTCCCCCTTGTCCTGCCTTTCCAGTTAAACTTCGACCCGATTGTTAAAGGCATCGCTTTTGTTCATGCCCACTCTTTACCGCACCAGCTCCTAATCCTTTGGGGTGTCCCTTGGCTTTTTGCCGCCGTTTTTGCCATCTTTTTAATAGGGGAAGCAAGAAACAGGAAAAATCTTTTGATCACTGATATCTTCACTTTCGTTTTGCTGGCCGTTGCCACTTTTTTAGTTATCATCCCGGAAATTATTTATGTCAAAGATATTTATATCGAGTCCTATCATCGCGCCAACACCGTGTTTAAGCTTACTTATCAGTCTTTCATCCTCTACGCCCTAGCGATGGGCTACATCTTCATTCGCTTGGTCTCTTCCATCAAAAACTTCTTTGGCCGCAAATTAACGGCCGCGGTTCTTTTTCTCTTCTTTACCGCATTAATGATCTATCCTTTTTATTCCCTCAAAGGCTACTATGGAGAACTGAAAAAAGATAATTACCAATCTCTTTATGGTCTTAATTTTTTGAAAAAACTTTATCCCGGCGATTATCAAGCGGTCCAGTGGTTAAATCAAAATGTTAAGGGCCAACCGGTTGTTCTTGAAGCAGTAGGCGATAGCTACACCGATTACGAAAGAATTTCGATGGCCACTGGTCTCCCGACAATTGAAGGCTGGTTGGTTCATGAATGGCTTTGGCGAGGCAGTTTTGACGAACCGGGCCGGCGGGCAGTCGATGTGCAAACTATTTATGAATCGGCCGATTTAACCCAAACTAAAGAGCTCTTCGAAAAATACCAAGTTAAATATGTCATTATCGGCGCCTTAGAGCGGCAAAAATACTCCCAGCTGAAGGAAGAGAAATTCAACCACCTAGGAAAGAAAGTTTTTGAAAGCGAAAAGACCACTATTTTTAAGTTACCTTAAAAGGTTCTCCACAAACTCATGGATTGCCTCCCAAGTATCCTGTTTAGGAAGTAAAACCCATTGCTTAGAGTAATGAGTCTGGGGATGAACCAATAAGTTGTCGGCCAAACTGCCGGCCTTCATCATTGCCCAATCAGTCTTCAGCGCTAAAAGGGCCAAATTGCCAAAATTTTCGACCTTTATCTCGGTTTTAACCGAACCTTGGAAAACTTGCCAAAGGCGATAAATTTTAATTGGTCGCAGATAAACTGCAGGCGAACTCAATTTTTGGCGGAAGGCTTCCAAAAACTTTTGCTGTCGAAGGGAGCGAGCGAAGTCTGTTCCTTCCTCGCCTTCGGCATTGCGGCTGCGAACAAATTTTAACGCTGTTTTACCATCCATTAATTGTTTCCCTGCCTCAAAATGCAAATATTCATAGCGGCATTTGAGTTCCTTATCGCCGTTACATAGATCTTTTTCCTTACCGGCAATGGGATATTTATAATCGTCAAAGCTGTGAGCAACTTCCACCTCCACTCCCCCTAAAATATCAACCGCTTTTTCAAAGCCATCGAAGTCTAAAACTAAAATATAGTCTATCGGCTGATTCACTACTTGAGAAACGGCTTTTTTAGCCAAATCAAAGCCGCCATAATGATAGGCCGTGTTAATTTTAGCTTGAATTTCTTTAATCCAAAGGTCACGGGGAATAGAAATCAAAACCGCTTTGCCGTTGACAGCATTAAAGGAGGCAAAAATAATCGTGTCAGTTAAATCGGCCCCACTTTCGCTACTACCGTTAATTCCCAACAAAAGAAAACTTGTCCGCCCTTGATGGCTGGTAATCCCTTTAAAAAAAGTGCTTTTGATATAATGGCCGAAGCCAAAACCGGCAAAAAAGAGTAAAATCAGAAAAGCAGCAAGGAGAAATAGGGGAGTTTTTTTGGCCATGACAGACATTTTAGCAGATTTGAATTTGCCCCAGCAACAGGCGGTTACCTTCGGCGATGGGCCACTTTTAATTTTGGCTGGCGCTGGCAGCGGTAAAACTCGAGCACTAACTTTTCGAGCCGCTTACCTGATCAAAGAAAGAAAAATTCCCAGCGAAAACATTCTTCTCTTGACCTTTACTAATAAAGCGGCCGGGGAGATGAAAGAAAGAATAGCAAAGATATTAGGAGATAAAGATACTAAGATGCTAGGTGAAAGTGGAAAATCTCCCCACGCCCCAATATCTCAATATCCCAATATCTCTCCGCCCTTTGCCGGCACTTTCCATTCTTTTTGCGCCAAGGTTCTGCGGCGGGATGGCCACCTCTTAGGCATTCCCGCCAATTATGTCATCTATGACGAAGCTGACCAACTGGAAGCAATTAAAGAAATTCTAGAAAAGCTTCATCTTTCACCTAAAGAATTTAAACCGGCCGCCGTCTTAAACACTATCTCTCAAGCCAAAAACGAACTTATCTCTAAGCTGGAATATCCTCAATACGCTCGCAGTCCCTGGCAAAAAACTGTCGCCCAAACCTATTTAGACTATCAGCAACTTTTAAGCCATAACGACGCGGTTGATTTCGACGATCTGATTTTCAAAACGGTGGTTTTGTTTAAAAGGTTTCCCGAGATTTTGGGCCAATATCAAAACCGCTATCCTTACCTTTTAATTGATGAATATCAAGATACTAATCACGCTCAGTATGTTTTCACCAAACTTCTAGCTCAACGCTACCGTAACTTGACGGTCGTTGGTGATGCTTCTCAAAGCATTTACGGCTGGCGAGGGGCTAATTTTCGTAACCTAGTTAATTTAAAGAGCGATTTCCCCAACTTAACGATTATTAATTTGGAACAGAATTACCGCTCCACTCAAATTATCCTCGATTTAGCCTACCGGGTTATTTCCCATAACACTTCTCACCCCATTCTCAAGCTCTGGACTCAAAATCAGGCGGGCGAAAGGGCCAGCCTTTACGAGGCGCAAAATGAAATTGCCGAGGCAGAATTTATTGCTAATCAAATTGTCCGTCTGTCAGACCGCTTTCATTTGTCGGACTTTGCTGTCCTTTACCGGACCAATGCTCAATCACGAGTTTTAGAAGAAGTTTTTCTGCGGGCAGGGTTGCCTTACCTCTTAGTTGGCGGCACTCGCTTCTACCAAAGGAAGGAAATCAAAGATGTTCTGGCCTACTTGCGCCTGATTGCTAATCCTAAGGACGCGGTTTCTCGTAAAAGATTGGAAAAAATCGGCAAAACTCGACTAAGCAAATTCCTGGACTGGCTTAAAGAAAAACAGGCTCAGAAAAAGATTAATCTAGAAAGAACCGATACCTTAGTGTTATTAGATAGCGCCTTAAAAGCGGCCGAATATTTGGAGCTCTATGATCTCCAAATGGAGGAAGACTTAGGACGCCTGGAAAACATTAAAGAGCTCCGCTCAGTGGCCGCAGAATTTCCTCGGCTCCAAGATTTTTTGGAAAATGTGGCTTTAGTCGAGCAAGAATATTTACCCGAAAGCCCTTTCTCTAGTAACAAGAAAGAGGTTATCACTTTAATGACCTTACACGCTTCCAAAGGCCTGGAATTCCCGGTCGTTTTTTTAGTCGGGATGGAAGAGGGCCTTTTTCCTCATTCACGCAGCTTGCTTGACCGTAATGAACTGGAAGAAGAGCGCCGTCTCTGTTATGTCGGCTTGACCCGAGCCAAAGAAAAAGTTTTTTTAACTCATACTCGTAAACGGCTCTACTTCGGTCAGCGATCGGCTAATGAAATCTCCCGCTTTATCCAGGATTTGCCGGAAGAGCTTTTAGAAACTGTCCAAGAATTTCAGTAAGGCCAAGAGGAAAGTTCCCAAGACACAAAATGAGCAAAGGATAAGCTCCAACAAAAGAAGCATCCGAAAAGGGAAAGAAAGGTCCGGTTTTAAGTAAAAATTCGTAAAATTAATTATTGGCCACGCTAACCGTGACGAAGATTTCGCTTTCCTGGCCATCTTTTTTATATAATATCATAAGAGAAGAAAGAAGGTAAATGCCGACGGTAAGAATTATCACCGAGGAATCAAAAACCGCTTTCAATCATTTGGCCGCCCATCCCTTACAATCCTGGGCTTGGGGAGAATTCCGTCGCCTTCAAGGACACCGAGTCTGGCGCCTCGGCCTTTTTGAGGACGCTAAACCGACTCAAGTTTTCCAAATTACTTTCCACCGTCTCCCTCAGCTGCCGTTTTCTGTTGGTTATTTACCAAAAAGTTCACTGCCAACCCCAACTGTAATTGCAGAATTAAAAAAACTTGGCCAGCAGGAAAAAGCCATCTTTATTAAAATCGAACCCCATGTTGAGGCTAAGAAAGGTGGGGGAGTGGGGGAGCCTGAAAAATTAGGTTTACTCCCCGGCAAACCCCTCTTTACTAAATTCACTTCTATTATCGACTTGAGTGCTTCTGAGGATGAGCTTTTCCAGCGTCTGAAGCCGAAAACCCGCTATAATATTCGCTTAGCTCAGAAACATGGTGTAACAGTTAAGGAAGACGATTCCGACGAAGCTTTCGAGGTTTATTTAAAACTTCTTTTTGAAACTACTCATCGCCAAGGCTTTTACGCTCACGATGAGGATTATCACCGTCTGCAGTGGCAAATCTTAAGGCCGGCTGGCATTTCCCATCTTTTGACTGCCACTTATCAGGGCAAAATGTTAGCCGCTTTCTTACTTTTCGTTTTTAATAATACTCTCTATTACCCTTATGGCGCCTCTACCCGAGAGCATCGGGAATTGATGGCACCAACCCTTTTAATGTGGGAGGCAATCCGTTTTGGCAAAAACCAAGGCTGCCAGCAGTTTGACCTCTGGGGTGATTTAGAACCTAATCCGCCCCCTAATCATCCATACTTTGGTTTCCATCGTTTCAAAGAAGGCTTTTCGCCCCGGCTAGTCGAATTTATTGGTTCATATGATTTGGTCATTCAGCCCCTCCTTTATCAGCTTTTCCAAAAAATCGATCGGCTCCGCTGGAAAGTTCTTCATTTAAAAGCAAAGGTTAAATCTTAAGGCTATGGATATCCGTCAATCTCCCCAGTATGCTGCCTATCTCAAAAGTCTTGGCTGGCAAATGGAAAAAATTGGCTCCCACTACTTTTTCTTAAAAAAAATTCCCTTCCTGGGCTTTCTCTTAAAAGTCCAACGAATTGCTCTATCGACTCCTTTTGGGGAAATCGAAAAGCTCGCCGCTAAATATCGCCCTTTTCAAATCATTATTGAACCGGCCGTTGGCAAAACCGCCGAAACTCTTCCCGCTGGCTTCAGACCCTATCGCTCACCCTTCATTCCCACTAAAACCTTAATCAAGGATTTAAGGGAAACCGAAGATAAAATCCTCGCTTCTTTTTCTAAAAATAAGAGACGCGATATTCGCTTAGCGGGAAAAAAAGAACTTATTACTAAAGAAGGAACAGTCGCTGACTTCGTGACTTTGAAAAAAGATTATCTCTTAAGAAAATTTATTTTACCCTTCGGCACTGAAAGAGAAATTGAGCTTCTCTGCCAGGCTTTTGGGGAAAAAGCCAAAATCTTGGTCGCGGAAAGCGAGGGCAAAGTGGTTGCCGCTACTTTGCTTTTATTCCACAACCAGGTCGCCTATTACTGGCAGGCCGCCGCTACTTCCCGGGGCAAAAAACTCTTGGCGCCCACTCTTTTGGTCTGGGAAAGCATAAAGTTAGCTAAAAAAAAGGGCTGCACGACTTTCGATTTCGAGGGAATTTATGATGAGCGTTTTCCCCAAAACAAATCCTGGCTTGGCTTTACCAATTTTAAAGAAGGCTTCCGGGGAAAAGAGGTTCAATATCCGCTACCAATTATTATCAATCTCAAACTATCCCGTCTTATTTCCAAGCTTCGCAGATAAGTTTATACTCGCAAAAGTCACAGTGCTTGCCGGGAGTGGAGGAGAAGTTGCTTTCGGAAATCGCTTTCGCCTTCTTTAAAAGCTCTTCCCTGACTTTCTCTAAATCCTCTTTCGTCCGACTACTAGAAACTTTTTCCTGATTGTCAAAAAAGTAAAAGGAGACCGTCACTTCTTCCGGTTTGAGAATTTGTTTTAAAATCCCCGTATAAGTCAAAATCCCATCCACCGCCACTAAAGCATAAATTGAAAGCTGCAAGTCTTTTTCCACTTCTTTTTTGGTTGAAGACTTGCCGGTTTTGTAATCAATAATTTCAAAGCCCGACTGAGCGGGGTCAATCCGGTCAATTTTCCCCAAAATCTTTAAGGTCGGCCCCAGGCGAATAACAAATGATTGCTCTAAAGCCATTGGCAACACTTTCGGGTTGTAGGTTTTTTCAAAAAATTCACCCAAAATTTTCTCGCCTTCCTTTTTGTAGCGCTGTTGTTGCTCCCGCGAGTTGTAACCGATCGAAACCCAGTTTTCCGCCAGAATTTTCAAAAGGTCATCTTTGGTCGGGTTTTGGCCAGCCATGGCCCGCTGGTAAAAGTCCCGCATAGTTTCATGAATGGTACTCCCAAAAGATAGTGCCCCCGATGGGGGAGTCGGGAGAAAAAGTATATAGGCAAATCTATATTTCAAGGGGCAAAGGTCAAAAGTCTCGATTTGGGAGTAAGAAAGCTGGCTTATCGGCTGGCGAGCCATTGGCTCTTTCTTTTCCCCCACTGTCTTTAAATCAAAAATGGAAAGCTGGGTTTTTTGCTTCTCGTTTTGCGGGCTGCAAACTACGTTTTCTCCGAGTGCCTCAACTACAAACGGTGAAACCTTCCTTTCCCGCTTACCTTCGCCGTAAAAGTTAGCCGCCGTTAAGTAAAGCTTGTCCTCCGCCCGCGTCATCCCCACATAAAAAAGTCGTCGTTCTTCCTCCAAATGGAAGTCCCCTTGAGGAAGAATCTCTTTAATCAAGGCCTCGGGAATAGGAATTTGCTCCCGTCGTTCCATCGACGGAAACCGGCGGTTGACCAGATTCACCATAAAAACGACTGGGAATTCCAAACCTTTAGCCGAATGAGCAGTTAAAACATTGACCGCATCGTTTTCCGTCCAGTCAATTTCCGCCACTAACGGAGATTCGCCCAGTTCCAGCGAAAGATTAATATAGTCCACCACTGCCAGAACCGAAGCGTCTTCATGGCCAGTCTCGTAAACCTTCAGTTTATCGAAAAATTTCGCGATATTTTGAACTCTCTTTTCGTCTTCAATTGTTTTTATGTCCGACAGGCAACCATACAAACCACTATCCTGAAGAAAAAGCAAAAGAATTTCATAGGCACTGGCTGTCTTCATCAGGTCCATATGCTTATGGATTAAACGGACCAGTTTCCCGATTGTGTCCCGAGCCGCCGGACTAATAACAGTCGCGTCGGGGGCAATCACTTCCTCGCAGGCCTCAAAGAGGGAAATGCGCCTTTTCCGGCTAAAATTCAAAAGCGCGGCCAGGTCTCGCCCAGGGAGACCAAAATATTCCATAGACAACAGTCTATACATTGCGATTGAATCTTCAAAATTATATAAAACCAATAAATAAGAAATGAGGTCTTTTATTTCCGGCTGCCTAAAGAGCATCCCCGGCCCTAAAAATTGGGCTGGTATTCCCCCCCAAGCCAAAGCCCGCAGAAACGGCTCGGCGTGACTGTTAGCCCTGACCAAAATCGCAAAATCCTTCCATTCCAAACTTTGAACTTCGCGCTTTAAACTTTTAATTTCGTTGGCCACTATCTCCGCCTCGTTATCCGCTCGGTCAGCCAAAAAAAATTCCACCGGTACTTCCGTAACCTCCCGGACTTTCTCCAACTTCTTACTGATACCTAAGCTCGCCTCCAGTGTATCCGGGTCATTATTCTTAATCAGCCGATAAGCGGCATCCAAAATTGTTTGAGTGGAACGATAGTTTTTATTTAAAACGACGCTTTGAGCTTCCGGATAATCCTTTTTAAACTGAAGGATATTGGAAATTGCCGCTCCCCTGAATTTATAGATTGACTGATTGTCGTCGCCCACCACTGTCAAATTACTTTTAGGCGGTGGCGCTAAGAGTTTGATAAGAACATACTGAGCGTGGTTGGTATCCTGGAACTCATCCACTAAAGTGTATTTGAATTTTTCTTGGTAAGTTCTCAAAATCTTTGGTCGAGTCCGGAAAAGCCGCAAAAGCTGGCTCATTAAATCCCCAAAATCCAAAACTCCTTCTTGAAACTTCAGCTCTTCGTATTTTTGGTAAGCTTTCGCTAATTCTTCGGTCCGGGAAATTTCCTCAAAATCTTCCTCATTTTCTTTAAGTTTTTTATTTTTTCCTAAATTTTTTTGTTTTTTTAATTCTTTTAAATATTGAAAATATTCTTCCACCGCCACATCTTCGTCCTTAAGCCGCGAAAAGTGCTGGAGTAAGCCTTCTACAAACTTATTCGGGTTTCCTAAGGGTCTAAAGTAGTCCAAATCGAGCTTAAAGAGGTGGCGGCGCAGGAAATGAACGTTTTCTGCCTGGGTCATTATCCTATAGTGAGGGTTTAGGCCGATATTAAGGGCCTCATCACGTAAAATTCGGTCGGCAAAGCCGTGGAAAGTGTCCATCCAGAGGTTGGCATAACCCAAAGGTAAGGCAACATCGACTCTCTCTTCCATTTCCCGAGCAGCTTTTTCAGTGAAAGTGAGGGCCAATAACTCTCCCGGGGAAACTTTTTGTTCAATAATAAAATATTTGATTCTTTCGGTAATGACCGTGGTCTTGCCTGTCCCCGCTCCGGCAATAATTAAAAGCGGCCCTTCGCCGTGCTGGATTGCCTTAAGCTGTTCGGGATTTAGTTTTTTTTCGGAAGCATCAACCACAAGCCGATTATACAATAAGGCTCTATTCTTTCACTTTCTCAAGCCGCCAAAAGGTTTTGCCATCACGGGTAACTTTTTCCAGAAACATCTCCTTGGGCCGAATACAAAGCTGATCGCGACCATATTCCGGGCTGGGTTCAACCGGACTATAAACCACAAACTCCTTGTCCATATCCTCACTGTACTTGGCCACGCCCACAATCCGATAAACTCTGCCCTTAAAATGTTTCCAAATGCTCCCAGGAACTAAATCTCTCTTACTCATGATGTTAGCTGCTTAACTTCTTCACTCCCCTCTAAAGTTTGAGTTGAAGAAAGTTTTTGGCCAATTTGCAGAAACTCAGTATTAACATTGCTCATCTGATTATAGGAGTTGGTAATGTGTTTATTCAAAACTCCCAAAGTGTCACCAAGTTTAACATAATCTTTCTGAATTCCCCTAAGCAAAGAAAAGAGTTGACGGGATTTTTTCTCGATATCTTTTCCTTGAAAAGAAAGTAAAATTACCTGCAAATTAGCGTACAAGGTATTGGGAGAAACCGGGTAAACTCTTTCTCGGCGGGCAAAATCAGTCAAATCCATATCATTCACTACCTCATAATAGACCGGTTCAGAAGGAATATACATCAGAGCAAAATCCATTGTCCCCTCCTCCGGTAAAATGTATTTATTGGCAATCGCACTAATATGTTTCTTAACATCGCGATTAAAATCACGATGGGCCGTTTCTTTTTCCGCTTCATTCTCCGCCGCCATCATCTTCTGGAAGTTTTCCGCCGGGAATTTTGAATCAATCGGTAAAATCCCGGCGTCTGTCTTAATCGCCGCATCCACTTTCTCGCCACTTCTGAAGGCATACTGGAGAAAAAACGAACTTTTGGGAAACATTTGACCGATTAAATCTTTCAAGACCTGCTCGCCAATATTACCCCGCAGTTTCGGACTTTTCAAATAATCCTGCAAGTTTTTCATTGATAAAGAAAGCTCGGCAAATTTTCCCGCTTCCCGCTGGATTTGGCTCATCAAGCGTGCCGCATTATCCAACCGGCGATTAAGCTCTTCATTCCCCCGCTGCAAAGTATCGGTTAAATTCTTATTACTGCTACTTAGGGCAGAATTAAGGGTTTTAGTCGTATTATCGACAGATGATTGCATTGACTTTAGCCATTCGGTTAAGGTCTCATCGGTTTTGTTTTGAGAAAGTTCGGCCAATCGACGGTTCAAAAGATAAAGCACCGCTCCAAAACCTAAAGTCACGATAATAAGGATAAAGTAAGCTTCCCTGGCCATGCTCCCTACATTTTATCACGGCTTTGCTTTAAAATTAATTAATGGTTCGCAAACACCGTCGCAATTTCCTCCCCGTCCTTATTATCAATCTAATTTTGTGGGGCATCTGGCTTCTAGTAATTTTTTGCCTCTCCCCCACTCAATATTTTTCTCTAACCATCTCTCGTTTTAATTTTGCCTTGCCTCTGAATATTATTCTTTTTTTTCTAACTCTTACTCCCCCTTTAACCCTCACGCTGGCCTTTCTTTTCGGCCATACCCGGCGCGGATTTTTTTTAGCCCTTTTTTTAGATATTTGCTTGCTCCTGCAATTAATCCGGGAAGCCAATTGGCTGAACTTTTCCCTCATTTTAGCCTTCTTCCTGACCTCGGAACTTTACTTCTCTTCCCACCAAAGCAAAAGCCGCTAGACTTTGGCTATTTGACAAGAGCTAGGGGCAATGATATTTTGGGCTTAAATGAGGGTTTCTTCCCAAAAACTAAACCCGGCGGTAGAAAAAGACATCTTAGATATCCTTTGCCAAGTATTAACCGATACTAGGGACAAAGCCGAAATCAAGCAACTTCTCAAAAGCTTTCTTTCCCGAGCTGAGCTTCTTTGTTTGGCAAAAAGATTTGCGATTGCCAAATATCTTAACGACGGCCTAAGTTATGCCGAAATAAAAAGACGGCTGAAAATTTCCTCGGCGACCATTTCCCAAATCCAAGAACAGCTCGCTAAAGCCCCCGGACTACGAATTGCCCTGGAGAAAATTATGATTGACGAATGGGCTGAGCACTGGGCGAAGAAAATCAAAAGTCTTTTTGGCTAATAAGTCCTCCCTGCCTTTGCTTTCAAGGCCAACTTAAGCTAAAATTAGCCTGATGAACAAAAAGTTTTTTGTTACCACGCCGATTTACTATGTCAACGACATCCCGCATATTGGGCATACGGTTACCACGGTGACGGCAGATATTATTGCCCGCTATCACAAGGTTTTGGGTGAAAAGGTCTTCTTTTTGACTGGGACCGATGAACACGGAGCCAAAGTGGCGGAAGCGGCCGCTGAACAAGGCCTTCCTCCCCAGGAATTTACAGATAAGGTTTCCAAGACCTTTGCTGAAATTTGGCCCAAACTCAATATCAATTATGATTATTTCATCCGCACCACTAACCCCAAGCACGAAAAGATTGTCCAAGAAGTTTTGACCAAAATTTACAAAAAAGGCGATATTTATAAGGCTAAATATACTGGCCTTTATTGCATCGGTTGTGAGAAATTTATTACTGAATCAGAACTTATCAAAGGCAAATGTCCGCTTCATCCTACTAAAGAAGTGGTAGCCCAAAAAGAGGAAAATTACTTTTTCCGTCTCTCTAAGTATGTTCCGACGTTAATCAAGGCAATCGAAAACGAAAACCATCCCTTCCACTATAGGATTTCTCCTCAAAGCAAAAAAACGGAAGTGCTTTCCCGGCTTAAGGCAGGGGTTAGTGACTTAAGTATTTCTCGAGCCGAAGTTACTTGGGGAATTCCTATCCCCTGGGATAAATCACAGACTATCTATGTTTGGGTGGATGCTTTGTTTAATTATTATACAGCGACTAAAATTACTGGCAAAGAAGATTTTTGGCCAGCAGACCTCCATTTAATTGCCAAAGATATTATCTGGTTCCACACCGTTATCTGGGAAGCGCTTCTTATTGCGGCTGATTTGCTACTTCCCAAAGAAATCTTTGTCCATAACTTTTATTTGATTGATGGACAGAAGATGAGTAAATCTTTAGGAAATGTTATCGCGCCGCAAGAACTAATCCAAAACTATGGCGTTGATGGCACGCGCTATCTTATTGCCTCCACTTTCCCAGCCACCTCTGACAGTGATGTTAGTTGGCAAAAATTCACGGAAAAATATAATGCTGATTTGGCCAATGGCTTGGGGAACCTGATTTCAAGGGTGGCTAAGCTTTGTGAAAGCAAGAACTATCATTTCAAAGGCAATCTTCCTGCCTCTATTAGTCAAGAACTCGAAATCGGTGGTTATCATACGCACATGGAAAAAATTGAGCTAAATTTGGCACTGGAGGAAATTTGGAGAAACATCGCCAACATTAACCTTCAAATTTCTATAGAAAGACCATGGGAAAAGACTGACGAAGAGACAAAAATAATATTGAGCGAGGCGGTACGGGGAATTCTAGACATTGCTTTCGCACTTCAGCCCTTTATGCCCGAAACCGCCGAAAGAATCTCGGCTCAATTTAAAGGACCAAGAATTGCAGCTGAGAAGCCGTTATTCCCGCGAATTTAACGATGAAAATCAAAAAAGAGCGCTTGATTCAAAGGCTTTTGGAAATCCTGCCAGGTTTTGTTTCCTGGAACCTGATTCTTTTCCCTGTTTGGGGAGCTTTTGTCGCGCCAATGACGGTTGCCTATTTTATTCTCCTTTTTGATATTTTTTGGTTTTACAAATCAATCACTTTTGCCTTTTTCGCTATCATTGCCCACCTGCGCATCGAGGCTTCAAAACGAATGGATTGGTTGGGTGAGTTAAGGTTTTTCCCTGACTGGAAAAATGTTCACCATTTGGTAATCGTCTGTACCTATAAAGAACCCCTTTATATCTTGGAAAGGACCCTGGAAAGCCTCTCCAAACAAACAATGCCCAAAAACCAGATAAGTGTTGTCTTGGGTTTTGAGGCACGAGAAGACCGTTGGCAAGTCAAGGCTACCGAGCTGGAAAAGAAGTTTCAGGGAAAATTTGCCCATTTTTTGATAAACGAACACGTTTTAATTCCCGGTGAAACTGCCGGCAAACATTCTAATGCTAGATCTTGTATTTTGTTGGCTAAGAAAAAACTCATTAAGATTAAAAAAATAGATGCTGACTATTGTCTTGTTTCCTCTTGCGATGCCGATCATGTCTATCATCCTAACCATTTTGCTTATTTAGCTTATAAATTTCTTGACAACCCTCAGCGATATGAACGTTTCTGGCAACCAGCGGTTGTTTTTTACAATAACTTTTGGCGTTTACCACCTCCTGTGCGAGTGGCCAACACCTTCAATACTATTTGGAACACCGCCCAATTGATCCGGACCGATCGTTTAGTGAGCACCCAAAACTATGCCCTTTCTTTTAGGTTGCTAGAGAAAATTGGCTACTGGGACCCTGATATTATTCCCGAGGACTGGCATACGTTCTTTAAGGCTTTCTTTGTCACTAATGGCAAGGCAGAAGTTGAGCCTATTTTCCTCCCTCTCTCAGCTGATGCCGCTGAATCAACTAATTTTTTCCGAACCCTAAAGAATATGTATGAACAACAAAAACGTTGTGCTTGGGGTGTTTCTGATGATCCTTATGTAATAAAAAATTATTTCCTTTCGCGCACCATCCCTTTCTGGGACAAAACTTTGCGTGTTCTTCGGCTAATCGAAGACCACTTCTTGTGGCCGGTTAATTGGTTTATCATTACTTTGGGCGTTAACATTCCTGCCTTGGCAAACAAAAATTTTTCTAAAACCGCCATCGGTTTCAACTTGCCCAGGACTTCTTCGCTCATTTTGACCATCTGTCTTCTTTTCCTCGCGATTATTCTCTATATCGATGCCAAACAAAGGCCACCGCGTCCTCAAGAAGTCTCTAGATTGCGCGCTCTGCTTATTCCTTTTGAATTTGTCCTGATGCCCATTGTTGGCTTTATTTTTACCGTTCTGCCTGGACTTGACGCTCATACGCGGCTGATGCTGGGTAAATATATTGAATATCGGGTAACAGAAAAAATATAATTTGGTTATGAATCAATTCAATTCCAGTCTCTGGGGAGACGAAGCTTGGGCAGTTACCCTGGCAGTTAAATCCCTTCCCCAAATTATTGCCACTGTTGCCAAGGATACTTCCCCACCACTTTATTATTTGCTTCTTCACTGCTGGTTACAGATTTTTGGCCGCTCAGAAATCGCTATCCGCAGTCTTTCCTTTCTTTTCTTTCTAGGAACCGCTGCGGCTGTTTTTTTGATTGGCAAGCTTCTCTGGGATAAGAAAACTGGTCTTTTGGCGGCTCTTCTGACACTGGCTAATCCCTTTCTGTTCACTTATGCTCTTGAAGGGAGAATGTATTCCCTTTTGGCTCTAACTACCTGCTGGTCAGTCTATTTTTTCTTAAAAAAGCACCGCCCTGGCTTTATCCTGGCCACTACCGCGGCTTTATATACCCACCATTTTGCTATTTTCATCGTTGTTTTTGAGGGTTTCTGGGCTTTAAGGGAAGGCATCCCTAAGCGATCCCTCCTTTTCCGTCGACTGGCGGACTTCGCTCCCGTTTTCCTCCTGTATCTTCCTTGGCTTTACCCACTTTACCACCAGACTTCCTTAGTGGGAAGCGGCTTTTGGCTGGCCAAACCGACCCTCTCAACTGTCAGCGGAACCGTTATTAAACTTCTTGTCGGCTCAGGTCGGGAAACTCTCCGCCTCCTCGCTTTAGCCGGTTTTACCATCGTTTTAGCCGCTCGCCGCTGGGCAAAAGATAAAGCCAAATCTGCTTTCCTTTTAGCCTGGTTTTGGACACCTTTAATTCTGACTTACTTTATCTCCCAATTTTTCCAATCTGTCTTTTACGACCGTTACCTTTTGATTACCATTCCCGCCATAACCCTTTTAATTGCCTCCCATCGGCGGAAAGTTTCCTCTCTCCTGCTCCTTGCCGCTATTTTTCTTCTAACCTTTTTGGATTGCCGTTATTTTCTACACCCCGACAAAAGACCGTTTAGAGATTTAGCCGATTTCATTAAGAAGGAAGCTCCCCAACTGACTCTCATTAACTATAACGCCGCCGCTCATCACCTTTGGGAAAGCAAATATTATGGTTTACAGGCACCGATTTATTCTCCCCAACCCCTCCCTTTTTATACGGGAACTGCCTTGATGGAAAAAAATGATGTTACTACTACTCTCCCCGTCCAACCTATTATTGGCATTATTGCCAGCTCCCCAGTTGAGGAAGTTAAACTTAATGGTTATCATATGATAAAGGCCAAACAATTCGGCCAACTTTCTTTGCTATGGATGGAAAAAAATTAAGAACGTTTATTGCCAGCCACTGGCTGTTAATCTTGCTGGGAATGGTTTTTCTCCTTCGGCTGCCCTCTCTTTTTGAGCCTTATTGGTATGGCGATGAGGGAATCTACCTGGTTTTGGGCCAGGCAATCAAGAAAGGGCTTCTTTTGTATCGTGATATTTTTGATAATAAACCGCCCTTGATTTATCTTTTAGCAGCAGTGGCGGGAGGGACAATCTTTTGGTTTCGTTTTTTCCTTTTGGCTTCTGTTCTGGCCAGCATTTACCTTTTCTTCCAACTCTCCCGGAAACTTTTTCCCAGAGAGAAAAAGGCAATTATCGTGGCAACCATCACCTTTGCCTTCTTGACCACTATCCGTAAATTCGAAGGGACAATTGCCAACTCAGAAATTTTCATTCTATTGCCAACAGTAGCCGGCCTTAATCTTATTTTTCATCTGCTGGAACAACGAGCTAGAAATTACAAAAGTTTTTTTATCGCCGGCCTAATTATGGGCCTGGCTCCTCTTTTAAAGATCCCGGCAGTTTTTGACTTTGCCGCGATTTTCCTTTTTCTGGCTCTTTTTCGGGCAAAAAACAGGTTTATTAGTTTGGGCAAAAAAGAGGTGCTTTTTTTGGTGGGCTATCTCCTGCCTCTTGTCTTAACCGGCCTTTTCTTTTTGGCCAGGGGTGCTTTTACCCCATTCTTTACTGCTTGTTTTAAGCAAACCTTTGGCTACCTTTTCTCCTGGGAAACTGGCTCCCATCTTTTTTCTCTTGCCTCCTTCGTCAAAAGTGACCTTCTGATAAGAAGCGGGCTACTTTTAGCCGGTCTGGGAATACTTTTCTTAAGAAGAAAGAGGCTTAGTCCACTCCTGATTTTTGTCCCCCTCTGGTTTATCTTCGCTCTCTTTGCCGCCACTCTTCCTGGCCGGCCTTATCCTCACTATCTTATTCAGGTAATCCCACCCTTTTCTCTCGCTGTTGGTCTTCTTTTTGCCAAAAAGGATTGGCTGAACCGACTTTTGGTCATCAGTCTTTTCGGACTTTTGGCCCTGAGTATTGTTCGCTACCATTTTTGGTCCTACGCCACCCTTTCCTATTACCAAAACTTCTTTCAATTCGCCTGCCGCCAAAAAAATAAAACTGCTTATTTTGCCTATTTCGGCCAAAAAACTCCTCAGCTTTATGAATTGGCACAATTTATTAATGAAAGTACTGGGCCGCAGGAAAAAATCTTTATTTGGAGCAACGAACCACAACTTTATGCTCTCTCCCGCCGCCTGCCAATTGGGCCTTATACAGTTGCCTATCACATTCAAGACCTCCACCAACAAAAAACTATTGCCACCCTTCTTGGTCAGCAAAAACCAAACCTCATCATTGTCAATCACCTTTTGCCTACTTTCACTGAACTGGAATCACTAGTTAACAAAGAATACCGAATAATAAAGGCAACTGAAGATTTTACGGTTTGGCAAAGGAGAAATCGCTAAATGGTTTTCAGCCTCGGTCAAGACAAAATTCTTTCCCGGTTGTTTGCGGCTAATTTAATTTTGGTGGCTCTTGATTTGCTGACTGTTTTTTTCAAAAGAGGCAGTCTTCCCGAAAAGGTTCCCCTTTTCTACAGCCGGCCATGGGGCCAAGAACAGCTGGCAGCCAAAGATTTTCTCTTTCTGATTCCTCTTTTTTCCTTCCTAATCCTTCTTCTCAATTACTACCTCGCCTTGATTTTACTCAAAAAAAAGGAAAAGTTTTTGGCCATCCTAGGTGGTAGCTTTGCTCTCCTTTTTTCTGTTTTAGGAGCAATTACGCTTTGGAAAATTATTTTTCTTGTTTCTTAAAATGGACTGGTCCTTTTTGAATTATGTTCTTCCCCTTCTGCTCGCCGCTTTGGTCAGTTTTTTTTCCACCCCTCTTATTATTTTACTTTTAAAAAAATGGCGGGTGATTGACGACCCGACCAGACATAAACATCCTAAAGTAACCCATACTTATCCTGTTCCCCGTGGTGGCGGCTTGCCGATTTTTTTAGGTTTGCTCTCCTCCCTCTTCTTTCTCCCTCTCGACAAGCATCTCCGCGGCATTCTTCTGGGGGCAACTGTAGCTCTTTTAGT
Organism: Patescibacteria group bacterium; assembly: GCA_035530075.1. Lineage (GTDB taxonomy): Bacteria > Patescibacteriota > Microgenomatia > UM-FILTER-40-11 > UM-FILTER-40-11 > DATKVM01. The sequence continues at coordinate 169,788 of DATKVM010000005.1, forward strand.
CGGCCTCCTGGATGACAAATTTGAAGAAAAGATCCATCCCTACATCAGGTGGATCAGTAATTTAGTGGCGGCAGGACTAGTCGTCGCGGCGGGAATTGGCATTGCCTTTATCAACAATCCTTTTGGCGGCTTGATCCATCTCGATTCCCCCCAGATTTGCTTTTCCTTTTTAGGAGGAAGCCACTGTATCTGGCTGTTGGCCGACCTTCTGGCTATCCTCTGGATTGCCTGGACGATGAATTTTATCGGCTGGTCAGGCGGAGTTGAAGGACAATTGCCCGGCATTGTCGTCGTGGCGGCTTTGACTATTGCCGGGCTAAGTTTGCGGTTTTCGGCTGACATTACTCAATGGCCGGTAATTGTTTTGGCTTTAATCGTGGCCGGCAGTTACTTGGGCTTTCTGCCCTGGAACTTTTATCCTCAAAAAATTATGCCCGGCTATGGAGGAAAAACCTTAGCCGGCTTTATGCTGGCAGTTTTATCTATTCTTTCCACCGCCAAAATTGCCACTTTAATGCTGGTTTTGGCTATTCCCCTAATTGATGCCACTTATTTAGTGGTAAAAAGGCTCGCCTCGGGGAAAGCCCCTTTTTGGGGAAGCAGAGAGCACCTTCATCATCGTTTACTTTCAATTGGCTGGGGCAAGCGCCGGATTGCTCTCTTTTATTGGCTCTTGACGGCAATCTTAGGTTTTCTGGCGTTGAATTTGAATAGTCAACAAAAGTTTTATACAATGTTTATGTTAATAATCGCGTTTTTAGCGGGAACTTTGTGGTTACATTATCTCTCAACCTCCTTAAGACCGCGCGGCCAAAACAATGGCTCAAAAATTTAAGCCTGGCGGCGCCTTTGTTTTTTTCCGGTCGGTTATTTCATCGCCCTAGTTTTCTGGTCGTCCTTTGGGCGGTAATTGTCTTTTCCCTTTTAACCTCTTCTTCTTACTTTATCAATGATATTGTCGACTACTCCCGTGACCGGCTCCACCCTTTTAAAAAATTCCGACCGATTGCTTCGGGCGAGCTCCCTATTCCCCTGGCCGCCTTTTTCGCCATGATAGGTATTTTTATCAGCTTTTATTTTGCCTTTCAGTTTTCCTTCTTTTTTTTCTTAGTTTGTTTAACCTACTTTGCCCTTCAGATTGTCTACTCATTTTACTTAAAGCACTTAGTTATTTTGGATGTTTTTTCCATTGCTGCCAGTTTCATCTTGCGCATTTATGCCGGCGCCATCGTTCTTAATTACCATATTTCTATTTGGTTTTTGCTTTGCGTTACTTCTCTGGCTCTCTTCTTAGCCGTCGGTAAAAGGCGGGCAGAATTAGCTATTTTAAGCAAAGAAAGCGCTCCCGCTCACCGCAAAACTTTAACCCACTATTCCCCCACTCTTTTAGACAATTACCTTGCCACCTTCGCTGCCTCAACCTGGTTATCCTGGGCTTTCTTTACTTTCTTAGAATCTCCGCCAATTGTTTTCGGCCCTTTACTTTCAACCACTATTTTGCCCCTCACTATTTCCGGCACTAACAAATGGCTAATGATTACTATTCCCGTTGTCATCTACGGCCTTATGCGTTATATGAATATTATTTATGGGGGTTCTCGGGCCGAGTCTCCCGAAAGAGTTCTTCTTTCGGATAAACCACTTTTAGGAGCAGTACTTCTTTGGGGATTTTTAGTCGTCTGGGTAATTTACGGCGTTGGCCGGTAAACCTTAAAGCTTACTGGCATATTGCCCCGAAATCCAGCCGGTTTTCTCTTCTTCGTATTCGATCTTATACCAACCGGATTTTTCTTCAAGCAAAGGATACTTTTCGCCCGGATTAACTTTGGCTACTTCGGTGGAGGTAGTGCTGGGACCGCTTCTCACTCGTAACCACCCGGTCGGAGTCTCTTTAATTAAGACTTCGCCGGAAGCGGGCTGGCTCTTGTCTGACGGTGTGGGTGTAATTTGCTTCTTGTCAGCCACCGTTGGTGTCGGGGTTCCAGACAAAGAAGCTACCGGCACCTCGTCCAATTCCTGAGCCAATTTCGCGTTTACAATTAATTTAAAACCGGTAACGGCCTTCGCCTTAATACTTTTTTCCACGAAACCTTCCTTGGAAATAACAATCTGATGATCACCTTCTCCAATTTTCTCCACCGTTAACGGCGTAAAGCCTTTCGCTTCACCGTCCAGATGAACCAAAGCTCCATCTGGATCAGAAATTAAGGAAAAAGAGGCGGCTTTTTTGTCTTTCAATCGCTCCAGCGTTAATACTTGACCCGAAGAACCGGCTTCACTGGTGGCAAAATCTCTTTCAATTAAAGTTAAAACGCCATTGCTCAATTTCACTTTTCCCTCCCAAGAAGCGAGAGGTGCGGTCGCTGATTCGGGGATTAATTTTAAGGAGATTTCTCCCGCTTTGAGGTCACTACTTTGATAAGGAGTTTTTCCGGTTAATTTGCCATCAATAAAGACATTAGCAATAGGAGTAGTATTAATCTGCAGGGCGGCCGGCGACTTTTTTAGAGAACAGCCGGTAAGTAAACCCCCGCAAAGAAGGAAGCTGACAAAGACAAGTATCTTCTTCATCTTAAGCACTATACCATATGACCGATAGAACTGACAAGGCTATTTTTGAGTTTAATTTTCCTCGCTCGTTTCCCCCTCGGTTCCCTCGGCTCTTTCTTTCAGCAAATGCACTATTCCCGGTATTACTGAGGCCAAAATAATCAGGGCGACAATCGGCAAAAGATAGCGGTCAACATTGGGAATTAAGCTGCCCAAGAAGAATCCGGCAATGGTCATACCGAAAGCCCATAGAATTCCCCCCAGAACATTAAAAAAGAAAAAATGGCGATACTCCATCTTGCCAATACCGGCGGCAATCGGCACAAAGGTTCTCACCGCCGGGATAAAGCGGGCCAAGACTAAAGCTTTGCCGCCGTGCTTAGCAAAAAACTTTTGGGCCCTTACGAGATTTTTTTTCTGAAAGAAAAAAGACTCTTTTTGCTTAAGCAACCACCCCCCTAATTTCGTTCCCGTCCAAAAGCCGGCATTGTCCCCACCGATGGCGGCGACAATCAGTAAAGGAATTAAAAGGTGAATATTAAAAAAACCCTGAGAAGCGAGAAAACCGGCGGTAAAAAGGAGGCTGTCTCCCGGTAAGAAAAAGCCAAAGAAAAGCCCGGATTCGGCAAAAACCATAAAGAAAAGACCGAAGTAGCCAAAGGTTTTAATAATTTGAATTAAATCGAGATGTGGCAACATCTCTCCATCTTAACCGAAGCTAATCTTAGTTTCAAGAAGGATAATTGACTTTGCTTTCCGAGGCTGAATAGGATAAACTATACATATAAACGCTAGTCCATTCGGCAAGAAGTAGAGCGGAATTAGAATAGGTTATAGATTATCTTGGCGGAAAGGTTCGAGCGAAGATCTGCCAAGATACCTTGTAAGGAAAAGTTTGCGAAAAACCAGAGGTTTTTCGCATGACAAGACCTGGTAGCCAAGTAGTAAGGCAGCGGTCTGCCCGCCCGCTTTCGCCAACGCGATCGCGTAGCCAAGTAGTAAGGCAAGTGTCTGCAAAACACTTATGCGTGGGTGCAATTCCCACCGCGATCTCAAGGAAGCTCAAGCGTTGGCGGGCGGGCAAAACCGCTATTTGAACGAAGTGAAAGCAAGCTATGCTTATGCGCGAGTGCAATTCTCGCCGTGGTCTCCAATGAAATTGAAAATTAAAAAAGGAAATTTCAATCTGGAAACAGTACCCTTCAAAGGCTGGGTTCTGGGTCATTTCATCGATAAAAGCTCTCCTTTTTATAACGTTGATTTCGAGATTAAGTGGGCACGACATCATAAAGGAGAGATCAAAGAAGCAAGATTAGAAACACCCGCCAGAACCTTATCAATCTTGATCTCCGGCAAGCAGATTACCAAATTTTTTTCCACCGATGAAGAAGTTGTTCTGGAGAATGAAGGTGATTACCTTTTTTATCAGCCAAATGTCCCCCATGTTAATGAATATCCAAAAGACACTCTGCTTTTGGTCATCCGTTGGCCCTCTATTCCTATCCAAAAACAAATAATTCTTCTTCCGCCGAAGAGTTATTCTTGAAGGTCGAATTCCTTAATCAGCTCGTCCCGCAGATAAACGCCGCAAACCCGCAAGACATCAGCCATATTTTTACCTGAAGTAAATGCGTATTTCTTTACTGGCTTTAACAGAGGATCGCTTGCCATCTCCACGATGGCCATAAACGCGGCCTCCTGCGCTTCATATTTCAGTTTTATATTGTGGCTCGAAACCAGTTTCAAAAACTTTTCTCGGTTTCTCTTATAAATCGTCAAAAAACTGCTCTCTAAAAGCAGCTTTTCCCCTTGCTTAGTCAGTTTAATTGGGCTTTTATAATGAAGAAAGCGGTTAGTCGAAGAAGTAGAGCCAAGGAAAAGATAGCTTTTGAGAAACTTTTCAATCGAGCCGACTTTCCCCCGAATATAGTTAACGTCCTCTTTTAAATCATCAATATCCTTTTCAATCTCCCCTACCCGGGCTGCGTTCTTCGCCATTCTGGAAAAACCGCGGAACACCAGAAAGCTTAATCCCGTCAGCCCAGATATCGGCAGCCAAAAATCCTTGACAAAGAGTAAGGTAGAGGAAACGGTATAACCGGATGGTGTCGTTACGAGCGGCATAAAAACCCAACGCTTCCATTCTTACACAAATGTTTCAAAAAACACAAGGGGGTTTTGAGGTCAAAGATTTTCCTTGCCGTTTTTGGTTATTTGGTTATACTGGACTAATCGGGAAAGGGGGTGAGGAAAAATGGCAGGATTTGTCACTAATATTGAAGAAGCAACCGAAAAAAACGAAAATTACCGCCAGGTTTTGTTTACTGCTCCTCACAGCCAGTTGGTTTTAATGACTTTGCAACCGGGTGAAGAGATTGGGATGGAGGTCCATCCGAATGTCGACCAATTTTTTCGCTTTGAGGAAGGTGAAGGGAAAGTAATTATCGATGGCGAAGAGCACGAGATTAAAGATGGCTTTGCCATAGTGGTCCCAGCCGGTAGTCAGCATAATATTATCAACACTTCCACTACCGAAGCCTTAAAGCTTTATACGATTTATTCCCCAGCCCAGCACCCGGACGGAACAATTCATGGAACTAAAGCGGAAGCGGTGGCTAAGGGAGATTAAGGGCGGCGAAAATCAGAACCCTCAAACTCTTTTCCATAAAGAAGTGTAGTTGTAGAATAACCTGCTTCGTTTAAATATTTCGCTACTAAGAAAGCCGCTTTCTTTAAAGGGATATCAGGCCGGAGAGTAACCACTCCCGCTGTGCCGATATCTTCCACCATCACATAAACACTCTTTCCCACCAGGTGATCTCCTTCCCAGTGTTCCGTCGGTACCAGAGTTAATCTTTCCCTCGACATAGCTGGATTATACCAAAAGCTCAGGCGGCAAAAATTAGGGTTTTGCCATTTCAGGAAAGCACAAACCAAAATTATTCGTTTTTACAAACTGGTTTTTATACATGGGGTGGGGCTCCGATTCTCCCTTGCTTCCGCCGCCTTTATACCAAACCCTATCCTGATTATGCTCATCCACCCAAAGCAAAGCCTTCGAGTTATACATCTCTGGATCTTTAAAAAAGTTGTTTTTTAAAAGGATAAAAAACCAAAAGTAATTAGATGGTTTATCAAAACCCTTTTCGTCTTCAAAGTACCTTATCACCTGTTTATGATCTCCAACAACTCCCTCTACATCCTTGACTTTATTTTTCAGGTATTCCACCCGAATTTCTAAAGCATTAAGAGGAATTCCTTCTTTTTCAAAATGCAGATTATGCATTGGGTCAATTACCAGCCATTTTTGAAACTGGTTTGACCAAATGTCCGTAACGCCGTGGTGCCTTTCCTCTTCCCCCTGTCGGTGGTTATAATCCACCCCAAGCTTCCGGCAGTACCAGCCCAAAGCCGTCGCGCATTGCAAAAGGGCCAAAGAATAATGAGAGCAATAAAACTCCCCCTCTCGGGCGTCTCTCAAAATTTCAATTGCATTTTGATAACCTGGTTTAGGATTATTCCCGTGCGGAAGCGTCTGATAAACCCAGTCTTTGAGAAGCAGCTGCTTCTCAAATTCATTCCTTCCACTCTCCACCACTTTCTCCAGTTGAAATTCATTTCTAAGTTGAAGCGCCAGCGGATGATTAAAATGTTCCCAGACAAACTTTGGAATATCCATTACCTAATTCTACCAAATCATCCGGCGGCAAAAATTAGGGGATAAAATATCTGATAAAATCAAAGTATGTCCAATTCGGACTACCAGTCTGTCCTCACCCTCATTTTCCTCGCTTCCGGCACAATCGGCTGTTGGCTATATGCTGTTAAGGGGTTAAAGAGCAAAAAAATTACTGTTGCCTTCAGAAGAATGAAAGTAGCCGAGCTTACCGGCAAGAGCGCAATAAAATATAGTCTTATTTGGATTGTTTTTGCCCTCCTACTTACCATCTGTACCGTTAAATATCTCACTTTGGTCCTGGCGGGAAAAGGATAAAACTCCGGCCACAAAAATTAGGGGCACTAAAAATCCTCCTGCTATAATGCAAGTATGGACAAAGAAGAATGGAAAGATTGGCTTAATGTTAAGCTTTTGCAAAAAGTGGCCATTGTTGACGAAGAAGGCAATATTTTGGTTTTAACCAGAAACCCTAAGAGTCCGGGCTCAAGACCGGGCAAACCAGATCTTCCTGGCGGCAGTTTCTCTCCTGAAGATTTAACCAGCGAAGATAACCCCCACCTGGAAGCAGTTAAGAGAGAAATTAAAGAAGAAACCGGACTAACAGTCCAAAATATCGAAGTTATTCATGCTTCTTCAGGCATTAAACCAACTCAAACGGCCGGAAAAGTTTTGATAATGGCCCTTGGATATAAAGCTGGTGTTAAAGGCGTTAAGCCGGAAGTAACTTTAGGCCAGGAACACACCGAATACCAATGGCTTCCCAAAAATGAAGCTCTTAGCCTCGACTTCGGCAATGATGGCGGCCTTCATAAAGCAATTATCGAAGCAATTTAAATTCTGGGCGGCAAAAATTAGGGGCTTAAATTTTTCCCAAGGCCAAATTCTGGCACATTTGATATGGTTTCTAGTCTTGGTTAAGGCCTAAACTATTGTGAAGGATAAGGTGAAAAATGCTACTATAATTATATGTCCCCTATAGATTATTTAGTCAGTTTATTATTACTATTACCACGCTGGGTAGCGCTACCCCCAATCTTTATTTTCTTAGCAATTCTTCTACTGAATTTCCCTGATTACTTAACAAGGTTAGGAATTACCAAAAACCGTCTAACTGTTAAAAAACTGTTTATCATCTTTACTGCTATCATAATTATCTATTTTGTTGGCGCCTTACCAATGTTGCTCAGCTTCAGAAATACCCAGGAAGACCTTAAAAGCAAGGTTAATGGTCTAAATCAAGATCTTTCTCATTGCAGACTTGGAACTGCCAGCAGCAACCCACCACAAAATAATGGAGAACCTCCTCCACAAGAAAACTTACCTCTTTGTCAAGATTGGAATCAATGTACTAATTTCAAGAATGATTTCGGTTTAGATAATAGTTATTATGTTCATACAGACGACGATCCTCAAGTATTGATATTGACAAATTCAGGCTCTTGGAAAACACCGCCATTATATTTTGAAAAAGAATGTTCACCCTTTTATTCATTTAGACTTGATGTTACTCCATTAAACTCTGAGGCTGCAAATATCATCATTGAGAGCAAAGAGATGTTTCAGTTATTTATCGGAGACGGTGATTACCGAAGCTTGGCATTTCTGAAATGGGATCAAAAAAGCAGCGGGTGGCAAAGGGAGGAGAATTCCAAAATTTTCTTAGGTCGTGACCTTAACCTTCCGGACATGGAATCCAAAACCCAATTTAGTGTCAGTATTGAAACGAGAAAAAAGGCCGGTAACGCTGAAGTAACCGTTAGTATAACTTACAAACCAGCTGGAGGAAAGAAAGAAAAAGAAACAGCGACATTTAGGAAAGAAATAGGCCTAGCGGCAGCAGAGCCAGAAAAAATCACAACAAAGGTCGGAATAGGAATGTATCACCCAGATGGAAATATCCCTCAAGCAAAATTTTATTTTATGGGGCTTAGAAGTAGGTAACCAATATGCCCACCGGGCGGTGGGCATTTAATTTCATTTCAGCGGTTTATCTCTTTAAACCTAAGCGACTCAACTTAATCCGTCGAAGTCTTGAAATCTGCCTAAAGGTTACCTTTTTCTTGAAGAGCGCGCTTTTCTGCCTTACCTCTGACCTTTTGCGCCTCTTTTTTCTTCATTTCTAACTCTCTCACCAAATTTTCTTTCAATTTTTCCTCAATTTCCGGGCTTTCCGGAATTTCAAAATCCGGACTTTCGACCATCTCAATTGCCGCATCAAAGACTTCAGCCGAAGGGCAATATCTGTGACCCATTTCCCCGCTTGGCCTTGTGCCAAAAATTTTCTCCTGAAATTCCTGAAAGAATTGAAGCCTTCGTTCTCTTATTGTCTTTCCCCGCTCTTCTGGGCTAAACAATTCTTCAAGCCCCGTTGGTTCATTGGAGGCCTTCGCCAGATACAAAGCATCTTTTCTTTTCCAATCCTTAAGTCTGGTCGTCCATTCACCTAGATTTGATTCGCCTTCAAGATTGTCTACGCTGGTCATTTTAAAGCCCCTTTAATTTACACTTCAATCTAACAAAACACGACTCCTTCGTCAACCAAAGTGCCCTTCGCCAGAAGGGTACATAATTTCCCCCGTCCAATTTGATCAGAGGAGTATAATTACTTTGAGGAGGATAGAAAATGCTGACAGCAGAAATGCGTAGTACAAGGGAGGGCGAATTAAAAAGTCCCGAGCGTCAACGACTCTTCCATGTATTAACTGATTTTTTAATCGGCCAGTCTCCAGAGATTCCAGAAAATGCCTGTGCCTCAAGTCCTTTTCTTCTCATGGGCGGCTGGCTGCATCCGGTCGTAAATATGGAGACAGCGGAGAGAGAGGAAGGTCAAGGGGGAGAAATTGTAGGTTTAAGGTGGATAGATAATGAAGCAGTAAAAGCCCATCCCGGGGAAGATCCTGCTTGGGCAAAGATGGAAAAAGCAATGGCCCACGTTCCTGTCCAAGCCTTCTTTGTAAACTCGTCGAAGGATTTATCCTGCTTGCCCATCGTAACCCTGGTGAAGATGGGAGCGTAGTCGAGGATTTATCCTGAGCGTAGTCGAAGGATTACTTATTGGTGTGAGTACTTGCACCCATTTTGTCCTCCACTGCCGCTTGGGCGGCGGCGAGCCGGGCAATGGGGACCCTGAATGGCGAGCAGGAAACATAGGTCAGTCCTACCCGGTGGCAGAATTTGATTGACTCCGGGTCACCGCCATGCTCACCACAAATTCCCACTTTCAGATTCTTTCTGACCGAGCGGCCTTTTTCGACTGCCATCTTAACGAGCTGCCCGACCCCGTCTTGGTCCAAAGTCTGGAATGGGTCAGCTTTTAAAAGCTTTTGGTCAAGATAAACTTTTATAAACTTCCCTGAATCATCTCTGGAAAAACCCATACACATCTGGGTCAAGTCGTTAGTGCCGCAAGAGAAAAATTCGGCTTCTTGGGCAACTTCATCGGCCGTTAAAGCGCCTCTAGGCACCTCAATCATCGTCCCGACATGGTATTCCAGCTTGACGCCTTCTTCCTTCATCACCTCATCCGCCACGCGGACAACGACTTCCTTTTGGTGTTTAAGCTCGTTAACATTCCCAACCAAAGGAATCATCACTTCCGGAATGACCTCCAGCTTTTCTTCTTTCTTAAGCTCACAAGCGGCCTGGAAAATGGCCCACGCCTGCATTTCGGTAATCTCCGGATAAGTAATGCCTAAGCGGCAGCCGCGATGGCCAAGCATCGGGTTAAATTCGTGGAGTTCGGCCGACTTGGCCCAGATTTTCTCGGCGGGCACGCCGATTTTCTTAGAAAGCTCAACCGCTTCCTCCTCGGTCTTGGGCAAAAATTCATGAAGCGGCGGGTCCAAGGTTCTAATCGTTACCGGGAGTCCCTCCATTTCCTTAAAGAGCCCCTTAAAGTCCTCTTTTTGGAACTCAAGTAGTTTTTTGAGGGCTTTCCGCCGGTCTTCTTCATTGTCAGCCACAATCATTTCCTGCATAAAAGGCAGCCGGTCTTTGGCAAAGAACATATGCTCGGTTCGGCAAAGCCCGATGCCTTCGGCCCCGAATTTGCGAGCCACGACCGCGTCTCTTGGAATATCGGCATTGGCCCGAACCCCGATTCTTCTCGCTTCGTCCGCCCAGCCCATAAACTCGCCAAAGTCCCCGGTCATACTCGGCTCCATGGTCGGGACTTTGCCTAAAATCACCTCGCCGGTGCTGCCGTTTAGGGTAATAAACTCGCCCTCATGAAACTCTACCCCGCCAACCGAAAACTTCTTAGCTACCTCATCCACCCTGATATCTTCACAACCGGCCACGCAGCATTTACCCATACTTCTGGCCACAATCGCCGCATGCGAAGTCATTCCGCCTCGGCCAGTTAAAATCCCTTGAGACATCGCCATTCCCGCAATATCATCCGGGTTGGTTTCCAAACGAACTAAAATCACTTTGTCCGTGTCTCCTTGAGTGACCGCGTCTTCCGAGGAAAAAACCACCTGGCCGACGGCCGCTCCCGGGGAGGCAGGCAAACCCTTGGCCAAAACTTCACACTTAGCGGTCGGGTCCAAAATCGGGTGCAAAAGCTGGTTTAAAGATTCCGGCTCGACCCGCATTAAAGCCTCATCTTTGGTAATGAGCTTTTCCTTGACCATATCAACGGCAATTTTTACCGCCGCCAAAGCGGTTCTTTTACCGTTCCGGGTCTGAAGCATATAAAGCTTGCCTTTCTCAATCGTGAACTCAAAATCCTGGACATCCCGGTAATGCTTTTCCAAGCGGGAAGTAATTTCCTTAAGCTGCTTAAAAACGGCCGGCATTTCGTGCTCAAGCTCGGTAATCGGCTTTGGCGTGCGCACGCCAGCAACCACATCCTCGCCTTGGGCATTGACCAAATATTCACCATAAAAAGCTTTTTCTCCAGTGGCTGGATTGCGGGTAAAACCAACGCCGGTAGCACAATCATTGCCTAAATTGCCAAAAACCATTGTCTGAACATTAACCGCTGTCCCTAAATCATCCGCAATTTTATTAAGCTTGCGGTAAGTAATGGCCCGGGGGTTGTTCCAACTCCTAAAAACCGCATCTTGGGCTAAATCCAGCTGAACTAAAGGATCTTGAGGAAAAGCCCGGCCGGTCTTTTCTTGAATCAGCTCTTTATACTTCCCCACCAAATCTTTAATGTCGGCCACTTTTAAATCCGTATCCAGCATGGCTCCAACTTCTTCTTTCTTTTTCCCTAAAATCTCTTCAAAAACCTCCTTGCCCAAACCTAAAACCACATCGCCGAAGGTATAGAGGAAACGGCGGTAAGAGTCCCAGGCAAACCAGTCATTGCCGGTTCTCTTGGCTAAGCCTTCCACAATTTTGTCATTCAAGCCTAAGTTCAAAACTGTATCCATCATTCCCGGCATGGAAAATTTAGCGCCGGAACGGACAGAAACTAAAAGTGGGTTTTCGACCTCGCCGAACTGCTTACCATTTACTTTCTCCAGCTTCTTGACCGCCGCTTCGTATTGTTCCTTAAATCCCTCTGGTAACTTATGCCCCCGGCTATAGAGAAACTTGCAGACCTCGGTGGTAATGGTGAATCCGGGCGGGACAGGAATACCGGCGTTAGTCATCTCCGCCAAACCAGCGCCTTTGCCGCCTAAAAGATCCTTCATTTTGCCGTTGCCTTCGGCTTTGCCCTCACCAAAGAAGTAAACATACTTATTCTCTTTATTTGAACCGGAGGTTTTCCTTTTTGAAGTTACCACAATCTCTCCTTAATTAAGGCTAGCTAACAAGTTTCTCTATTCTACTCTTTGAGCCTCAAATTGGCAAGAAACGATTACTATGATAGGATAGTTAAAGTACTGCTCAAGATAAGAAGATGGCTGAGATTAAGAGGCTAGTTTTCCCTCCGGGGTTTTTGTGGGGAACGGCGACGGCTGCCCATCAAGTTGAAGGAAATAATATTCACAGCGATTGGTGGGAATGGGAACAGGCTGGCGGCGGAACTGAACCATCAGGCCAGGCCTGTGGCCAATATGAACTTTTCTCCAAAGATTTTAATCTCATTAAAAAGCTTCATAACAACGCCCATCGGCTTTCCTTAGAATGGGCCCGGCTGGAGCCAAAATGTGGTTGGTTTGATCCTCAAGAAGTCAAACACTACCGAAAAGTGCTTTCTTCCTTAAAAAAGAGGGGGATAAAAACTTTCGTTACCCTTCACCACTTTACTAATCCCTCTTGGTTTGCTCAAAAGGGGGGTTTTGTCAAACGAGCCAATCTTCAGTATTTTGAAAAATATGTTAGCTACTGTGCGAAAAATTTTGGTGATTTAGTGGATGCCTGGATAACGATTAACGAACCAAATATGTATGTCGGAGCCGCTTATCTTCAGGGTCTTTGGCCACCTCAAAAGCGCAGTCTTTGGCTATCTTTAAAGGTGATGCTCAACTTAGCTCTGGCGCACCGAAGAGCTTACCAGATACTCCATCAAAAATTCACCGACTGCCAAGTGGGAGCCGCCGTTAGCTATCAGTCAATTCACCCCACGAGGAAAAAGCTAATTAATCGGCTTCTATGCTGGGTGGTAAAATTTTTTTCCAATAACTTCTTTTATTTTCTTACCGGCAAAACCCATGATTTTTTAGGTCTTAATTATTATCAAAACGTTAAGATTTCCTGGCGGATTTTTAAACTGTTCTTGAGCTCAAGCGAAGAGAAAATTGAAGAAGAACAAGACGACTATTTTTCCGGAGAAACCACCGATTTGGGCTGGAACATTTATCCCCGAGGGATTCATGAAGTGGTAGTTGAGGCTTACCGCAAATACAGAAAGCCAATTTTTATTACCGAAAACGGAGTCGCCGATAGTAAAGATACCCGAAGAAAAGACTTTATCCAAGACCACCTTCGGTGGCTTTACGAAGCCATCAAGGAAGGAATCGATGTTCGAGGCTACTTTTATTGGACTTTACTGGATAATTTCGAGTGGGCTTTAGGTTTTAAACCAAAGTTTGGTTTGGCGAAAACCGATTATTCAACTCTTCGGCGGAACTTTCGCCCTAGTGCCCGTTTTTACGCAGAAGTCTGCCAGAACAATGCGATCTTAGACTTATAGACTATTTTCTTGCTTGCAAAATAAGGTCCAAATCGGGTAAAATCCACCTCGAAGAGGGAAAAATTCCTATCTTTTATGCCATGGAACAAGAAGAACCTCCTTTGAGTCGGGAAACAATTAAGGTTAAACCTAATCAAAACCAATATGAAAGAGTTTTTAAACATCTTACTCTATTTTGGCGTTGGCTTTCTGGAGATGTTTTTGGCCACCCAAAGAACTTACTGGATTTCCAAAGGCCGATCGTCCGCAGCGGCCCTCTTAGTGTTTTTTGAAAACTTCATCGCTCTTTTCGTCATTTATCAAATCGCTAACAATCTTTATGGCCACTGGCCGATCTTCGTCGCTTATGCTATCGGCAACTCTCTGGGCACTTTCCTTAATCTTGAGGGAAACAAGGGTTTTCCGCCTCGTTTGAGGCTATTTAAGGCTAAAAGGGCCACTTCCAAGGCTAAACTAGCCGCGGAAGCCTCTTCGCTTCAGCCAGCCTCAATCTGAGGCTAAATCTTGCCTTAACCGTTCGGTTGCCGGTGGAAAAGAAAGGTTTTTCCTTGACTTTTTGCCCTTCTTCGGTTATAATCCCCGAAGTCCTGAGCAAACTGTTCAGGATTTTTTTGCGGGCTAATTGGCCCGCCCTATGAACCAAAAATTCAATCAGGTTAAAAGGTTTCTCGAACCAAAACTTAATCTTTTAGCCAGCCGAATTTTCACTTCTGTAGTTAAGCCGTTTAGCCGGTATTCCCGCCAGATTTTTGAATTCCAAAAAATCAAACAGGCTGTCGGCTCCCTAATGGTCGTTTCCGTCTTAGCGATGGCGGTTTTGCCAACCTCGCTTTCCACGGCCCAAGCCAACATTGAAACTAATCAGGCTCAAATCGAAGTTGATTTGGCCTCGCTGACAACTGAACAATCGGTTCACTTGCCCTTGGAAACTTTTAAGTTTAGCCAAGGCTTTAGCTTCTTCCATCCAGGTATTGATTTGGCTGCTCCCAAAGGAACGCCTACTTACCCGATTATGGAAGGTTATGTTGAAGAAATTGAGTATAGCCACTGGGGTTATGGTAACCATATCTATATTAACCATGGTAACGGCTTTCGATCCCTCTATGCCCATTTATCTCAAATTGAGGTGAAAAAAGACGAATTCGTTAACCGAGACTCGATTATCGGGTTAGTCGGTTCAAGCGGTTGGTCGTCTGGACCCCACCTTCACTTGCAAATTTGGGAAGGGGAAAAATTGATTAACCCCAAAACTTTCCTGGAAAGCTATTTAGGCCAAAAATTAGCCAGTGTTAAGTAACCTAGGTTACTTAAGATACTGCCGGAAAAACTCCCAATCCCTTTGTCTTAAAAGATCACCGGTCTCTTTATAACGGTTAAAGTTGTGGTTTTCGCCCCGGTAAAGATAAAAATCGACACTCAAATCCTGGTCTCTTAGTCTCTCAACTAAGCCTCGAGTCCACTCAGTTTTAACCAGCTCATCCGCTAATCCTTGATGAACGATAAAAGGAGCTTTTATTTGAGTGAAATATTCGGCGATAGAGAATTTTTTCGGGTCATTGGTCTTCAAAAATTCCTCGACTTTTTCCTTAACCGGATTACCCACTTCCTCTTCTTTTCCCAGATAAACCGTTACGCTTTCCGGAAAACCCAGGGAAACCGGTGACCAAAGGCTCGTCGGGTAAGCCTGGCCGGTAATTTCCAGAATTGAAAGGGCAATTTGGCCGCCATTGGAATGACCCCATAAGCCGATTCGGCTATTGTCAGCTTGCGGCAGACTATCTATTACCCAAAGGAGATTAAGAACTTCTACCGGCCGGTAAAAACGAGCCAATAAAATATCTTTATCCTCCCAATCAGACCAGCCATAGCCCAAAAAATCAGGCGCTAAGGTTAAAAACCCATGCTCAGCCAAAAAATTCGCGCTTCTTTCCGTTCCCAAGCCAATATGATAAGTTTCCTGGTTAGCATAACCACGTAGCAGAATAATTACCGGAAATGGCCCCTTACCGGTGGGGATATTGGCCATCCCGGATATAGTTTTACCATCGGATTGATAAGTAAAAACATAGGTGTCGAAATTCTGACCTTTTTTAGTTAAAGAAGTCAGATTTATCTTCCCCAACTGAAATTCCCGAGCCGAAAGCGCTTCAAAAGTATAAGGAGCGTATTTATTTCCCCCCGGTAAAGATTTTTTCAAGGAAGAGGCCAAGGGGGAAACGATTTCTTCTCCCCTCCCCCAAAGCTGAAAAAGGCCTCCCGCCAAAAGGATAATTCCCCCAACAATTAACCCTCCGGCAAACCATTTCCTCATAAACTTCCTAGGGCTAAAAGCCCTTGGTATTAATTCTAAGTTTTCAAGAGTTGGCAGAACTCTCAAACTTGTTTTGCCTTTAGGCTCGGAAGTTTGAAAGAGATGGGCATTCACCCCAGGACTAAAAGTCCTAGGTACTCTGCCAACTCTTATAAGAAGATTTTAACAAAAGAAGACTTAGAAGGTTAATAGTTCACAGTGCGGCAGCGATTTTCGGGTCTAGGCGTCATCTCTATAGCCCACTTAATTTTTAGCCTTTCCAGCCTTTCCCGCATTTCCTTGTTAATCCGGTAAGGCTTTTTTCTCTCATCGTCTTCAATGCCAGTGATTTGACTGACCAAAAAGTCCTTTAATCTCTCACAAGAAGGCATCTATTAAAGATTATAGCAAAAAGAATTGGCCCGATGTCAAGATGTTCATCGGACCGATTCCTTGCTACTTGCTACTTGCTACTGACTACTTAGTACTCTCCCATTCCACCCATCCCGGCCGGCATACCGGCTCCACCAGCTGGCGGAGTCTTTTCCGGCTTATCGCAAATCAGGCACTCGGTCGTCAAAACCATACCAGCAACAGAAGCACCATTGCGCAAAGCTTCTTTAACCACTTTGGCCGGGTCAACAATTCCCACTTCAACCAAGTCAACTGGCTGGGCAGTAACTACCGACTGGATTTGCATTACATCAAACCCCATTTGGTTTGACTTGGTTTCTCTTATCTTGGCCAAAAGCTCACCCGGATCAAATCCAGAGTTACTAATTAAGGTCTGGAAGGGGACTTCCAAGGCTTCCTTAACTACTTCATAGCCAATAACTTCATCTTTCGAGACGCCTTTGAGTTTACTCAAGTCCAAAGTACGAGCGATATTAAGTAAAGTGATTTCGCCGCCAGGGACTATGCCGCTCTCCATGGCCGCCTTAGTTGCTTCCACCGCATCTTTGACCCGCTCCAGTTTCTCTTTCATTTCCACTTCGGTGGCTGCCCCAACATTAATTTGCACCACTCCGCCGGAAAGCTTGGCCAGTCTCTCCTGAAGTTTTTCTTTATCAAAATCGCTGGTCGTGGTCTTAATTTCACTGCGGATTTGATCAATCCGGGCCATAATCTTTTTAGGATCACCCTTACCACCGATAACTCGACAGTTGTCTTTGTCAACCCAAACTTTATCCGCCTGGCCGCAGTCTTCAGCCGTCACCGAATCAAGTTTCCGGCCGGTATCTTCGGAAATCACTGTCCCGCCGGTGAGGATAGCAATATCCTCAAGTATCGCTTTTCTGCGGTCACCAAAACCTGGAGCTTTTACCGCTACCATGTTGAAGGTTCCGCGCAGCTTGTTAACGACCAAAGTGGCCAAAGCTTCACCCTCGACCTCATCGGCAATAACGACAAAGTTTTTGGTGACTTTGACAAGGTTTTCCAAGAAAGGCAGAATATCGGAAACGGCGGAAATTTTTTTGTCGGTAATTAGAATGTAAGGAGCTTCCACCTCCGCTTCCATCCGCTCAGGAATGGTAACAAAGTAAGCTGAGGCATAGCCCTTATCAAATTCCATTCCTTCTTTAAATTCCTTTTCCAACTCCAAGCCCTTTCCTTCCTCAACAGTGACTACCCCGTCTTTGCCGACTTTTTCCAAAGCCTCGGCAATCATCTCCCCAATTTGGGAATCACCGGCAGAAATAGTGGCTACTTGAGCAATCTCGGTCTTACCTTTAATTGACTTGGCTCTTTTGTCAATTTCTGCCAAAACTTCGGCCACTGCCCGATCAATGCCTCTTTTAACTTGCATCGCATTGGCACCGGCAGTAATGTTCTTCATTCCCCTGGCAGTAATGGCATAAGCAAGAATGGTCGAAGTAGTAGTTCCGTCTCCAGCCGTATCATTGGTCTTTGAAGCCGCTTCCTTAATCAAAGAAGCTCCCATATTCTCAAATGGGTCCTCAAGCTCAACCTCCTTGGCGACTGTCACTCCATCGTGAACAACACTCGGCGACCCCCACTTTTTGTCAATCGCCACGTTGCGGCCTTTCGGGCCCAAAGTGGTTGCCACCGCCTCGTTAACCTGTTTCATGCCATTAAGCAAAGCGGTTCTCGCTTCTTCTTTATATTTTAAAACCTTGGCCATTTTTTTCTCCTTTACCCGCCTTAATTTTTGTCAAAAAGTATGGCGGGTTTCAACTCTAATTAGGCCTCTACTGCCATAATATCTTCAAATTTAATAAACATGAGCTCTTTCTCGCCAACTTTATATTCATTGCCGCCCCATTTTTTGTAAATCACGGTATCTCCTAATCTACAAGGCGCTTTTCTGGCGCACTTTGAGTCACCGCAGTCACAAGGCTCGGCTGGGCCAACAGCGAGAACTTTGCCTTTCTGGGGTTTTTCATCATGGGATTCGGGAAGAACAATTCCGGAAGAAGTCTGTTTAACTGCCTCTTCTGGCTCAATTAAGACATAGCCGGCAGTAGGTTTAAGATTTATTTTTGCCATAGGTTTTAGAAATAGTAATTATTAACTTACTAACACTAGGAATTGTCACTTGAAGAATACGATTGCTATTATATATGGCCTATTGTAAAATTGTCAAGTCCTTCAACTTCTCTTCGTATTGTCGCCGAATTTTCGGTTCTAAATCAAGCGGGTGGAAAAAGGCTTGGTGGAGAGAGACTTTTTCGGAGGTCATTTTTGGTTTCATATATTGGTGTTGCAATGCAAAAGCAACTTTATTTAAAACAGCAATGAAACAGTCGAACAATGAAACAATTGCCTTTACAGGCTGACTATTGCTATATTGCTTCATTGCTTCATTGTTGAGAGCATTGGGGAGATAATCTTTTACCCACTGATTCCCCCACAGAAATTTCTCATGAACACGATCTTTATTCAAAAGTGGTTTCATTTGGCAAACCTCATGAGCTAAAAAAAGATTATGTGGGGAAATCTCCAAATGATTCTCTTCAAGAAAAAGATTAAAACAGATTTTGTTTGTGACCTTTGTCTCTCCCGGCTTCCTGCGGGCTATTTTCATCAGTGGCGAAAGCATTACAATCAATAATCGCACCAGCCACAGACATCCCGCAGAAGTAATTACTAAAAGGTCGATATCGTCCTCTCTTTTGCAATTATTCATGGCCAAAGCACCGGTAACTCCAATCAACCGAATCCCAGGAATTCTTTCTAACTTTGCCGCTGTTTTTTGGGCAATCACCCACTTCTCTCTCGCCCACTTTTCTCTCTTTTTCCTCAGCTCAACAATTTTTTCTCTCCCCCTTAAAAAAAACCATTCCCCGTCCGTGTCAATCTGCTTTAAATCCGCGATAATCCTTAACAAGGCCTTTTGGGTAGTTTTAATCCCAACTTCATTGCCGCCGATCAAAAACTTCCTCAACTCTTCGAGGGTTAAGGGATAATCAAAAACATCAGCATAAATTAGCGCTTGGAGAACTCCCCCTGAATCTCTAAGGCTTTGCATCTTTGCATCTACTTGGCCACCCCGTATTGTCTCAAGACTTGGGTAATCCCCTGACTAGCAGTGGTCAGAGCAGCCAGTGGATCTCCGCCCAGATTAACAACATTAACCGCATCTTCATAATATTTAATTAACTGGTCGTTTAGGCCATTATCGCCGGTTCGAGAAGCCAAATACCAACCTTGAGCATAAGGCGCTTGCTCTATAAAAGCCCCGACGAAGGGCTGCCCCTTCAAGCTATTGGCCAAATCGACTCGGGAATAAGGTTCGCCAAAAAGCCTCAGGGCACTTTGAGTCTGATAGAGTTTTTGCATTACCTCGTTGGAGGAAAGGTACTTCAAGAATTCCCAAGCCTCAGCTTGATGTTTGGAATTTTTGGAAACCACTTCGACCCAGAAACTTGCCCAAGCCACATTTTTACCTTCTAATTGAGGCACCGGGACAATTTTGAAATTAAGATTGGAGTTTAGCTGCTTAATCTCAAAAACTTCCCAAGATGGGCCGAGATACATCGCCACACTACCGGTAGCAAAGGCGTAAGTTGAGGTAGGCATAAGCTCATCCCAAACCGCTCCCGTATTCATTCCTTCATCTTCACAGGCCTGGCTGCTGGCAAAAAGAGTGTAAAAAGTGAGAGCGTCTCGCCCCAAACAAACCTCTCCCCCCTCCAAACCCGAACTACTTTCTTGACTACAAAAAGCGGGGTTGGCCAAATTGGCGTCATTTTGGAGCATCATTAGACCTAAAATATCCGACCAATGTTCCACATTTTTCGTCGTTCCCAAAGCGACGCCGGCAGTTCGAATCTTTCCCTGATTGTCTTTAACCGTTAGCTCGCAAGCCACTTTTTTGAGCTCTCCCCATGTGCGCGGTGGCGTCTTCCCGGCCGCCCGAAAAAGGTCCTCATTATAAAAAAGGGCCAAACCGTCGAACTCTAAAGGGATAGCCATATATTGACCCTGGAAACGCAGCATCTCTTGAGCTGAGGGATAAAAAGTCTGCTCAAAAGCAGCCGCATCGTAAACATTCGCCGGTAGCGGTGATAAAAAACTGCCAAGCATGGGAATCCAAGTCTGGTGAATTCGAAAAATATCCGGGCCCTCATTCCGACCTAACGCTGCTTGCAGTCTCTCTCGATAGGTTTTTAAATTCTCTTGAGAGTAATTAATTTTTATTTTGGGGTGAGTTTTTTCAAAGTCTGCAATAACTTGCTGAAAAACTGAAGGAGGCTCAAAAAGTCCCCAATAAGTCAGAACCACCTTGGTTTGAGTTGCATTTCTCCTTAAAAAAATGGTAAAAATTGACAAAACCAATCCCAAGATCAAAATTGCCGCTAAGCCCAAAAGAATTTTTTTGGTTCTTGAATTCCTGGTTGGCGCAGGGGAAAATGAGGGCGGGTTACTCGCCAAAGGCGGCGCCGAAGCGCTGACCGACGCTGGCGTTCCCGGAGAAACGGGTGGCAGAGTGGTTGCAAGAGGAGTTGTCGGCAATGAACTTATCTCCATGGCGAGCGATTAAAAAAGTCGCTAAAAACATAATAAAAAAAATTCCGAAGGAAAACAAGGAAAAACGGCTAAATTGGCTCGGTTTTGTTCTCGTTATACTGCTGGGAACCCCCTTGGCCATTTTGTCCGCCTATCTTTTAGCCTTTAAGAACCGAGCTTACCCCCGCGTGACGATTTGCCAAACCCCCCTTTTAGGTAAAAGTCAAAATGAAGTTTTTCTTTTCTTAACCAGCATCATTGAAACTCAAGCTCAACCAGAAATCATTCTTACTTCCCAAAAACAGAATCGCTCTTTGAATTTATCCTCTCTGCAATACCAACCGACAATAACCACTCAAAAAATCATCCGGGCCGGCCGAGGCAAATTTCCCTTAGAATACTTAAAACAGCTGATTCTGGTTACTTATCAAGGCAAAGACTTTGTCTTTGATTTCCAAATTGATGAGAAGAAGCTTGAGGCCCAAATTAGTGATATCGCCGCCGAGCTTTACTTACCAGCCGTTGAACCATCAATCAAAATTAATCAAGATGCCCAGAAAAAAAAGACCGTATCCGTAGAGAAAGGAGAAAATGGTCAAGAGGTTAATTCAAAAAAGCTAAAAGAAAGTCTTTTCCAAACCCTCGCTTGCCCTCAGTCAAAGGCTAATCTCTCTATTCCTTTAACTATCATTACTCCCGCTATTTCTCCAGAAATGGCAGCCGCCACCGAAAAAAGGGCCGAACTTTTCCTGAATAAACAAATCGGGCTTAAATTAGATGACCAAAGTTGGACTACCAAAGATGAAGAGATAATAAGTTTCCTTTCCTTTGCCGGTGGTTTTGACCGCACCAGAATCACCGAATTCGCCCAAAATTTGGCCAAAACGGTAAACCGCCCGGCTGAAGACGCTGCTTTTCATTTTGAAAACAATCGGGTAACGCTTTTCCGTCCTTCTCGAGAGGGGATTGCCCTAGAAGAAGACCGCTTTGGCAATGAATTTGAGGAAGCTTTATCTTCACTCGAAGAGGGCGAGGAAAAAGAGGAAATAATCATTCCTGTTAATAAAACCCCGGCTAAAATTTCGACCGGGGATGTCAATTCCCTGGGAATTAAAGAACTCCTGGGGCGCGGCAGCTCATTTTTTTACGGCTCTATCAGCGAAAGAGTTCATAACCTCAATCTAGCCAGCTTGAAAATAAATGGCACTTTAATCGGCCCCGGTGAAGAGTTTTCTTTTAACCGTACTTTAGGCGATGTTTCCGCTGACACCGGTTTTAAACAAGCTTACATTATTAAAGACGGGCGCACGGTTTTAGGCGACGGCGGAGGCGTTTGCCAAGTCTCCACTACTCTTTTCCGAGCGACTTTCAACGCTGGTTTACCGATTACCGAAAGACATGCCCACGCTTATCGAGTTCACTATTATGAAGATGATTTAGGCCCCGGTTTTGATGCGACCGTTTTCGACCCTACTGCCGACTTGAAATTTAAAAATAATACTCCCGCCCATATATTAATTCAAAGATCAATTAACCTTAAAACTAAGCAATTGGCCTTTGAAATTTATGGCACTAGCGACGGTCGAAAAGTGGAGATTTCCAAAGCAAAAGTTTGGGACAAAGTGCCCCCCCCACCCGATCTTTACCAAGACGACCCGACTTTGCCAGCGGGAGCGATTAAACAGATTGACTGGAAGGCTTGGGGAGCCAAAGCCTCTTTTGACTATAAAGTTACTCGTGGGGGCGAAGTACTAGAAAAGAAAACTTTCTATTCTTATTACAAACCCTGGCAAGCAGTGTATTTAAGAGGAACAGGACAATAACTACTTAATCACGTTTAGGGCTTCCTCCCGTTTCTCACGCAAGAATTGACGCCATCCTTCAATAATTTCCAGCAAGGTCTTAAACGGCGCTTCTAGAATAATATCAAATATAAAAACAAAGATGTTTACTTCTTTTAGGCCGGTGGAGATCGCCCGACCCACCTTAACAAAAGGCAGCATAAAAAAATCCAAAGTGGTGGAGACAAAATTGGCACCTTCTTCTCCTACCACTAATTCTTTGAAAGAGGAGCGGATGCGGAAAGCAAAAAAAGCAATTGAGGAGAGAAAGAAAAAGAAAATTCCTAGCGAAACCAAAGAGAAGTTAAGCCTACTCAAGACAAAAACCGTCAAACCAAAGGTCAGCAAAAAAGCCAGGCCGTAAAAGAAACGGAAAAGAAAAGTTAAGAAAGGAGATTTTTGACTGGAAAAATCAATCTTTAGCGGTGTAAGCCCGCTTTCGCCAAAAGTCATCACTAAAATGTCTTCCACAATTCTTCGCGTATTTTCTTTAGTCGGCATCTCCACCGTTAACGCCATAAAAAGCATCAGCGAAGGCGGGAAAAAGAGGTTAATTAAAATCGGCAAAAAGTTAACGTGACTGGCGACATAAAGCTCATAAGGAATTTCAATTGCCAAAGCAAAAACCATCTTGGTAACAAAAATATAAACAAAAGAGTTGGCGGCACTGCGCCTTAAGGTCGAGAGGGCTCGCCGGTATCGTCCCGCCGCGGCAGTTTCTGCCGCTTTCGCTAATTTATCAGACGAAGAAAAAGTTTCCTCCACTTCCACAAAACCTTGATTGATTAAATCTCTTAAAATCTCAAATGGGGCAATTTGCTTTTTTAAAAGCCGCATTAGCGGTTCTCCTTGGCTCTCGCTTAAAAGCTTTCTAAGGGTGGAGTCCGCCTCAGTAAAGTTTTTGGCCGTTAAGATAATTTCTTTTTCCGTTGCCTCACTCCAAAAAGGAAAATACAGCCGCCATAGGTGAAAATATATCGTTCGGTCCTCATCTTTCGATAGCGCTCTCATTAAGGCAATCAGCAACCGGGTTCTTTTTTCTTCATCACTACCACCGCTAGGCCAAATCACCCTTTTTTCAATCTTTTTCAAGGCAAAATTGATGAGTAAATCCTCATTTGAAGGAACGAAAATCTCCTCAGTTTCCCGCCCGGCTAAAGAAAGCAAAAAATCCCAAAGGCTTTCCCCGTTTTCCAGCCTCCTCTGACCAAGGTGTCGATAAAGCAAGAAATACTTATCCAAGATTCTTTTGGCAATTGTTACTTTCTCCTCACTCAAAAACCCGTTGCTTAAATAGCGAGCCATCAAAAGCTCTCCCACTAATTCTTCAATTAATTTTTGGGGGTTCGTTTCCGTCTTAGTCCTTCTTACAAGAATCCGAGTAATTGCTCGCCGTAAGAGCAAATGCTCCTCCTGATAATCAACGAAGTTCCTGGCTTTTTCATAAATGAAAGCAAAAAGGCCAACGGCGGAGGAAAGGCTAATTTTAGGCTTTTGTCCGTCCGCCTGCTTTTCCTTATCTCTTTCCGCCAAAAAATAAATTAGATGTTGGGCATCTTGGGAAAGCATCGTAGGTGATTTTAGCATAACTCGCGGCTGAAGGTAAAAAGTGATAAAATAAGGCCTATGGAACCCGTCTACCAGCCGCAAAAACATGAAGAAAAAATCTATTCCCTCTGGGAAAAGGGTAGTTGCTTTACGCCCAAAATTGATCAAAACAAAAAGCCCTTTACCATCCTTCTCCCCCTTCCCAATGCTAATGATCCTATTCATATGGGCCACGCTCTTTTTGTCATCCAGGATATTTTGGTGCGCTACCACCGGATGCTTGGTGACCCCACTTTATGGTTGCCAGGAGCAGACCACGCCGGCATCGAAACTCAATTCGTTTTTGAAAGAGAATTGGCCAAAAAAGGCAAAAGCCGCTTCGATTATGACCGCCAGACACTTTTCCAGCTAATTTGGGATTTTGTGGAAGAGAACCGAAAAATCAATAAAAATCAACTTAAAAAGCTTGGTTTTTCTCTGGACTGGAGCCGTTATCACTATAGTCTGGAGCCGGAAATTGTTAAACAAGTTCTATCCACTTTCAAAAAGCTTTTCCATGATAACTTGATTTATCGTGGCCAAAGAATTGTCAATTACTGCATTAACTGTGGCACCGCTTTCTCTGAACTCGAAGTTGACCATGTTGAAAAAGATGAGTCCCTCTACTATCTCGACTATGGCCCAATTCAAGTTGCCACTACCCGACCGGAAACTATTTTTGCCGATGTCGCCGTCGCCGTTAACCCCAAAGACAAGCGATATAAAAATCTTATCCGGAAGAAAGCTGTTGTCCCCCTGGTAGAAAGAGAAGTCCCCATCATTGCTGACCAAGCAGTGGAGCCATATTTTGGCACCGGGGCGCTAAAAATTACTCCCGGCCACGACATCACTGATTTTGAAATTGGGGAGCGGCATGGTTTACCCGCTCTTTCTTGCATTGATTTTGGTGGCAAAATGATTAATTGCACCCCGGAAATCACCGGCCTTTATCCTAAAGCAGCCAAAGAAAAAACCATTGAAGAGCTTAAAAAAGCAGGAAAATTAATCAAAGTTGAACCGCTTAAGCACACTATTGGTATTTGCTATCGTTGCCAAAATATAATTGAGCCTCTGCTTTCACCCCAGTGGTTTGTTAAAATTGCTCCTCTGGCCAAGCCAGCAATTGAAGCAGCCAAATCCGGCCAGACCAAATTCTTCCCACCTAGATTTAAAAAACTTTACCTCGACTGGCTTCTTAACATTCGCGACTGGAATATCAGCCGACAAATCGTTTGGGGCCCAAGAATTCCGGCTTGGTATTGCCTGGATTGTAATCCCAAGATAAAACTAAACTTTCTTAATAAAAACCAAAATCTGACTAGGGATACTTATCAGGAATTGAAAGACAAATATACTTTTGAAGAGATTAAAGAGGGTTTACAAAATTTAATGGCTCCGGTAGAAGCCACTTTCAGCATTGAAGAAAAAGAAACTTGCGAAAAATGTGGGGGCACTCACCTACTCCAAGAAACCGATACCTTTGATACCTGGTTTTTATCCGGCCAGTGGCCGTTGACTACTTTGGGTTTTAAGGTGGAGCATCCGGAAAAAAGCGCTGAAGACTTTAAATACTTCTACCCTACCAGTGTTTTGGATACTCTTTGGGATATCTTGTTTTTTTGGGTCGGCCGGATGATGATGTTCGGAATCTATTTGGCGGGTGAGGTTCCTTTTAAATGGGTGCACCTCCACGCGCAAGTAGTTGATAAGAGGGGCCAGAAAATGAGTAAATCTAAAGGCAATGTGGTTGACCCACTAATTATGTCAGAAGAATATGGAGCTGATGCTCTGAAAATGTCCTTGGTTTTTGGTGTTGCTCCTGCTTCAAACATTGTCGTTTCCGAAGAAAAAATTAAGGCAATGCGCAATTTTGCCAACAAAGTTTGGAACATCGGCCGCTTTATCTTGAGCAATCTTGAGGCAAAAGAATACCCAAAATTTGCAGACTTACCGGAATATTCAGATGGCTTAGCCGGTCTAAAGTCAGAAGATAAAGCTATTATCAAAGACTTCAATGTCACCGTTAAGAGCGTAACCAAATTAATTGAAAAATATCATTTTGGCTTAGCTTCAGAGGCAATTTATGAATTTTTATGGCACCGCTTTGCCGATCAATACCTTGAGTATGCCAAAACAAGAATCAAGGAAAACGATAAAGTGGTTTTCTCTGTCCTGCGTTATGTTTTCTTAAACAGCCTAAAACTTTTGCATCCTTTTATGCCGTTTGTCACCGAAACGCTGTGGCAGGAATTTCCCCGGAAAGACGACTTGCCCCTCATTGTTACTCCCTGGCCAAAAGTCCAAAAATAATCTAGAATGGCCTTATGGCCAGAAACTCTAAGGTGGGAAAGAGCCAGCACAAAGTCCATCCCTTCTTTCCAAGCTACTTTTGGAAATATTGGTCCACTCTTGATAAGAAACTAAAAGAAACATCCCCCAGTATTGTTTTTGCTCTTCTCTTTTTCATCATTGCCTGCCTGGCATTGCGAGCCGAGAATCTAAAGACTAACCGTCGAGTCTTAGGCCTGCAAGCCGAAATCCAAACCCAGAGGCAGGAAATTGCCAACTGGGAAAAAATTGTCGCCGAAAAACCTGACTTCCGCGACGGCTGGCTTAAGTTGGCTGCCGCTTATGCCGAAGCTGGCAACCGAGAAAAAGCTCAGGAGGCTCTCAACCACGCCAAAAATCTGGATCCCAATAACCAAAAGATTTCTCTCCTGGAAGAACTTTTAAGAAAGTAGGCGTTACTCTTTTTCTTCTTCTTTTTTCTCTTCCGCTGGCGCCTCTTCCGCTTCGGCTGGAGCCTCAGCTTCAGCTGGAACTTTAGCCTCTTCTTCGACCACCTCTTCTGCTGGCGGAACCACAACTTTTTCTTCTTTCGCCAAAGGTTCAATCTTAGCTAAAACTAAGTTCTCCTCTGCGTGAATCTCGACTTTGCTTTTATCGTAAGAAAGGTCTTTGACTGTAAACTCATCTCCGACATTAGCCAGCCTCGTCACATCAACCACAAAATGTTCTGGTAAATCCATTGGCAACGCTTCCGCTTCTACTTCAGCAACGGTTTGAATTAAAATTCCCAGCTTCTGCTCCACCGCCGGTGATTCACCCATCATCTCTACCGGAATCATCGCGGTTATCTTTTCTGTCAGGATAATTTGGCGCAAATCGGCGTGAAGCGGCTCTTCCGTTAAAGGGTCACTTTGGATATTCTGAATTAAAATGGGTCTCTCTTCTTTGTCATCGGCAATTAACAGTTTTACAATTCCGGTTTCACCTGCTTCTTCAAATACTTTCGCAAATTCGTCCTTTTTTAGGGTTACCGCGATCGAAGAAGTATTCTTACCAAAGACATTGGCCGGCACTAGGCCCTCTTTCCTTAAATTTTTGACTTTTCGGCCAGTGACCGTTCTTTTTTGAGCGTTTAATTTAATCTCTGCCATTCTCTTCCTCTAATAAATTAACAAAGCAACTTTTGAATTTTAACAAAAATTCAAGCTTAATGCAAACCAAAAGTAGTCAGTGAGCCAAGTCCAGTTGAAAAATGAGGTCCTTAATCAGCTTATCACTAGTCAAAAGCTGCTGTTGGCCAACTATCGCCGAAGGAATCACCCTCACCGGAACAAAGTTCTCTGGATAAGCAAAATTAAGAGTGTAGTCCGAAGGATGAGCTCCTGGCTGTTTTTGAACTAAAAGAAGATAAGCGTTAAGCCTCTGAGAGAAATCCATTCTTTGAGCTAGTTCATATTTAATCTCGATTGCCCTTTTGGTCTGAATTGGCACCTCAAAGAAGAAACCGAAAAGCGCTTTATTATGGTCTTCCGAAATATCAAAATATCGCCATTCGAAAGGCAACCAGAGAGAGGAGTTTTTAGGGTCGGTAATCAGAATTGAAGTGACTTTAGCCCCTTGGGGTAGATAGAGCCTCAAGTAGGTTTTATAAGTCCCGGCCGGCCAATCTTCAGATTGGCTTTGGTTTTCATAAGCAATCGTTAATTTCTCTTCAACTCGACCATCGCGACTAAGGTTAATTCGATGGTCAATTTTTCTTTGTAAAAAGTAATTGGCCTTGTTCACTCCGACATTAGTTTCATTGAGAAAAAGGTAATCCGGGAAAGCCGCCACTAACCCTGCCTTTGGTTGGTATTCGCGAATGTTCCCGCTCCAATTCAGGCTTCCCACCACTTTCTGCACCGCCGCATCGTTAAAATAAAAAAGAATTTCTTTTTGCTCCAACGAGGAAAAAAGAGCTCCTCCCACCTCCATTAGCTCTCCCTCTTCAGCGTTTTTAATTCTTTCGAAAAGAGACTGAAAAAGACTGCCCAAAAAATCCTTCTTTTGAGTGGAGCCAGGGAAACTGCCCAATTCTGAATAATATTCGGCTTTCTGGAAGAGATTGTCCTGATTAACCTTTTCCTGATAATCCAGGACCTCGACTTCACCCAAGGCCGCCAGTATCTTCCGGGCTGTCTCCAAAGTGACCGCCATCACTCCGTCAGTCGTTACCTGAAGCTCTTTATCTAAAAACCACTGGGCCCGCTGAGCCGAAACAGCAAAATCCGGATCCCAATTGGAATCCCGCAAAAACCAATTCGCTTCCCCCAAGTACTCCTTGAGTTTTGCCGGGGGTTCAACATGGCCTTTCAGTTGACCATCGGCCTGATAAACATCAAAAACCTCAAAACCGACTAACTTACCATTTTCCAAATTGACAATCGCATAAGAGCCGATAAAACCCCCCGTCGGCCGCAGCTCAGCGTTGTTCTGAAAAAGAATTAAATATGTTTTTCTGCCCGAAAAACCTAAGATCTCAGGAAAAAGGGCCAATAAAGATTGGCCTTTAATTAAAATTTCCCGGCTTTCCGGCAAATAGTTCTTCAACTTTTCATACTGAGTAGTTTGTTTTAAATATTTGAAGCCCGGCTCCACTGCTGCCAAAGAAGATTGAGCCAAAGAAGCTTGTTCGTAGGCAGAAGCTAAGTTCGCTTTAATTGATCCTAATATTTCCGGCTGATTCACCTCCCCTCCTTCAAAAAAATTATCCGTCCAGGCAAAAAGGTCTTGACTGGCCAACAAGGCAAATTGAAGCGTTTCATTAAGATTTTGGCTAAATTGGAAAACGGCCACCACCACCGCCACTTGTTTATCAAACCCCACTAAGGCATAAAAAGGACTGGTAGTTAAAAGCAGTCGCTGAGAAAAATTTAGAAACTTCTCGCCGGAATGGCTTTTTTTAAGGGCCAAAGAAAAACCCCCGCGGTCAACCGCTTGACGCGCTCCTTCCAATTCCTTCATTCCCCAAAGACCAAGGGTGCCAGCCAAGAATAAAGGTAAAATAAAGAAACTAAAAGAAAGAAAAAGAAAGATACCTAAGCCCCAGAACAGTTTCCTGGGGGTCGAAACCGCTAGACGATCGGCCTCTGTTTTCTTTTCTCGCCTAGAGGGAAGTTTTTCTTGAACCAAAAATTCTGGCAAAGTTGGTTTTTTCTCTTTTTCGTTTTCTCTTGGCTCTGGAGGGAGGGGTGGCTCCAATAAGGGTTCCGGAGTAAAGCTCGGCGGCTTCGAAAGTTCCTCAGGAAGGACAAGCTCTTTCTTGGGTAAAATTGTTTTCGTTTGGGAAAGCGAAACGGTTGGCGGGGCCGGCGGAGGAAAAGTTTTCTGAAACCAATCAACGGTCTTAACCAGCCCCTCCTCCCAATTCTCATTAACCAACAATTCCTCCAAGCCCCACTCTTTACCCTTCCTCCTTTTCCTCTCAGCTGGCAAAAAGTCTACCGTCATTCCGGGCCAGAACTGTTTCAGAGAATTGATAAAATCGGCTAAATTAGTTTGTCTTCCCTCCAAAAAGTAGGCCTGCCCTTTAGTTTGGGGAGAAAAGGCCAAACTGATAATCTCTCCCACCAGGGCTTCTGCTGACAAAGGAAAAATTGGTTCCTCCGCCGGCCAAGGAATTTTCGCCGGGTATCCGCTAACCCCGGCTCGAAAAAGCTCACCCAATAACCCTAATTTAATTCCTGGACCATAAAGACAGTCAAAAACCGCCAACCGCGCATTTAGTCCCCTCTCGCCCACTAAACCCTGATATTTTTCAATGGCCATTGAATCGACAGCACAACAAACTAAAATTTTACACGCGTTTTCTTGAGTTAAGCGAAAAAGATCTCTTTCTTTAATTAAAGCTCCCCTAAAAACACTTTCTGCAAGTTTTGGGAGAGGAAGATTAACGCCAAACGGCGCCGGCAAATAAAAAAGATAATCAATTTTTTTTAGGGAATCAATTTCCGAAAAAGAATTAAGATATTGAAATTCTTTTCTCGATGAGAGATAAGAAAAAGAATTCCGACTTTCTTTGCCAAAATAATTTAGAGAACAGTTAGCGCCCAAAAGCTTTTCAACCAGTATCGCTGAGTACTCACCGGTCTCATCGATAACTAAAACATTAGCGTAATTACTAAATTCTGTTCTTAGGTTATAAGAGGAACTAGACATTAAGGAAATTCTAAACGATTTTAAAAACAAAAAAAACCCGTTATGACAAATTCTGAACGTGAAAAACTACTTCAATGAGCTGAACCATCAAGCGAAGAGTTAACTAAATTATCAGCAATTTTATTATCATTGCGTGAAATGTAATGATAGGAAATATTTCCGCCAACAAGTTGTTCTAACTCCCTAATTTTTACTATCAATTCCCGCAAATGCGGTTCCTTTATTTTAAACCAACCGTTTAATTGACTCACCACTAAGTTCGAATCCAAAAAAAATTTTGCTTCCTGAATTTCATCCCTGAGATTATTCCTCACCCACTCCAACGCGGTAATTACCGCTTGGTATTCTGCTACATTATTGGTTGCTCGCCCAATTCCTTTTCCAAATCTAACGATTTCCTTTCCTTTTTCGTCAGCAATAAAAACCCCAACTGCGGCTGGTCCCGGATTACCACGGGCTCCTCCGTCAGTTTTGATTATTAAATATTTTTTCATTAGTCCTACCGTCAAAGTTCCTGAAAATATTTTTGTTTCTTTAAAGATAGCGATTTAAGATTATCCGCTAAGGCCGAAAAAGAATATCTTAGACCCAATCGTCGACTCAAAAATCTCTGAGTCAATAGGAAAATGGAAAGCTCGGTTAAAACCGTTACTCCAGCCGCGGCGAAAAAGGAATACCGCGGGATCAAAAGCCAGTTTAAACCTAAATTAATCACCAGCGCCACTAAAGAAAAAGAAAACAGTTCTTTCTGTTTACCTGTGGCAATCATTATATATCCCGTAAGGTGGTTAAGATAGGCAAAAACTGTCGCCAGGAGTAAAATCCGCAGGGCTAAAACTGAGGGGGCAAAATCGCTCCCCGCAATTATCCTAACTACTGGGGGCGCCAAAGGCAAACCAACCAGAAGGATAGCCAGTCCGCTTAGCAAAAGAACCGTAAAGGTTTTTTCAAAAGTTCTCTTCAAAATTGATGTCCCCTCCTCCAAGGAAGAGAGAAAAGGAAAAAGGCTGTTCATTAAAAAGGCCGCTCCCAGAATTAAATTACCATGAATTTTGTAAGCCAAACCATAATAACCCACAGCCGCGCTGTCAACGTAGGTTTTAATCATAAAAGAGTCAATCCCTCGGTCATAAACGGAATAAAGCAAAAGGTAAAGACCTAACGGTAAAGCTTCCCTCACTAGACGATCAGCTATTGGTCGCGAAAGCGTCGGTCGGAAAGAAATAAAGTGGCGAGAAAATAACCAGCCCAAACAGCCGGACAAGAAGGCTCCGCCTAACCAAAACGCCATTAACCAATTTAAAGAGACCGCTTTGCCTGCCCAAAAAAGGCCACCAAGGGCTAAAAGGAAAACCCCCGCCGCCAGAATTTCTAGGAACGAAACTAAGTCCAGCCGAAATGATGATTGGAGCACTCCTTGCGCGGTTGTCCGCAGAACTAAAAAGAAAAGGACAAATGAAGCTAAAAAAGCGGGTTCACGCAAGTTCCTAAACTGCGGCAAAAAGAAAATCGCCAGATTCAAAACCAGAAAAAGACAAAAAGAAGTAAAAAGGCGCAAGCTTAAAACATTGCCGAAAATTACTGAAGCCTCTCCTCTCTTTTTGGCTGTCTCTCTCACGGCAATCGTGGTTATGCCTAAGTCAGACAGACCAACAAAAATCAAGACAAAAGCGGTGATAAAAACATAATCACCATAACCCGAAGCACCAACAAGACGAGTTAAGACGGCGGTAGTTAAGAGAGACACTCCAACCACCACTCCCCGACCGAAAATCTGACTAAAGGTATTGAAGAATACTCGGGAACCAACTTTCATTGCCTAATTCTATCACTTTCAATGAGGAAGGCGCAGTTAAGGATTTTTACCGGCGACTCCCCAACTTAAACCCAGGACTACCGCAAAAAATAGCTGGTTTTGAATTAAAGTTAGCCAGTAGTGATCAAAAAGACCCGTCAAGAGAATCGCTCCCAAAGCTAAAAGGATTGCCCAGGTAGAGGCGTCTTTGGTTTTTTTCAAGAGAGAGAAAAGGCCGCCAAAAACCCAATAACCAAAAAGGGCTAAACCAAAGAACCCTCCTTCGGCGGTCACTAAAAGAAAAATGTTGTGCACCGGCTGAAGCCAGTAAAGCCATTGCCATACCGGCCGATTTTGAGAAAGACTAATAACAAAACGACCGGCGCCAAAGCCAATTAAAGGATTTTCCCTCATTTCTTGTAAAGAGAATTCCGCCAACTCACGACGGATTAGAAAAGAAGAAGAGTCGATCGTTGTCCGGCTAAAAAAATAAGTCAACAAAGGCAGAGAGAATATTGAGGCTAAAAAGGGGAAACGCCGGAGAGATGTTTTTCTAAGAAACCCCAGTTTCAGCTGATTTAAGAGGAAAAGAAGACCTAAGATAAGAGCCGCTAACCAAGCCGCCCGAGAAAAGGTCAGTAAAAGCAAAATAAATCCCAAACTTATGGCTAATCGGTCGAAAAGACTCAATTTCCTCTTCCCGAAAATCAAAATCAGGGCAACTAAAGTAAATCCTGCTAAGCTGTTTGGATGAGAAAAAGTCCCATAGGGACGCAAAAGAACTTTTCCTAACCATGAACCGCGAGCAATTCCTGGAGTAAAAATCGTGAAGGAGCGCTCCCCTAAAAACCAAAATAGGCCGCCTTGGGAAGATTGAGAAATAGCTTGTCTCAAGCTCAAAAAAAATTCAAAAACTAAAGTTAGGGGTAAAATCCGACCCAGAAGAGAAAAAACTTGGCCCGCGTTTTGAGAGACAAACCAACCAAGAAAAACCAGTTCGGTTATTCTCAGCCAAGAAAAAAAAGAGACTTGAGGGTTAGGGGAAAACCCGATATTCAAGGAGGAAATTAAAACGTATAATCCCGCCAAGATTAAATGCTTTTTTTCACTAAAAAATTTTTTCCGGTTCCTTTTCACTGAGAAAAGAAAAAGAAGCAAGAGACATAAATCTTGGAGGTAGAGGGTGGGGGAGAGGTAGTCAACCTTAAGGCCAAAGAGATACGCTTCCGAAGGCCAAAAATGACGCCCAAACTGGCTTGGCAAAAGAAGTAAGAGGATGGCTAAAATTATCCCCTCAATCACCTGGTTTTATTGAGCTGCCCGCGGCTTAATCGTTAAGACCCTTTGCCGACCTTCACCCTCAGATTCACTGATAACTTCCGGATGGTCCGCTAAGGCCAAGTGAATAATTCTTCTTTCCGCGGCGGTTAAATTAGGAATCGATTGAGCTTCGCCAGAAAATTTCACCTTCATCGCCAAGTTCTGAGCTAGCCGGCGCAATTGTTCCTCCCTTTTTTGGCGGTAATCGCCAACATTAACGCTCACTTTAACCCACTCTCCCAAAACCTTATGAGCAACAAAAGAAAGTATCAGCTGTAAGGCTTGGAGAGTTTCGCCATGGAAACCGATAAGAAAAGCTGCTTCCGGCGATTCAATCTGCAGAGCAATTACTCCCGTCGCCTCATCAAAACTGGCGGCCACTGTCGCCGTCACCCCTAAGCTGGTTAAAAGAGCAGTGGCTTCGCACTCAATTTCTTTTAAATGTTCTTTATTCATGAGAGGTCTCCGTGATCATCTTACCTTTATTAACATAACGATTAACCAACCATTGCTGAAGGAGGGTAAAAAGAGAAAAGATCAACCAGTAGAGCATTACTCCTGACGGCATGGTATAGGCCAAAATTAGAGTCATTAAGGGGAAAAAATAGAGCATCTGTTTCTGCATCATCGTCGAAATATCATCGCTTTGGGTTTCAGTGGCCTTGGCCCCTTTTTCTTGAACCTTAACGACAGGCATCATCATTTTCGAGGAGAGAAATTGAAAAACTGTGGCTAAAATCGCCAGTATCCCAGGGAGAGCCACAAAGCCGGGAATTTGGATTAGGTCGGGACGGCTCAAATCAAAAAACAAGAACTGAAAATTAAAGGTAGAGTTGGGGGGCAATTGAGCAAAAGAATAAAGACTCCGGTTAAGAGTTTCCGCCGCGCTAGCGCCCGCCCTCATAACTTGATTGAAAACTTGAAACATGGAAATTAAAATGGCGAAGTTCAAAATTTGCGGCAGACAGCCAGCGGTCGGATTAATGCCGTGCTTCTTATAAAGTTCCATCTGGGCCTGCATTAGTTTTTGTTTATTCTTTCCGAACTTCGTTTTTATTTTTTCCATTTCTGGACCCAACTCCTGTATCTTTTGGGCGGATTTCATTTGGGGATTGGTGAGGGGAATTAGGAGGAGACGAACTAAAGCCGTTAAGGCAATCGTCGCCAAGCCCAAATTAGAAAAAAAGATTTTGTAAAAAAGGATTAAGACATTTAAAATTGGTTGCGCCAGAATTTGAAACATACTTTTAAATTACTTTAGAAGGACAAAAAACAAATTTTGGTTAAATTTTATCTTAGAGGGTCCTTACCGCCTTTGCTCCAAGGGTGACACCTGACAATCCTTCTCACTCCTTTCCAGCCACCGCTCATTATACCATATTTTTCGATCGCCTGACGGGCATACTCGGAACAAGAGGGCTGAAAACGACAAGCCTTATCGGTTAAAAAAAGCATTTTAAGAAGACCGGCGTCAAAAGAAAGATATTTTTGATAGAACCGAATTAAGCAAAGGACTAATTGCTTCATTTAATTTTTCTTTCAAATTCCTCCATTTCTTTAATAAAATCTTCCCGGGTTCCGGCAAGGCTACTTTTCTTAGCTAAGAAAAGAAACTTGCCCTCTTTGCCCCCAAATTCCTCTTTGACCACCGCCATAAGCAATCGCTTCACCCGGTTTCTCTCAACTGCTTTTTTGGAAATCTTATTCGAGATAATTAAGCCAAATTTTTGCTCGTTAGGGTAGGGTTGAAAAACCAAACCAAAAAAGCGTCCTTGGAGAATGTGCGACCGGCTTTCTTTTATTTTCGTAATTTCTTTTCTCGTTAGGCGATGTTTTCGAGGAAGCATCTAGCTCACTTACTTATCACGCTCAATCTTAACCGGAAACGGTGACTTTCTTTCTCCCTTTTACTCTCCGGCGTTTAATAACCTTCCGGCCGTTATGAGTCGCCATCCGACTCCTGAATCCATGCTTTCTTAGTCTTTTGGTTTTTTTAGGTTGATAGGTTCGTTTGGGCATATTTTCTCCTATTGTCCGAAATTATATTTAAAAACACTGTAGTTTCTGTCGTAATTATAGCTTAAATAACCAAAAGTGCAAAGTTAAAAATTCAAAGTGACAATTCAAAATCAAAAGAAGGCTTGAAATTCTAACTTATATTCTCCTTGACAAATTGTGGATAACTTCTTATGATGAATTTACTTTCGCTGTCTCCTGCCCAAAGTTATCAGTAAGGAAGACTGGTCTATGAACAATAATTTCCTTTGGAAAAGCATTCAAGAAGAACTAAAAATTTCCGTTTCAAAAGCAATTTTTCAAACTCTTTTTCAAGGCACTCAATTGGTTTCTTTGGAGAACAATATCGCCACCATTGGTTGTCCCTCCGGTTATATCCAAAATTTAATCGAAAGCCGCTACTACAGTCTTTTAAAAGATGTCCTGGACCGGCAGACCAAAAATAACAACAGCCTTGTTTTTGTAATTAAGCCCCTCGCTTCTTCGCCCCTAGACAGCGGTCCTCTCTTCAGTCAAAGCGCTACTTCCGAATCTGTCGTTCCTCGCATCGACCATCGTTTACGGTCAGATTTTACCTTTGAAAACTTCGCTGTTTCTTCTTCTAATCAACTTCCGTTTGCGGCCGCGACGGCCGTAGCCAGAAATCCTGGCAGCGCTTACAATCCGCTCTTCTTGTGGGGTGGGGTAGGAGTTGGCAAAACTCACTTAATGCAAGCGATTGGTCATGAAATTCTTAAAAAGAACCCGTCGGCCAAAGTCCTTTACTGTTTGGGCGAAGAATTTACCAACGAAATTATTAATGCTATTCGAAACAAAACCACCGACCAGTTCAAAAAGAAATATCGAAGCACTAAAGTTTTACTCTTAGATGATGTTCAGTTTATCGCTGGCAAACTTACCGTTCAAGAAGAATTTTTTCATACTTTTAATGCCGTTCAAAGAGAAGGCGGCCAAATTGTTCTAACCAGTGACCGCCCACCGGAAGAAATTGCTAAGTTAGAGGAACGGCTTAAGTCTCGCTTTGAGGCCGGTTTAATTGTCGATATTCCGACGCCCGATTTTGAACTAAGAACGGCCATTCTTCTCATCAAGGCTCGACAACGCAAACTGGAACTGGCGATGGACATCGCTCAGCTGATCGCTGCCAATATTGAGTCTAACCGCAAAATGGAGGGCTTTTTGACCCGATTAGTCACGGAGGCAGAAACGAGAGGTGTCTCCCTTTCGGTTGAGCTGGTAAACTCACTTTTGGGCAAAACCCTGGCAGAGAAGGAACTGGGGGAGAAAAATATCAAGCCTAAAGAAGTAATTGAAGCGGTGGCCAACTATTACCACCTCAAAGCCGCTCAATTAAAAAGTCAAAGCCGAGTAAAAGAAATTGCCTTTCCGCGTCAGGTTTTAATGTACCTTTTACGAGCGGAATTGAACTTG
This sequence comes from Patescibacteria group bacterium, assembly GCA_035530075.1. GTDB lineage: Bacteria > Patescibacteriota > Microgenomatia > UM-FILTER-40-11 > UM-FILTER-40-11 > DATKVM01. The sequence continues at coordinate 206,844 of DATKVM010000005.1, forward strand.
CCTTTAATGGAAGTTGGCAAGTTGCTGGGTGGTCGTGACCACACCACCATTATGTATGGTGTGGATAAGATTACCAACTTACTTCGGGAAAAGGAGGATTTACGAGTGGATATTTCTGGGATAAAACAGCGCCTTTCCCTACACCTCACCTAGGTTTTACACTTATCAACAAAGATGGGGAAAGTTATCAACAAACTTGCTCACAATAAGTTAGGCATGTTGTAAACAGAAAGATAACCCGAAAATCGAAGCAAGCCTAGAAAAATATCAACTTTTACACAACGCCTACTACTACTACTACTATTTAAATAGATATTTAGTTAAAATTGATAAACAAAGGAGAGAAATGAAAATTCAAATTCTTCAGGAAAACCTTAACCGGGGTCTTAATATCGCTTCGCGATCTATTTCTTCTAAAGCTCAACTTCCCATTTTGGCAAATCTGCTTTTGAAAACCGATAAAAACCGACTCCAAATTTCCGCCACTAATTTAGAAATGGGAATTGCTCTTTGGTTAGGAACAAAAGTCGAAAAAGAAGGAGAGATTACGGTTCCGGCGAAAATCTTAACGGAAATAGCGGCTTCCTTGCCACCGGGGAAAATAGATTTAACCGCGGAAGGCAATCTCTTAAAAATTGTCACTGAAGGTTATGAGGCAACCCTTAACGGGATCCCGGCTGGCGAGTTTCCCAAACTCCCCAGCTATAACGGGGAGGCACTTTTCTCTCTTCCAACCGAAAAATTCTTGGAAGCGATTAATCAGGTTGCTTTTGCGGCCGCTTCCGATGAAGGGCGGCCGGTCTTAACCGGAGTTTTGTTTAAACTGCAAGGGAAAAGACTCTCTTTGGCGGCGACTGACGGATACCGGCTTTCTTTAAAAACCTTGGAACTAGAAAACCCCACCAAAGAGGACGTTTCTTTGCTCTTGCCCGCCAAAACCTTAATGGAGGTGGGACGGATTATTGCCGATGAAAAATCTCCCACGGTTAAAATGGGATTCACTCGAGAGCAAAATCAAGTGGTCTTTGTCTTTTCCGATTTGGAACTTTTCTCGAGGGTAATCGAAGGAGAATTCCCTGATTATGAAAAAATCATCCCCCAAAATCTTACCAGCAAGCTGGTTTTAGATCGGGAAGAATTTAGCCGAGCCATTAAAGTGGTGGCTATTTTTGCCCGGGATTCAGCCAATATTGTCCGATTAAAAATCAACAAGGACTCTTTAGAGATGAGCGCTAATTCACCCCAAGTAGGGGAGAATAAAAACTCTCTTTCGGCTAAGCTTGAAGGAGAAGAAGGGGAAATTGCCTTTAACTTCCGCTTTTTACAAGGATTTTTAGGGGCAGTAACCACGGAAGAGATTTCTCTGGAAACGAATGGTTCTTTAAACCCCGGGGTTTTTAAGGCAGTGGGGGATGACTCTTTTCTTCACATTATTATGCCGGTCAGGCTACAGACAGAGTAAGGTTACTTTTTCAGCTTCCAAATAATCTGGTGGGTTGCGGGATCAACTCCCTTGGAGCGAATCCAGTCTAAGACTTCCGCCCGAATTTCGGGAGTATCTTTAGTTAAGGAAATATAAAGAGTTAAAGGCCTAGTATAACCAATCCAATAATTCTCCGTTTTGTAAGGAACATAATCAAAAAGCGGCATGGCTTCGTAGGTTTTTCGGCTTAAGTCCCAGTAGTATTTTTCTACTTCTTCTTTGCTTGGAGTTTTACCCCCTGGCGGTGGTCCTAAGAGGTCAGGGACGGTTTTAAAGGAGAAGGTAAAATAAAAACTAGGGTCTTGGCTGTTTTTAACCTCGATTTTATATTGCGTGTCTGCCGCTAGTTCTTTTTTAGGAATTACTTCCAGAGTTTCTTTATCGTTTTTTACAGAAAACTCAAAGCTTGGAAAGGGGATAATCTGCCAGCCTTCAGTAGAAATTGGACGGTCAAAAGTTAATTTCAGGGTTTGTTTGGGATAAACATTTTGTTGATTATCGGCCGGGTCGGTTCTAATTATTTTTGGAGTTAGTGGCGGAGGGAGTAATAGTTTTAGGCCAAGCAAAACCCCCACGATTCCTGCAAGAATAATAATCAATTTAGTTTTTTGACCGACTTTCATCTTAGTTAGAATTATAAACCACTTTTACTGACAATTACCGCCAGAGCAAAAACGCAGGTAAACCGATGGTCCGCCGGGCATCCCTGCCGGCGGCCTTTCGATTAACCCGACTCCGCCTTGAAGATCAAAGTTGGCTTCGGCAACCAAGAGTTTCAGAATTGTGGGGTGGTCTTCCGGTGGTCCAAGAACGGTGCTGATTACGATGCCAATATGTCCCGGTATTCCCCGCCAAACCGCAATATCACCTAGATTCGGCTCGGCAACCTTTTTATAGAATGAAGGATAGTCGTCGGCATAAAGGCCGGCATGGTCGAAACCACGGTTAATATTTTGGCCAATAGCTTCCGTGATCGCAATGACAAATTGAAGACACTGCAGCGGGCATTCTTCCGGCTGACATACTGGGGGACAGCCGGGGGCAGAGTCGTAGCAATGGTAATACTGGAGGACTTCTTTCAGCCCCATTAAAGCGTCTCCACCGGCCAGGGAAACATTATTAAGACAATTGCTAATTGACGATCGGCTATCCCAATTAATTCGATTTTGATCAAAATTGCAGGGTGGATGAGTCAATAAGCAAATAACTTCTTCGGCCAAATGGCGGGGAGCTTGACACTCTGGTGGTTTGGCCACTGGCAATCCAGGGGCAGAAGGGGGACCGCCGCCTCCTCGGCCCAAAAGAGCGCTGTCTTTAACTTGATTATTAGTAAAGAAGGTCAGAAAAGCAATTAGAGCAATCGGGCCAATGGCGACCCATTTGACCCAGCCAAATTCGTCTTTTGCTGGTTCCCATTGGCCGGTTATTCCTCCCAGGATTAAATTACCTAAGCCGAAGCCTGAGGTAATAAAGCCACCAACCTTTTTTAATCTGGAAAAGACTTTTTTAGTTAGCCACTCTCCCGCTGCTGCCAATGCAGTCGCAATTAAACCACCACCTGGGATAGCAATGTTGAGTAGCGATGCCAAGCCAATTTTGGTTAGAAAACCCGCGATTCCTTTAGCCGCCACTTGTCTAGCCCCGGTTTTGGCCGTTGCCCAAAGCGCCTCCAGACTTTTTTGGCTGGCTCTTCTTAACCAAAGCTTAACCGCTTGCCCGGCACCAGTCTTAAAAAACCAATTTTTTACTCCCTGAACAATTTTGCCTAGGGGAGCGGTCGGCCTGAAAGTAGTAAAGATTTGTCTTACACGATTAATTTGCCAGAAAGTCGGTTCTTGGGAAAAATATTGAGTTTGAAACTGGCGCAATTCGTTAGCCAATTGGAATAATTGTTGGCTGGTAAGGGATTGGGGATCGCCGGTAAGCCTTTGTTGGATTTGTCCTAGTTTCTCTAGTTCTTCTGCAGGAACGCCACTGGTTGTCAAGCAATAGAAAAGAGCTTTTTTCGGCTGGTCATTTAAGTCAGGATGTTTTGTTTGCCAGTGATTGCCCCAAGGATTGCCGGAAATTTCATAAAGTCCCACAAAAGGAACAAGTTTTTCATTAACAACCATTACTAGCGGAGAAAAAAGAGAGGCTTCGCCAGAAAGTGAACTGGCAGGCACAGATTTTTCTGCTTCTTTAGCTAACCGAAGAGCACGAGGATAGATTTTCTCTAAAGGAATTCCTTTAAATTCTTCTTTTGCCTGCAAAGCAGCGGTTTTTGCCACTCTTTCCCAGCCCAAATCTTTGGCCAGGGGCGCGAGAGAAACCAAGTTAGCCTCCAGGGTTTCTTTTAAGCGAAGTGCTTGTTCTTGTCTTAATGGCTGACTAAGGGATTGAAGGCGCTCGGTTAAAGAGACTCTCTGATTGGCAGGCTGGTTTAATTGCTCGGCGAGCAAACTGAAGGTTTCTAAGGAAAGCGGCAGTTCTTTGGCTCCTTCCAGGGCGGTAGCTGGTAGAGTTTGTTGCCCAAGCAGTCCTTCCCACTCCTTTTGAAGAATGGCTTCTTTTTCAATCTGAGAAAGATTAGGGTTTGCCGCTGTTTTTCGAATAGAATTGGAAAAATCGCTGTCCGGCGGGAGATTTTCAATAATAGTTTGCCATTCAGGAGGGGGTTGGGCTTCAGGTTGGATTGAAGTCTCTTTGAGGGCTTTCAAGAGTTTTCTTCGGTTGTTCAAATCCTTTGCTAACTTACTTACCTCTTGGGCTAGCCCTTCCTGCTTGGCTGCCTCTTCAGCTTCTTTCTCTTTTTTCCGGCTTAATTCATCTCCTAGTTCAGCTAAGTTAACCGGAACGCTCCCGCCACCAGTTAGTTCTTCCTGTTTGAAAAGCCATTCCAGCCGCTCAAAAACTTCCTCAAAGGCTAAACTCTCATATTCTTCCAGGCTAATGAGCGTTAAGTTCAAAGCGTAAACTCGCAGAACTTGGTCAATTTGATCAAAATCGGTTTCTTTCCCCTGCCGGTTCTTCAAGTCCAGAAACGAGCGTGCTTGACTGAGGAGTGAGGGGAGGTCAGCTAAGTAATTAAGGGTTTGGTTTTGGTTGAGCTGGTTGACCATTCTCCATAATTATCTCACTTTTAAATCGAGGCGGTAAAGATGAAGTCGGGTTTTGGGCCACCGGCGGCGGGGGAGATGGGGGTGGAGAAGGAATTGGCGGAGGGGTAGGCGGGGGAGTAACGGGTGCGGTTGGTTGGGCTCTCTGTGCCAAAATTTCCTGAGGCTTGGAAGTGACCAGCTGGTGTTCTTGGGGAGAGGCCATCGCCCGCATGGCCACATGATTGCTGCCGGCGAAAAAGAGACCTTCGCCGACATCGCAAGCCAGAAGAAACTGTTTTTCTCCCTCGGAAAGATAAAAAACTTGACCAATCTTATCAATTGCCGCCGAATGCTGCTTCATTAAAATCTGAATGGAAGAGTTGGTGACAATCGCTTTGCCTAAGTCATTTTTTAAAAAGTCTTCTACATCTTGAGTGATGGTGGTTACTCCCAGGTAGTATTTTCGGGCTCTTTTGGCGATTGAATTTAAGAAGTTGGCCGAATCAGGCGTTTGCATCATAAACCAGGCCTCATCAACGACTAAGATTCTTTTTTTCAATTCCTTGCGTACCTTGGTCCAAATAAAGTCCAGAACAATAAACATGGCAATGGGGCGCAGAGTGCTTTCTATATCCCGGAGAGAAAAGACAGTAAAGGGATTGCGAATGTCAACGTTAGAATACTGGTCAAAAATCCCGACAAATGACCCTTTCACAAATTTCTCAATTCGGTCCGCCAGCAAGCGGGATTGCGAGTCCTCCATGCCGATTAAAACTTTGTAAAGGTCTTCCATTAAAGGCGGTTCTTTCGTCTGGCTTCCTGGGTCTTGAGTAATTCCTTTCATCTGGTAAGTCATAATTAAAGCGCGGTCCAAAATTGCTTCTTCCGTGGCGTTTAGTTCGCCCATAATTACTTTGAAAAGAGAATGGAGAGAAAGGATTTTATTGTTAAGTTCGTTTTCTCCCTCTTCCCGGACCTGAGAAAGGTCAAAAGGATTAACCTTGGCTTGAGAATTGAAACCAAAGCTAATATATTCGCCGCCGACCGCCTGACAGAGAGTTTCATACTCGTTTTCTGGGTCGATGACAATAATTTCAGCATCAAACATTAGCGAGCGCAGAATTTCCAGCTTTACCAAATAGCTTTTGCCCGCTCCCGCTTTAGCAAAAACGACACTATTATAATTCTCCAAAGTGAACCGATCGAAAATAATCAGGGAACCATTGTGTTCATTAATCCCGTATAAAATTCCCTCGTTAGCGGTTAACTCCGAAGAAGTAAAAGGAAAAGTTGTGGCCAGTGAGGTGGTGTCCATATTGCGGGTGATATTTAGGTAATCCAAACAAAGCGGTAGAGTGGTCTTAAAACCTTCTTCCATTTGGAGAGTGGCGTGTTTGGGAATAATCATCAGAGAGGCTAAAGTAGATTCCACTCCGCGGGAAATTTCGTTTAATTCTTCGATGCCTTCTGCTTGAATAGTCACGTAAAGCCCAAATTGGAAAAATCGCTCGGCTCCCTTAACTAACTGTTCCTGCATCACTCGGGCGTCTTCTAGTTTGGCTTGAGTGGCGGGGTCGGCCACTCGACCCCTTTCCATATCGGTGGCAATTTCTGCCTCCATTTCGGCAATTTTTCTTCTCAAATCATCCAAAACCGTTTTGCTTTCGACGGGATAGACAAAGAGGGCAATATCGAGCGAATGATCATAATTGACCAGAGGGGAAAGCCAGTTGGCACTAACATAACGAGGATAACCGGCGACAAAAAGAGTGCGGACGAAATGATTGTTAATTTTTAGATGGTCAAAGTCCACTTCAATCGCCGAAGGCGCAATCGTATCTTGAGCCGTTGAGGTAGTTGGGGGCTGACTGGGACCGCTGGTCACGATTGGCGGTTTAAGATTGGGGATTTTCCCCTTTAGTTGCTTTAATTTATCGAGATTGATATTTTTTAATAAATCAGTTTTCATCTTAAGCCTTCTTTTGGGCCTCTCTTTCAGCCGCGATCATTTCCGCATTATAAATGCCATAATAAAGCTTTATTAGCTCTTTGCTGATTAACTGTTTGGCGACTAAGCCCAGCCGGGCAGAGAGCTTAATTAAATGGTCTCTTTTGGGGGTCAAAGCGGTCTTGGCTTTGGTAATGATATAGGTTTTAGCGTAGGGAAGCGAGGTAGTTTTCTTAAAAATTGAGGTGAGGGTTGGTGCTATTCCTAGCTCTAAAGAGGAAAAGGGGATAACGACATAAAATTTTTTGTCCAGAACATTGTTTTTTTTCACCATCTCGGCTACAAATTTACGGTAGGAATTAATTAGGCCGGCCAAAAGGGGAGAGCTGCTCTTTTTCGCTTCTTGTTTTTCTAAAAGGTCCAAGTAGGAAGAGATATCTTTCCTTTCCGAGCGGAGTAAAATTTGAATTGAAAAAGTGAGTGAGTTCAAAAGAGCTCCATAGGCATAAATAATGGCTTCCTGTTCTCGCTCGGAGAGCAAGTCGAAATTTAGAGAAGAAACCGATAGAACCATCGCACACGAGCCGTCTTTGAGGATAACTAAATCGTCCTGAATATCCTCTATTGGCAGATGTTCTTGAGTGCTGGCACGGATGGGAATTTGGGCAGGGTCCATATGTTTTTAGAACTTGAGAGAGGGAGAGCAGGAGAGTAGAAGTTTTTATACTCTTCTACTCTTACACTCTTCTACTCTTACTTGCTGATAACTTCAATTGGCGAGATAATTTCGCCTTTCAATTCCACTTTGATTATATCAAAGCGGTAGCCTTCTCTTTCCGTTTCTATTTCGTAAAGACCGCTGGGAAGGGGAGTCGCGCTTCTAAATTGGCCCAATTTATTGGTTCTAAAAGCGCGCACCGGATTCCCGGCGACATCGCGAATTTCAAGAATGGCTGACTCGATAATTTTTCCCTGCTGGTCATGGGCGAAACCGGAAAGTAGATTGGGCATCGAAGGGGTAGCCGGAATAGCCATATTCGTAAATTTAGCCGCGACTGCCGGCGCGAGGGGTGGTTTGGGGATACTTGGCGCCTGAAAGATAGTGGCTGGTCGAGGAGGACTGACCAGTGGTGGGGGAGGAGTGGATCTAGTGATTGCCGGGGAAGGTGGAGCGGTGGGAGCACTGAGCGGCTTAACCAACGGCAGGGGGGAAACGGGAGAAGTAGTTTTTTTGGTGGAAATCAAATCTTCTCCTTCTCCTCGCTTTTTCCAAGTATATTGAGTGGGGGAGTAAATTCTTTTAAAGAAGGCAATAATCCAGACATCAATTGGCCGCCCCTCAAACGGCACAAAAGCGGCGGCTGCCCCGACCCCGCCAAAAAGAAGAATTAAAAACCACTTAATGAAACTGGGGGGATTAATGGCGTAAACAATTAGGGCGAGGACTATCCCGGCGGCCAATTTGCCGAATTGCCTTAAGGTCATATCGCCGACGAGGCGAAATTCATAACTGGTGATTGGTTGGGGTACTGGGTGTTGTTCCATCGATATTTAAATCTTACTTTTTCCGGCAACCGCTTTCAACGGTAACAAAGTGGGTCAGAAACTACTTAAAGACAGTTAAATTTGCTACCATTAGATTATGCTAGAACTTTTTGGCTTAGGGGCCTTGCTGTTGGCCGCCATTTTCTGGGGTCCTTACGTGATGAAGACTGCCAAGAAAGGCGCTCCCTTTGTTCCTTTAGAGCCGGAAGTAGTCGAGGAGGTAATGAAATTAGCCAAAGTCGGCGAGGATGATGTTTTTTATGATTTGGGCTCTGGTGACGGTCGATTAGTAATTGCCGCGGCTTTAAGAGGGGCCAAGGAAGCTTACGGAGTAGAAATTGACCCCTTACGCGTTTTTTACTCCCGACTTTGGCTAAAAATTATGCGCTGTCGAAACGCTAAGATTTTCAAACAAGATATTTTTAAAACCGATTTGTCAGGGGCGACGGTGATTACCCTTTACTTGCTTCAGGAAACCAACGACAAACTAACAGAGAAGTTAAAAAAAGAATTGCCCAAAGGAGCGCGAGTAGTTTCCATTGCCTTTTCTCTTCCTGGCTGGGAGCCGGTTAAAGTCAGCCCCATTGGTCCAATTTATGGACCGGTATATCTATATATTGTTTAATAGTTCCATTAAATTGCAAATCTTACCTTTTGCTCTTGAACGGAGAGAGGCTTTAAAGTAAAATAGGGTTGAAATGAAAGAAAAAGGACCCAACGGTTCAGAGTTTCAAGCTCAACCAGCTTCAGACGAAACAGAGAAAGAGAAGACCGAAAGACTGGAAGAGGAACGGAAGCAGGCGCAAGCTGCGCAGGAAGAGAAGAGGCGGCAACAGCAACCAGAAAAGAAAAGAGGAGAGAGGAGAAGAGAGGAAAGGCCTACAGGGCAAGAACGAGCCGCAAAAAAACCAGAGGATCAAAGGGCAGCCGAGAGGGCCGCTCAGCTTCCGCAGAGCGAGTCGGTAGCAAGGGAGACTCCGGGCCGCACTTTTGAAGAACGCCAGGCTGATTATCGAGCAAAGAGAGAAGACTTAGAAGCAAGGATAAAACTGCTAGATGACCAGATTGATGACTTAAAAGCCCAATCTCCTGGGGCGAATGAAGCCGAGATTGCCAAAACAGAGGCTGAAAAGGCCAGCGTAAACAGGGAATGGAAAGAAACTATTGAGAGGATGGGGAGAGAGCAGGACGAGAGGATCAGAGAACTATCCTCTTTTTCCGCGCCAGAGAGAGCAAGGTATGGAGTTCCTGAGGTGGCTTTTGACCCTAACAAACTTGAGGAACAAATGGCTTGGTTCCAAAGAACCATTGCCCGAATAGAATCACAAAAACTGCCTTTCACCGAAGCGTGGCAGGATACCTCAGCCCTTAAATGGTTTATTTCTTCCATTGACCTCATAAAATATCCGGAACATCTAGGCACTCTACGCACTTTCCAGCAAATATATGAAAATCGCCGGATGCTGCATGATTTTATGTATGTCTATGAGAAGGCAGGGGGAACAGACGATATCATCGGCATTGCTCATTATGCTAATTTAGAGAACTTGGAACAATTGATTAAGGGAGATGTTTGGGTGGAGACAGAGGGAGGGATGGTAGCTAGAGATCCGGTTAAGGCGATGCTTTGGTTCCAAGGGAGAGCAGATAAAGTATTAGAAGAAAGAAAAAAGGTGGCTGAAGCGGCAGCAAAGATGGAAGGAGCCAGTGGAAGCAAAAAAAAGGAATATAAAACAGAAAAAGATGAAGCAGAAGAAAGAGAAAGGAGCATAATTAGTGAAATGCAGGTTAGGGCAAGGGGAGAGGTGGTTGAAATAGATAAAGACGCAAAGAAAATTGTTAAGCCCGACGATAAAGAAGGAGCATATTATCGCTTGGGCGGAAGGCTTTTCTCTGCTTTTGGGTTTGCCGCCCAATACAACATCACCCTTAACGGCTCAGGAGATTTTTTGGTTGGTCGCTTGTTGAATATGAAAGGCCATTTGCTTGACGACAATTGGGCTGGCCGGGAAAAGCTTTGGAAGTATTTTAGGCAAGAATCTTTTGCCCGTCCCCTTTTTAGTGATAAGCATTTAGGTGATGGCTTTGAAACAAGCGAAAGCGAAGTTGGTCTGGAAACAACCGAAGAAATTATAGACGAAAAGAAGGGCATTTCCGCCCGAATAACCAGAATAGTCGATGATGACAAACATGGCAAATTTAAAAATTTAAGTTTCCGAGCCCATAACGTTGATGGCTCAGCCTACGCTTCCCGTTGGTGCGATCAGAATGTTAAGGCTGACAAGTGGCGGTCCTATGTCCTCTCCGGAGCAGGATATAGTCAGAGTCCGGATATGCAGACATTTATGGAAATGTCAAAATACTTAGAGCATATTAAAGGTGGTAAAAGGAGAAACAAATTTACAGAGGGGGTAATGAAAGGATTGATTGAGTTTTATAAAAAGGAAGGGCTGGTGTTTAAAAAAAGCGATGCGCAAAGACTCTTTGGCGATAAAGAGGCATATTGGAAAAGTGCGCAGGTTGAAGCCGCTCTTAATACCGCAACTCCAGGAATGTTAAGCGCCGAGGGCAGAGAAAAGCTCCTTAAAGAATATGTTGGGGCAAACGAATTTACCAGGGGAGTGCGGCATCTTCGTGATAGTCTTGGGAGAAGACCACTCCTTTTCTTCTTAGGTTTCCTTTGGGACGCCCTTTGGGGAGCCTTAGGTGAAGCAGCCGAACTAAAAGCGGATAAGAAAAAAAGAAGATAAGGTAATAATTTTTTTATCAGAGTCGTCCAATTGCTTTTTGCCACCAACTTAGTGGAGTTCTTATGCCAGGAGGCTTCAGGCCACGGGCTGTTTGAATATCAAACATTCTGTTTCCCTCTTCTATTTTCCTTATTGCCCCAATCTGAGGACCGAGAGTTCGATCAACTCCGCCCGAAATGGTTCCTTGGGCCCAACCGACCGTTTGGCCAATGGCGGTTCCAAAAGTTCCAAACCCAGCGGCCTTAAAGGCTTCGAGGACTACGTTGGGAATACTTCCGACCGCCATAAGCAAACCCAACCCTAGAATTGCTGTTAAAGCTCCTCCTCCTACTCCTAAGACTGGAGGAGTCCATGTTGGCCCTTTTCCCACCTCAATAATTACACTGGCTAGGAGCAAGAAAAGCGCCACGGCTGGAAAGACTAAAACATTGGCCAGGAGGTTTAGAAACCAGGCGCCAAATCCTCCTTTACTGCCCGGGACGGCTCCAAGAAGTATTTGGATTGGACCAATAATGACGGAGACAATAATGGAGATATAAGATTTGAGAAGGTTAAAAAATAGCTTAAGGACTAAGTAAAGAGCGATAATGAGGAAAATTAAGGTGAAAATAACGCCCCCAATTCCAGCTAGAATCCCCACCAAAATATTAGGGTTTAATCCTGCAAAAAAGGTCTTCACTACAACTCCCTCCCACACCGCCTTAATGCCGCCCCCCAACACTAAACCATAAGCTTCACCGAAACCGAGACTAACAAATTTACGTTGTTCGGCGGCAATCTCGGCCATACTTCCCAAAAGACCACTTTGCCCGATAATTAAAACACCCACATAGATAAGAACATAGATTAAATCAATCAGTAAGCCAGCAATGGCATAAGAGAAAGTAACTAAGATTAGGGCAATAACTAGTTTTGGAATGGAGTTTTGAATTGTTACTGCTGTTTTAGGGTCAATTTTTACCCGAAACATGATGGCCAAACCAGTAAAGAGAAAGATTAAAACAAAGAAAAGATAAGCCAAATTGCGTGAGGCTCGCCAAAGAGGGAGTAGGCTACTTAAGCCTCTAAAGCCGATGCCGCCTTGGGCGTAAGCTGGTTTAACCAAGCCAAAGTTCCTTCCGAGATAGGCAAAATATTCGATTGAAGAAGCGGGAGGATTAGTATACATTGAAACAATCAAATTGCCAACCGCCGTTAAGGCACCCCCCTCACTTTTGTTAGTATTTTCTGAAGGGGCAATTGATTTAATAACAGAGATAGCGAGGTCTTTATAAGTTTCATTAGTGTGGCTTTCTAGGTTTAGATCCGGAAGAGTAAGAGCTTTTTCGTAATCGTCAAGATTAGTGCTTCCTTTGTAGGCTAGGGTGGACGTAGCATTTATAAATAGAAAAACAAAAGATAATGGAATTATAACCTTGAAGAATTTCATTCTCTTTTAGCTTAAATTTTTTTTCAATCCTTGTCAATCAGTTAGAAACTGCAAGTTGGGCATAAAGGGTCAAAACTTTGAATGTCAATTCCTTGCGGCCTTAAAGCGCAACGTTCCAGACAATATCGCTTTCTGGCCGCTTCCTGCTGGTAATTCAATGCCGATGAACCGACGCCTACTTGATATCCTTCGACTTTAAACTCCGCTTCTCCGGCTAAGGGTTCATCCTTATTGCTCGGCTTTATCGCTTCCGGAATAGCGTGATTAAGGTAAGTTGACTGCTCATTAAAAGTTTCCCCGCCGGGCAGTTTCCCTCGGCTTTTATTAATTAAAGCCACTTTCGTTTGGGTTACGGTTACCCACTGCCAAATGTTGTCAATTAGTTTCAAAATCGGCTCCAAGACTTTAGTAATGAAGCTGGCGGGAGTAGAAAAATTGGACTGAAGAGTCGCTAATTGATTAACGGGATTATCCTCGGCCGGGTTTCCCGATTGGCAGGTGATTTCCCACCCCGGCGGCTCAGGCACATTGGCGGCCACTTTAATCGCCATCTTTGGTGGGGGCTCGCAAGCATTAAAAAGCCCGCAAGCAATTTTGGTTGACCCTAGAAGCCGGGTCCACCAGGAGGGGAGAGTCACTCCTGTTTCCGGAATTTTGCTTGGCTTGCTTGCTGGCCCAAGATCTTCTTTGTCCACCACATAGTGTTTTAGTTTAGTTTTAAGCGGGGTTGAATCCAGGTTTAGGTTTTGCCGTAAGGCTTGAGGTAAGAGTCGATTAAGACCTAGATAAAGGTTTTGCTCCATTACGGAAAAATTAGGCACCGCCTCTTTCTGCAGCGTTAAAGAACCTTCTGCCGACTGGCCGCTGCCAGCCGCCAATACCCGTTGTTGTTGGCCAGGGGGCAGAGTTGCCGGAGTGTATTGGGAGGTTTCGCTGCCTTTATTAAGGCTAAAGTCAGTGCAAATTAAGTTATCTTTCACCGCTAAAATCATTGGCTCGTCTCCCGAGCCACACTCGTTACATTCGCTGGAGCTGGTAACATAGTAAGCGTGTTGCTTCCCCGGGCAGCGGTTTAATGTTGGGGTGGTAGCAGAGGGGGTAATCCTTTGAGTGTCGCCGCCGCCGCGGTGACTCTTTAAGAAACTGGCGGTTTTGGCGGAGCCGAAAATGCTCCAGCTCCCGGGGCGATGGGGGTCATAGGAAAAAACGGCAAACATCTTAAAACTTGAATCTCCTGCCCATTTTGGCCAAACCTTTTCCAGCATTTGGCCAATTTCTTCGTCACGGTAACAGGGGGGAGTACAGGTGCCCGCCACCCCGGTTTCTAAAGCGTAATAAGGGCTGGGAATACCAATTTCATCATATCGGCAATTATTCATCGGCGGAATTGCCGAGCAGGGACCATTAACAAACTGGTCATATTCATTAATGGAGGAACCAGCAAAAAGCCCATAGAACCCCGCTTTCCCGCCAGGGTTAGTGAAAAAAGAGCCGTTGATGAATGACGGGTTTAATTTGTCTACCATAGGAGACAGGAGGATTACTTTTGATCCCAGAATTCCTGCTTCTTGAAACAAATTTTTGAGGAACTGAGAATATTGATAGACCCTGTTTCCCTCCGTCTCCCCTCCGCCTTCATTTTGGTGGTTTGGTTCGTTCCAGGGCATAAAGTAAACTTTGTTGGGAAAGGGGATACCTTGTAAGGTAGCTGTCCAAGCGCGAGCCTGATTTTCGTCGGGAGTTTTTTCGGGATAATGACCGCGAATGACGAGATTAATGTTTTGATATTTGGGGTCGCTGACAATTTTGGCAATCTTGTCGCCATCGCCAGGACAAGCCATAACTACTACCCAGCCGCCTGGACCGACTAATCCGGCTGCCTGGTCAAATTCTTGCCAGTGGTCGCCAATATTGACTCCGACTTTATTTTGGGCTCTTGCCGAACCAGCGGTTAGGAAGAGCAAAGCTGGGAAAATCAGGAGAAAGACCAGTTTTTTCATTGCGCCCTCCGGGTTGCCATCATAGTGGTCCGGGAATTTCAAATTTGGTTACATCTACTCCGGTAATAGTTTGAATCAGTTTTAAGATAAACCAAATTCCCAAGAAAACCACTAGCCCGCCAATCGCGTAAGTAAGAGTTGAGCGAGCTTTTTGCATCGCTTTGGCGTCTCCGCCTGCCGTTAAAAGTTGAAATGAGCCGACAATGAGCATCACAAACATTGCTAAGCCAGCAATTGGCGTTAAAATGCGGACAATATTGATAAAAAGGCATTCAAATCCCTGGATGGTCGCCACGTCTTCTGTCCCCGGAATTTGGCCAAGGCAGTTTTTAGAAATATCCCCCCAAGGTTGGGGAAAAGATTCTTGAGCGAGCACCGGTGGGGATAAGAAGTGAGAAGCAAAAAGCGAGACAGTGCTTATTAGCACAAAACAGCCAGACAACAAGCCAACAAGATAACTGCTAATCTTCTTCACATTTTTAGTCTAACATAACTATCTTGAGAGTAAAAGAAGTTGTCAAACTCAAAAGCGCCAACTTTCGCTGGCGCTTCCATTTTTCTTCCTTAACTTGCCTATTTGACCGTAAAGGTAGGGATTTGCAAATTAAGAATATTGACGCCGAAAAGCGCTTGGATTAAAGCGATAATGGCCCAAGCGGCAAAAACAATCGCCAAACCGATTAAAGCATTAGTAATTCTTTTGCGGGCAGTTTCCGTCCCGGCCTTATCGCCACCGGAGGTAATCCATTGGATTCCCCCGATAACTAAGACAAAGAAAAAGATAATGGCGGCCGCAATCAAGACCAACCTAATTGCTCCCTGAAGAATACTCACCAGGGTAATATTAAGCAGTCCCTCAAACCCCGAACCCTCACCCGGTTCGATTTGAATTTCCGACGGCAGCGGCGCTACGGTCGTTCCCGCTAAAGCCACGGAAGGGTTAATTAAAAAGACACCAACCGCTAGCGAAATACTCGCTAAAACCTTTCTAACTTTACTCATATTCACCCCCTTTCGGTAACTAAAAAGACGGTAGTTTTAATCGAGTGAGTTTAATGTCAAAGAAAAACTCGATTGCTCCTATTATAGCAAAGATTGAAAGGAGAATGGCAAGGCCGATTAAAGCGTTGGTAATAGTTTTTTGGGCCGATTCCATTCCCGCCTTGTCGCCTCCGGCGGTAATCCATTTAATCGCGCCGATTAAGAAAATAAAAACAAAAACAACCGCTCCGCTAATTAGAAAGAGGTTGATAGCCAAAGTCAGTCCTTTTTGAAGGAAAGCCAGGCCGGAAAGTTGGCTGATTGGAGTAGGCAATATCGGATTGTGAATGTCCGGCATCGGCGTGACTGCCGCCAGAAGCTTTTGGCCAAGAAGAGTAGTGTTCAAAACTAAAGATATCATTTAGGGGCTAAATCTTTAATAAATTTGGCCACCGAGAGAATATTGGGAATGCCGATTAAACTGCCGATAAGGTCAATAAGGAAGGTAGCCGATAAGACCAAAATTAAGCCAATTATGCCGGTCGTAATTTGTTTTTGGGCATTTTGCAGTTTGGTTTTGTCGCCGCCGGAAGCCAGCCAGCCGATGGCGCCAGTGAATAGAACAAAGGTAAACCAAATAACGGCAATAATCGTCATTACCCCGATAATGTTCGAAAGAATATTGACAAAAGTGCTAATCGCCGTAATTTCGTTAGTTAGAGGCCAGCTCTCCCCTCCCAAGATGCCAATTCCCTCCAGGGGCCCTAACTGAACTCCGGAAGGGGTCGGCCCGGCGGCTAAAACTGATTTAGTCAAATTAAGGTCCATAAATTGTTGGCACTAAAATCGCCCTGGCATCGCCAAAGATTAACCAGCCAAAAATGGCGGCCAGGACGAAGGAGCCGGCGACAAAAAGAAGTCCGAGCAAAGATTGCCAAATTCTTGCCCAGGCTTGCTCAACTTTTTTGGCGTCGCCCCCGGCTCCCATAAAACTGTAGCCGGCAATAATAATATTAAAAAAGGCAAAGAGCCCAGCCGCACCAATGAGTAATTTAAGCAAAACGTTCATAAATTTAACTAGGCCAGTTTGGAAATCACCATATTCGGAAACCCCCTGGGGAGCAGCGATAGAACCAAAAAAGCTTGCTGGGGCGGGCGTTCGACATTGGGGACAGTTTTCAGGTAAAGAACATCGCGTGTCATTACAGGGGATACCTCCTATATTGGCGGGTTTACCGCACAAATAGGGACAAGTGTCTGCCAAAACCGTTGACGCTGAGCAAAAAAGAAAGAAGACTAAAAAAATTAAGATGGGCGTTATTGCCTTCGCAAATTTATTTTTCATTACAGTTTAGGGTTTAGGATGTCAATTCCCGTGATAAATCCAATAATTTGGATAATCCAGTAACTGGCAAAAATAATTAAAAAGCCGATTACTGCGGCTGTGGCCGCTTTTTGTCCTTGGCCCGCTTTTTTTGGATCACCTCCGCCTGCTCCCAGAATAATTGATATGCCACCGAAAAGCAATAAAACCAGCAAGAATAAACCGGCCACCATATAGACGTTGCGGAGAATAATGGAAATTAAAGCTCCGGGAGACTGAAACTGGGGAGCATCTTTAATTGCTTCGCCAGGCTTAAGAAACCATTCTTTGCCAATGTTAACTTCCGCCAAAAGATTTTTCATAATTAGATTTAGCTATTTTTCATTTAACAACATCTGTCGGCAGGTTTGCAAGTAAATGCTACAATTAGCTCAAGATGCCGCAAGATTTCCAACAAGTTTTAGCTGAAAAAAGAGAAATTGTTTGGCAGGAAATCCAAAAATACTTAAAAACCCCTCGGTTTCCAGGAAAAATAGCTATTCCCCCCAAATATCAAAAGGAAATGGATTTTCATTGGCAGATAGTGCGAACTTATCCAGAAAGATTAGGAAAGTACTTGCGGCCAACACTGGTCTTGTTAACCGCGGAAGCGATGGGGGTGCCAGAGGAGAAAGCCATCAGAACTGCGGCGGCAATGCAAACTTCAGAGGATTGGATTTTGATTCATGATGATTTTGAGGATGGTTCACTAGCCAGGCGGGGAGATGCGACGCTTCATCGACTTTATGGAGAAGAACTGGCGGTTAATGCTGGTGATGGCTTGCATATAGTAATGTGGAAGATGCTTTGGGATAACCGGAGGGTTCTAGGAGAGAAAAAAGCAGAGGAAGTGACGGAGGAATTTTATCAAATGTTAACGCGAACGATCTTTGGCCAGGCAGTAGAGATTAAATGGACAAAAGACAATCGGCAAGACTTGACAGATGAGGACATTTTCTTAATCTTGGATGGTAAAACTTCTTATTACACCATTGCCGGACCAATGCGCTTGGGGGCAATTCTTGGGGGAGCCACCGCAAAACAGTTAGAAGCGCTTTGGGAATTTGGTCAACTTCTTGGCCGCTGTTTTCAAATTACAGACGACCTTCTGGACTTAACCTCCGACTTTCGCGGTCTTAAAAAGCAGATAGGTAATGATATTTATGAAGGGAAGAGGACAATTATGCTCATGCATTTATTCCGAAAAGCTAAAGGAAAAGATAAAGAGAAGCTAAGCCGGATTATGCGGAAGGGCCGTGAGGAAAAGACAGAGACAGAGACAGAGTGGATAATAAACCAAATGAAAGAGTGTGGCAGTTTAGATTATGGCCGAAGGATTGCCCAGGATTTAGCGACTAAAGCCTTAGAGGCCTTTGAGACAAAACTTGATTTTTTGAGAAAACAACCCGCTCGAGATCAATTGAAAGCAGGAATAGATTTTATCCTCAAAAGAGATTTTTAGAAGAGATGGCTCAACAGGATTTAGTTTTGATCAAACTTGGCGGAAGTTTAATAACAGACAAAACGAAACCACTTGCTGCCAGGGAAGAGGTAATTAGAAGGTTGGGTGAAGAGATTAAAAGTGGGATGGAAAAATTTTCTGGAAAGATAGTTATTGGTCATGGAAGTGGCTCTTTTGGTCATACAGTGGCGGCTAAATATCAAACACAAGATGGAATAATAAATAAAAGAAGCATCGAGGGTTTAACCTTAGTCGCGGACGCTGCAATCCGGATAAACAGAATTGTCGTTAAGAATTTTTTGAGAATTGGTTTGCCCGTTTTTTCTCTTTCCCCAGCAAGTTTTCTAACTGCTGAGGATCAAAAACCCCACAAAGTTTTTCTTGATCCGATTTTTGAGCTTCTTCACAGAGGGCTAATTCCAATAATTTATGGAGATGTAATTTTAGATGCTAAAAGTGGTTGTTGTATATTTTCGTCTGAAAAGACTCTAAACATTCTGGCCTCCAATCTGGTGAAAGAATTTAAGATCTTAAAGGTTATTCACTGTGGAGATACTGACGGGGTTTATAACTCAGAAGGAAAGACAATTCCAATGATTACGGAAGGTTCATTTAGGACGTTTCAAAAGGCAATTGGAGGCTCTAGGGCCACTGATGTGACTGGGGGAATGTTTCATAAAGTGAAGGAATCACTAGAAGTCGCTCGCCTAGGAGTTTGCTCTCTCGTTATTAACGGTAAAAAACCAGGAAATCTTAAAAGTGCGATACTAGGGAAGAAAACAGAGGGGACTTTAATAAAGTAATAACTAGATACCAACGAACATATGGCCAAACAACAACTTATTTTAGTTGATGAAGATGATAAATTTTTGGGTCGGTATGCAATAAAGGCCGATTGTCACACAGGTGAAGGCTTGCATCACCGAGCGTTTACTCTTTTAATTATTAATAACCAGAAAGAAGTCCTGCTCCAGGATAGGAAGCACCAACTTTGGGATCATTTTTGGGACTTAACTAACAGTCACCCCCTTCATTTAGAGAATGGTTCAGACGAAACCACCCCACAGGCGGCCAGCCGTTGTCTTAGAAGAGAATGGGGGATAGATTTTCCAGTTAAAAAACTCTTTACTTTTAATTATTTCAGTCAATACGAAGGGAATTTCTGCGAAAACGAATGTTGCTATTTTTTAGTGGGGAAATATCAGGGAGAAGTTCACCCTAATCCGGAAGTGGCTTATGGATACAAGTGGATGCCCCTCGACCAACTTTTAGAAGACATAAATATCCATCCGGAAATTTATACCCCTTGGTTGATGAGAGCTTTAAAGGAGGTCAAGAAGAGAAATCTGAATGTTTAAGGATAAATTTCTGTCTGAAATCTCTTCGCCATTCGAGGCCCGACTAAAAGCTTTTATCCGACAAAAAGTGGACAACGAAAACGATGCTGAAGATATTTTCCAGGAAACCTTAGTTGCTGCCTCTCAAAGCTTGCCTACTTTTAAAGGCAAGTCTTCTTTTTTTACTTGGCTTTGCGGCATTGCCAATCATGAAATTGCTGACTTTTATCGAAAAAAGAAAATTAAGACTTTTTTGTTCTCACGCTTTCCTTTTTTAGAAACTTTAGTTTCTGAGGCTTTAGGGCCGGAAGAAGAATTATTAAAGCAGGAGCTGAGAAAGGAGGTGAAACAAGTTTTAAGCCGCATAAGCGAAGGATATTCTTTGGTTTTGCGACTAAAGTATTACCAAGGCTTAAGTATGGCAGAAATTGCCGAGAAATTGGGAATGACAGTTAAAGCCGTGGAATCCAAGCTGTCGCGGGCGAGAGAGGCTTTCCGCGTTCAATGGAACGCTCAATATAAAAAATGAAAATGAAAATAGAAAAAATACATATAAAAATTAAAAAAGTTATGAGATTTGGGGTTTTGGTGGGAATAAAAGAGAGTTACTTACTGGTAAAGAATGCCTATGGGTTATATAGCCATCCGTTCTTGACGACTAAAAGAATTATGGAGGAAAAAGATTTATCCCAAGGCCTTTTGCTTTTCGGCTTACCAATTTATCTTTGGTTGGCTTGGGTTTTGATTTTATTAGTCTCCCGAATCTTCATTTTTAAAGAGCTTCGTTTTGGCTTTCTAGCCAAAACCTCATTTTTACTTTCCTCTTTCTCGCTCTCCATCCTTTCTCTCTTTTTGGGCTATTGGCTATTTATGGTTTGTCGAAAGAAGGCGAAGTGAGTTCAGAAAGAGGACATGGACTATCTTGGGGGTGGCGCGAAATGCGGCAGTTTGGAGTTAGTAAGGGGGTTTGTGGCGAGGAGCAGCGGGTGGTTTTCCAGAACCCGGGAGAGAGGATTCTTGGTCTTTTGCGCGGGAAATTATATATGTGGCATCAACCGATATTCGATGAGGAGGGAAAGCTGATTGGCCATCATCTCGGGTGGTCTCTATTATCAGAAGAATACGATCAGCAGTTTCGAGAAGCCAGAAGAGACAAACTTGTTCCCCGTGAGGCTTAGTGTTAGAATTCGTTCACACAAATGGTTAAATTAGACAAAAAAAATATCCCCCAACACGTTGCCATTATTATGGACGGCAACCGGCGGTGGGCAAAAGCGCGGGGGCTCTCTGTTAATGAAGGCCATGAGGAGGGAGCTAAAAACTTGGACCGGGTTGTTAGACGAGCAGAGGAGCTAGGGATTAGGTATCTAACCTTTTATACCCTCTCAACTGAAAATTGGCGCAAACGGACCAAACAAGAGGTCAAAGGAATTTTTGATTTGCTCTTAAGGATGGTTAAGGAGAAAAAAGAGCAGTATGAAAAAGAAGGGGTCAAGCTTTTTGTTTTGGGTAACTTCCAAGCTTTTCCCCGCAAAGTTGCCCGAGCAATTGCCGAAATGCTCAAAATTGTCCTCAAGCACGAAAGAATTAAAGTCAATCTCGCCTTAAATTATGGTGGTCGGGACGAGATTATTAAAGCGATTCAAGAAATTATTAAAGAGGGAGTTCCTCCCGAAAAAGTCAATGAGGAGCTGGTAGCCAAACACCTCTATACTAATGGCCAACCGGATCCAGACTTAATTATCCGCACTGGGGGTGAAGTTCGGCTCTCTAACTTCCTTCTTTGGCAAATGTCCTACTCCGAGCTTTATTTTACTGATATTTTATGGCCGGACTTTGGACCTCGCGAGCTTGAGCGAGCGATATTTGAATATCAAAGAAGGCAAAGGCGATTTGGGAAGTAGTCCTTGAATGTCCAATTCCTGATGACCAATGTCCATTCAAGCCTAAATTTTCAAATTTTAGCGACCCTCTTTAGAGGTTTGCGTTTTTTTGACAATTGAGCTAAAAATTAAATTTAATTCTTTTGCTTCTGCCAAAGACTGCGTGCTTTGATTTTTAGTTCTGGAACTGCCATTGCAATTATTCTTAGCCAATACTTTGTCTCCTTGGCCTCTTTTTTGCACAGGCTAATTTTATGTTTGAAGTCCATTTTCGATTCGGCGTTATCAGCCTCACAATAGTTGGCTCCTATGCTAGTGGCCGCTCGGACTAATTGGCTAATAAGGGAGATGGTTATTGGGGATTGAGGAACTTTCTTAGAAAATTCAATTATTGCTTCACCAAAGTTCGCTGTTCTTTCTTCTAAGTCATAATTTTTGTTTTGACCAATTGGGTTTTGATTGGTCATTAGGGTTTAGAACTTGGTCATTTTCTAAAATATCTGTATTCCTAAGATAACTTCCAGTATTTGGACTAACCAGTAGGAAATAAAAAGCAATAAAAATCCTGCTAAGGCACTGGTGATTTTTCCTTTAGCCGAGGCTAATCCTTTTTCATCGTTAGCAGCAATCATCATTTGAAAGCCGCCGGCAATTAAATAGAACAAAAGGAGTAAGCCGGCAATAACAAAAAGATAAGGCAAAAGGCCAAAAATGATTGCTCCTACATCAGAAGAGAGGCCCGGCAGGAATTGCTCTTTGAGTCCGGTTTCTTTCCCAAATTGTTTACCAAGCTGACCAAAATCAATTCCCGAGTTACCACTTTCTTCTGAGAAAGTAGCCGTGCTTTTAGTAGGAACAGGTGTGGAAGTGGAAATAGAAGTTGGCGATGTTCCCCCTCGGCAATAACCGTTCATGCAGGTCTGGCCACTAACACAAGAGGGGTTTGGGTTGGGACAACAAGGATAGGGATATTGGCCACAAAGCGATCCTTGTTTACAGTATCCATTCTGGCAATACCATTCAGGAAAACCGCAACAGGGGAGACTCACATCACAAGAGTTAGTGTTTTCGTAACAACTTACGGCTTTAACATGAGGAACGTGGAGAACGAATGGGAATGTTAAAATAAAGGAGGCTATAGTCACAAGCGGTAAGGATTTAGATTTTATTTTGATCATTACTATTTTCTAAACCCAGGAATTTGTAAAATATCCACTCCGATTAATTTTAGCAGAAATAGGGAGAGAATAATCAGCAAAAGTCCGCTAATAGCGCTGGTAATCAGCTCGCCTCCGGCTTTGACTTTCTCAGGGTTGCCGCCGGAGACAGTGATTTGAATGGCGCCTAAGGCCATTAAAAGGAAAGCAATCCCCGAAGCGATAAAAGTAACTTTTCCTAAAAGCCAACCGACAAATCTGTCAACACTGTCGACCGGGATACACCCAATAGCTGTTGTTACTCCCGTTCCCCCATCACAGGTGACGTCTATTATGGGAATATTTTGTATATACAGGCCTGTTCCCAGCGTGCAGTTAATTTTGTCTACAGTTATCTTTGATTGAAAGAACCCATAATTCTTGCAGCATGTTTTTGTCAGATCAGTACCCAAAGGACAATCAAAGAAACTACTCGTAAAACCTTCAGGGCAACAATATGGACCTGTAATAGTACTTCCGCAAGGAATTTTAGAGATGGTTTCTTTTAGTTGAAAAAGTCCATAATTTTTGCAGCAAAATCTAGAGGTATCTGTGCCCGTAGGACAGTCCAAACTGCGATCGCTATAGCCATCAGGACAACAAAAGGACGGCTGCCGTGAGGCCTCGCTTCCACAAGGAACTCTATCAGCGGTTTCTTTATAGCCAAAAGACCCGCTATTTCTGCAGCATTTTTTGGTTATATCTGTGCCTGAGGGACAATCCCAACAATTTTCAGAAAAACCGGCGGGACAGCAAAGGGGTTCGTTATCAATTGTGCCACAAGGAATTCTGTCTTTAGTTTCTTTCTCGCAAAAAAATCCATGATTCTTACAGCATTGTTTTGATAAGTCTGTAAAGGACGGGCAATCCATGGCATTTTCGGTAAAACTTGGAGGGCAACAAAGTAGTTCGGTTGTCTGCCCTCTAATAGATGAAGGTAGCCTTAAAGACAAAAGCAAGAAAAACAAACAGAGCAACGATAGTCTTTTGATCATGAAAGCCGTCTCCTTCTTAAAATCATAACATAACTGTTTGCAAATGGTAAAATTAAAAGTAATGCTCAAACTTAAGCTTCGTTGGTTGAAATTCACGGTTTTAATCTTTACTTTCCTTTTTTTGGGTTTTTCCAGCTTCGGAACAATTAGTGTTCGGGCTGAGTGCCCGGCCACTGATTATCAGTGCCAGATTGATGAATTGCAAAGAGAATACGAGGCTCGGAAAGATGCTCACGAAAAAAATAAAGCAGAATTGGCTAACTACCGTAAACAACTGGCCTCCATTCAAAAAAGATTGGCCGACCTTGATAGCCAACTGAAGAAAACTGAAGCGGAAATTCTGACTCGGGAAATAGATTTGGGGGTTCAGGAGGAGTTACTTTCGGCCCGGATCCGGGAGATGTACAAAAGAAATCGGGAATTTACCTTACTGACCCTTCTTCTTTCTTCTAAATCCTTGACCGATTTTTCTCAGGGCCTGGCTCTCCGGGGAATAACCGCCAAACAGGATTGGCAAATAATCACGGCGACTTCGGAGAGAATTCTGTCTCTCAAAAATGACAAGGAAACATTAAAAAAGAATCAGGCTTCAGCCGCGGCTCTGAAAAGCCAAGTAGATAAACAAGTTGATTTCCTGGCTGGCGAAGTCGAGAAGACCGAAAGTTTTTTTGCTCGAATTAAGGCCCGGCAAGCGGAGCTTTCGGCTCTCAAGGCGGGCGGTTTTGCCACTTCTGTCGGCGATGTCCCTCCGGCCGATGACCCGGCTTCGCGGCCGGATTATAATCCGGGTTTTTCCCCGGCCTTTGCCGCTTTTTCCTTTGGGGCGCCCCACCGGAAAGGGATGAGCCAATATGGCGCTTACGGCCGGGCCAAATCGGGGCAGTCGGCCGAAGAAATTCTTAAGGCTTATTACGGTGGGGGAATCGAAATTAAAAAAGACTACTCAACGAGTATTAATATCCGGGTTCAAGGTTATGGCACGGTTGATATTGAAACTTATGTGAAACGAATTTATGAAATGCCTGGTTCCTGGGGAGATAGTGGTGGCTTTGAAGCCTTAAAAGCTCAGGCAGTGGCGGCCCGCTCTTACGCTCTGGCTTATACCAATAACGGCGCTGGCTCAATTTGCGCTACCGAAAGTTGTCAGGTTTACAAACCGGCCAATAAAGGCGGCAAATGGGACGAAGCCGTTAATGCTACGCGCGGTTGGGTGCTTATTGCCGGCGGCAAGCCCTTTTCTGCTTGGTATGCCTCGACAGCTGGTGGTTACACCTTTTCTTACAGTCACAATGGCCATAGTACTCCCGGTTTGTGGGATACGCCTAACGGCAGAAATGGCTGGACCAGTGAGGCTTATGAAAAGACAGCTGGCTCCCCCTGGTTTTACAAGGCCTGGTACCGAACCCGCTCAGGCGACTCCTACGGCCGCTCTCATCCTTGGCTGAACGAGGAGGAATTTTGTGACATTCTCAACGCCATTTTAATTTACAAAAATGATTCGGGGGCGAAAACTCATCTTTCGCCGATTGATGCTAATATTCCGGAAACTTGGAGTATGAGTCAAGTGAGAGAAGAGGCAGCCAAACGCGGCGGACCGATTACCAGCGTGTCCAGCCTAGAAGTCATTTATTCCAACGATGGCTATACGGCCAAAGTGATTTTCCAAACCAACAAGAGCAAACAAGAGTTTACGGGGGAAGAGTTTAAGGCTATTTTTAACCTGCGCACGCCCGGAGCGATCGGCATTAAATCCAGCCTTTTTAATTTGATGAGAAAATAAGCTATAATTAAGGGTGTAAGAGCAGGGGAAGGGAGTTATCTAAGAATGTCTGAGCTTTATTCTGCTAAGTCTGCTACCAGAACCGAAAAAGCCGAACCGGCCGAAAAGCCAAATAAAAAGCGCGACTTTTTACCCGACCATCAGGGTAGTTCCCTTTCTTCCCTTTGGGTTCTTCCCAGTAAGGCTGTTCGTTTTGAGACCCAAGAGCCGGAAGAAGAGATATTGATGATTTTAAGGGCTCACTGGGTGACCAATATCCTTTGGTTTCTGTTGGCAACAATTTTGTTTTTTGCCCCCTTTTTGCTTCGCTTTTTCCCTCTTTTAGATTCCTTCCCCGTCCGTTTTCAGTTAATGTTTGTGGTTGTTTGGTATATGGTTTTGGCGATGTACGTTTTTGAGCGCTTCTTGTCTTGGTTTTTTAACCTCACCCTCATTACTGACGAGCGGATTATTGATGTTGATTTTTTGAATTTAACGACGAAGAAAGTTTCCGACGCTGATATTGATAAAATTCAGGATGTTAGTTTTACTAACGCCGGCGCGGTGGGGGCAATTTTTAATTACGGCGATGTTTTAGTCCAAACGGCGGCGGAAATTGTTGAATTTATTTTTGAAAAGGTTCCTAACCCGGCCGGAGTGGCTAATGTTCTTCAACGATTAAGAACTGAAGAAAAAATCGAGGCCATTGAAGGCCGAGTAAGGTAGCCAGGCTAATAGAAAGAAGCAGATAATGGAAGAGTTTATTCATCAGCTTTTGCATTTTAATTTTTGGAGTTTCGGCAAGTTCTTTATTCTCGTGGGTTTAGGAGTTTACTTGGTGTTCTCCTTTGTGGTTGTTCGCCAAGTGAAACTGATGACCCAGGTTGTTTCGGGGATTCTCACTAATTCTTTGCGAGTCGTGGCCTGGCTCTTATTTTTGTTTTCGATAATTGTTTTTATTTTTACCCTGCTATTTTTCTAGTCCTAAATGAAGCCGACTTTTACCCTTCAAATTGCCAAGATAGTTGGCACTCCCAGCGATGGCTTTTGGTCCCAAGTTCATACCTTTTCTCCGGAAGAGGAGGGAAAAAAAGAAAAGCGGGGCGATTTGCTGACGGTTCTCGTGATTACGGGGGTGCCGGCCGGAGTGGAATCAGTCGCTGCGGGCCGGGAAATTTTAAGCCGGCTTCATCAGGAATACTACGAAAACCTTTCTGGAAGCGCTTTCGAAAGATTATCGACGGCGGTCAAAAGATTGGGAGAAGAAAACGAAAATTTGGAATTAATTGCCGCTGTCCTTTTGAACCAAGCCCTTTATTTGACGATTTATGGCGATGGCCGGATTTTCCTTAAACGAGGAGAAAAGGCGGGGATTCTTTTAAAAGGCGACGGTGGGTTAAAAACGGCCAGTGGTCTCTTGGAAGCAAACGACCTTTTGGTTCTTGGTTCTCAGCGGTTTTTTGAGGCAGTTGGTGACGGCGTCCTTAAAGCCAGTCTCGAAAGCGGTTCTGCCACGGAAGCGGTAGAAACTTTGGCCCCAATAGTTTTGGGGCGCAGCGATATGTCAGCCGCGGCGGCCATATTAGCTTGCGCTCGGAAGGAGGAGGAATTGTCAATTCAGCCGGTTATGCCTGAAGAAGAAAAGTCAGTGGCCTCGCCAGTTCCGGTTAAAGAAGGAAAAAGTGTCTTGGCTTTACCTCTAAAAGAGAAGTTTTTAGGCTCGTTGCGCCTTAAGTTTCTTCACCGCCGACGCTCGTCAATATTTGTCCGCTCAGCGGCCGCGGAAAGGAAAAAACGCCTTTATTTTCTGATCTCGCTTGTTCTCTTGTTCCTTTTAGGCACGAGTTTAATTTTGGGGGTGCACCGGAAAGCCGAAACCGACAAACGGGCGCAAGCGGGTCAACTGGTCAAACAAGCAGAAGAAAAACTGAATCAAGGAAAAACTCTTTTTGCTAGCCAACCTTCGGAGGGAAGAGTTCTGGGTGAAGAGGCGCAACGGTTGACAGAAGAAGCGTTGACTTTAAGCCCTGAGGGTAATGAAGAGGCGACCTTTCTTAAAGAAGAAGTGAAAAAGTTTTTGTCTTCCTTGGGTCGGGAAGTTGCTTTAGCTGAGCCGGCGGTTTTTATGGACCTAAACATTATTGATGATGAGGCCAGTGGGGTGGCTTTGGGCCTGGCGGAGGAAAACTTAGTTGTTCTAGATAAGACTAAAAAGAAAATTTATCTTTTGAGCGTGGAAAAAAGGTCTCAGACGGTGATTGATTTGGCGGGCGAGCAGGGAAATTTGCTGGTGGCGGTCGATAAAAAGGCCTTTGTTCTGGCCGAAGATGGGATATATGCCGTTAATCTTCTCCAAAAATCCGCCAGCCTCAAGGTTGAGAAAGACGAGGCTTGGCAGGAAATCGTTGGCTTGGGTACCTTTGTCGGCAACCTTTATCTTTTGGACAAAGGCGCCGGTAATATTTGGCGCTATTTGGCGACCGATGAAGGTTTTGGGGTTCGGAAAAGTTGGTTTTTAGGCGCCCCGCCTGACCTTTCTCAAAGCGTTTCGTTGGCGGTTGATGGGGTCATTTGGGTGCTTAAAAAAGAGGGGATTAGCAAGTTTAACTTAGGTAAAGAAGAAAATTTTGTCTTAAACCGGATGCCGGAAAGCTTTTTGGACCCGGCTAAAATCTTTACTTCGGCTGAGGCGGAAAATCTTTACGTTTTGGATAAAGGGAGAGGGAAGATTTACGTCATTGCCAAAAACGGCGATTTTAAGGCCGCCTATGCTTGGGACGGCTTTAAAAACGCTCAAGATTTAGTGGCAGTTGAGAGTTTGAAGAAACTTTTTGTTCTCTCGGGAACGAAAATTTACACCATAGACCTAAAATGATTGGTGGAGATGTCCGGAATTGAACCGGAGTCCGAAAAATACTTCTTAAAACTTCTACAAGCTTAGGCTGACTTTAAATCCTTCAACCTGTTCCGTCAGCCAGGAAGGTTGAAGGCCGCCAAACTTGGGCTTGAGTATTAGGAGTTTGGCAACCCTAACACCGGCGTCTTGTCTTTGTTCACACCTTTAAGCTTCCGACAAGCAAGAAACCTTAAAGATGCCTGTTACGCTAAAGAAGCGTAGTTAAACGCAAAATTAACGTCAGGGGAAGCGTATGTATCATTAGCTTCTATTTTTTTTGACCCTGTTTTACTTCTCTTAGTCAAAGAAGGCTTGCTGTTTTAAAAGAGCCTTTTCCGTCGAGACCAGTCATCCCCTTAAATGTCCCTACTTCTTTCCCCTGGGTTCGGTTGTTACCGCGCGTAATTTACGATTTTGGCGGCTGGTTGTCAAGCCCCTAATGCGAGGCTAGTTCCAACTCCGCTTCGCGGGCCAAATCTCGCCGGCGGAGAGCTTCCTTTTTCTCCCACTGTTTCCGAGGCTTTGCCAAGGCTATTTCCAGCTTGATTTGGATGCCCCGATTATACCAAGAAAGAGGCACCAAAATCAACTTTTTTTGCTTCATCTTGCTGGTCAAAGCCAGCAATTCCCGACGGTGTAAAAGGAGCTTTCGGGTCCGCTTGGGGTCAATTTTGCGGCTGTCAGCATAGGCGTAAGGGTGAATGTGAGCGTTGAGCAAAAACGCCTCCCCCCCGACGAACTTAATATAGGCTTCATCCAAGGAAGCCTGGCCGACAAAAAGTGATTTCACTTCCGGACCAGTTAAGACCACGCCTGCTTCAAACCTATCGAAAACCTCATAGTTTAAACCGGCCTTTCGGTTAATAATCTTCATACGCCTATTTTATCACTCCAGTGTTAAACTAAGGCAGTGACTTTCTTGGACGCTTTTTTCCCTCGACGCTGTCTTGGCTGCGGCCAGACCGGAGGCTATTTTTGCCCTTCTTGCTTACCCAAGATAAAGAGAGTGACCCAAATTTGCCCGGTTTGCGAGCGGCCTTCGCCTTTTGGCCAAACCCATCCCCGCTGTTATTCCCGCCCTTCCTTAACGGGCTTAATTTCTTTCTTTGTTTATGAGGGGATAATTAGAAAAGCTATTCATCGGTTGAAATACCGGCAGGTGACCGATTTACTTGAGGAGCTTTGGCAGATAGTAACCCAAGAACTAGGAGGAAGGGCGGAGGAGCTTAGCGGCTTTCATCAATTTCTTAAAGAAAAACCCGCCGTTATTCCCGTTCCGCTTTTTTGGTACAAGGAAAATTTACGTGGTTTTAACCAGTCTAGCCTAATAGGGGAAAGACTGGCAGAAAGGTGTAATTTAACCTTTTTGAGCAACTTTCTTATTCGCCAAAAGATGACTTCTACCCAGACCAAACTTAACCCGAAAGAACGACAAAAGAATGTTGGCAACGCTTTTATCATCAACCCCGACTACTCACTACCGATTGCTGACTGCATATTGATAGATGATGTCTGGACGACCGGGGCTACTCTAAAGACCGCTGGTAGTGTTTTGAAGAGGGCGGGGACAAAAAATGTTTGGGGGTTGACTTTGGCTCGGTAGCAAACCCAGGCTAAATTCGCTATAATTAGAGCACAAGGAGAGTGGGCCGGGCGGCAAGGCACAAGTTTGCTAAACTTGCTTCCGAAAGGAAGGGTGGGTTCGACTCCCACACTCTCCGCACGTGAATTTTAGCCAACTAAGATCTTTCTCCAAGCGGGAACACTCTCGCCTTTTGAATTTTTATAACTTCAAGAGGAGAGAACAATTAAAACATCTTGTTTGTCTAAAGATCGGAGAAGAGCTTGGGGAACTAATGGAAGAGGTATTGTCGCTGGAAAAGATTCAGAGAAAAGAGAAGCTTGAGGGTGGAAGAATAAGGTTGGCAACGAAATTGCGGATGTAATTTTAACGGCGATATTGCTGGCGGAAAATTTAGGAATTGATTTAGAGGAAGAATTAGAAAAAGGGGTTGCGAAAAGAAATAAAAGAAAATATTAAGGAGGAGAGTCAAGTTTTTGGAGGGTGGGCAGGACGGTAATGCGCTGGTCTTGAAAACCAGTGTCCGTAAGGACTAACAGGTTCGACTCCTGTACCCTCCGCATGATCAAACTCTGCCCTCGATGCAGCCGTCAATTTAAGACAAGAGTAACAACGCAAAAATTTTGTTCTTCATTGGGCGCCAATCGCTTTAACAGAAATGGACTCAAGAAGGTTGACCTTCCCAACAAATCAGAAGAATTGGCCGAATTAGTGGGAATTATTTTAGGTGACGGAGACCTAAATAGATATCAACTGAGGATTACTCTCAATTCAATTGTGGACAAGGAATATCTCGTCGAAGTCGAGAATCTTTTAAAAAGGCTGTTCGGGGATATAAAGGTTTTCAAGATAAAAAGGCGGGGAGAAGGGTGCACGGTAGTTGGGGTATCTTCAGTCGAGATTGTAAATTTCTTAAAAGGAATGAGCGTCGCTTCAAGAAAGCCAAAAGTTCCTGGTTGGATTTTTTTAAAAAGAGAATACGGGAATAATATTCTGTTGACTTTTGTGAGAGATGTTTTTAACAAATTGGGGTATAGTTCCACCCAGTCTTTAATAAAGAATTTATATTTGAGCAACGATCGGGAAATTGATAAATATAGAAAACTAGTTGGTTTTCGCAACCAAAAGCTAGAAAGAAAAAGTTTGATAAGAAATTATTCAGACTACTTAGTTCTTTACAATAAACGCCAGCAATAGATTATCAAGAACGCAGGTTAGAATCTCGCCCTCTCCGCCCTTCGACTTCGCTCAGGGCTATAGCCCTTTTTTGTCCAGGGCTTCAGCCCTTTTTCGCTCAGGGCTATAGCCTTTGCTTGCTTTCTTCCTCGGACGCCCCTTATCTTAAAGAGTAATGAATTTTAGTCCTCAGGATAGAAAAAGAATTGGCGATTATTATCGGCAGCGTCTTGACCGCTATGGAGTTGATAGTGCCGAAGCTTTAAGCTGGTCCAGTCAGCAGGCTCAGCAGATTCGTTTCCAAGTCCTAACTCAAGTAGGGGATTTGCGCGGCAAGAGCATTTTGGACGTTGGTAGCGGGCTAGGGGATCTTTACGCTCTTTTACAAAAAACGGTCGGTGAATTTGATTATTTGGGGGTCGATTTGGTGCCGGATTTAGTGACGGTGGCCAGAGCCAAATATCCTCAAGCTCAGTTTGAGAATAGAGATATCCTTGATTTTAATGACCGAAAATTCGACTACGTGCTCTCTTCTGGAGCAATGTCCTTCAAGGTTCCCCAGCATTTTGATAAATATTTCGCCATGATTAGAAAAATGTTTTCTTTGGCTCGTTTAGGATTGGCCTTCAATATGCTCGACCAGCGGGGGCATATCGATAATGAGCTTTATGCTGCTTATAATCCGTCAGAAATTGAGGCTTTTTGTCGGACTCTGACGCCAAAAGTGAAGCTAATTACTCATTATTCTCCTCAAGATTTCACTCTCCTTTTGCATCCCTAAAAAATTTCTTAATTTGCTTTTCTTTAAGGGGTGTTTTATTCTAAAAGTATGGTTGAGGAAGGCTTACCAGCGGCTTCTCCGATTGAGGTTATCCCCTCTAAGGAATTACGGATTTTATACTCCTGGAACGCTCCTTCTCGTCCCTTTAAGAAACGGGATCGGGAATTTTGGGCAACGGTAGTGGCGATTGTTTTTTTAGTCGCCTTGATTTTGTTTTTTGTTAAAGAGTGGTTTTTAATTGCCGCGATTATTGCTCTGACTTTCGTTTATTATGTCCTCTCGACGGTTGAACCGGAAATGACCAGCTATAAATTGACTAATCGTGGTTTGGTTTATGCCGGCGAAACTCATCCTTGGGAGAATATCAGTCAGTTTTGGCTAGCCGAGAAATACGGTCAGCGGGTGATTAACTTTGAATTAAGAAGTGGCTTACTTGGTAGACTGACTTTATTGGTCGGGGAGGGAGAAGAAGCAGAAATCAGAGGGATTTTACTTAAATACTTGACCGAAGAGGAGGCTAAACCCAGTTTTTTAGATAGAGCGGCCGATTGGCTCCAAAAAAAGGTTCCCCTAGAGAGTGAAAAGAAAGAAGGTCTTCCTACTCCGCCTTCGGCTGCCTGAACTTTGAGGCTACTTTTTGCTATAATTAGGCCACGCGCTCATAGTTTAACGGATAAAATGCCAGGTTGCGGACCTGGAGACTTGGAGGTTCGATTCCTCCTGGGCGCACCATTAGAAGTTAAAAGTCCAAAGTGCAGAGTTAAAAGTTAGAAAGAACGGGTTTCAGGTTCGGCAGGAAGCAAGAAGTTGGTAGAAGGGAATATAAATTAATCTTCGAGGCGAACCCAGCGAAGATCTCGAAGATTACCTTGAAGGAAGATTTTTGCAAAGAAACCCTCGGTTTCTTTGCTAGATGGAAAGGTGCAGGAGTGGTTGAACTGGCCGCTCTCGAAAAGCGGTAGGGCGCAAGCTCTCGTGGGTTCGAATCCCACCCTTTCCGCTCTGAGCTTGCGCCTGTAGTTTAACGGATAAGCATAGCTTGATGTTCGCAGGCTCACATTAAGCATAGCTTGATTCTCGCCAGCTAAGCTGGCTCAAATTAAAGCGTCAGGTTCTCGCCCGCTTATGCCTTTGTAGCTTAACGGATAGAGCGCCGGCCTCCGGAGCCGGAAATGCCAGTTCAATTCTGGCCAGAGGCACTGTGGTTAGACAGTATTCTGCCGGCGGGGTGGTTTTCAAAAAAGAAGATGGCCAGACTCTTTGGCTTTTGATCCAGCCTGCCCGCATTGCTACGCAAAGCGTTGCAGGTGAGCCGGCCGGCAAAGACGAGTTCCATAAACGAATTCGCTGGCAACTGCCTAAGGGTTGGATTAATGAGGGTGAAAAAACCGAAGCGGCGGCGATACGGGAAGTGGCTGAGGAGGGGGGAGTTAAGGCAAAAATTATCTCCAAGATAGACTCGATAAAGATTTTCTTCAGCAATACCTTTGAAGGCAAGCCCGAGGAAAAAATTTTAAAAACCATTGCTTTTTATTTAATGGAATATTTGGGAGAAAAGGCTAATGGCCATGATGAGGAAGTAGCTGAAGTGGCTTGGCTGCCTTTTGAAGAAGCCAAAGGAAGGCTGACTTTTAAAAGTGAAAAAGAAGTTTTAACCAAAGCCAAAGAGATTTTAGAAAATCCACTACCGCAACAAGCACTTTTTTAAGCTCGCAATTTGCCTCAAAATCAAGTAAAATAGGCATATCCGGAGAGGTCGCATAAGCAAGCTTGACCGACCTCTCTTGATATTCGGAGAGGTCGCATAGTGGTCGAGTGCACGCGCTTGGAGAGCGCGCAGGGCCGAGAGGCTCTCGCGGGTTCGAATCCCGCTCTCTCCGCAACGCGGAAATAGGGATATGAAGAACCTTAAATTTACCAATCTGGCAATGTTTATTATCTTTTTGGGCCGACTTTAGGAAAAATGGATAAGGAGCGAGAAGTCAGTTTAAGAGGCCATCATTTACACAGTTTCTCCGACTATGTGGCCTATCGAGATGCTGGTTGGGGGACTGATCCAATCGAAGACGCAAGGTCGTTGGGTTATGGCGAAGATTTTGTTCAAGCGAAGCAAGAGATTTATGCTCAAATTTATGATGAATATGAGCAGACACGGGTTTCGATTGTTGATGGTCTTGATACCCAGTGTCAAAGAAATTGCTTAAAAAAGAATCCTGATGTTTGTCTGGGGCCCAAAAGCGGAGGAATTGATGCTTCTGCCGCCAGTCTTTTTGGCTTTCAAGTTGGGCAGGCCTATCCAGCGAAAGCTCTTATCAATGCCTGCAGGCGGAGGCGCCCTAGTGCAGAACCGATTCCCTGATGCTCTGCTAGGCTCGTTTTAATTCTTCTTCTGATATAATCAGGCTAGAATGGATCAAATAGAAGAAATCCGCTCAAAAATTGATTTAGTCCAATTTATCTCCGAGTTTCTCCCCTTGAAAAAAGCCGGTCGGAATTTTAAAGGTCTTTGTCCCTTCCATGCGGAAAAGACCCCTTCATTTATGGTTTCGCCCGAGCGGCAGATTTGGCACTGCTTTGGCTGTGGAGCCGGTGGTGATGTCTTCGGTTTCTTGATGCAAATGGAAAGGATTGAGTTTGGCGAAGCCCTGCGGCTTTTGGCCAAAAAGACCGGTATTACTCTACAAAGCTACCAGCCGACCAAATCGGAGTCTGAAAAAGAAAAGCTTTTCCAAGCCAATCATTTAGCGGCCGAGTTTTTCCATTATTTACTCCTTAATCACAAAATCGGAGATAAAGCTTTAAGCTACATTCTCCAGCGGGGGATTAGTAAAGACTCGCTTTCCCTTTTTAAAATCGGTTACGCCCCGCCAATGTGGGATGGTTTGCAGAAGTTTTTAGTTGGCAAAAAGAATTTTGCTCCGGCCGATTTAGAAAAAGCCGGCTTAACCATTCGGGGTTCACGATCCGGTTTTTATGACCGCTTCCGCAACCGGTTAATGTTTCCTCTTTTGGACCACCGGGGTAATGTCACTGGTTTTGCTGGCAGGGTGCTTCCAGAGGGAAAAGAAGCCCGCCTGCCATCGCCTGCGGCCCGCCCGCCTAGCTTCGCAACGCGAAACGGGCAGGCTCAGGCTGCTGGCGGGCAGGCGAAGTATGTCAATACTCCGGAAACCCTCATTTATCACAAGAGCGAACTTTTGTATCCGCTCCAAATTACTAAGGAGGCAATTAAAAAAGAAAATGCTGTCGTTGTGGTTGAGGGGGAACTGGACGCGATTTCGTCCTACCAAATTGGGATTGAAAATGTGGTCGCCATTAAAGGCTCAGCCTTGACCGACGCCCAAGCACGGCTTTTAAAACGTTTTGCCGAAAATTTAATTCTCTCTTTAGACGCGGACGCCGCGGGAGATATGGCTTCTCGGCGGGGGATTGAAATTGCCGATGGTTTGGGCTTAAACATTAAAGTCGTTTCTCTGGAAAAGTATAAAGACCCGGATGAAGCGGCTCAAAAAGAACCGGAATATCTGAAAAAGCAGTTGGCCAAGGCCGAAAATATTTACGATTTCTTTATTAACTCCGCCTTTAAGCGCTTGCGGGGCCAAACGGCGGAAGAAAAAAAGAAAATCGGTCAGGAAATTATCCCGATATTAGGCAAAATTGAGGATCAAATTATGAAAGATGTTTTTATTAAAAAGTTGGCTGATCGGTTAGGAGTGAACGAGGAATCGATTATTTTGCAGATTGAGAAATTCCTTTTTAAAACTCCGTCGGTTCCCAAAACTTCTTCTCCGCCGGAGATTCGTCAGCGGCGGGAAATTTTGGAAGAGTATTTCTTGGCGCTGCTTTTCCAGAGCAAAGAAACGGAAACTCTCCTTAAGGAAAAAGGTTTACTCTCTTTGCCCTTAAGCCTGAAGCTGATTAAGGCTTTGGCAGACTATTTGACGGAAAAAAAGAAATTCTCCAGCCGATTCTTCTTTAAAGCCTTACCGGGAGAACTGCGCGAGGGGTTTGACCGGCTGTATTTAGTCGATTTCGGCGAGCGGATTGAGGAGCCCGATTGGGTGGCTAAAGAAATTCAAAAAACCAAAGCCCAGTTGGAAACTTTAAAAATTAAAGAAGAGCTTCGGGCGATTTGGCAGGCGCTTCGTCAAAATCCAGCGGCAGAAGAAGAAAGCCGCCAAAAAATTCTGCGCTTGACCCAAAAACTCTCCGCTCTGGAAAAGGCCTAACCACTGCTTTAAATTTAAGCTTAATTGAGGTAAAATTAAGGTATGAAAAAGGCGGACAGCAAAGAAGAGGCAAAGACAACTAAGCCGGCGACGGTGGATACCAAAGCCGTCAAAAAACTTTTTGAAAAAGGAAAGAAGGAAGGTTTCATTACTCAGGAAGAAGTTTTAACTGTTTTTCCCTTTGCGGAAGACTACTTAGAAGAACTGGATGAATTTTACTCCAAAGTTATTGATGAGGGGATTGACATTTTTGAGAGTATCAGCGAAGAGGAGCTTAAAGAGACGGAGCGGATGGCAAAGGATTTTGCCCGGGAGATTGAAGTTTTATCCGCGCTTGAAGCTCCCTCGGTGGCCGATCCCGTCCGGATGTATCTGCGAGAAATCGGTCGCATTCCGCTTCTGACTGCGGCAGAAGAAATCGATTTGGCCCAGAGAATCGAAAAAGGCGATATGGCTGCCAAAAAGAAATTAACCGAGTCTAACTTGAGACTGGTGGTTTCTATCGCTAAGCGCTATGTTGGCCGAGGTTTAACCTTGCTAGATTTAATTCAAGAAGGTAATCAAGGCCTAATTCGGGCGGTGGAAAAATATGATTGGCGAAGAGGTTATAAATTTTCTACTTATGCCACTTGGTGGATTCGCCAGGCAATTACCCGGGCGATTGCCGACCAAGCCAGAACGATTAGGGTTCCCGTTCATATGGTTGAGACGATTAACAAGCTAATGCGCACTTCTCGCAAGCTAATGCAGGAGTTGGGGCGTGACCCAACGCCGGAAGAAATCGGCAAGATAATGGAGATTTCCGCCACCAAAGTTCGGGAAATTTTGAAAATTGCCCAGGGAACAACTTCCTTGGAGGCGCCGGTGGGAGATGAAGAAGACTCTTTGCTGGGGGATTTTATTGCCGATACTGCGCCTTCACCGTACGACACCGCCTCCAAGCAGCTTTTAAAAGACAATATTAGGGAAGTTTTGGAAACTCTTTCTCCGAGAGAAGCCAAGGTTTTGGTCTATCGATTTGGTTTAGAGGGCGGCAGGCCAATGACTTTGGAAGAGGTGGGTAAAAAGTTTGGGGTGACTCGGGAGCGAATCAGGCAAATAGAAGCCAAAGCCTTAAGAAAACTTAAACATCCTTCGAGAAGGAAGAAACTGCAGGATTATTTGGAGTAATCATTCCCAACGGCCTTTGACTAAAGCCTCAATCGGATGAATGGATTTTTCCAGTTTAAGGTCGGAAAAGATTTCGGCCGTCTCCAGGGTTTCTTTTTGTGGCTGAAGCCTAATGCCCAATTCCTTAATATAGTTTTGAGCCGCCGGAATGAATAAAATTTGGGTCCCGATGTAGTTTAAAAATTGCGGTAAGTCCCGGGAAATAAAACGGCGGTTATCAAATTCCTTTTGCAGGTTCTCCGGATAGCGGGCCTCTTGGGCTTCTTCTAAACCAACTCCTGCTGGAGTAGGCTGGTTAGGATTTTTGACGCTTAAGATGTAGCTGGCTTGCTTTTCAATATTTAAGTCTTTCTGAACCGGGCCTAAGGTTTCCGGCAATTCCAAAGCAAAAACCAAATGGTCGTGCCTATCGTGTTTTGCCAAAGCATAAACGCCCTCTCCCGCCGGCCGGCCCGGGCCGCGGAAGCGCTCGCCCCTGGTCGCGGTTTGGTATTTTTCCGGGTCAAAAGTATTTTCAATTGCTTCGGCTGAAGGATTAACATCTTCGACAAAAGCCCAATAAGCCTCGCCCCGCTGCCTAATCGGGGGCAGTTTTTTGTGACCAATAATTAAAAGCCGATATTGGTTTTGGTCAAGGGGGTGCATGACCAAATAGAAACGCTCCACCTCGGCCAGACCGGTCACTTTTTCTTCTTGAACCCGGGGAGCATAGATAAAATAAATTTCTCCCTTTTCCAAAATTTTGGCTGGCCGCTTTTCCATAAACGAAAATTATGAGGATCTTTGATGAAGAATTCTTTAAGTTTGCTTAAGAAATGGGCAAGAGAAGGGGAAACGAGTGCTGATTACTAACGCCAATTTTCTCGGTTTTGATACATCCAGTTGGTTACGTTACCTCTCTCGCACCACTGAATGGCTTTTTTCAATTCATATTGGCTAAGAGTCTGAGAAAGAGACTCCTTCGGGGGAATTTTACCAGAATAGAAGCTTTGTAAAACCGGTAGGGCTCGTTTATCGGCCAATTGACCTAGTGTCCAAATGGCCGTGTTTCTTTCTCGGAAAGTCTTTTCGTCAGACTGCAGAAGTTTGGTAAGCGAGTTAACGCAGTCTTCTTTGTATTCCTTTTGGGCCTTTAAGCAGGTGACCTTTACTTTCTGATAAATTACTCCAAGGGTATATAAGAAAAAAATCAAGGCGAGAGTAGTAACAAAGATAGTTGAAGCCAAGATAATCTTTTTAAGATTTGCCATCCTCTTCATGCTAACTATATTTAACCGCCGAAAAAGTAATACTTAGTCCGTAATCTGGTAAAAACGCCGGTATCTCTTTATGAATTGTGATATCTGTAAACCCTGCTTTTTCCAAGAGTTTCAAATAGTCTTGTTTAAGAATGGCGCCGCTGATACAGCCGACTAAAAGTTCCTTATCATTTTTCAAGTCGTCCGGCAACGGTTTGGTTAAAACAACATCGGAGACCATCAGTCTTCCCCCTGGTTTTAATACCCGGGATATCTCTTTAAAAACCCTTTCTTTATTGGGAGCCAAGTTGATGACGCAATTG
The DNA here is from genome assembly GCA_035530075.1 of Patescibacteria group bacterium. Classification (GTDB taxonomy): domain Bacteria; phylum Patescibacteriota; class Microgenomatia; order UM-FILTER-40-11; family UM-FILTER-40-11; genus DATKVM01. The sequence goes on from DATKVM010000005.1 coordinate 245,450, forward strand.
GAGATGACCGCATTAACCGAGTTGTCTTCAACCGGCAGCTCTTCAATATCACCCTTCCTAAATTCAACATTAGTAAAACCGCCTTTTGTGGCGTTGTTTCTTGCTTTTATAAGCATCTCCTCTGTCATGTCAACCCCAATAACCTTGCCTGTCTTACCGACTTTACGAGCGGCCAGAAAACAATCAAAACCCGCTCCTGAACCTAAATCCAAAACCACTTCGCCGGTCCTTAAAGAAGCAATCGCGAGCGGATTGCCACAGCCAAGACCAAGATTGGAGCCCGCCGGAGCTTGGTTCATTTCGTTTTGGGAATAACCCATTTGTCCGGACTGTTTTTGAACAGTTAGGTTAGAATCGCAACCGCAACTCCCGCACCCGCAGCTGCCGGAAGATTTGGCGATATCGGCATACGATTTCTTAACCAGCTTTTTAATTGTTTCCGATTTCTTCATGATTCAATTTTAACACGAGCTGGAAGCAAAAACGATACCTGCGCCAGGCGTGTCTAACAAATAAATCATTTGGTCATGTTGGCAGGAGAGAGAAGGGGTGGGAAAAGTTAGATTAAGAAAATACAGCCACGCAATGGAAAATACCAGAAATTATTTACGATGAAGAAATTGAGGCTAAAAGATTTGCCCCCCCCAAAGTTGCGATTGTAAAATGATGCCTCTATAATCCCTCTCATTATGGTAGAAGGTGACAGGCGGTACCAATATGGGGAGCAGTTTTAGGAGATATTCAACAAAGAGGCTTGAAGCAATAGTGCGCCAAGCACAAGAAGTTCTGGATGAAAGAGACCTAACTAGAAATGGCCTGTTAATAGAAAGATTTCTGGAGATTCACAATCCAGCTAGGGGGTGTCAAGTCCAACAAAATAAAGAGCATAGACGGAGCGGTTTTTTCGATTGTGATGGTATTGAACACTCGGTTGAGGTGACTGGCTATTCTTGTCAAACTCACGGGACCAGTAGCGAAAGACGTTTTGGTGAAATTAATTAAGCCGATCTCCAATCCTTATCCCTTCAAGTAGCTAAAGCATTCCGCCTTTTAACAGCCTGAACTCCTTTTTAGTTTCCCAGATATTTTTTAGTTGGTCAAAATTATCATCCGGTTTCTGCATTAACCTTGCTAGATTATCTATTTCACCTAATTGCTCCTCTGATAATTTGTCAAACTTACCAAAATGAGTTATTTGGGGAGTGTGGTGGTAAATAATTTCATCATTCATCAAGCAGTGGAAGTCATAAAAGAGTTCCCAGGAAATTGCGATTAATCCTCCGTTGCCGCCGGCATTCCAAAAGTGCTGGCCATCGATTTTACCGCTTCGTACTGCCAGCCAGGCATCAGGCGAAAAGTCAAAAGTTCCTTCCGGAATATCGTAAGGATCAAATTTTAAATACCCTTCGATACTCCCGTCAACGTCAATGGTTACCCACCTGGACTCTTTTTCATTCCAATATTGATTTAGCCAGTGGTCATCGCTTTTACCGCCCGGTAAGCCATCTACATTGAAGTAGGGAGAAAATCCCGAACGCACACGAGCCGGAATACCTTTTATCTTTAACAAAGAAGCCATTAAGATTGAGGTAGATCTACAAGTTAGGACTAACTTATTTTCCGCTTCTCTGTCTAGTACTAATCCTCTTGAATCCCTTCTAAACAGTTCCGCCAACATGGCGGAAGCGGTTATAAACACATCGTCTTCAGGTTGCCTGGTCCAGGGCACTCTGGTTGTGTCTCCATATCTTAAATCTGCGTTCGAACCGGTATTACCATTTTTCAAAGTCATTCGATGCATGAGTTGTTTTCTAACCAAGAGCCCGATTTCCCTAATATTGTCCGGTAAAGACTTTTGGAGAATGTCTTGGTAAAGACCCGGGTTGGTATACTGACTAAATTGAAGATAAAAACTTATTATTTTTTTCATCCACTCTCATTTTATCAAATTAAAGCAACATCTTTATTTTTGGTCAGATTAAAAAAATTCAGCCCCCATCCTGGATGAAGTTCGAACTTATTTTTTGGCTCCGAAGAAACCGAAGAATCCAAAAAAACCAAAAAGTCCAGTGCTGCCCCCTAATCCCAATAAGCCAAACAATCCTATCCAGCCAAGCTTCCACAAATCCCTTGGTTTGCCCTTTCTAATATAATTGATTGTATTTTGAACGACTGAAATCACAAATCCAAGAGCAAATATAAAGGTTAGAAGGAAAAATACTGGTTCTTCAATTTTGGAGACACCATAAATAGCGTTATGCAAAACAATAGAAAGTATGGTCAGCCCGAACAAAATATAGTTTCTTTTTGTTTGTTTTTCCATATTATTTATTCTACCAGAAAACTGTCTTCTAGGTATTTTTAATTAAACTCCAAGTGGCATATTCTTCAGGAGTTAAGGTCGGCTCTTTGGCGGATTTTTGGCGGTAAGACCGCTCGAAGTGGGGGACCAGAATATCTTTCTCATAGGATTTAATAATGACGGGATGAATATAGTAGGTGCGGCAGACTTTCTTGGTATTGCCAAGCTGGGTTGAGACTTCGGCCACCACTTCAGAGAGATTGTTTTTTAAATCCGCCTCGGAAAGCGCCTTGCCTTTTTTATACAGCCAGTCTCCGGCTAAAACGCTGCCGCCCCAGGTGCGAAAATCTTTAGCGGAAAAATCTGCTCCCGTATGAGTTTGCAAGTAATTGTTCACCTCGGCTGCGTCGACCACTTGCCGGTTATTATTTTCGTCTAAATACTGAAACACTTGATAGCCGGGAAGGTCAATGCAGGCCTTAATCGTTCTGGCCACTCGGGGATGATTGACCCCCAGTTCATGAAAGACCCCGCTTTTACCTTCAAAGCTAAAGGTCATCGTATTGCCTTCAACCTCAATATGCTTTTTGCGCATGGTGGTTAGGCCGTAGGACTGGTTTTCTTCGGCGTAGGTTTGATTGCCCACCCGGATAAAAGTGTGCTCCAAAAGCCAGACGACCGTGGCAACGACGCGATTTTGAGTTAGAGAGTGTTCTCGCATATGGCCGCTGACGACTTCGCGCAGGGCGGGGAGCCGCTCGCCAAAAGCTACCATTTGGTCAAACTTTTTTTCTTGGTTGCGCTTAATCCACTCGGGGTGATAAATATATTGTTTGCGGCCGGCTGCGTCCACGCCAATCGCCTGAACATAATCGTCGGGGTCTGAGCTAACAACCACCTCGGTCCAGGCGGGGGGAATGGCCAACGCGGCTAAACGCTCGGCCGCCGTTTTGGAAACCGGCTTGCCTTTTTCATCGATAAACCCAAAGCCATTACCTCTCTTAACCCGCCGCCAAGGAAGTTCTGTATCTTTCCGATAATGAATTGTCACCAGTATATTGTAGCAAAACTAGAGGGTAGATAAAGAAACTAACTTAACCATTTTGTAAGTTGTTGGCCGATTTTCGTCACCAAATCATGAGCACCAGATAAATTAGCTGCAATACCAACCGCTGACCATGCCGCTTGGATAATTTTTTTTGTTGGATTGGGTTTAATTAGTTGGGCTTTAATCACCTCAATATCTCCAACAAGATTTCTTTTTTCTTCATCAGATAACTGGGCTTCTTTAATGATGCCTATCAATTTGTCCAGATCGTTTATAGAACTTCCACTTGCCTGAGAGATAGTCCCATATTGATGGCCCGAGACAAAGATCACATTTGCCCCTTCTTCAGCCTCAATTGTGACAGAAGATAAGGCTTTTTGGGAAAATTTCGAATCTTCAAATAACCGAATGCCTTTATTAGATATCCTTATTTCTTGAAACAAAATAGATTGTCCTGTTAGTTTCACCCGTTCATTCCTAGTGTCAATGTATTTCTCGCCAATCAAGTAATCAATATTATTCTTAATCCTAATTCTATCTAACTCTGCAGAGCGTAAATCGCCAATCACTTTTTCTGAAGTAGTCCACTGAGCCCTTGATTTGTTGAAGTCATAAAGATATCTAAGGATTTTTTCTTTTACTTCGTCTTCGGAAAGAGTATTCGAGTCCATATTAAATCAAATCATTTTCTAAACCATACTTTATTGCTTTGAGCGAAGCTCGTGCACTTTCCAAATCCTCTTTATATGCCTCGGCGTCTCTTGCATCATTTCCTTCCGAATCCCCAATTGTGTAAACCCCAGATCTATAATCCAATCTCTCAAAATTCTGATAGTATTTGGAATTGGTAGTTATAAGGTTATCGAGAATCATTAATGTCTCTTCGCGCCACTGCCGAAGGAGATCGTAATCGACTTTTCCAAGTAGTTGGTCTATAAGGTCGATTTTTGAATCAAGTAGAGTTATCTTATCTTTTTTATCCATTTGTTTAATTTCTTTGAGTGAGCTTTTGCTCCGCGAGCCTAAGATTAATATAACCTTTGACTTCACTCCAATTATACTCGCTTTACAAGATTTGAGGTACATCGGAGAGATGAGGCAAAGGCGGGAAGAAATTAAAAAAATTAGCGCTCATTCATCTTTAATTCCAACATAAAACCTGCCGGTGGCGACACAAACACCCTTATTTATGGCATAGCAATCAACCCAATGCATACCTGGGTATTGGGTGTGTTCTTCTTTAAAGTCTGAGTCTCCCTCGCAAAAATGAAATTCGTTTCCTCTCCAACCGCCTATGCGTGCCATTTCTAATGCCGGAAGTCCATTATTAACCACTAACCACCTTATTTCATCATATACAAGTCCATTAATATCTGGTGAAAAATATAAGGAATATTCCTTGCTAAGATATTCTCCTGAAGTCATTGACCTTGTGCCATTAAGTACCTCAAGTTGAAACTTAGAAAATGGTTTTGGAATATTCTTGAAAGAAGGAGGATTTTTAACCTTTTCTGAGCGCTTGACCTTGCAGGAAACGTTAATTTTTGAGGGGTTAGGAGCAAAAGGCCATGGCGGATTAGCAATGAGACTCTCCCTCAAAGCAGAATATACTTCTTCTCTTTCTTCCTCTGGCATGTTTATAAATTCACCTAATGCTTTGGAGGCAAAATCCACGGCTAATTTTCTTTGCACTCCCGTTTTATCTTCATTCAAATAACTGTCCACAAAAATATTGCTCTCTGCCATATCTGGTATTGCTGGTTTCTCTAGCCATTGCCCCATATTCTTAAGGAAATAACAAACTGCATCATAAAAATTAATACCTTTATTCTGGGCAAAGATGTTTGTGATAACTAGCTCAAGATGAAAGGATTTCAGCTCAAACTCGGTTAATCCGGCATTACACGACTTTTTCCAAACTTTAGCAAACTTGACGGATTTTCTATAACTAGGATTTGAATTTAAATTTAAAGCTTGTTTGATGTAGCCTTTGGGGTCAGACAAAATCCAGGGAATTTTCCCCCCACTAACGCTATATTTCTTGGCCCAATTGCCCCGGTGCATTTTCTGGATTTCTGGAACCAAATAAATATCGTCTCCATACCTGTTTTTTCTTCCAGATTTTAAAGCGGGAACAACATCTATGGAAAAACCCTTTTCTTTTGGAAAAGCGATGCTAACTGAGTGTGTTTGGTCTGCGTCAATTTCTACTTCTTCTCCTATTTTACGATAACCTTCGGCCAAAATTGAAGCTAAGCTTTGTAATGGGTCTTTAACATCAAAATAGAAGGGTTCACCTTGCTTAGCGCTTGAAAAAAGCTTACTTCCGGTTACTTGAAAAGCTTCAGGTAATACCCATATTATGTCAAGGTCGTGAACGGGGGTTACTGAAGTTTCTCTAACATATGAACCGCTTTGAAAAATTTCATTCCCAGGTAATATCTCTTGAAGGTCGCTGTAATGTTTTGAAATAACTTCTCTTTCCTCCGCCGGGGGCGATAAATACTTGCGACAAAACTCCTCTAAGGTGGTATTAACTTCGTCTTGGTTCATATCGGTACGAGGACATAATGGAAAAAATATCGCTCACTAAGCGAAGTGGCATGCTTGATAGAGCATACCATTTGTAATCTTTAATTATTTCCTTATGTTTATCGTCAAGTTGGTAGCCTATTTCAAAGGTATAAATAATTAAGGGTTTATCGGCTCGCTTGACCATTTGAAAAAAATCGTCAAAGTCATTCATTCCCCTATGGTATCCCAGTATTATAATGCCAGCTTCATCAATATCTTTCTGGTCAATAGCATGGAAATCGGTTACAACTCCTTTAGAGACATTAAAATAGCCTGAACTCTTAAGAACGCCAAGTTCCCGTTCCATGTCTTTTGTTCCGCCATCAGTTCTTTTTCCCCCGGGCGGACAAAAAATAAAAACCTTTTTGCCTAAATTCTTCCCAAGTCTCCAAAAAACTTTGGCCGAACGACTGAAGATAACAATATACCCCACAAAGACCAATAAAAGACCGCCAGCGGCTTTTAAAATATCCCAGAGGCTAAGGATGGTAGCAACATTGTTGATGTTCGTATCGGTTTCCATTTTGCCTGTCAAATAAGTGCTTGACATTATTGTAGATATACCATAAACTTACTATAGATGCAAGAGGTAAAACCATTAACAGAGCGCCAAAAACTTGTTCTTAGTTTCATAGCCACTTTCTTAAAGGAAAAAGGGTTTTCTCCTTCACTTAAAGAAATTGCCCGTTTTATTGAAACCGATAACCTCAGTTCGGCCCAATATTTTGTTAAAGAACTTGAGGAGAAGGGATATTTAAGGAAGAATGCCAATAAATCAAGGGGCATTGCTCCAATTCCTATTCGGTCTTCCATCCCCTTACTTGGATATATTGCGGCAGGGAAACCCATTGACCCCATGGAGAACCCGGAGGAGATTTCTGTTCCCTCAAGTATTACGATTGATACTCGTTATCCTCATTATGCCCTCAAGGTTAAAGGCGATAGCATGATTGATATGGGAATCTTAAACGGCGATATCGTTATAATTAAACATCAACTAACTGCGGATAATGGGGATGTCGTAGTCGCCGTTACAGAACACGGAGCAACACTGAAAATCCTGAAAAAAAGTGGCAGTAAAGTTCTTTTAGAACCGAGGAATAAAAACTATCAAACTATCTATCCTAAACAATTGGAAATCAGAGGGAAATTTGTTGGGCTAATAAGAGGAGAATGAGTTGGTTTTACCAGTCTTACCCAGTGGTAAGTATAGTGAAAGCCCATTTGTTCCCACGCGTGGACTCCCTTCGGTTCCCTCAGGGCAAGCCCTTAGGAAACTCAGGGTAAACTTCACGCCTTCCAGACCTAACAAGCCTGCCTGCCGGTGGGCAAGTTTAGACCTAATTGTTGGGCGAGGGGGTGAAAGAAGTTAGATTAAGAAAATTTAGCTTGCTCTGAAACGACTTTCGAACTTTAAACATTTCGGGCTTGTAACTTTGGTAATAGCGCCTTGTATCGTTTAATTTTGGTTTGTTTAGTTAACATGGCGTATCTGGGCGAAGGAGATGGTAGGCAAATCAACTCTATCTTAGTGTATTGTTGGATTATATCCTTGAACTGTCTTTTAAACATTTTTTCTACATGGCGACTGGTGAAAAAGATTTTCTCGATAGTATGGTTTTTGAGGATAGTTGTGACCCCATTAGTGTTATAGACGATATTAAATAAGTTTATATCTAAATTACTATTTTTCTTTCTTTCGCAGGATAAGATTATATCTACTAGTGCCATCTTTAGTTGTACAAAAAGCCCTTGCTGCCTTTCTTTAGTACTGAAGTCGGAACTATAAACTTCTTCCATGATTGGCCAGAACTGATTGCGACCGTTTGCATAAAACCAGTCGTAAGGACTTGAGGGTTTAGTTACAAAACTTCCCAGCATTAAATACTTTACTTTCTCAGGAACAAAGTCTCCAAACGGATGCGTTTCAACCATGGGAATATTATACTGTAGTTCGAGTCCACGCCGGGTTCAGTGTAACAAGTTTAGACCTGATTGGTGGGCGAGGGGAAGGTTAGGAGAAGTTAGATTAAGAAAATTCAGCCCCCATCATGGACGAAGTTCGAACTAGTTTAGCTTAAGGATTGAAGTTTTGGGCCTTTTCAAAAATCTCAGAAAGTAAATGATAATAACTTTTCGCTTCTTCTTTTACTTCTGGCAGAGAAATAATTGCTATTTTTTCCTCTAATTTCTGCTTAGCATATCTTAGTAAATCCTCAAATGCCATTCCTCTTTTACCTAAAGAAGAAATAAAGGCAAATACTCCTCTTGGGTGAAGAAATTTAAAGCAATCAGCATTAGCGCAGATTTCTGCCTCAATACTGGGATATTTCTTCATACCGTGGTGACTTGAAATACAATCTGAAATTTCTTTAATAATCTTTTTATCTAAATCTAAGGGTCTTATTGCTAATAAAGTTGCCTTAAGGGACATTTGAACATGGTCTTTCATTCTATTATTCAGGAAAGCTTCTCCCATTTTCAGGTCCATAAAATTCAGACAGGCTAAAATAAAATCTTCATTTGCCTTGTAGGCTTTCGCCAATTCTTTCCCATAGGCTAAACAAATTTTATGGTTTTCTATTGGAGGTATATCTGTCTTTTCAACCTCCTTTTTTAGAAGTTTTTCAGAAATTTCTAAGAGATTTTTGTTAAAATCATTCATACCCAATTTTATCATAAACTAAAAAGCCCAATTTTAAGGGCTTTCTGAAGCTAGCTCCGTAATCCTAGGATTAATCTTGCCTGCCGGTTGCATGTCGCCAAAGGCTTTCGCCGACGGCACGCAGGCAAGTTTAGACCTAATTGGTGGGCGGGGGGAGGGTTGGGAGGAGTTTGGATCTCCAAAGACAACTACCAGTCGTCGCTGGGCAGTTCTCTTAACATATCTGAACGACCCGACTCAAATCCTTCTTGCCGGCCAAAGAAAAAATGTTTCCATGACTCAACAATATTTCCAATATTTCCACTCCCGGAGTGGAATAGTTCTCGCACTGAAGCTAAACAACGCTCCGCTAGCGATGAGAAGGCTTTTCTAAACCCAGTGCGACTTGACGAGCGCAATTATCTCTGTGACCCAACTCCTGGTCGCCTCTGCACCAAGGGCACCTTGGATAAACATTAGCCTCATTCACATATGTCATGACGAACTCGACTTGCTGTAGTGCCCCTCGCAACAATGTTATTTGTTCTTCTGGAGACATCGATATCTCTCCCCCCGGTGAACCGCCTTCTTTTTCCCTTTTAACCATCCTTTCCACCTCCCTCTAGGCAGAGATTAAGAACAATTCATCCTAAATCTACTCTTTCTGCTTATTATTGTCAAAAAATTCCTTTTTAGACCCAATTGGTGGGCGAGGGGAGGGTTGGAAGAGGTTAGATTAGAAATTCAACTCCTCAATCTTGAGATTATTATAGTAACAATCGAGAAAGTATTAAAGGCTTTTGAGAACGTTATCCAAATGGAGTTGGTAAGGGTCAGGTGGGAAGAAATCCAAAGATTTCAAATTAAATCCACTTCTGTTTAATCAAGGTTTCCTTGCGACAATAACTACTCTATGTCTTGGGAATTTAATTCCCTTCTTTGTCCTAAACTTCGCCACATATTTCTCTAAGAATTTCATATCTTTCTCGGAATCAAAATCTTCAAATATGGGAACTCCTTGTAAAAATAGGTCTAAATCTTCATAAGAAGCATAGTATTCGTCATAGAAATAATCTTGAGCAAAGATGATTTCAAACCCTGCGTCTTTAAGCTCCCATTTATCCTCTTCTAGTCTCGAAGCATTCCACTCTTTATATCCTTGACCACGACCAAATATTTCTTTAATTGATTGACAGTCTTTTTCTCCAATGTTTATACCAACAAAGTAACCACCTGATTTTAATAGTCTATGAAACTCGGAAAAAGGTGTCGGGCCGCGACGACTAAATATTAAATCAAAAGATTTATCGGAAAATGATGTTTTGCTGGCATCCTGCAGTTCAAAAATAACATTTTTGACTTGTAAAATATTTTGCTTTTGCCTGGCAATTTTTAATAATCCTTTGGATATGTCAATTCCTGCGATACTTAAAAAATATTTTGCTATTTGGAAAGCAAACTTTCCGTCACCGCATCCAGCGTCGAGAGCAATTTTGTTTTTATTTGCCAAACCAAGTAGTTTTTTCTTAAAAATTTTCTCAGGATCTCCATTCGGATATTCGGAAAGGTGTTCTACATGACTTTTACCAAAGGCGTATCCACCGAATTTCTTAGCCACTTTATCGTAGAAGTTTGATGACATAAGCATATTTTACTACTCTTTTAGACCTCACGTCTGACTGTTTTTACCCCGCTATTGGATTCAAAACATACGATTTAGTTTTCTAACACAGACTTTTTCTAAGTGGCTTTAGAAAAATAGTCTTTTATAGCTTTGCACCTTCCAGGCCTAACAAGTTTAGACCTAATTGGTGGGCGAGGGGAGAGTTGGGAAAAGTTAGATTAAGAAAATTCAGTTCACACTGAGTCCTTCGATAGACTCAGGGTAAATTTATCGAAGTGCCCGCCGGATGGAACGATTTTTTAACCTTAAGCTGGGTTGAGTCCGTCAAGTTTCATCCTATTGAACTATCGCAACTTCCTTCTATAAAATAAGTATTTATTTTTTTAATTCCTTAGTAGTACTTCCTTGCTCCAATAATCGGAAAATATCTAAGACGTAATCCGGCCAAATCCATTCAATGAATTTAACTCCGTTATTTTCTTCAACCGCTTGGATTATCTTAGAAAGAGGAACATTGTCTCGGGCAAGTCCTTGTTTTTCTAAATCAAGAATTTCTTCCAGTGTGAACCACTCAACAGTCTTTATTTCTTCCTCCAATCTATTGCCGAGCCTTTCAAAACCTTCTCCGTAAAAGACAAAACTTAAAAGATAAATCGTGTTATTTAAAGTTCCCTGGACAACCGTGCCTAGACGAACAATGTTAGTTTTACCTCCCGTTTCTTCAACCAATTCTCGTTTGGCTGCTTCCGCGACACTCTCTTCTTTATTTACCTCGCCATGGGGAAAAGTCCACTTGCCCTTGGAGTGAGTATTGATATGACCATAAACTTTATCGGTCGCTTCCTGAACCAGTAGATATTTACCATTATCTTTGACCAGGCAATTAGCCAAAATTATTGGGCGTATCATTTAAGTAGATTATAGCAAATGTTCGAATCCTGTCTGGGGTATAAAGTTATTAGGATAATATTTGAGGCTAAAAAAATTTGCTCCTCTATCTAGACACTATACGAACTAGAGAGTGGGTTAGTAGTTTTTTATGCTAAAAATTATCACTTCATCTAATAAAATGGGGTTAAAGAGCATTAGTTTATTATATAATGTACCTATGCTTGATGAAGAGGAAGCCGTTGTAATTACAGTAGAAGAGGAAGATTGGCAAACTCGATATTTTAAAGAAAAAGGTAAGCCTACACAAGAAAGAACAGTAATTATTCAAGGACATGTAATAAATATTGTTAATTACGATCACGAATTTGTTTTTACAGGAACTCATTTAAAAGAGCTCCAAGAATTTGTTACAAGAGCTAAAGAACTTAATCCTAATTTATTAAGAAACTTTAAAAAAATAGTTTTTGGTGATACCCAACCTCCCAGTAGATACAATGACGAAGAAAAACATCCTTTTAATGGGACGACACTTATCTCAGAAGATGGCGTGTGGTTTCATAAACGAGGTCAAAGAACTGATATTAGACATCGCACAGGTGATACTTCTAATTTTCAAGGAACACTAGCTCATGAAGTCATACACCTAAGCGAGAATCAAGTAGAACATCGGTGGAGAAAGGATTTTGAATGGCACTACTGTTCTGAATTTCAAAATGAATGGGAACAAACAGAAAATAAGGGTATATGGAGAAATAAGACAAATGGACGGAAGGCATTGGAAGGTCAATTTACCAAACATCCTGAGCGGTGCGTTACAGATTATGGAAGAATGACATGGGATGATGATTATGCTGATAGTGGTGTAGTGGCAGTATTTAATCCTCAAAGACTACAAACTATTTGCCCTCAAAAATTAGAAGTAATTAGACAAGTAGGAAAAGAACCTGAAGTTGCTTAACATATCAATTAGCTTGATGTGAGGTTTTGTTTTCTCCCCCGTGTGGGCTCGAACCACGAACCAATCGCTTATGGTTTCACACCTCCCAAGTGTAACAGCCTGCCTACTGGTAGACAAGTTTAGACCTAATTGGTGGGCGAAGGGAGGAACAAAGAATTACTTCTTAGTTAATTTTTTGATAAAGTGCACCAAAGTTGAATGCTCTGTAAATCCTAACTTCTTATGAAATTCAATACTTTCCTTATTCCAGTCCCAAGTGTCTGAACCCATTTCTTTACACCCCTTTGTCTTTGCCCATTCTTCAGCCTTCCTGATTAATTCTTTGGCAATTCCTCTTTTGCGATATTTCTCTTTAACGTACAAGCCCTCAAGGTAACCAACAGGGTACTCATTTGCGCCTGGAATATGTTCTTCCTTAATTGAAGCGCTCACAAAAGCTACAAGAAGATGATCTTCTTTGCCGACAAATACGATATCTCTATCCGATCGCAAGATTCGGTTAAATTCTTCTTTTATTTCCTTTTCCGAATGTTTTGGCCAAAGCAACAATCCCATTTTAACTAACTCTTCGAAATCTTCGTTGTTTGCCTTGACAATATTCATCATCTTTGATTCTATCAAGAATCGCCTGTTCTTCCAAAAAAGGTGGGCGAGGGGAGAATTGAGAGAAGGTGGATTAAGAAAATTCAGCCCCGGTGGTAGGATTCGAACCTACAACCTTTCACTAACAGGGAGCCGCGCTCCCTCCGCCAGTTGGCGGATCACTACGCCGGAATATCCCCATAATAGCAAGTTTAAGGCCAAAGGGCCAGGGTAAATTTGCTAGGCAAAAAAGAACTCTAGCCTGGTCTTAAACTGACTCTCTTGGTATCGCCAGAAAAAAGGCGTATGCTAAAGTGAAGGAGAATACATATGGAAGAACAAGAGAATGCCCCCGAGATATTGAGTAGTGATGTTCAGCCAACGGTGCCACTGCCTTCAAACAAGCCTGTTCTCAAGCCAAGTTTACCCTTAGTAATTCTTATAATAGTTTTTTTGATTTCCTTAATCACTCTTGCCGTCTTTTTTCTAAGTAAGCGCTTGGATTTTTTTAATACGCGAATAGCTATTCCCACAAATTCTTCCCAGGGAAGTCCCTCTCCTTCAGTTCCCCAAGAACTGGATATTCAGAAAGATATTCAAAGCCGTGAGCATTTGAATGACCAGAAAAACATTAGCCCTGGCGATATTGTTTCCTCAGGGTTTATTGACCCTTCACTTTTTACTAAAAAAACATCCTCGTCTTCGGTACTAGAGTTAGTTAAAAAAGCCCATGCTCAAGAAGTAAAACAGGTCCCGGCTTTATTTTATGTTAAAAACAAAACCCAAATTGCGGTATTGGACTTATTTAGTAACCAGGAATATCTATTGCTTGACTTGAAAGATTTTAGCAGCATTTCTGTTAACAGCGGCACCGTAATCTCTAAACAATATTTTGTCAATAAGTCCAAACAAGTCGTGTTTCAATTAATGGAAAAGCTAGTGGATGATAAATATAAAACCTCTTTTCAGGTTTATGACATTAGGTCTCAGAGTTTGAAAGAAGTTGTTTCAACCACCGGCGGAAGCGGGGACCCGGCTAATTGGAATGGTTTTAGTATTTCGCCGGATGAACATTCCCTTTTCATACTTTATGTTAATCCCTACGAGAGCGATCCCTTTGCTGATGTTGCCAATAAGGTAGTGGAGAATCCAGGTTATTTTGATAATACTTATTTTTTCTTTAATCTTGATGATGGTTCTTTAAAAAAATTTAAATTGGACGAAAGACTGACGGGTATGATTAACTTTCAATGGTCTTCAGATAGCAACTCTGTTCTTCTTTTGTACAGCCGCACTTACGAAACTCCATCCTCTTTAGTTCTGTTCTCAGTTTCCCCGTTGGCTGTCAAAGAAATTCTTTTTCAAGGATCTGGCTCCGAAAGAGATCTGGTAAAGGGTCAATATTTTCCTGACCTTAAAAAGATATTTTACATTTCGACAGGGTCAAATAAAGAAGAAAGTACTTTTTCGGAAAGGCACTTTGGTTATCTGAACCTCGCCAGCCAAAATTTTAATGACGTTATTGAGCCTGGCTATGAAGTGACCCAGTTTGTGTTTGATTTTAATAAGGGTTTTGTGGTTAATACTCAGGTCCATAGCGAAAGCCAAACCAGCAGCAAAGCTCTTAATTATTACGATTTAAGTACTGGTAAGGTAACTAAAATTATCGAAGGGGCATTTAATATTCTTGGTTTTAATGGAGATTATCGCCATTTGTTAGTGAGTAGTTTGAACGGATCAAGGTCGGATTTATATGACCTGGATATTGAAACTGGACAAACCAACTATCTTACAACAACCCAAGCTGCTATACCTTATCAGTTTTAAGCCGGCATAACTACACAAAAAAGCTGATAGTCAACTATGGCTTTGTAATCCTGGTATTAATCCAACTAACATTATACCAAGCATTATCAAGGCTTTCCAAAATTCCGTGGGGTAGAGTAGGCGAAAGAAAGATTAAAGAAGTTAAATTAAGAAAATTCAGCCCAAGAACCGGACACCATATTATTTCCACTCCCGGAGTGGAATAACATAACCTCACACCTTCCAGGGGCAATCTGAATTTAAAAATCAGGGAGAAGTGACCTCAAGATAGTTAAGGGACTTGGGGACTTTCTTCATCCATCATCTCAGCCGCAAATGAAAGTATTGACCTTCTAGAAGCATTATCACCTTCCGGCAAATTCTGAAGAACGGCAATAAATCCCAGTAGATTTTTCCTAAATCTTTCAGCAATCTGAGCGTTGGTATAAGTACCTATTTCTAGCTGATCTGCCGGAACCTCCGGTAGCCCTGCCGCTTTAAAAGCTGCCTCAACAAAGGCTGACCATAAAGTTTCTGGATCTATTAGATCTCTTTCTCCTGAGGCCATATGCCTACAAAATATATTAAAAACCAAAGCTTGTCAACTATAGGCAAAAGCCCTATGGTCCTGGTATTGCTGGTTCGTCCCTGCCTGCCGGGGTACAACCCAGGCTTCACACCTCAGGTGTAACAGGTAATGGATTTAGGCCTAATTGGCGGGTGAGGGGAGGATTGGGAGCTGAACATTAGTTACCAGATAAAAGGGACGAGACGGTACTTTACCCGTTTACAATAGTCGTTGTAACCTGGTAAATCACGTAGCAATACTTCTTCCTCGTTCAGTGCTCGGATAATAACGACTCCACATATGGGTAGAAAAGCCACTAAAGCCCAATAAGAACCAAGCGCCAGAGGAGTAAATAAAAAAAGAGGGATAACGCCCGCGTACATCGGGTGTCTGACAAGAGCGTAAGGACCGGTATCGATGACCTTTTGTCCTTCAAAAACCTCGACCGTCCGCCCAGCAAAGGCATTTTCTTTAAAAGCAAGAAATACCAGATAATAAGCAAAAACAATTATGATGTTGGAAACAATTACTAACCATAAAGGGACGTTGGACCAACCAAAACGATAGTCCAGTCCCGGAATTAAAAAACCTAAAAAGAAAATTATACCTGTTAATTTAATAATTAAATCCTGTTTGGCTTCTTTCTCTTTAAACATCATCCTCCGCTTCAAAAACGCTGGAGACTTTTGGAGAAAATAGAGCGAAAGAAAGAGTGAGCAAGAAAGGATTATGGCGATAAAAATCCACCCCTGCCAATACCTAAGGGAGCCTGCAGGCAAAAAAAGCATTGACGCCAGGACTACAAATGCCAAAGGATACAACAGAAGAATTTTACTTCTCATTTTTGCCATTTTATTCATATTTATATTATATAACGCTTCGTAATCCTAGGATTAATCTTGCCGGTCGGCAGGTTGGGATTAGATTAAGAAAATTCAGCGGATATCCTGAGTTCACCCCGAAACAAACTCAACAGTTGCCGGCATAAATTAACACCCGCCTTAAAAATGCTGGGCTTGAGGGTCTTACTTGACGAGGCGGGGGTAAGAGAATTTAGGGAAATGACCAAACGATACGGTAGCTCTGCTTGGTATAGTCTGAATAAGGAAATGAAGGGGTTTGGAAATGCCGATGAGGTTACTGTGTTTTCGCTATTGAAAAAGCAGATAACCGATTTTGAGCCGTTAAAACTGGTTGCAAATCAAGGTATAATGTTAAATAATGATAAATATGAAAGCAGAACAATACTACACGATTGAAGAAGTAGCCAAGCTACTGAAAGTAGCATATCTGACAGTTTACCGTTGGATACAAGCTGGCAAGCTCACAGCTTATAAGGCTGGTAAACAGTATCGGATAAAAGGAAACGACCTAAATAAATTCTTAGAGAAAAAGAATACAAAATGAGCAAAATAAAGAAACTAAACCAAATAGCAAAACTTACGAAGAAATTGAGCAAAGAAGGTAAAAAAACGGCTCTAATCACAGGTTGCTTTGATATTGTGCATATAGGGCATATACAACTTTTTAGGTTTGCAAAGAAAAATGCCGATGTGGTTATAGTAGGTTTGGATAACGACAAATCAATTAGACTTTCAAAAGGTATAAAACGACCAGTCAATAACCTTGAATATCGTTGTCAAACCATTGCTGAATTGGAAAGTGTTGATTATGTTTTTCCAATTGAAGATACCATAACATTTAACACTTCTGATGCAGACGAAATTCACATAGTGATGTTACAGAAAATTAAACCAGACCTCTTGATTACAAATCCTATTGCAGATAAATACTGGAAAGATAAGCAGAAACGAGCGAAAGAATTAGGAATAAAGTTTTTACCAATAACTCGTCAAAAAATGACATCATCAACGGAAATTATAGACAAGTTGCTTTCAGAAATATGATAAAAGCAGTTATTTTAGCCAGAGTATCAACGCTCAAACAGGAAAAAGAGGGACTATCTCTCAAGGATATTCAACTCCCCGAACTTAGGGATTATGCCGTCAAAAGAGATTTTGAAGTAGTCAAAGAGTATTACTGAGAGCTACTATGAGGAAAAACGAAAAGAGTATCGGGCAAAACAGAAGGAAATTGAGAACAAAATGGCTAAGCTACGATTTGCCGACGAGGAATACTATATAACCTCAGAATACCTGCTAAAACTGGCTTCTAACGCAAGTAAACTGTTTGAAAGTTCTGAAGCACACGGAAAACGGCTACTTTTGAAGATGACACTTCAGAACTTGGAGCTAAAGGGTAAAAAAGCCCGATATGACTGGACAAAACCCTTTGACAAGATTGCTTTTTACGCCTCTCGTCAAGTTCAGCTCCCCCGCGTGGATTCGAACCACGAACCGATCGCTTAACAGGCGAGCGCTCTACCGTTGAGCTACAGGGGAAAATACTTAATTTCCAATTCCCAATGACCAATTTGAAGTCAGCGTTGCTGACAAAATCAAGCTTTGCTTATTTCCAAACTTATTATAGCAACTTTTGGCCTTGAACTCCAGGGAAAATTTGGTTCATGGTATTATTACTTTATGGAGCTTTGGCAGAAGATAGTTCTTTTGGTTTATGCGCTCATAAACCTGGTCGTCTTTGCTAGAGGCTTTTATGAATGCAAGGTCAAGAAAAACGCTTACGGCCTTACCCGCCCCCTCTTTTTTTTAGGCGTCTTTGCTTGGGGAGACGCCGTTGTTTTTTGTTTATTTTGGCTGTTTTCCTCCATCGTTGTCCTGCTTCTTAATGATTGGTATTTATTCCTCCTTATTGTTTCCGTCTTCTGGGTTGTCAGAAGTTTAGGGGAGACAATTTATTGGTTTAATCAGCAATTTTCTAAGAGTCTGCCTTGGAATAAACCGGAAAAGTTGCCGTTCTATTCTATTTTCCATAACGATTCTGTCTGGTTTATCCATCAGATCATTTGGCAGTGTACCACCGTCGTCTCAACCATACTTTCCCTTTATTTTGGCCGGTTGTGGCTGTTAAATTAAACTCTTAGCTTTTTTTGGACTGCTTCGACTACTTTTCCCACACTGACCGAAGCCGCGGTCGGCTCCTCATTATGGACCACGGTTCCGCCGAAAGGCCCATAAATGGCCGGATTAAAAAGTTTGCCGGCAGCGACCACCACGCTTTTTAGCCCCAGGCCCGGGGCCAAGTGCGTTCCCGCCATACTTTCCAAACCAACCAAGACTGTCTTTTTTTTGGGAAAGCATTGTAAAAGAGCCGCATATTGAGCGAGGGACAGTGAGGGAAGAAGGGTAAAAGAACCTGCCTTTTTGGTACACTCACTGGCTATTTCTTGAGTTAGCCGGGGATGGTCTACTCCCTGGGTCAGAAAAACTCGACCAAAACTGGATAAAGATTTTATTAATAAAACCCATTTTGAAAGCGGCCAGGATTTTTCCTTAAAATGAAGTGCGTGAGCGTCAGGATGAATAATAAAATTAAAGGAGTCTGTCTTTCCTAATTTAGTAAAGACCTTAGCCGCTGCCTTTTGGTCTTTTTGAGAAAGACCAATGGAGGAGTGGGGCGGCCGTTTGAATTGACGAATATCATAAAGCACTTCCCAGAGAATTTGTGCCCGATGTAGCTGATGCAGGGGGATTTCATGGAAAGAGAGCTTCTTTTCCGGATCTTGATTAAAAAAACTAGCCGGGACCGTGCTATTGTAACGGGGAACAATTTTGACAATTTCTCCCAGCCTAAAAGCCTCTTTTTTCGTTTTTCCGTTCGGCCCTTTTTGGAAATGAAGAACAATTTTGTTTTTTTCTTGGCCCCAGTCAGTAAGGATATTGTGCTGGCCCAGAAGCTCCCGGCAGCGCGACCACTCCAGGATTAATTTTTGCGGGTAGCGCTGAATCAAGGCGTCGGTTAAATAACTGTCACAAATCGTGTCGCCCAAAAAGCCCTCGGTCTTGCGCAAATCAACTACCATAACTTTGGCTTTGGCAAAAAGCTTCTGATTTTCTTGCCGGAATTTGAGGAGCGCCGCTTTTTCCTCTTGGTTAAAAAGGGCTTGAAAGGCAAGCGACCTTTCCGGCAAAGTTAGCCAAACGGCTGGAAGGGTAAGGATTTTTGTCCCTTCAGGGCGGTCTTTTTTGGCCATCTTAAGAGTAGAATAGCATATGCCCAAAAGGGGCGCAACGGTTAAGTGATTTTTATTACCAACCTCTCCTTACCTTAATCTTACTCTGCTTTTAGCAACCCTTAAATTTTTATTGGCAAAGTAGGGGGATGGTCGCCGCTAAAGAACCAGCCAAAGCTGCAGTTGAGAAGCTGCCTCAATGTCTTAATCAGTCCCAGCTCTCGCTTCTGACGCAAAAAACGCCGTCCCAGTTTGTTAAAAGGCGGCCGGGGCCGGGCGGAGTAGAACTGGATTATGTCGAAATCGGTTATGTGGTTAATCTTTTAAATCAAGTTTTTGGTTGGGATTGGGACTTTCACATCTTGGATCAGCAAATCGGCCGCACTCAAGTTTGGGTTAGGGGAGAGCTGGCGGTTCGGGCCAAAGATTGCCTCATTACCAAATCCCAGTATGGTGGAGCGGAAATCCGCTTTAACCGAACTACCGGCGAGGTATTAAGTATTGCCGATGATCTAAAGTCAGCCGTTTCCGATTGCCTTAAGAAATGTGCTTCACTTTTGGGTGTCGCCGGAGATATTTATTGGCCGAATTTGGATAACTGGGAGCGATAGCATTGCTTCATTGTTTCATGGTTTCATTGCTTTTATGAGCTAATAACAATTGAACAATCGAGCAATGAAACAATTCCGGTAGCCCATATAACAGGCTTAACTATTTTGGAAATAATAGGAAAACTATGGCCCAAGGTGATGTTTATGCTCCCGATTTTCCTCGGAACAGTATCTGGCTTAACAGTCAAAGACCGCTTACCTTAGCTGACTTGCGGGGCCAGGTGGTTTTGCTGGACTT
The DNA here is from genome assembly GCA_035530075.1 of Patescibacteria group bacterium. GTDB lineage: Bacteria > Patescibacteriota > Microgenomatia > UM-FILTER-40-11 > UM-FILTER-40-11 > DATKVM01. Next base: position 265,389 of record DATKVM010000005.1, read on the forward strand.
TTGGACTTATTGCTGTGTTAACTGCCTTCATATTCTCCCTGACCTAAAGTATCTGGAAGAAAGATATCGGCAGGAGCCTTTCTTAGTGATTGGGGTTCATTCGGCCAAGTTTTTTAATGAGCAGAATATTAAGAACATTCAATCGGCCATCGAACGCTATGAAATCAAGCACCCGGTGGTGGTCGACAATAACCATATTATTTGGGAATCTTACGGCATTTCCGCCTGGCCCAGCTTTGTTTTAATTGACGCCGCCGGCCGAATCCGGGGGGCCCTTTCCGGCGAAGGTCACCGCTTGAAACTGGATACCGTCATTGGCCAGCTCTTAGAAGAGGGGAGAAGCGAGGGAATTTCTGCTCCCGGTCCTCTTTTAGTAACGGAAAAGATTGTTTGCCAAGAAACCACCCTCTCTTTTCCGGGGAAAATTACTCTGGATGAGGTAGGCAAACATCTTTTTGTCGCCGATTCTAATCATCATCGGATTCTCCTTTGTCATTTTCATTCTCCTACTCAAGCCCATCTGCTTTCGGTAATTGGCTCGGGAGAAAGGGGGAATAAAGACGGCTCTTTTGCCGAGGCTTCTTTTTGCCAACCCCAGGGACTTTGTTTAGTGGATAACTTCCTTTATGTTTGCGATAGCGGTAATCACCTTTTACGGCGAGTGGATTTAGAAAACCAAACGGTTAAAACTATCACGCCGGCCGGTCGCTTGCGTTCCCCTTGGGATTTAGATTATGCGGAGGGCTATCTTTATGTTGCGGTTGCGGGGAGCCATCAAATTTGGAGCTATCATTTGGCGGATTCTTCTTTAGCAGTTTTTGCCGGCAGCGGGATAGAAAATTTACTGGACGGCAATCTTTTTGCCGCTCACTTAGCTCAACCCAGCGGCTTGAGCGTCAACGAGGAGAGAATTTATTTTGTTGATAGTGAGGCTTCCGCTTTGCGGATGATTGATTTACGGACTGATGAGGTTACCACTCTTATTGGCCGGGGACTTTTTGATTTTGGTTATCGTGACGGCCCTTTCGGTCAAGCCCTCTTGCAACACCCGCAAGGGATTTTTGCCGCTCAGGAGAAAATTTATTTGGCGGATACTTATAATCAGGCGATTCGAGAAGCAAATTTAGTCAAAAGAGAGATTACGACCTTAGTTGGTCGAGAAGAAAACGCTCGTCTTTGCTTAGCCGACAGTCAAGCTTGTGAAATTTTGCCTTTATTCGAACCTAATGATGTTAAACTCAAAAGCCCTTTTCTCTATCTTGCCGATACTAATAACCATTTAATTCGGGCTTTCAATCTTTCAAAGGGCGAGCTGTCGACCGTTGAGCTAAGCACCGCTCCTTTTCTAACTCGCCCTCGCTAACTTACAGGACTCATACCTGACTTTTACGGTGTCTTTAAGCCTAGGGAATAAATTTTTCCTAAGTAGCTGGAGTGATTTTAGCTGTAAATTCAACTACAAAAAGGGGGAGGTGAAGATTAATGGATAGATTGAATTTCCTTGATTGGCTGTCTATAATTTTAGTTATTATTGGGGCGCTCAATTGGGGATCCATTGGCCTTTTTGATTATAGCTTTGTCGCCGCCATTTTTGGGATAATGACGACAATTACTCGGGTAATTTATATCTTGGTTGGTCTGGCCGGTCTTTATATTATCTTTGCTTCCCCCGGTTGGACCAGACATCGGGGGGGTAGTTAAAATAAAGTGAATAATTGGTCTCAGCCACTAAGTTTTCTTGGGCCGATACTTTTTTGGTTGGTCTTAATTTGGTCTCTGATTTGGAAGGGTTTGGCTTTTTGGAAAGCGGTTGTCAAGCATCAGGTTCTTTGGTTCGGGATTTTCTTGGGAGTTAATACTTTAGGGATATTGGAGATTCTATATCTTTTCTGGTTAGCCCGTTTCCCGATTATTGATAATGAAAAAGTTTTAGGTTTCTTGAACGATCGGGTTGGCGAGAAAGTGAAAACCGCCTAATTTCTTTCTATCTTTCGTCTTGCTCGCACTATTTTAGACGAACCCTTGGAGATTTCGGTAACGATGAGTTCATTATGGAGGTTCAGGAGAGTATTTGCGATTGGTATTGCCAGCGGAAAAGAGTCATTATAAACTGGATACTTAATGGTTAAGGCGAAAGGCTTTGATACCGAGAAGTACTTAACCCTTCAGAAGAAGGCAATTGAAGAAAGGTTAAGTCATTTTTCCGGCCGGCTCTATTTGGAATTTGGCGGCAAACTCCTTGACGATTTCCACGCGGCTCGAACTCTACCCGGCTATGATCCCAATGCCAAACTGATGCTTTTACAGAGTTTAAAGAAAGACTTGGGAGTTTTGTATTGCATCTCGGCTAAACAATTAAGTAATGGTAAGGTCAGGGGGGATTGGGGAGTAGGCTATGACTTGGCCACGATTAAGATTTTGGAAGATTTGGAGAAATACCACCTGCTTCTTTTAGGCGTCGTCATTAACCGTTTTGAAGGCGAAGCGGAAGCCAATAACTTCGAGCGGCGGCTAAAGAGAATGGGGGTTAAAGTTTATAAACGCCGGGAGATTAAGGGTTACCCTAACAATTTGGCTTTAATTTTGAGTGGCGAAGGTTATGGCGGTGACGATTATATTCCAACCGACAAGGTGTTGGTAGTGGTCTGGGGAGCCGGCCCAGGGGCCGGCAAGCTCTCGACTTGTCTGGGCCAAATTTATAATGATAACCAGAGAGGGATTGATTCAGGCTATGCTAAGTTTGAGACCTTCCCCGTTTGGGATTTACCCCTTGAGCACCCCATTAACGTTGCCTACGAAGCGTCAACCGCGGATTTAGGCGACTTTAATGTAATCGATACTTTTCATCTTCAGGCTTATAAGAAGGTGGCGGTGAACTATAATCGCGACGTTGAGTCTTTCCCTATCATTCGAACTATTTTTAGCCAGATTACTAGTCACAAAAGTTATTCCCGCGAATATCGTTCACCTACTGATATGGGTTTCAATGTGTTGAGGCGGGGGATAATTAATGACAAAGTGGTCAGGGAGGCCGCCAAAAGAGAAATTAACTTCTACCTTTTTCGGTATCGGGAAGAGTATAAAAAGGGTTTAGTCTCAGAGAAGATTTTGGAGCGAATGGCTAACCTGATGCACCGCGTCGGCATAAAGGAAGATTTTTTCCCAACGGTTCCCGCCGCCCGACAGGCTAGGGAAGGGGCTAGGAGAAAGAGAGGTAGGGGGGAGAAAGGGATTTATTGCGGAGCGGCGATTGAGCTGCCTTCTGGCTTAATTATCACTGGCAAGAACTCTCCCTCTCTTCATGCCGAAGCGGCGGTAATTCTTAATGCCATTAAAACTTTGGCCAGGGTTGACGACGAGTTTGAACTAATTTCCTTTTCCGTGATTAAGTCAATAAACAATCTTAAAGAGCAAATCGGGGAGCCATCACTTAGCTTAAATTGTTCTGAGGCACTCTTGGCGTTGGCTGTCTCCTCTCAAACTAATCCCTTAGCCAAGAAGGCGCAAAAATTTCTCTCGGTGCTGCGAGGTTGTTTCCTACACACCACCCACCGCCCGGCTACGGCTGATGAGGGGATATTTAGAAAGCTAGGGATTTGGGTTTCCACTGACGGCCTGGTAGAGAAAGTTGGCCGGACGGCGGCGGATGAGATTAACGGCTAAGGGTGTTTTGCTTGATTCTTACCTTCTCCTTGCTCCCTTTTAACCACCTTGTTAATCAAGGTTTCTAGCCTTAGTGGATGAGGATGATTTTTTTGGTGACAACCTTACTACTTTTGGTGGGTTTGGGAGCGGTGGCAGTCCACAACTTCTGGGGCGAAAAGACCCTGGTCGATATCCAAATTCTCCCCGACCAATTAACTCCGGTGGCAACCCCGGCAGTTTCCTTAATGCCGACCCTGGAAGTAACCGTTACCGCCGACTGGAAAACATTTAAAAGTGAAGACCAAAGTTTTCGCTTCCGTTATCCGCCTGCTTGGCAAATAGTGGAAACCTCGCCGTTATCACCACAAAGTGGGAAGAATTTTTTGGGGGTCGTCGTGCAATCATGGGCTTTGACCAATTTTCCTCCAGAAAGCAATTCGCCCGCAGAAGAAACGGTTAAAATCGATTTTGAAATTTCCACTGAAGGTAAAAAAGAATCGTTGGGGAGCTTACTCGATTGTGACAGTCCCAATATTATCGAGTGTAAAAACCTCGACATTAATGGTGTGACCTACAAGAAAATGGTGACCAAAAATCAAAAAGGGGCGGAAAATGTTGTTTTAGCGACAGTGAAAGACGACCGAATCTACCGCATCTCTGGCACTGTTAATATTGAGAAAAATGAAAGCGGCAAGCGGCAAATGGAAGAAGTAATGGGTACTTTTGAAATCTTGCAGTCCAGCTGAGCTTTTCTTTCCGGATTAAGTCTTTCTCGTCGACCAAAGAAGATGCCGTCTTTCCGGCATCCTCTTTAGATGGTAGCTCTTTGGTTAGTAACCCCGTCCGCCTCCTCTGGGTGCCGGCGGTGCTGCTTCTTCCAAACGGCGACCGGGTTCTTCAACCACAATATCGCTGTTTACATCCACGACCCCTCGGCTCCAAAAAGCGTCAGCGTAAACTAGGGGTTTACTGCGTCGATTGCGAACCGTCCCTGAAAGGTTAACTACCCCGTTTCTGACATCAATCCGAATGGCATTGACATCGCTTTGGGGAATATAAGGATCAGCGGCAACGGTATCGGCCACCAAGTCCTTAATCTCGTTATCTTCCAAGATTAAATCGCGGTTATAATCATAAAGGTCGGTGTAATCAAAGCCGTAAGGATAACCGGCGCCTCCCCACGGTGGTCCCCATGGGCCAGACGCCCAAGGCCCCATTCCTCCCCCCCAATAACCTGGATACATCTGCCTCACCTCCTTCCTGGTTAGACTAAAGACAAACTAACATTGGGCTTTTAAGCGCCTTTGATAAGGCGGTAAGAGCTGGGTAAGAGATTTTGAAAGTAAAGCATTTAGATTAGATGGGCTAACTTAATCTCATTGCGGACATCGGCGATGCCCACCGCTTCCAGGGCGTTTAGGTAAGCTTGAACTTTGCTTTGCCGATAGCGGACAGTCCCGCTAAGACGGGCGATTTTATCTTGGACATCGACCGTGATTTTCTCTTTATCCGGTCGAGGAATTCGGGGATCATCATAAAGGCTGGCAATAATATTTTGTCTTAAATCTTCATCATCCAAAAGCTGTAAATCAAGGGCGCTGTAATTAGAGCAGGTCCCTTCCGGATAAGAGTTAAAGGGAAAGGAATATAAATGAGCGGCGGGTGGGGGCCAGACCCACGAGGGACCGGGATAGCCCCAATATCCCCAATGATAACCAATCATTACTCTCTCCTTTCCGTCTTTAAGACTAGCAAGCTTACCCAGAGGCAGAGTGAGGGGAGGGTAAGACTTAAGTAAGGGCTTGGGAAAAAGAGACAAAAATTGGGAAGTTCTATGCTTGACAGAAGAAATTGAAGTGCTACAATGCCGTTCATCAATGTTTGGCAAGGAAAATTCCGACTGCCCGGGAAAAGAAAAGACTAACCTCCGGGCCAGACAAATTAGGACCTTAATTATTGTCTTCCTGCTGGCCCTCGTTGTGGCCGGGAAACTTTCCGCCATTGAGGCGGCCGGTCCTTATTCTCCCTCTGAGGTGCCTTTGGGTCGAACTATCCCCGCTTTAGCTCAAACCGAGCGAAAGCTTAATCTTTGGCAGAGGGATTTAGCGTTAGAATTTCCTCAAGTGAAAAGTAATCTCCAGACAGAATTAAGCGCTTTCTCGATTAATGCTCGCCAACGGCTTAAATCCTTGTTTGATCAACTTTCTGAGCGTTTTTTCCAGCGGTTTCTCGAAAAAGCTTCCCCCCGGCTGATTATTGTGAATCCCAACCCGGAGCCAACCCCATTACCGATTTCATTAACGCCGACGCCGACCTATGCTATCTCGCCAACGCCAACGCCGACAGTTACGCCAACGGTCGTGCCGACAACTACTCCTGTCGCTCCGACGCCGACGGTGACCCCGATCCTGCCAACCGCCAGTCCTAACCAAGCGCCAGTTCCGGTTAGTGGGTATAGCGTCTCCGGAGGAGTGATTAAGGGAAATGGCCAGCCAATTGCCTTAAATGGTGTAAACTGGTTTGGTTTTGAAACGGCTAATAATGTGGTGCATGGTCTCTGGTCGCGTAATTATAAGGAAATGATTGGTCAGATGAAGGAAGCGGGTTTCAATGCCCTGCGGATTCCCTTTTGTCCAAACACTCTTACCAACGGCAGTGTTTCCGGTATCGATTATAGTCAAAATCCGGACTTGGAAGGCCTGGGGAGCTTGGAAATATTAGATAAGATTGCGGAGGAGCTTAATCGTCAAGGAATGTATTTCGTCTTAGACCACCACCGGCCGGATTGTAACGCCATTTCCGAGCTACCCACTACTGGTAGTTATTCAGAATCAGCTTGGATTGCCGACTTAGTCACAATGGCCAAACGCTATCAGAGATTTCCTAACTTTTTTGGGATGGATTTAAAGAACGAACCTCACGGGGCGGCTACTTGGGGTACCGGTGACGGGACTGATTGGAAACTGGCGGCAGAGAAAGCCGGTCGGGCGGTCTTGGCCGCCGACCCCAATATTCTAATTTTCGTCGAGGGAATCCAGAATAATTCTTCTTGCTCCGACAATTCAATTGCTCATTGGTGGGGTGGCAATTTGGAACCGCAGGCTTGTTATCCGATTGACCTGCCGACAGAAAAGCTTGTTCTTTCCCCCCACGCTTACGGCCCAGATGTTTATCCCCAAGACTATTTTAATGCCGCCAACTTTCCCAATAATTTACCTGCGATTTGGGAAAAGCACTTTGGCTTTTTAGCGGGAAAATATGCCTTGGCGATTGGAGAATGGGGAGGACGATATCAAGGCAAAGACGCTGTTTGGCAAAATGCCTTCGTTGATTATTTGGCCAAAAAGGGTATTTGCAATAGTTTTTATTGGAGTTGGAACCCTAATTCGGGTGACACGGGTGGAGTTTTACAGGATGACTGGCGAACTCTGCGCCAAGATAAGGTTGAGATGCTGCGTAATTATGCCAACCGCTGTCAGCCATAAGCCTTTTCTCGCCCGATTCTTACCCTCCTCTTACTTTCGCTTGTCTTTTCTTCTTTAGTCTTTAACGATGACGTCTTTGGATGTTCTTTACTATGCTTTAGCGGGAGGGTTTTTAGTCTTTGTCGGTTTTGTTTCTTTTGTTCTTTATCGGCTAGGAATAGCCCTGATAACCCTTAATCAGGTCCTGGGAGAGATAGAAGATGTTATGCGGGACATTGATGCCGCTAAAAACTTCCTGAAAGTGGGGGTTTTAGGAATGATTGGTCGGATTTTAGGTGGCGGGCAGAAAGGAGGTGGCGGTCGATGAGCGATTATCGTCAAGGAGGGAAAAATGGAGGAGGGATGCTGATAACTCTTCTGGTCGGTATGGCGCTGGGGGCGGCAGCCGTGGTTTTGAGCAACCGAGAAATGCGAGAGGAGTTAATGGGCCGACTCGAGGATTTGAGGAAGAGAGGAGAGCGTAAAGTCGAAGAAGCAAAAAAAGAGCTGGAGGAAGCAGGCGCTAAAGGTCGGAAAAAGGCGGCGGAAGAGTTAGAAAAAGCTAAAAAAGAAGCTGGGTCTCCCCGGCACTGATTTTGCAATTTACGGCTGACGGTCGCGAAATTTGGCCTGATAAGCTATACTACGGCATCGTCTACATATTGACGGCGCATTATGGTTAATCCTGTTTCTTCCCGAAAAGAGAAATTCTCTCTCCCTTCTTCCCAGAAAGCGGAAGAACGCTTTTTTTTGGCTCAAGAACTTTCTCTTGACGGTTTTGCCATTCTTCGGCCCAAACGTCAGAACGGGAAAATCATTGATTTTGTTTGGGATTATGCTAATCCAGCGGCTCACCGGTTGTTGCGGCAGAAAAATTTGTTGGGCAAAGATTTCGCGGCCACTTTGCCCATAACGGAGAAGAGTGGGCTTTTAAGGGACTTTGTCAAAGTGATGGAGTCGAATCAATCCTCTGAGGGGGAGATTGCTTATCGGACGGCTAAAGTCTCTGGTTGGTTTCAATTAACGGTCATTAAACTGGAAGATCAGCTGGCGCTTTCTTTCCGGGATATTACCGAAAGGAAGCTTTGGGAGGAAAGCTTAAGACAAAGCGAAGCCCGCTTTAAAATTATTACCGAGTCAAATATGATTGGCCTTTTTTTCTGGGATGAAACGGGGGCGATTCTGGATGCTAATGACGCGTTTTTAAAAATTCTCGGTTACGACCGAAAAGCTTTCTTCGAGAAAGAGCCCACTTGGCGGGATTTAACTCCTTCGGAATTCTGGGCCGCGGACGAAAAAGCGATGGCGGAGATGAAGAAAAGCGGTGTCTGCCAGCCTTTTGAAAAGGAACTGCGCCATAAAAAAGATTTCACTATTCCCGTGCTTTTGGGAGCGGCTAGGTTGACGGCTATTAATTATGAAGGGGTGGCTTTTGTGGTGGATATTAGTGAAAGAAAAGAAATGGAGAAACAACGAGAAATTTTCCTGGGCCACGAACTAAAAACGCCGTTGGCGGCCATTAAGGGCTTTGCCCAACTAGTGTTTAAGCGATTGGAAAAAACGGCCGACCAGGAAACCCTTTCCTACCTTTCACGGATTAACGGTAAAGTTGATAGTTTAGCGCAATTAATCAGCGATTTAACTGATTTAACCCGGATTCGGGCTGACCAGCTGGAGTTTCGGGAAGAGGTTTTTGATTTTGACGCCCTGACTAGAGAAGTAATTGCCGATTGTCAGGCAATCGCGCCTAATCATCAGCTTATCCTGGAAGGGAAGACCAATCAATTTATCTTCGCCGATAAATCCCGAATTGGTCAAGTGTTGACCAACCTTCTTTCTAATGCTGTTAAATACTCGCCCAGAGCAAAAAAGGTAATTATTCGGCTTAACCGCGATAAGAACCATCTTCTTGTTTTCATTCAAGATTTCGGCTTCGGTATTTCCCAAGAAGACCAAGAAAAGATTTTTCAGCCCTTTTTTCGCTCCGCCCTTTCCAAAAACGAAGTCAATGGAGTAGGGCTGGGCTTATATATTAGCCGCCAGATTGCCCAGCATTACGGAGGAAACCTCTTGGTTAAAAGCCGGCCTCAGGAAGGGACGACCTTCTCTTTTTCTCTGCCCATAAGGAAAGGTCACGCTTAATCCTGAATCATATAACCAAAGCCGCGAATGGAATGAAGAAGTTTTTTCTTGAAATTCAAATCAATCTTTTTTCTTAAATAGCCAACGTAAACATCAACTACTCGGGTTTCGATATCCGGTGAAGAATCCCAGAGGCGGCTCAAAATCATGTCCCGCGTTAGAATTCGGTCTTTGTTAATCATTAAATAGTGAAGGAGTCTAAACTCCTGGGGGGTGAGTTTAATCAGTTTGCCCGCCCTTTTGACTTCGTGATTGGCGGGATTAAGTTCTAAATCAGCAATTTTCATTTTGGTTTCATTGCCGGGTAAATTTCTCAGCCGGGTTTTAATTCTGGCCAGAAGCTCGTCTCCATCAAAGGGTTTGGTCATATAGTCATCTGCTCCTAAATTCAGACCATGGACAACATTAGGCACACCGTCTTTAGCCGTAAGAATAATGATTGGCAAATGCTGATGGTCTTTTTTAATTTGGCCACAGACATTCTCGCCATCAATGTCCGGTAGGCCTAAATCAAGGACCACTAAATCCGGAGCCGTTTTTTTGATTAGATTAAGCGCTTCAATTCCCCTGGTGGCGGTTTGGACTAAATAACCGTGATCGGTTAATAGTTCTTTTAGAAAATCACGTATGTCTTGGTCGTCTTCAACCGCAAGGATACTTTTCATCATATTTTTTACTGCTTTAAACGGTTCTCTCTGGCTCGCTGCTGATTATATTACGCTTTCCTGTCGCTTGCAATCTTTATTACAAAGTTCTTACCGAACTCTTATAAAAACCTCACGCAAGCAAAATATTATCTTCAATTATTACTATAAATGATAGAAAGGGGGTGAAACGAAATGGCCGATAGTGATAAGGGAAGAATTCAAGAAGAATCGGAAGAAGATGATGCCACTCAACGCTCTTCTAAAGGAAGGGGCTGGTTCGGTGATTCAGCACGACACGCTGAGGCCGGCCGGAAAGGCGGCTTGGCTCGGAGCCGTAAGTATCACGCCAAAATGGGCGCCTAACTAGATAAAAGTTTGCTGTCTCCTTTTCAACAGATAGTCCTTTGGACTATCTGTTTCGGTTAAAGGGTTTTTCTCCTTGACTCTTCGGGTTTTATTCGGTTAAAGTAAACTAATGACAACCCTGATTAATGAGGAAATTCGGGTGGCGACTATTTTTGAAAACGGCCAAATCCGGCCAATTGCCTTTTCCTGGCGAAACCGGCGCTATAAAGTTCTTCAGACGGTTTTCTCTTATTCGAAAAACATTGGCCGAGAAAAAGTTTTCTATTTTTCCGTGGACACGGGTGGGGCGGTTTTTGAATTAGCGTTTAATCGAGAAAAATTCTCGTGGGAGGTAACAAAAGTATTTTAATTTATAATTACAATTTTTATTGAAAACAGTTTGGTAATTGCGTCATTGTAAATTGATTGTGAATTGAAAATTAGGAATTGAAAATTTATGCAGAAATGCATCCTGCATCTCGATATGGACTCTTTTTTTGCTTCGGTGGAGCAGCAGGCTAATCCTGGGCTAGTTGGCCGGCCGGTGGGAGTTATCAAAGGGGAGGGCAGAACTTGCGTTATCGCTGCCTCTCGAGAGGCCAAGAAATTTGGGGTTAAAACTGGCAGCAGCATTTATGACACCAAAAGACTATGCCTGGGGATTGTTTTCGTTCCGGCCCAAATGGATAAATATTTCGCCGTCTCCCAAAAATTTATGGAGATTTGCTCGGGGTTTTCCCCCGACTTGGAGGTTTTTTCTATTGATGAACTTTTTTTGGATGTCACGCAAACGGCTTCACTTTTCGGGGGAACTTTTGAACTTTGCCGGGAAATTAAGGCGAAGCTGCGGCGGGAAATAGGCGAATACATTACTTGCTCAATAGGGATATCTTATAACCGTTTATTGGCCAAATTAGCATCAGCCTTAAAAAAGCCGGACGGGATATTTGAGGTAACTCCGGAGAATCGGGACGCCGTTTTGTTTTCTCGACGGTTGTCCGATATTTGCGGTCTCGGTTTCCGTCTTGAGCGGCAACTTTTAGCGAAGGGGATTACTAATTTCCAAACGCTTAGAGCCATTCCTTTGGAATATCTCCAGGCTGCCTTTGGTCCTTTTTGGGCAATTGAATTAAAAAAACTCTCTTATGGAGAAGATGATTCTCTTTTAGTAAGAATCGGGGATCCGCCAGCTGGCGGACTCAAAGCAAAGAGTGTTTCGCGGACTTTTACTTTGTATGCCGACACGAAAGATCAAAAGGTAATTAGGGCTACCCTAAGAAATCTTTGTGAAGAAGCGGCTTTTAAAGCCAGAGAAATGGGGATGGCCGGGCGGGAGGTGGGGATTGCGGTGAGAGGAGACAATTTAGGCGAGGGAAAACACAAAACTTTAAAATATTTTATTGACTCGGGGAAAGATGTTTTTGAAGTGGCTTGGAAACTTTTTGAGGCAATGGAGTGGCCAAGCTCGATTAGATTCCTGGGAGTATGGTTGAGCCTTTTGCAACCGAAAAGCGAGCTAACCTTAAATCTTTTTCCGGAAGAAAAGAGAAAAGAAGCTTTGGTGACGGCAATGGACAGAATCAACCGTCGCTTTGGCGAGCTAACTGTTTATCCAGCAGTTTTGCTCCAGGGTTCAATGATCAAAAGTGAAGTCAACGGTTTTTTGGGCGATAAAGCCTATCGCTTTGGCTGCGGATAAAACGTTCCGTTTTTCCTACGGATAAAGCTTTTAGGTTTGGTTAGGGGCTACTTTTTCTCCATAAGTGTTGAGGAGATGATCGCATGGCAAACCCGTAATCACTAGGTTCACCTGCTTCGATGCCGGCTTCAGTCTCAAAATATGGAGCCATTTTCCCTCCTTAGAATAACTAAATTTTAGATATTATAACAATTTGGTTTTATTATAGCGATTTGATTTAAGAATTTTCCAGTAATGGACTGAAATTTAGGTTTGGTGCGGTATAATTACTTCAATGAAGATTTACTTTTTTGTTTTAGGCACTAATCACACTCTTTCAAAAATTGATATCGTGAATATTCTCCAAAAAAAAAGAGTGAATTTAGAGATTATTGAGGCTTCGGAAGAAGTGTTAGTGGTTAAAACAGAAGAGCCACTGAATGTCCGGCCGCTAGTGCAGGAACTGGGGAGTGCGGCCAAGATCGGGCAGGTTTTTAAAAGTTACCCGTTGAAGAATTTCCCGGAAAATTTTTTGGCAGAGGTAGCCCAAGAAGAGTTTAGCCAGTTTTTCCTTCCTCCAGGAATGGAAAATCCTCGTTTCGGAATAAGTGTTTATGGGGTGGGGGGAAAATTTAAGGAGGTAAACCATACTTTCTTTTTAGTGCCGAAGATTTTAAGGGAAATTAAGGGAAGATTAGGGGAGATAGGGGTGGAGACTAATTATTTGTCTGTCAAGGAGAAAGAGTTATCCACGGTAATTGTCGACCAAAGGGGACTTTTAGATAAAGGTTTTGAGCTGGTTTTGGGGGTGGGTGAGGAAGAGGTCTTCGTCGGAAAAACCTTGGCGGTCCAGGATTATGAAGGTTATAGCGCTCGTGATTATGGCCGGCCAGCCAGAGATCCTCGGTCGGGAATGATTCCGCCGAAACTGGCGAAAATGATGGTTAATCTGGCCCTCAAGGATAAAGACAAACTCTTGCTGGACCCTTTTTGTGGCAGCGGGACTCTCTTGCAGGAAATGGCCTTGCTTGGTTACCGGAACCTAATTGGCTCGGATTCCAGCGAGAAGTCAATTAGAGATACCGAAACTAATCTTGACTGGCTTTTTGGCAAATTTGGTTTAAAGAAGGAGGACTATAAGCTAAGGCTTTTTAAGGAGGATGTTCAGAAAATTGCCTCCAAGATAAACTTTAAGACCGTTGATGCGATTGTCACCGAGCCATATTTGGGTTCGCCCGGAGCCAAAGCTTTTCATTTGGGGCAGATTGAGAATGAGATTTCAAAACTGGGCAAGCTTTATCTGGCGGCCTTTGAGGAGTTTCGGAAAGTGCTTCGTGATGATGGGGTAGTGGTGATGATTTTCCCAGTTTTTCGGTTTAAAGGTCAGTTTTTCCCCCTGAATATTCTGGATAAAATTTCTTCCCTTGGTTTTGAATCAAGAGATTTTATTCCTCAAAAGCCGGAAGGTGGAGGAAAACTGAATCTTAATTTAACTGCCAGGGGTTCGATAGTTTATTTCCGCCCCGGCCAAACAGTCTCGAGGGAAATTTTTGTCTTAACTAGAAAGTAAGTTTTAGGGCCACCGGAGAAAACTGCTGGCGAATAAATATTTGCTTACTTCTGGAATAGAGGGAGGATAAATTTTTTGATTTCTTCACTGGTTAGTTTAGTCATATCGTCGCTCAGGAAGATGTTTCCTCGGCAACCCTTGATTGTTCTTTGCAGGGAAAGAATCTGATTTTCAGAAAGACCAGTCTGGGGGCTGCAGACGAAAACATCTGGGTCAAGATTCCAAAATACCCTGGTAAAAAGACGTTTTTTAACACTATCTGAAACCGCACGAAAAAGATAGGTGTTAATAAGGCGATTTAAAAAAGGAATTCCGTATAAAGACGGCCTGGTGATATCCGGCCCGATGCGTAGAGAATCAATTGCCCTAAGGGCGGGTAAAAGGGGACAGCCACAGCCGATGGTGTAAACATTGGAGTGTTGCCTTTTAATCTCCAGAAGAAAATTTCTTAATAACCTAAAAGCTATCCTGGGCTTAATTTTGGGATAGAAATAGGGATAATAGAGAAAGTCCAATTTCAAAAGCTCAAAGCCAAAATCTTGGGTAAGGGTTTTTATTACCTTTTTTAAATAACTTTCTACCTTTGGTAAACGGATATCCAAGAGGTAATGCTTTTGGGTGACAAGATTGTCCCAGAAAGGGTGGCTAAGAGGCTTTCCCTGGTTTTGGATTAACCAGTCAGGATGATTTTGAGCAAGATTGGAGTTGGGATGGACCCAAAAGGGAGCAATCCACAATCCCGGCTTGAATCCTAGAGTCTTTATTTTTTGAGCAAGAGATTTAAGGCCCGATGGAAACCTTTCTGGCAGAGGTGTCAGCCAGTCGCCGTGGGAAGCACATCCATCATCGATAAGAATATATTTAATTGGTATTTCCCGGTGTTGTGAGAACCACCGAGATTGGTTTAGAATTTTTTCCTCGTTTATATCATCGCCAAAAGCGTACCAGGAACACCAGCCTTTAGCCGGCGGTTTTAATTTTGACGGTAAGAAGCGGAAGTTTTTGGGAGGGATTTCCACAAAGGGAGGGGAGTTACATTTCAGCCCTTTTAAGATTAAAAAATTTGAATTACTCCAAGATTGCCAGCCGGTAGAGATAATCTTTTGCCATTCTTTCCGCATACAGATATTTTACCTGATTTTTTAACATCTAGATAAACTGTTGTTAATTTAAGTATTGACAAGAGAAAAGATATAGATTACCATCTATATTTATGACAGATTTTAATATTTGCTGCCCTTTTGCCGTTCCTCAAATGGCAGACCCTTCCCGGCGCAAAATTTATGAACACCTGGCAACTCACGGAGAGAAAACCGTCAATGAGATAACCCAGGTAATGAAATTGCGCCAGCCGACGGTTTCCTATCATTTGCGGCAAATGAAAAAAGAGGGGATTTTGACCAGTCGGAAGCAGGGGAGAGAGGTTTTCTACCGTGTTAAGCTGACTTGTCCCGAAGGCGGGAGTTGTTTTGGACTATAAAAAAATGAAAAAAGTCTATTTAGATTATGCCGCTACGACTCCGGTAAGGCCGGAAGTAGTGGAGGCAATGTGTCCATATTGGACCGAGAAATTCGGTAATCCCTCCAGTATTCACTCTTGGGGCCGAGAAGCGCGGGAGGCAGTAGAGCAAGCTCGAGCGGCGGTGGCCGCGGTACTGGGAGCCGAACCAAGAGAAGTCATTTTTACTTCCTCAGTGACCACAAGCGATAATTTGGCGATTTTAGGTGTTGCTCGGGCGGCCGGCAAGGGACATCTTATTACTTCTCAAATTGAGCACCACGCGGCTTTGGATGTTTTCCACGTTTTGGAAAAAGGGGGCTTTGCCGTCATTTATCTGCCGGTTGGCCCGACCGGCATAGTGGACTTGAAAGCCTTGGAGTCGGCTATTAGGTCGGAAACAATTTTGGTTTCGGTAATGTGGGCTAATAATGAAGTGGGGACGGTTGAGCCTTTGGAGGAAATCGTTAAAATTGTCAAAGCGCAAAACCCTAAAACCCATGTTCATACTGACGCGGCCACGATAGTTGAGTATCTGCCGATTAACGCCAAAAAGTTGGGGGTGGATTTACTTTCCCTGGGGGCCCATAAATTCGGTGGTCCTAAAGGGGTGGGTATTTTGTATCTTAAGAAAGGCACAAAAATTGACCCGATTACTTATGGCGGCCATCACGAAGAGGGCCTTTGGCCCGGGACAGAGCCAACTCCTCTTATCATTGGTGCCGCTAAAGCGTTGGAGTTGGCTCAGTTAGAAGTTAGAAGTTCAAAGTTCAAGGTTACAAGGTTGCGAGATAAATTAATCAAAGGGGTGTTGGAAAAAATTCCGGAGGCTTTCTTGACTGGGGACCCGGTAAAGCGGCTACCGGATATCGCTTCTTTTCGATTCAATGGGGCCGAGGGGGAGGCGATTTTGCTCCGGCTGGATGCTGAAGGGATTGCCGCTTCTTCCGGCTCAGCTTGCACTTCGGGAGAGCTTAAGCCCTCACATGTTCTTTCGGCGATGGGGATTAAGCCCGAGGAGACCCATGGTTCGGTGCGATTCTCTTTGGGGAGAGGGACAACGGAAGAGGAAATTGATTATGTCCTTGAAAAACTACCCCTCATTATTAAAGAATTGAGAGCGATTGCTCCTCAATTATGTGTGGAAACGGAGGAATTACCTTAAAATGGCGGATTTAAAAGCTCTTTATTCGGAGAAAGTTTTGGACCATTTCCAACACCCGCGCAATATAGGGGAGATGAAAGATCCTGATGGAGTGGGAACGGTGGGTAATCCTGTTTGTGGGGACGTGATGCGACTTTTTATTAAAGTCGGTAAAAAAGATGGCCAGGAAATTATCAAGGATGCTAAATTTCAAACTCTTGGCTGTTTACCAGATAAAGAAGAAACCGTTCTCGCTAACAGTCAATGGTTAACAATTGGGAGTCTTATTGGCGGGACGAAAGTTTTAAATGGCGAAGGAAAAGAAACTCTAAGTTCCAATCTTTTTACGAGAAATTATGAAGGCGAACTCCTTACTATAATTCCTTTTGTTTCTCCTTTTAATTCATTTTCCGTGACGCCGAATCACCCAATATTTTGTCTAAAAAGAAAATCTTTGGTAAAAACCAGGAGAAGTAGCTCTAAATGTAGTTGGTTGCGAGTTGATAATGAGGAAGTTACTTCTGCAGACCCAGATTATTCCAGAGCTGATAAGCTTGAGATAGGCGATTATTTGGTTTTTCCTTATAGTAACGAAACAATTGATAATAAATTGTTCTCCAAGAGGCTGATGAGACTCTTAGGTTATTACCTTTCTGAAGGTTATATTACAGCCGGAAGTGTGACTAATTTTTCCTTTAATTGTAACGAGAGGAATTTAATTGATGAGGTAAGATCATTAGTACTAGGAATTACTAATAAAAAAACTTCAGAACGGACTCGAGGAAATGTCACAGAAATAAGGTTTTGTTCAAAAAAATGGGCAGATTTTTTTATTTTAAACTGTTCGAGATTGGCAAGAAAAAAGTGCTTGTCTGAAACTCTTCTTAGGCTACCTTTTAGTAAACAATGGGAGATGGTAAAAGCTTTTATGTTAGACGATGGCGATGTTTATAAAAGGAGACTCAGGGATACTGAAACTTACAGGATGATTACCACTTCCAGATCATTGGCGATTCAAGTACAGGAAATATTAGTAAGGGGGGGGATCTTTGCGTCAATAAGAGAAATTTTTAAAACCAATTGCTTTATCGAAGGTCGAAAACTTAAGGACTCCGTTCAGTATTTAGTTTCCTTTAAATTGAAAAAGACAAAAAATAAATTGGTCCGTAAATGCAAAAGTTATTTTCTTGTTCCAATAAGAGAAATAAAAAGAGAAAAGTTTCAGGGTTTGGTTTATAATTTTCAAGTTTTGGGAGAACCCAATTCATACTTGGTCAAGGGGTTCGCTGTTCATAATTGTGGGGCAGCCATTGCCACGAGTTCAATCGCTACAGAAATGATTAAAGGCAAGCCATTGTCAGAGGCAATGGAGTTGACTAATCAAGCAATTACTGAAGCTTTGGGCGGTCTTCCTCCGGTCAAAAGGCACTGCTCTGTCTTAGCCGCCGACGCGGTGAAGAAAGCGATTGCTGATTATGAGAGCAAAAAGAAATGAAAAACCGTTTTGCCATTAAAATTTCCGGGCCAGCCGGAGCAGGGATGATGCAGGCCGGAGAAACCTTAAGCAAGGCCTTAAACCGCTTAGGTTTTTTTAGCTTAATGTATCCCGAGTATCCTTCGCGGATTCGGGGGGGCGATAATCACGTTCAAGTGGTTTTCTCTTCCCGTCAGTTTCTTTCACCTCAAGAAAAAGTTAATCTCCTTTTGGCCTTCGGTCTGGACAATTTATTGGCCCATCAGGATGAAGTGATTGAAGGCGGTTTGAATTTTGAAGCTGGTGATATTGGTTTGGGAGGAATTGCTGACAAGTTGGGCAATCCCTTAGTGGCCAATAGCGCCGCTTTAGGTTTTCTTTGGGCGGTTTTGGGTTTTGACTTGCCAGTGTTGAAAGAACAATTGGCCGAAGATTTTGCCGAGAAGAAAACAATTAAGGATCTTAATTTAAAGGCAGCCGTGGCCGGTTTCGAGAAAGCAAAAGATATTTGGGGGATGGCAAAGGTGAAAACCAAAGGTATTAAGGGGAAGATTAGCAATTTATCCGGCAACGAGGCTTTGACTCAAGGAATTTTGGCGGCTGAATGCAGTTTTGCCGCCATTTATCCGATGACGCCGATAAATTCGATTTTAAGCATGTTGGCTAAGACTAAGGTGAATTTATTCCGGCCGGAAGATGAAATTGCCGGGATAAATGCGGCTATTGGCGCTGCCTATGCTGGTGGCCGAGCAATGGTTGCCACTTCCGGCGGCGGCTTTTCCTTAATGGTAGAAGCCTTGGGGATGGCAGGGGCTGCCGAAGTTCCGGTGGTAATTGTTGTTGGTCAGCGCACTGGCCCCTCGACAGGCATGGCGACCTTTAGTTCCCAAGCAGACTTAAACTTTGTCATTAATGCCGGTCACGGCGAGTTTCCCCGGATAGTGTTGACCCCGGGCGATTTAGAGGAGTCTTATCGGCTAGGAGCCGAAGCTTTTAATTTAGCCGAGCGCTATCAAGTGCCAGTCATTTTATTGACCGACAAATACTTGGCCGAAAGCTGTTTTAGTCGCCTGAAAGAAATTTTGGATAAAGTGGTGGTTAGAATTGACCGCGGGAAACTTTTCGACGGCAAAGGAGAGTATCGGCGGTATGCCCTAACTCTTGATGGAATTTCCCCCCGAGCCTTTCCCGGTCAGACCGTTTTTTTGACCAACTCCTACGAGCACGATGAATATGGCTTCTCAACGGATGAGGTTGGAATTAGGGAAGAAATGATGGCCAAAAGGGGAAGAAAACTGATTGGGTTAAAGGGAGGGGTGGAGAAATATGGGGAAGAGGGAGCGGAAACGACTTTGGTCGGTTGGGGTTCGACTAAAGAAATTCTTTTAGATTTCATTACAACTCACCCCGACTATAATCTTGTTCATTTTTGGCGGCCCTGGCCCTTTCCAAAAGAAGCGGAGGAAATTCTTCGCCAAGCCAAGAAACTAATCGTGGTTGAAGGGAATTTTTCCGGGCAGCTGGTAGATTTAATTGAAAAAGAAACCGGTTTAAGGCCAAAAAGAGTTTTGAAAGATAACGGGAGGCCTTTTTATAAGGAAGAATTGGCTAGGTTACTTAAGTAGCTTAGGTTGCTTATGATAGACGAGAAAGCTTTATTTACTTCTCAAGAGCCAACCTGGTGTCCGGGCTGTGGGGCTTACGCTTTTTTAGCGGCTCTCAAAAAAGCCATCGTAGAAAATAAACTTGAGCCAAAGAATATCGTTTTGACTTATGATATTGGCTGTTCCGCCAATATGGTTAATTTCTTGAATGTTTGCGGTTTTGCCACTCTGCATGGCCGCTCAATTCCGGTTGCTGTTGGAGCAAAAGTACTTAACCCCAAGCTGACCGTCATTGCTCAGGGAGGAGAGGGGGGCATTGTCACCGAGGGGGCCAATCATTTAATTCATGCCGCTCAACGAAATGATGACATTACCGTCGTTGTCAATAACAACTATGTCTTCGGCTTAACTACCGGTCAAGCTTCCGCGGCCACTCCCAAAGGGGCAGTCACTCGCTCTACTCCTCATGGTAATCTCTATGAAGCGCTTTCGGCAATTGATTTGGCAGCCGTTTCCGGCGGGACTTTCATTGCTCGGGCTTTGGCTTCCAATATTAAAGCGATGGAGGAAATTTTGCGTCAAGCCATTATCCATAAAGGCTTTAGTTTAGTGGAGGTAATTCAGCCCTGCGTTATTTGGGCTAAGGACTTAATTGTTCCTGGACCGGTTTGGGTGGAGAAACCGTTTATTGATCGCCGGGAGTTCCTCGGGCAGGCAAATCTCTTCGGAATTCTCTATAATAAAAAGTGAAATGCCATTTCTGAATGTTCTCATCTTTGGCTCACTGGCTGGCTTGGCCACCCTCTTGGGGATTTATTTAATTGTTAAGCAAGAAAAATGGGCCCAAAAGAATTTAATTTATCTTATTTCTTTTTCGGCTGGCGTTTTGCTTTCCTTTTCTTTTGTTCACCTTCTGCCGGAGGCACTTGACCAAAGCAAAGGCGCTCTCTTTATCACTCTAATCTCTTTTTTGGCTTTTTATATTTTGGAACATGCCCTAACGCTTCACACCTGCGAAGAGGGAGGAGAATGTCCTCCACATGAGACTTTTACTTTGGTTTCGTGGGTCGGGCTTTTTGTCCATTCTCTAATCGACGGAGTGGTTATCGGGGCCGGATTTGAAGTTTCCTTTGCTTTAGGGATTCTGTCGACGCTGGCGGTCTTATTGCATGAATTGCCTGAAGGGGTATCCTCAATGGCCATAATGCTTTATGGCGGTTATTCGGTTAGAGAAGCCATTAAGTATTCAGTCTGGGTGGCCCTGGCCACTCCTTTTGGGGCGGTTATTTCTTTCCTCCTCTTGGGAAAAACTAACAGTGGTTTGGTGGGGCTGCTTTTGGCGGTTGCCGCGGGTAGCTTTTTGTATGTGGCTGCTTCAGATTTGATTCCGGAAATTCACAAGAAAAGCCGAGTCCTAAATATCTTTTTGACTCTTCTGGGGGCCTTAGTTCCCTTCATTGCCAGTCTCTTTTTGAGATAATTTTTTGCTTGCGGACCCTCTTTTCTTTGGATAAAATTCTGGTCAAGATTGTCCATGGTCTTTTCTCTTTGGGCTGAGATTAAGAACTTGGCAAACTTTGACAGCGGAGGGGTGAAATGAGTTGGGTAAGAGTCGTTGGGGTGGTAATCGCCGCGGTTGGCGTAGGAGTGCACGTTTACATTGCCAGGAGATATCCTCCAATCAGATGGCTGGTAACGGGGGGTGCGGTGTTAGAGGCAATTGGAGTAACGGTGCTGGCAGCGACAAGATAACTCCCGAAGGGGGGTCTTTCAAACTTTAGACCCCCCCCTTTTACTGGGAAAATTGCGGTTGAGAATAATCAGCAATATAAATCGCGATTTCTTCATAAGATTTAATATTTTTCCCTTCAAAGACAACTTTGGCAATTTTCCCTTTTTTGGTTTTCTCACTCCAGGGCTGATCAAAAATAAAGTTGCCCAGAGAATAAAAAATTAAGCCGCTTTGATATTTTTCGGTCGGTTGAGTAACGTGGGGATGATGACCGATGATTACTTTTGCTCCGGAATCAATAATTTGGTGAGCCAGGTCTTTTTGCCAGGGCAGAGGCTCTTTTTGATATTCGCCCCCCCAGTGCAAAGAGACAACGAGAACATCTACTTTATTCGCATTTTTCTTTACTTCTTCTACCACGGCCGCTTTGGGATAAGTGACTAAGTCAAAGGAAAGAAAACCGAAAGTTAGCTTGTTAGCAAGATAGCTGGTTAATTGGTTGGATGAAGGAAGGATTCCATTTTTATTTAAAAGCGCGGTGGTTTGGGAAAGTCCTTCTGGCCCGTGATTGAGAATGTGATTATTAGCGATTGACAAAACATCAAACCCGGCAAATTTAAGCCCCTCAATGGCCTCTTCCCGACTGCAAAAAATCATTCCGACAGAGGTGGTAGGGCAATTGTCGATGATTGGTGATTCCAGATTGCCGAAAGTGATATCAGCGGCGGCGATAGTTGAAGCAGTTTTCAGAAAAGGATATTTAAAATCCTGGTATTTTAACATTTGGACATTAACCATTCGGCCGAGCATCACGTCTCCAACGGCAATTAGCGTGACAGCTTTTCTTTTAAAAAAAGGAAAGTGAACAGGGGGGATGGTTTTGGTGGCGGTGGAGGCAGGAGAAGAGGGGAGTTGACGGATTTGCCAGAATAAAGTCCCACTAAGTAAAAAAAGTAGGCTTAGCAAGAAGAGAATCTTTTTCATCTCTCCTTCATTATATAATCAAGCCATGAGGGTATTTGTTGCGATTGAGTTGCCCCAAGACTTAAAAGAAAAAATCTTTGCTTTGGCGGAGAAAGTAAGTCGGGGGATGGCAATTAAACTGGTAGAGAAAGAAAATCTTCATTTAACCCTGGCTTTTTTGGGGGAAGTTCCCGAAGAAAAAGTTCAAGAGATAGTGGGGGTTTTGAGGCCCTCTTTTGCCAAGGCTTCGGAGGGTGAAGGATTAAGAAGAGTGGGTAAAATCTGTCTAAGTTTAGGTAAGTGGGAGCCGTTTCCCAACAAACAAAGGCCTCACGGAATTTGGATTAATGTTGGTGGAGAGACGGGAAAGCTATTTTCTTTGTACAAAAAAATTATTGATGGGCTTTTGGTGAGGGGATTTATTTTAGAAGGTGAGGACTTACAGTTTTCGCCTCATATTACCGTTGGTCGGCTTAAAAGTGGGGGAGCCAGGTCTTTGGAAAAAGTATCTCTGCCAGAAAGCTTTGTGGCGGAGAGAGTGACCCTTTTTGAAAGCCGGCTCACCGAAAAAGGGCCGATATATTCCAAAATTGGCGAATTTGGGGTAAAATAAGGCCAGTGTTAGATTTTACTGTTTTTGTAAACTTCAAGACTTATCCTCAAGGAACTGGGGAAGATGCCATTAGATTAACCCAAATTTGTCAAGCAGTCAGTCAGGAGAAAAATCTCCCCGTTATCCCTATTGTCCAAGCGGCCGATTTACATTCCGTCAAAGAAGCGGTCAAAATTCCCGTTTGGGTAGAGCACCTCGACCCTCAACCGGCCGGTCCTTTTACCGGCTGGACGGTTTTAGAAACCATTTTAGTTGAGGGTAGCAGTGGCGCTTTGCTTAATCACAGCGAACATCCCTTATCTCCCGGAACCGTCAGACAAATTATTAACCGGGCTAGAAAACAATCAAAAAAATTCACTCTCATGGTTTGCGCTAAGACCTTGGGCCAAATGGAAAGACTGGTAAAACTTAAACCAGATTTTTTAGCTTATGAAATTAGTGAACTGATTGGCGGGAAAGTTGCCATTACCGATTTTGACTCCAAAGCGATTAAACACGCGGTTGAAATTAGCGGCGAAATCCCTTTAGTGGTTGGGGCAGGAATCCATAAAGCTGAAGATTTGGTCAAGGCCCGTGATCTTGGAGCTAAAGGAGTTTTAATCTCGTCGGCCGTTGTTTTGGCTAAAGACCCAAAGGAAAAACTAACAGAGTTGTTAAAATTAATTTAACTTCTGCCCGGGAGGGTAAAGTCATGATCTACCTTGGTGCTGACCATAGAGGTTATGGATTAAAGGAAAAGATTAAAACTTGGCTTAAGGGGTGGGAGTATGAATTTGAGGATTTGGGTAATGATCGCCTTGATTCGGAGGATGACTATCCTGATTTTGCCATCAAGGTCGCCAAAAAGTTAGGTAAGGAAGGAAATTTTGGGGTTTTGGTTTGTGAATCGGGAGTGGGGATGGATATTGTCGCTAACCGATTCCCTAAAGTGCGTTGCGGCTTGGGATTTTCTCAACAGCAAATTCGGCTGGCGAAAAGGGATGATAATATTAACTGTCTGACATTGGCAGCTGATTTTGTCAGTGATGACGACGCCAAAGCCATTATTCAAATCTTTTTGGAAACCCAATTTTCCAAGGGAGAGAAATACTTAAGAAGGTTGAAGAAGATTGAAAAGATTAAATGATTGTTTCATTGTTCAATTGTTTCATTGTTAAACGGTGATAAAGCTGCCTAAATTAGCCGACTTCGGTTTTAAAGGGAAAAAAGTTTTAGTCAGAGCGGATTTGGATGCACCCCTCCTTCGTCAAGACTTCGGAGGGCAAGCCCTTATTGAGGATGACGCCCGGATAAAAGAGTCTCTTCCCACGATAAAATATCTTCTTGAACGCGGCGCTTCGGTGATCCTCATGGGGCATTTGGGAAGGCCAGAGGGGAAGGTGGTTGAAGAACTTCGAATGCTTCCTGTAGCCCAGGATCTCAGTTCAAAATTCAAAGTGCAAAGTTCAAAACTACAGTGCAAAGTTCAAAACTTTGATGCTTACAAAATTACTGAAAATCTTATTTTATTGGAAAATCTAAGGTTTTACCCAGGGGAGGAGAATAACGATTCGGGATTTGCAAAAGAGTTAGCTTCTTTGGGAGATTTTTATGTGAACGAAGCGTTTGCGACCAGCCACCGAGCTCACGCTTCCATTGTTGGAGTTCCCAAACTTCTCCCTCATACGGCCGGGCTACATTTTGCTAGAGAGGTGGAAAATCTTTCCAAGATAATTGAAAACTCCCAAAGACCGCTGGTAGTCATTATCGGCGGAACAAAAGCGGAGACGAAGTTGCCAATGTTAGAGGAATTTACTAAGAAGGCAGATTGGGTTTTAGTGGGCGGAACTCTGGCAAAAGGGAATATCGAAGAAAAGCCGCAGAATGTTTTATCAGCCAACCTAACGAATGATGGTTTTGATATTAATGAAGAATCAATTGAAAAATTTAGTGGGATTATTAAAGCGGCGGGAACAATAGTTTGGAATGGGCCGATGGGGAAATATGAAGATGAAAAGTGGGAGGCGGGAACGAGAGAAATTGCCCAAGCGATCACCGACTCGTCAGCCTTTAAGGTTGTTGGTGGGGGAGACACAATTGCCGCCTTGACCAAATTCGGACTTCTTGACAAAATGGATTATATAAGCACCGGGGGAGGAGCGATGCTGGAATTCCTGGCTAAAGGAACTTTACCCGGGATTGATGCTCTTAAATGATAAAACTTGCCATTAACGGTTTTGGGAGAATTGGGAGAATTGCCTTTAGACAGGCACTTTTAGACTTTAAGGACGAAATCGAGGTGGTGGCGATTAATACTTCCGGCTCGATGGAACCAGAAGGTTGGGCCACGCTTTTAAAATACGATTCGGTTTACCGGACTTTCCCTAAAGAAGTTAAAGTGGCGGAGGCGCAAGGTTCGCGGGAAATCGGCTCGCTTTTAGTGGAAGGGGAACTTTATCCTTTGCTGGCGGAAAGAGAGCCCCTAAAAATTCCCTGGTTTGCTTATGAGCCGGAGGTGGTGATTGAGTCGACTGGTGCTTTTCGGAAGGCAGAAGAGGCGGAGAAACATTTAAAAGCAGGCGCTCCGAAGGTAATTATTTCCGCTCCTCCCAAAGGTGAAGGTGTGCCGATATTTTTAATGGGAGTGAACGAGGGAAGATATAAAAGAGAGCGAATTATTTCCAATGGTTCCTGCACGACCAATTGCGTCGCCCCGATTGTGAAGCTGGTCAAAGAGAAGTTTGGCATTGAGCAGGCGGCTTTGACGACGATTCACGCTTATACGGCGGATCAGGAATTAGTTGACGGTTCTCATAAGGATTTGCGTCGGGCGCGGGCGGCGGCTCAAAATGTTATTCCGACCGAAACCGGGGCGGCTGAGTCGGTAATTGCTATCTTTCCTGATTTGAAAGGTAAATTTGCCGGCTCATCCATCCGGGTGCCAGTTATTTGCGGTTCTTATTCTGATTTAACTTTCAAGGTCCAAAAAAAGGCGACGATTAACGACCTAAATTCTCTTTTCCAAAAAGCGGCAGAGGGTAGAATGAAAGGAATCCTAGCTGTTACCAGCGATCCGATTGTTTCGGGTGATATTATTGGCAACCCCGCTTCCTCTATTGTTGATTTGAATATGACCACGGTGGTAGCGGATGATTTTATCCAAGTAGGCGCTTGGTATGACAATGAATGGGCTTATGCCAAGAGACTTTTAGAAGAAGCAATTTATATTGCCGAAAAGTAAATGGCCGAAATTGTTCCCGCAATTCTCACTTCTGAATTTTCCGATTATGCTGAAAAAATGGATTCCCTGGCGGGGATAACGAACCGGGTTCAGGTAGATATTATTGACGGTAAATTTGTCAATAATCAGACCATCAGTATGGAATCTTTAAAAAATATAGAAACCAATTTACAAATCGATTTGCATCTGATGGTAAAAGAACCGGAAAGATGGGTTAATCGGGCACTGGAAATTTTGCCGGATAGGTTAATTGGTCAAGTAGAAATGATGTTTGATCCATTAAAGTTTATCAATGAAACAGTGGGGGGGGGAATGGGAGTGGGCTTGGCCCTGGATTTAGAAACAGCGGTGGAGACAATCTCGGACGAAATTTATCATATGGTGGACTTGGTCCTGGTCTTGGCCGCTAAAGCCGGTTTCAGCGGTCAGGGATTTAATGAGAAAGCGCTCGCAAAAATTGAGAAAATCAGGAAAATTGTTGGGGACTTAGTCGATGTGGGAGTTGATTGTGGTTTGGATGAGGAAACTATCCCTCTTTGTCAAAAAGCAGGAGCAAATATTTTTTATGTTACTAGTAGCTTTTGGCAAACTGAAAATTTAGCCAAGAGATATCAAGAGTTGACAAGCCTTATTGCTTAAGAGTTTAATTACCAGGAAATGATTAAGAACGTCACTTTTTTTGGTTCCTCGGAAGTCAAACCCGGTAGTCCGGATTATGATGCGGCTTATCAAACCGCCAAACTTTTGGCCCAGGATGGCTTTCAAATTGTTAATGGGGGCGGGCCGGGAGTAATGCGGGCCTCCTCTGAAGGAGCAAAAGCTGGGGGTGGGAGAGCGGCGGGGGTTTCTTTTAACCCTAAGGATATGACTCATTTCGAAGGTCGTGATCCTCAAAATCCTCTGGACCAAGAGATTATCGTTGATGATTATGTTTTAAGAACCCTTAAGCTTTTGGAATTGGGTGACGCCTATTTACTTTTTAACGGGGGGACGGGAACTATTTCTGAGTTTGGTATGGCTTGGGGCCTGGCCCGACTCTATTTCGGCCATCACAAACCTCTGATTTTATACGGCGCTTTTTGGCATGAAATTTTGGAAGCTTTTGGCCGCAATATGCTGATTCGACCGGAAGAAGTCAGAGTTTATCGCATTGTCACTACTCCTCAAGAAGTCCTGACGGAAATTCGTAAACTTTAACCAAAAAACTCTTCCATTGCCAAAAAAATCATAACTTTTTCCTTTTGAATTTACCAGAAGAGGAAAAAGTGTTATGATGTTAATAGAATGATGCCTCTGACTGTTTCTGAACTGGAAGAAAAAAGTAAAAAAATCAGGCGGAGCATCATCGAGATGATTTATCGAGCCGGTTCAGGTCATCCTGGCGGCAGCCTTTCGGCGACCGATATTTTAGTGGCTCTGTACTTCGGTAATATCTTGAAATTTGATCCCCATTATCCCAAAGCGGAGAAGAGAGATCGCTTTATTCTCTCTTGTGGTCATGTCTGTCCCGCCTACTACGCCGTCCTGGCCAATTTGGGAGTTTTCAATGAAGGGTTGCTGACAACCTTAAGAGAAAAGGGTAGTCTCCTTCAAGGGCATCCGTCACTCCTTCATGCTGATTTTTTGGAGACCACCAGCGGTTCTTTAGGACAAGGTCTTTCTTTGGCCGCCGGCAAGGCTTTGGCTTTAAAACTACGGGGGGAGAAAGAAAAGGTAGTCGTTTTATCTTCTGACGGTGAGCAGAATGAGGGCTCTCACTGGGAGGCGGTTATGTTTGCGGCTCATCACCGGTTGGACAATCTGAATTTAATTATTGACCAAAACGCTATGCAAATCGGGGGTTGGACCAAGGAAGTTTTAGATCTTCAACCGTTGGTGGAAAAATATCGTAGTTTTGGTTGGGAGGTTTTCCAAACCAGTGGCCATGAATACTGCCAGCTACTCACGACTTTTAGTAATTTTAATAACCGCCGAAAAAGCCCCAAGGTAGTTATTTGTCGAACTATCAGGGGCAAGGGAATCTCTTTTATGGAGGGACAGGAAAAGTACCATGCGGCGACTTTGACTGAAGAAGAATATCAAAGAGCGGTGGGGGAGCTAGTGTAAATGACCAATGACCGATCGCCAATGGCCAAGTCAATGCGCGATGCCTTTGGGGCGGCAATGTTGGAACTAGGGAAAGCAAACCCTTCGGTGCTGGCGTTGACAGCCGATTTGGGTCCTTCAGTCAGATTAACCGAATTTGCCCGGGAATTTCCCGAGCGATATTTCAATGTTGGAGTGGCGGAAGCCAACTTAATCGGTCTGGGGGCAGGGCTAGCCCTAGAAGGCTTTATCCCTTTTTGCGCTTCTTTTGCTGTCTTTGTTTCCGGCCGCTGTTTCGACCAAATTCGAGTTTCTGTTTGCCAGAATAAAGCTAATGTTAAATTAGTGGGTTCCCACCTTGGTTTTACAAATGCTGGCGACGGGGCGACGGCTCAAAGTATTGAAGATATTGCTTTAATGCGGACACTGCCTGGAATGACGATTATTTGTCCAGCTGACGCTCGAGAAGTCAAAAAAGCGGTTTTTAAGATGGCAGAAATTCCTGGGCCAATGTATTTGCGACTTTCTCGGGCAGAAACACCGGTTTTTACTCCGGAAGCGGCAAAGTTCGAAATTGGGCAGGCCCAAGTACTCCGGGCGGGTAAAAAGGTAACCATTGTTGCTTGCGGCTCCTTAGTTTATGCAGCTTTGGAGGCGGCGGAGAAGATTGACGGAGAAGTAATTAGTCTTTCTACAATCAAGCCTTTGGATAAAGAAACGGTTTTGACTTCAGCGAAAAAAACCGGCCGCGTTTTGACTCTGGAGGAACATTCGATTTATGGTGGCATGGGTTCGGCGGTAGCCGAGTTTCTAAGCCAAGAATATCCGGTGCCGGTAAAAATCATTGGCATCCCTGATGTTTTCGGCGAATCAGCCCGTAGTTACCAAGAACTACTTGATAAATATGGCTTGACAACCGAAAATATGGTTAAAATAGCTGATGGCTTTAAATAGCGTCAATCACTCAAATTAAATGAAAGTGGTTGTTACTTCAAGAATTCCCCGGGTCGGCATCGATGTTTTGGAAGATGCTGGTCTGGAAGTAGTTGGTAACCCCACCGAAAGACTTTTGAGCCTCTCGGAGTTAAAAGATTTTGTCAGGGGAGCGGAAGGTATTTTATGTCTTCTCTTGGACAAGATTAACGCCGACGTAATTCAAGCGGCGGGTGAAAACTTAAAAATTATCGCTAATTATGGGGTGGGCTATGACAATATTGACGTTGAAGCGGCTCAAAAAAGAGGGATTTTGGTTACAAATACCCCCAGTGAACTTTCTGGTCAGGCCGTGGCGGAATACACGATCGCTCTCATCTTTGCCCTCCTTAAACGAATAGTGGAAGGGGATGAATTTGCTCGGCGAGGTAATTTTGGCGGTTGGAAGCCGGAAATTTTCTTGGGAGAGAATTTAGAAAATAAAACTTTGGGCTTAGTTGGTTTAGGCCAGATTGGTTCCAAAGTGGCCGCTCTGGCCAAGGGTTTAGGGCTGCGAGTAGTTTACAACAAGAGAAGCCGGGACTTGGAGGCAGAAAAGGCGATGGGAATAGAATATTTGAGCTTGGAAAATCTCCTGCGCGAGTCGGATATTGTTTCTTTGCATGTGCCATTGAGTAAGGAAACCGAGCACCTTATAAATAGCGAGACTTTGGAGAAAATGAAGGCCAAAACTTATTTAATTAATACCTCTCGAGGTAAAGTCGTTGACGAAGGTGCTTTAGTTGAAGCTCTTAAAAGCGGTAAGCTGGCGGGGGCGGCTTTGGATGTTTATGAATACGAACCGCAAATTAACCCCGAGCTTTGCGGCTTGCCCAACGTAATTCTTTCCCCCCATATTGCTTCTTCCGTCCGAGCCGTTCGTGACGAAATGGCGATTATGGCGGCGAAAAATATTGTCGCGGCTTTAAATGGTCAGGAGCCGCCTAACTTGGTAAAAGGGAAATGAAGCCGGACAAAATTGCCTATTTATTAGTCTTGCTAGTTATGCTGGGGTGGGGAATTTCGGTTTTTTTTGATAAGCTGGCAACTAATCGCTTGGGTAATCGTTCAATTATCCCAATTATATTTTCCTGCGGCATTGGTTTAATTCCCTTAATAATTTTTCTCTTCTATTCTAAAAACTTGAATTATGACGCCAAAGGAATAATGTGGTTAATAGTGGCGAGCGTTCTAAACGCGATTGGCGTCATATCTTATTTTCTTGTCTTTGTTCGATCTGAGGTCACCTGGGCGACTCCGATGACCGCTCTTTACCCAGTGATTCCCATAATCCTTGCCTTTATCTTTTTAAAAGAGACAGTAACCATCACTAAGATTATTGGTATTTTGTTATCGTTCGGAGCAATTATTTTTTTAAGCTTATAGTTTGAGGCTATGGAGATGGACTTATCAAAAATAACCAAACAAGGTAAAGCCCTTTTTCTGGCTTATGACCAGGGGATGGAGCACGGGCCGACGGATTTTAATGAAGAGAATATTGACCCGGAGCGGGTTTTGGCGATTGCCGACTCCGGGTATTTTACTGGCGTCATCTTGCAAAAGGGAGTGGCGGAAAAATACTATTTCGGCAAAAGTTATAAAGTGCCTTTGATTGTTAAGCTTAATGGTAAGACTAATTTAGTGAGAGACGAAGACCCCTATTCGTCCCAAATTTGCTCCATCAAAGAAGCTCTTTCTTATGGCGCTAAGGCGGTTGGCTATACGATTTATGTTGGGAGTGAATTTGAAACTAAGATGACGGAGGAGTTCGGTAAGATTGAGCAGGAGGCAGAGGAAGCAGGGATTCCGGTGATTGCCTGGATGTATCCGCGGGGAAGAAACGTGCCGGATGAAAACGATCCCAAGTTAATTGCTTACGCCGCCCGCATCGGATTAGAACTGGGAGCCGATATCGTCAAAATCCGCTATACCGGTGATTCGGCCAGTTTTAAGTGGGTAGTTCAGAGTGCCGGCAAAACTAAGGTAGTGGTAATGGGCGGTTCCAAGGAATCGGAAGAGACCTTTTTGGAAAGGACGCGGACGGTGATGGAGGCGGGGGCGATTGGCTTGGCTGTCGGTCGCAATGTCTGGCAAGCAGAGAAACCACTGGCAGTGGCAGAAAAGATTGCCCAAATTATTTGGGCGCGCTAGAGTTATGAAGTTACCTTTTTTTGAGCTCAGTTTTGATGTCATTTCTTTCGGGACGGCGACCTTGGATGTTTTTTTGCGTTCTCGGGGAATGGAAGTGGAACGCCAGGGTGGTCAAAAGGATATTTGCGTTCGCTACGGTGCCAAGCTAGAGGTTGATGAAATTTACTTCGAGAGTGGGGGTGGAGCGACTAACTCGGCCGTTACTTTTAGCCGACAGGGGTTGAAAGCCAGTTGCCTGGCTCAAATCAGTGATGATTTTGCTGGCCATCGAGTAAGTGAAGATTTGGAGAGGGAAGGGGTAGCAACAGAATCTTTAAATGTTCTCCCTCATTACAATACGGATTATTCAACTATTCTTTGGGTGCCGGATGGGGGAAGAACAATTTTGATTTATCGCGGTCTGACTCGTTTGGAAAAAGAAAATATTCCTTGGAGAAAATTAAAGGCCCGCTGGTTTTATATCTCCTCTCTGGAGGGCAATGTGGAAATTGTCGAGCGGTTAATCAAAGATTTTCCCCAAACTCAAATTGCCTGGAATCCCGGGGGGCGGGAATTAAGGCAAAAAAAGGCAGTCTTGGAACTGTTACCGAAGGTAACAGTTCTGAATTTAAACAAAGAAGAGATGATTGGTCTTTTGGGAGGCAAGAAGGATTGGACGACAGAAAAAATTTTAGCCAAAGCGCAAGAGCTTCCTTGCCAATATGTCGCTATCACTGACGATAAAAGAGGGGCTTATCTTTGGCAGAAGGGGGCTACTTGCTGGCTGCATAGCGGTATTTTTGGAAATTCACCGCGCGTAGAAACAACCGGTGCCGGCGATAGTTTTGGCTCAGGCCTCATTACCGGCTTAATTAAAGGCCAAAGTCCTGAGGATTGCCTTTTTTTGGCAACGGCGAATGCCTCTTCAGTGGTGACTCAAGTGGGAGGAAAAAAAGGAATATTACACCAAAAAGACTTAGGTCACTGGCAAAAGAAAAAACTTTTAATCGAGAAGATAAAAGCTTTTGATCGAGAATTAAAAGCTTAAAAAGAGATGGAAATTCAAGAAATTGATTCTTCCCAATTACGCGAATTTTACCGTGTTTTTACTCAGGTTTTAAGAGAAGATTTTCCCGAATATCCTCCTCAACTAAAAAGCTTTTTTATTAATGTTGAATTTCCGAGAGAGTTTTTAAGAAAGAAAATTTCTCAATGGAATTATATAGTTCTTTTGGCAACGGAGGAAGGAAAAGTCGTTGGTTTTTTAGCGATGGAGAAGCCTTACGGTGGAGTAAGCTATTGTTCTTGGCTGGGGGTTTTAAAGGCTTATCGTGGTCAGGGGGTAGGTAGCCGATTGGTTGAGGTCTGGGAAAGAAAGGTAATAGCTAGAGGTGGCCACAAGCTTTTACTCATTACTCAGAGTGAGAAAAACCGCCAGTTTTATAAGAATCGGGGATTTGATGAAGAGGGTTTTGAGAAAAAATCTTGGTTCGGGCTGGATGCTTGGCTTTTTGGAAAGATTATTGGCAGACCCAAGCCTCGTTTGTTTTTGTGCCAAGTATCTTCCAAAAAGATAAAGAAAAAGTAGATAAAACCCCTTGTTGACTTTTGGGCGTTAAACACGAGAATATCGAGTTATGGTCAACCCGGAATTTATTAGCTTCAGTAACCGGCCCGGACTTTTGAAAAAACTGACTTTGGGTAAGGACCCGCGGGAAAAGAAAAAAATCCGTTTGGTCTTGCTGATCTTGTGGGGAGGGACTTTAGGCTTAGTAGGTTTGGCTGTTGGTTACCGAGAGTTGCCTCGACTTTGGCAAAAAGTCGATACTTCTACGACCGTTGTTTCTCAGCAGTTTTCATCTCTGCCGACCGCTACTCCCACGCCGGGAATGGAGAAAGAAAAAAGGGCCTTGGAGGAAATGCTTAAGCCTCTGCGGGGGACTTATGGGATTTACTATCAGGACTTGGAGAGCAAGAAAATTTTAACTATAAATGCGGACAAGCAATTTATGGCCGCTTCTCTGATTAAGCTGCCGGTGATGCTCACTTTGTATCGGGAAGCAGAAGCTGGGCGAATTAATTTAGAGACTGCTTACCGACTGCAGGAAGGAAACCGGCGGGGTGGGGCGGGGAGTTTACAGTATAAGCCGGTAGGTTATGAAATCACTTACCGGGAGCTAGCGGAGCTAATGGGCAAGCAATCGGATAACACCGCTTTTAATATTCTTTCCGGGGTTTTGGGAGAAAACAAAATTCAGGCAATTATTGACAATTTAGGAATGAAAAAGACCTCCTTTACCGAAAACTTAACTACCCCGGAGGATATTGGGATTTTCTTTGAAAGGCTTTATCGGGGGAGAGTCGTTTCCGACAAAAATCGGGATGAGATTTTGGGTTTTTTAACTAAGACTATTTGGGAAGAGCGCATTCCCGCCGGCTTGCCCGAAGGAGTAAGAGTGGCTCATAAAATCGGGAGCGAAACGAGAGTGGTTTCCGACGCCGGCATTGTCTTTGCCGAAAAGCCTTTTATTTTGGCCATCTTGTCTCAGGAAGTAAACGAAATTGAAGCGAAAAAAGCCTTACCGGAAATAACGAAGGTGATTTACGAGATGCGGCAGGAGGCCGACTAATCTTTGGTCCTAAGAATGGAAAAAGCGGTTATTTTTACTGGCTTAGTTAAAATTGACAGAAATTTGGTGGGGACGGCAATAATTTACCGGAGAATTGCCGAGATTTTACTTAGAAAGGGTTACCGGGTTACTTTGGTCGTTCCCCAGGAAACAGATTTGGTCGACGATGGTTTGGAGTTTAAGGTCTATCATCGAAAGGAAAACCAAAATTTAATCGATGAGGCAGCGGTGATAGTTTTTGGCGCTTATCCTCCGGTTGAACCCCTGCTTTACGCTTACAAAAAACGAAAGAAAATCATTACTTATTTCTGGAGTGTGGCCCCCCTTGGTTCGCTTGAGTTTAAAGATGCCATTGATTTTCAAAAGCAAAACCGGCTTCACCAATATATTACTGTTTCTTATAATCTTTCTTTACTCCTTTCCGATAAAGTTTTTTGTCGTGATGAAGAGGCAAAAAAGCTGATTTTGGGCTCACTCTTGAGTCTGGGGAGAATCAATTTGAAAAATTACGAAGAAAATAAACAGCTGAAGAATATAATTGAAGCGGTCCCTTTTGGCATTGAGACATCATCTCCCCGGCATACCCGGGATATTTACCGAGGGAAATTGGCGGGAATTGGCCGAGATGATTTCTTGCTTATCTGGAACGGCGGAATTTGGAACTGGAACGATGGGGAAAACCTAATTAGGGCGATGGATTTACTGAAAGAAAGGAACATCCGATTGATTTTTCAGGGATTTAGGCATCCTGACAAAAATCAACTCCTTTCCCTTGAAGCGCAAAAAACCCTTTCTTTAGTGGAGAAATTGAACCTAAGAGACAAAAATGTCTTCTTCGTTGATCAGTGGATTGCTCATGAGGAGAGGGGCAATTATTTGACGGAAGCGGACGTAGGAGTGGTTACTTCTCCCAATATTCCTGAAGCTAACTTTTTTCTAAAAACCAGAGTTTATGATTATTTATGGGCAGAATTGCCGGTTATTTTAAATGACTCCGAAGCTTTTGCGAAAGTGGTGCTTGATAATAATTTGGGCTTAGTCGCCAAAACCGGCGATTATCAAGACTTGGCCGAAAAAATTTTAAGGCTTTATCAAGACCGGAATTTGCTTCGCCAGATTCGTCAGAGCATTAAAAGGTTCAAACAGGGGATTAGCTGGGAAAAGACTTTAGTCCCAATTGAGAAATATTTGGAGAAACCGGAATCTTTGGAAGATAAATATGACCGGAATAATCTTCTCCTTCGAGAAAATATTAAGATAATGATGAAGCTTTTTAAAAAATTATCTTGAGGGGCAAAAATGATTCAAATTAATAATGCTGACTGGGGAAAAATTGAAGTTGACGGGCAAGAATACCGCCAGGTTTTGATTATTGGTGATGAAGTTTTGGAAAGAGATGATAAAAAGCTCCATCAACTTTTCAATACCACCCACCAAATCGGGGATTGGGAGGAGGAATTACTTTTTTCTGGAAAACCAGAAGTGATGGTAATTGGCAACGGGTTTGATGGGGTGCTGGAAGTGAGTGAAAAGTTCAAAGCCCGCCTTGCCGCGAGGCAGGTGCAAAGTTCAAAGTTAGGAATTGAATTGAGAATTTTAAAAACACCGCAAGCAGTGGAAGAGTTTAATCGGCTTTCGAAAGAAGGGAAGAGAGTTAACGCCTTAATTCACACCACTTGCTAATCTACCAAACTCAAGATTAGTTTTGAGGGGATTTGATAACCTCTATATTGTTAATCGTAGGGAACTGGTTCGATTTTGTGATGTTTCCTGATGTCATTTTTAATTTTTTCCCACCATTCGGCCAGACGGTGCTTTTGGATTTCATTTGCAATCAGTTTTCCTTCTTTTGTTTTTAAGCGTTTCAGGGTGAATTCTATCCATTCTTCGGCTTCTTTTGACCCTTTGGCCTGATATTCTTTTTCCAAAACAAGTTCTGCCAGAGTGTCACAATCGCGTGCAGCTCGAGCTTCCGGAGAGCTGTCTTTGTGGCGTTCCTGGTGAATAGCAATTAGCTTATTTCCCAACTGAGTGTCTGCCCACATATCTGAAAAGGCCTGAACTTCCCGGTCTTCTGTAAAATAGAGCCTGTTTATTTGATTTAAATCTCCCGTTCTCACTTCCTCGAGATCGTGAATCAGGCACATTGTCAGCAACTTTGCCAAATCCAGCGACGGATTAAGGTAATGCATAACCAGCGCCCAAAGAGAGGTATAAAATGAGTGTTCGGCTACAGATTCCTCAATTTCCTCTCCTAAGATCAAGTAGGTTCCCGACCTTTTTATTCGTTTAAGATAACGAGCTTCAAAAATTGCTTTAATAATTTCTCCGAGATTCTGCATACCCGATTTATACCATAACGATGGCTAAAATTCTATTTATGATATTTTGAACTGATCCTATAAGCTATTGACTCTATCTTCAATAATGGAGCCAAAAATAGCATAAAGGATTTTGCTTTACAAGTGTTCTATGACTCTTGATCTGTATGCTATAATCTGGCCATGGATTCGGAAAGAAAAATTCGTCTTCTGGGAAAAGAGATGACCCCTACGGGTTTAATGCTTAGGGGAATGTTGGTAATGGTGCTTGGTATAGGGGTAGGACAAGTTTATGCTCCGGCCGCATATGTCGGCTTTTATGGCGGACTGGTTATGATGGGATGTGCTGCTTATGAGGGCGGAAAAGTTGCCAAAAATCGAGAAAATTTATCGTGATCTTCTTCTCAAATATGGTTCTCCGGAAAAATTCTGGCCGCAGTGGTGTAAGAAAAGAAAGACACTGCGAGATAGGGAGATTATTGCTATCGGCGCCATTTTGACCCAAAGAACGAGTTGGCATAATGCGGAGTTGGCGCTTTTAAATTTGAAAAAAGCAGGACTGCTTTCAATTAAGAAAATCGCGGCATTGGACAGTCCTGAGGAGCTGGCTCCTTTAATAGGAGTGGCCGGTTTTTATCAGAGCAAACCAAAAAGGCTTTTTGGTTTTTGTCGTTTTGTTGCCAAGGTTGGGGGACTGGCAAAACTAAAAAGAGAGGAGCTGCTAAAGCTTTCGGGGATTGGCCCGGAAACCGCGGATACGATTTTGCTTTATGCCGTCGATCAGCCCACTTTTGTCATTGATGAATACACTAAAAGGTTAGTCAAAGAGCGTTGCTTAGCCAAGAAGTTAGATTATTCCTATTTAAAAGCACTTTTTGAGAAAAACCTACCTTCTGACCCGAAAATTTATCAAGATTTCC
Source organism: Patescibacteria group bacterium (assembly GCA_035530075.1). Classification (GTDB taxonomy): domain Bacteria; phylum Patescibacteriota; class Microgenomatia; order UM-FILTER-40-11; family UM-FILTER-40-11; genus DATKVM01. The sequence continues at coordinate 302,186 of DATKVM010000005.1, forward strand.
ATGCTTTAATCATTTTTGACCAGAAGAACGGCAAAAATGTGGAGATGCAACTGGTATAGAGGGTTACTGGTTGAAGATAAACTCCAGAATACCTGAAGGAGTGGCCCAGCGGGAAGGGTCGCAGGCAATTTTTGGCTCTGTCCCTTCCAGGAAATATTCTGTTTTGGTAGTGGGACAGCCAGTGCAGGTGAGAGTGCCGGTGCTTTGACAAATACTGACCGCCTTTATTTCTTCTGGGACGGGAAATTCTTCCACTGGCTGATTGACTAAAAGATTGTCCATGATTTTCCGCCAAATGGGGGAAGCGCCGGTGACGCCGGAAGCGACATAGCTCATTGACGCCCCGCTATTATTGCCTACCCAAACAGTGGTTAAGAGGGAAGGGGTGTAGCCAATAGTCCAGTTGTCGCGCAGGTTTTGAGTCGTGCCGGTTTTAACTGCTACCGGTCGACTGGCGATGTAAAGCTGGGAGTTAGGGCCGAAAGCGGGTGTCCGAGCATTATTGTCCGAAAGGATATTGGTGAGTAGGAAAGCCACGCCGGGGTTTATCGCCGGCGTTTCTTTGCCTTGGGGGCTCTTCTTTAAAATTTTCCCTTTGCTGTTTCTAACTTCTAAAATTGGGTTTAAATCAACTCGCACCCCGTTGTTGGCCAGCACTCCGTAAGCAACCGCCATATCCGTCATCTTTACCTCGCCCCCGCCCAAAGTTAAGGATAACCCGAAACGGGAAGGGTCATCCCAAGTGGTAATTCCCATTTCTTTGCCCCGCTCCACCATCCGCTTGACGCCAAAGGCGGCCAAGACTTTCACTGCCGGAACATTGTAGGAGGAGCCTAAAGCAATTCTTAAGGGGACCTGGCCGTGAAATTGCCGGTCATAGTTTTGAGGGGAGTAGGCAACTTGACCGGGAACTTTATAAGTAATGGGGGAATCATCAATTAAAGTGGCGGGAGTGAAACCGTTTTCCAGGGCAATAGAATAATTGACCGGTTTAATCGCTGATCCCGGTTGACGCAGGGCCGTGGTGACATTGACGTTGCCGTCAATATCGGTGGCGAAGTAATCCTTACTCCCCACCATTGCCAGCACTTCTCCCGTTTTAGGATTAGTGACTAAAGCGGCGCCGTTGCTAATGCGCAGATTACCTAGCTTTTTTATCTCTTCCTGGACAATTCTCTGCGCTGCTTCCTGAATGTTTAGGTCTAAGCTGGTTTTGACTTCCAAGCCGCCTTCTTCCACCACTTCTTCACCGTATTCTTGGGCTAAAAGCTCTTTAACATACATCACAAAATGGGGGGCGTAAATTTCCGTTTTAGGCGGGGCGAGAATAATATTTTGAGTCATTGTCTCTTCTCGTTGTTGCTCGCTAATATGGCCGTCTTCCACCATCCGTTTAAGGACAATCGCTTGGCGAGCTTTGGCTACTTCCGGATGATGACCGAAAGGTGAATAGCGAGAAGGGGAGGCAGGTAGACCGGCTAACAAACTGGCTTCGGCCAAATTGAGTTCTCGAGCGTGCTTACCGAAATATCTCATCGCCGCTTCCTCAATGCCGTAAACTGACCCACCGTAACCGACTTCATTAAGATACATTTCCAGAATTTCATCTTTGGAGTACACTTTCTCCACCAGAAGGGCCAAAACTGCTTCCTTAATTTTCCGTCGCCAAGTTTTCTCCGATGTTAGAAGAGCATTTTTAATTAGTTGCTGAGTGATAGTAGAGCCGCCCGTCTTTTTACCTAGGACAATATTTTGATAAGCCGCTCGGATAATCCCCGGCAGTGACAAGCCCCGGTGACGGTAGAAATCTTTATCTTCAATCGCGATAGTGGCCTGGATAGCATAAACGGGCAATTCTTTAAGGGAAACCGGCGTGCGATTTTTCTCGCGGTAAACTTTGTACAAGAGCCGATCATTGCGGTCATAAATTTTGGTAGTTAGGCTTTGGTTGCGCTTGCTTAATTTCTGGGGTGAGGGTAAATCTTTGAAAATCGTAAAGAAAAGGTAACCGCTGGTGAAAAGAGAAAAAAAAGTTCCCAACAGAAGCCCCGCCAGCCGATAAGAGAGAGTAAACCTCGGTAGTTTTACTCCCGGTTTAGGTAAGGTTAAAGTCGGCCATCTTAGGGTAGGCAAAGTTAAATGGGGAAGAGTAAAAGATATTAAGGGCTGGCGGAAAAGAACTTTTGTTCGGCGAAATGGGGAAATTGACTTTAGCTGGCCCAAGTGCTTGAGAAAGGAAAGGAGGAATTTAAGAGACCGGTGAGCGAGAGCCCAGGCAATGAGGGAAAAGTAGGCCAAGAAGAGCAGCCCTTGGAAGATTGGCTTGCCAATGGTTGTAAAGAAAACGCTAAGATAATTCGGCTGAGGCACCGCAGGAACACTTTTGGGCTTAGCCTTACCTGTCCTTGGCATAGCCGCATTTTAAGAGATTTTTGCCTTGATTTGAAGAGGTCAAAAAATATTTTATCGGTGCTTTCTGGGTCAATCGCTTTACTGACGAGCGATATCTTGGGCGTTTAAGATCGCCGGCTCACTGGCCATGGGGGAGCAATCGAGGCAGAAAAGGGAACCGGTTAAATCAGTCAGGACTGAGTGCTCTTGAGACTCCAGTTCCTCTGACGGGATTTTTTGTCCCGGCTGCAACGGTTGGCCATCCGCTTTCTTAATCATCACGGATTGTCTTAACGATTCGGTTTCGGTTGGAACGGTATCTTGAAGAAAGTATTCGAAACGGATAGCACAACCGGAATCGCCCGGCAAAAGTCCGCTTAGAGAGCAAATCGAGGTTCCCACCACTCCTTCGGGTTTTATCGGCCATTCCTGGGTAACTTTCCCGTTTTCCTTGTCCTTTTTCTCCAAAACAAAGCGCATAATTTTGTTCCAGATGGGCGAGGCGCCGGTTACCCCGGAGGCAACGGCGCTCATCGGTTTATAATCATTGTTGCCGACCCAAACTGCCACTAGCGCCGACGGGGTGTAGCCGATGGTCCAATTATCGCGCTTATCATTAGTGGTCCCCGTCTTAGCGGAAACTTCTGGGTGGTTTCTGACCAACAAGTAAGAAGAAGAACCAAACATTGCCTCTCGGGCATTATTATCTAAAAGAATGTGGGAAACCAGATAACAAGATTCAGGAGAAATAACGGCCTCTCCCTCTTCGGTTTTATGCTCTTCTAAAACCTTGCCTCGGTAATCTTCCACTTTTTGGATAGCATAGAGATTCTGCTTTTTGCCCGCGTTGGCCAAAACCCCAAAAGCAACTGCCATATCCGTCATTTTGACCTCACCGCCACCTAAAGTTAAGGAAAGGCCATAATTCTTTGGATCCTGGAAAGTGGTTATTCCCATTGCTCGGGTCTGCTCAACAAAGTTTTCTAAACCGTTTAAGGCGAGGGTTTTGACGGCCGGGATGTTGTAGGAGTTACCCAAGGCGAAACGCACTTGAGTCACCCCGTGGAACTGATTGTCATAGTTGCCGGGGCAATAAAGGGCTTGGCCGCTAACATTAAAACAGGTGGGGATATCCAAAACTAAACTGGCAGGGGTGAGAATCCTTTTTTCAAACGCCAAGGCGTAATTAAGCGGTTTAATAGAGGAGCCTGGCTGGCGGAGGCCCGAAGTAACGACATTAAAGTTGCCGTCAATATCGCCGGCGAAATAGTCTTTGCTGCCAACCATGGCTAATATTTCGCCAGTCTGGGGGATCGTCACTAAGGTGGCGCCATTACTGACTTTTTGTTTTTCCAGTTTGGCCACTTCAGAAGCGACTGCCGTTTGGGCCATCTCCTGAATTTCCAAATCTAGAGTGGTGTAAACTCGTAAACCCCCTTGGTCGACTGTTTGTTGGCCGTATTTTTCCACTAACTGGTCTTTAACATACATCACAAAATGGGGGGCCTGAATACCATGACCGCGGCGAACAAAGTTAAGCTCTTCCTCCTTCGCTTTTTCTGCCCCTTCTTGATTAATAAATTTATTTTTGACCATTTCTTCCAGAACATATTCCTGCCTTTGTTTGGCGGTTTCCGGATGAGCCCCGAAAGGCGAATAACGGGTAGGGGAAGCTGGCAGACCGGCCAATAAAGCGGCTTCGGCCAAAGTCAGTTTGTCCGGCGTTTTGCCAAAGTACATTTGAGAAGCGGCGCCAATGCCATAAGCGGTTCCGCCATAAGGGATTTGATTTAAATACATTTCCAAGATTTTGTCTTTAGAGTAAAGTAGTTCTATGGAGATGGTTAGAAGCGCCTCACGGATTTTCCTCCGCAGAGTTCTTTCCTGACTGAGAAGGGCATTTTTCGCTAGCTGCTGAGTAATCGTGGATCCGCCTTGTAATTTGCGGTGGAAAACGGTATTAAAAAGAGCCCTTAAGATTCCCCGGACCGCAAAACCGCTGTGCTTATAAAAGTCCTTATCCTCGCTGGCCAAGGTTGCCTCTTTAATGTAGGGTGGCAATTCGGAAAGCTTGATGGGCGTTCGGTTTTTCTCAATGTAAACATCGTAAAGTAGTTTGCCGTTGCGGTCGAAGATTTTAGTTGAGACCGGGAAAGAATTAGGTGAAGAAAGTTTAGTGGGTGAGGGTAAATCGCGAAGGATGAGAAAATAAAGAAAGGTGATTCCCACGATTCCGCCTAAAATGATTTTTTTACCTTTGGCCTTAAAAAAGGCAGTCCTGCTTTTGCCTGCCAATGTTCTTTTTCTCCTGGAGGGCATGAAGCGATTATAACGATTTTTTCTCTAAGATTCAAAAAATTTTCCGGTAATTGTTATATAATTAATCTATGGCGGCTCAGAGCGAAAACGGTCGCGAAAAACTTTTTACTTTCCTTTTGATGTTTGTCATCGGTTTTGTCGGGTTTTCTATCCTTGGCACTATCACCCTCGTCCTTCTCATTGCCCTGGGGCTTTTACCCAGCATTTAACTGGCCGGTTTGACTTCAACTGGGGACTGTGTTAAATATAGATAAATGAAATGGATACTCCTCCTTTCCTTTTCGATCCTCGCTTAAAACGGGGCAGAAGGAAATGGAGAGAAAATCGCCCCGGACAAGGGGCTTTTTTAGTATAATTAAACTCAAAGAGTGATGAATAAAAAACCGGAGGAAAAATATAATCCTCAAACCATTGAAACGAGGTGGATAGAGAAGTGGGAAAATGCCGGCATTTTTCGAGCGGAAGATTTTTCCGAGAAGCCCAAAAAATATGTTTTAGTGGAATTTCCTTATCCGTCTGGCGCCGGTCTTCATGTTGGACACGCTTTTACTTTTACCGGCGGTGATGTTCTCGCTCGCTACTTTCGGATGAATGGTTACAATGTCTTGTTCCCTATGGGTTGGGATGCTTTCGGCTTGCCAACCGAAAACTATGCGATTCGCGCCAAAAGGCCGCCACAAGAGATTACCAAAGAAAACAACGCTCGTTTTCGGAAGCAAATGGAACGAATGGGGCTTTCTTTTGATTGGTCAAGGGAAATTAGCACCACCAATCCTGATTATTACCGTTGGACCCAGTGGATTTTTGTTAAGCTTTACCAGAAAGGTTTGGCTTATAAAGAGAAAATGCCAATTAATTGGTGCCCCAGCTGTCTTATCGGTTTGGCTAACGAAGAGGTAATTAACGGTAAGTGTGAGCGCTGTGGAGCAGTGATTACCCGGCGGAATTTGGAGCAGTGGATTGTCAAAATTACTGATTACGCTGACCGCCTCTTAGAGGGATTGAAAAAGACTGACTTTGTGGAAAAAGTCAAAGCGGCCCAAATTAACTGGATCGGAAGAAGCGAGGGGGTGGAGATTAAGTTTAAAGTTAAAAGTTTAAAGTTAAAAGTTGGCGAGGAGAAATTCATAACGGTATTTACCACCAGACCCGATACCTTATGCGGCGCGACTTTTATGGTTTTGGCACCGGAATTGGGCATAGTGCCAGAAATTACTCTCCCCAAACAGAAAAAAGCGGTTACTCAATATTTGGAAGAGGCGAAGAAAAAGTCGGAATTGGAACGGACCGAACTGGCGAAAGAAAAAACCGGTGTTTTTACCGGCAGTTTTGCCATTAATCCCGCTACCGGTAAAGAAATTCCTATTTGGGTGGGAGATTTTGTTTTGGCCTCTTATGGCACGGGGGCAATTATGAGCGTGCCGGCCCATGACGAGCGGGACTGGGATTTTGCCCAAAAATATCACTTGCCGATTATCCCGGTCATTGAGCCACCGGAAAAATGGGATTTCGAGAAAGCGGCTTATACCGAAGTTGACCGAGGAGTAACGATTAATTCTGAGCTTTGGGATGGGTTAACGCCAACGGAAGCAATAAAAAAAGCTGTTTCTTGGTTAGAAGAAAAAGATTTAGGTCAAAAGTCGGTCTCTTATCATTTGCGCGACTGGATTTTTTCCCGACAGCATTATTGGGGGGAACCCATTCCGATGATTTACTGCGAAAAATGCGCTCGTTCGGCAGGCTCAGGGCAGGGTTGGTGGCCAGTGCCCGAAGATGAGTTGCCAGTCAAACTCCCCGACGTGGAACATTATGAACCAACTAAAACCGGTGAATCGCCCCTGGCGGCCATTACTGATTGGGTTAAGACGACCTGTCCGCAATGTGGTGGTGCAGCTAAGCGAGAAACTGATACCATGCCCAACTGGGCTGGCAGTGATTGGTACTTTTTAAGATACCAAGACCCCCATAATGATAAAGCACTAGTGGCGATGGATAAGGCCCAGTATTGGTTGCCGGTGGATACCTATATCGGCGGCGATGAACACAATACCTTACATCTTTTATATTCGCGCTTTGTTTATCAATTTTTGTGGGATATTGGCGTTGTTCCCAAGGATTTCCCTGAACCTTATTTCCGGCGAGTCTCTCACGGGGTAATCTTGGGACCGGATGGTTATCGGATGAGTAAATCTCGGGGCAATGTGGTTAATCCGGATGAAATGTGGGAGGCTTACGGTGCCGATGCTTTACGTATCTATCTTATGTTTATGGGGCCCTTTGAGGCAACGATGGTTTGGAGCCAGGAAAGCCTGGAGGGAGTTTTCCGCTTCTTGCGGCGAGTTTGGGTGCTTTTCGGCAGCAAGCTTTCCGATAAAGAAACAGCGAGCAGCTTGAAAAGGAAATTGCACCAAACCATCAAAAAGGTGGGGGAGGATATTGCCGGCTTTCACTATAACACAGCTGTGGCGGCGATGATGGAATTTAGTAATGCCTGGCAGGATGGGGGTGATTTGGCCAAAGAGGATACGGCAATGTTTTTGCAACTTTTGGCCCCCTTTGCGCCGTTTGTGACAGAGGAATTATGGGCAAGGTTGGGTAACGAGTTTTCCATTCATGCTTCTTTGTGGCCAAAATATGACCCCGAGTTGATTGTGGCCGAGGAAGTGATTTTGGTAGTTCAGGTTAACGGTAAGATCAGGGACCAGATTATCGTCCAAAGTTCAAAGTCCAAAGTTCAAAGTGAGGTTGAAAAATTAGCTCGCCAAAGAGAGAAGGTTCAGAAATATTTGGCTGGGCAGGAAGTTAAAAAGGTTGTTTTTGTTCCCGGCAAACTGATTAATTTTGTCATTTAACTTCGAACTTCGACTTGACAGTTAATTCTTACCCGGTTGTATAATTGCTTTTACCCTGAGTATATCGAAGGGTTACCAAATGTTAAAGAAATTTGTTCCTTTAGCCGCAGTTTTGCTCTTCGCCGTTAGCGTCCTTTTTGTTTCCGTTCAGAGAACTGCTTTTGTCGAAGTGCGTCCTAGCTTGGCCGCCACGACGCTGAAATTCTCTGTTTCTCCACTGCCGTCTCCCTCGGCCAGCGTTTCTTCTCAACCGAAGGTCAACTATTTCTTGGCTTACCCCGGACTTTTGCCGGATAGTCCTTTGTACAAAGTGAAGATGATAAGAGACCGAATTTGGATTTGGTTGACAAACGGTTCAGTTGAGCGGGCTAATCTTTTCTTACTTTACGCTGACAAGCGCTTGGGGGCGGGAAAGGTTTTGATTGAAGGTAACAAAGCCAGCCTTGGTCTTTCCACTCTCCTTAAAGGCGAGAAGTATTTAGAACAAGCGATTGAGGAAGCCCGGAAGGCCAAAAAAGACGGAAGAGAACTTAAAGGCTTAGCGGAGAAGCTCCGCAACGCCACCTTGAAGCACGAAGAAGTTCTTCTGGAGTTGAAAGAAAGAGTCAATGATGAAGGCAAAGCGGCTTTTGATGATTTGCTGAAGTTTGTTCACACTCTCCAACAAAAAGTGACGGAAATCTGATTGAACAAGAATTTAATTCATTCTCCCGGGTCAGTTTTTTGATTTTTGCCCCAAAACCCCTAAATTTATCCGTGAAATAGGCTCTTTTCACCACTGCTGACTTATTTTGATATAAAAATTGCGAGTTGACAGGAATTCTAGGGGAAGAGCGATAATATTTTCACTTCTTCATAATTCAAGGAGGACAGGCGAGTTTCTATATGGTAGCCAAGAAAAAGTCGATGATTAAACAAATTAGAAAAAGGGATGGTCGGATTGTTCCTTTTAATGAAAAGAAGATTTATTTGGCTATTTCCAAAGCAATGAGGGCGGTAGGAGAGGCCAATACTCAAAGGACGGGAGAGATGACCGACCAAGTGGTTGAAGTTCTGGAAAGGCGTTTTGATGGTCATGCGATTCCGGAAGTTGAGCAGGTTCAGGATGTGGTTGAGGAAGTTCTCATCAAAAATCGTTGTGTGGCCGTCGCCAAAGCCTACATTCTTTATCGCGAACTTCACCGCAAGCTTAGAAATATCAATAGCCTTATCGATAGTGATGAACTGGTCAGTAATTATATTGACAAACTGGATTGGCGGGTAAGGGAAAACAGCAACATGACCTATTCGCTTCAAGGACTGAACAACCATGTGGCCAGCCTGGTAACTTCTAATTTCTGGTTAAGCCAAATTTATGGTCGGGAGGCAGAGGAGGCACATTTAGGCGGTGATCTGCATATTCACGATCTGGCGATTTTGGCCGCTTATTGTTGCGGTTGGGATTTGCATGATTTTTTAGCCAAGGGTTTTGGTGGAGTCCCGGGTAAGGTTTATTCTAAACCCCCCAAGCATTTGGGCACCGCCTTGGGACAGCTGACTAATCTGATTTATACCCTGCAAGGAGAAACAGCCGGGGCCCAGGCAGTTTCTAATTTTGATACCTTACTGGCTCCCTTTATCCATTATGATAATCTTTCCCCCAAAGAAGTAAAACAAGCGCTTCAGGAGTTTATGTTTAACATGAATGTGCCAACTCGGGTTGGCTTTCAGACCCCCTTTTCTAATATTACTCTTGATTTGACCGTTCCGGGAACGATGAGTAAAGAACCGGTTATTATTGGGGGTGAGCCACAAGACAAAACTTATGGCGAATTCCAAAAGGAAATGAATATTTTTAACCAGGCTTTGGGAGAAGTAATGCTGGAAGGCGATGCCCAAGGCCGGGTTTTTTCTTTCCCGATTCCGACGATTAATATTACTAAAGACTTTGAATGGGATAATCCCAATTTTGAGAATCTTTGGGAAGCGACCAGAAAGTATGGAATTTCTTATTTCTCCAATTTCATTAATTCTGACATGAAACCGGAAGACGCCCGGAGCATGTGTTGCCGCCTGCGTCTGGATAACCGAGAGCTTCAGAAGAAGGGAGGCGGGCTTTTCGGCGCTAATCCCTTGACAGGCAGTATTGGGGTAGTGACCATCAATATGCCACGAATTGGCCATCTGGCCAGAAATAAAAAGGAATTTAAGGAGAGATTGGATCGCATGATGGATTTGGCAAAAGAAAGCCTTGTGGTTAAAAGAAGGGTAGTGGAAGATTTTACCGAGAAAGGCCTCTATCCTTATTCTAGATACTTCCTTCAAGGGATCAAGGAGCGCTTTGGCGAATATTGGAAAAATCATTTTAACACGATTGGGCTGGTAGGGATGAATGAAGCCTGTCTTAATTTCTTGGGTGAGAATATTGCCAGTGAGAATGGCAAAAAATTTACCTTGGAGATTCTGGACTACATGCGGGAGAAGCTTGGCCATTATCAAGCCGAGACCAATCAACTTTTTAACCTGGAAGCGACCCCGGCAGAAGGAACTTCTTATCGCTTTGCCCGCGAAGACAAAAAAAGATTTAAGGATATTATTTTTGCTAATAATGAAGCGGTCAAGAACAAAAAAGTCGAACCTTATTACACTAACTCCACCCAACTCCCGGTCGACCATACCACCGATATTTTCGAGGCTTTGGGGCATCAAGATGAGCTACAATGCAAATATACGGGAGGAACGGTTTTCCACGGATTCTTAGGTGAAAGCCTACCGAATACGAAAACGGTAAAGGTGATAGTGAAAAAGATTGCCGAGAAATTCCATCTGCCTTATTACACCCTTTCTCCGACCTTCAGCATTTGCCAGAATCATGGCTATCTTCCGGGAGAACATCAGTATTGTCCCAAATGCGATGAGGATTTGGAAGCCCAAAAAGTAAAATTGGAAAAAGAAGGTTTTGCCGTTACCATTGAATAGAGATAAAGGAGGTGATGATGAAAACCCAAGTAGTCTTAAAGCGCCAACCCTGTGAAGTCTTCTCTCGAGTTGTCGGCTACATTCGACCGGTTTCGCAGTGGAATGACGGCAAGCAATCAGAGTTTGCCCAAAGAAAGACTTTCGTTATTGCCAAAGAATAGTTTATGTTTGTTGGTAAAGAAGCAGCTGCTATTCATCAGTCTCCCAACTGCGTTGTCCGTGAATATGGCGGAACTCCAAATTTAGATCTAGCGGTGGCTGAGATTAGCGGAAAATATCCAGAAGACGGTTGGGCCAGAAATAGAGAAGTGGATATGACCTATTATGTAATTGGCGGTGGGGGAAAATTTTATTTTGAAGAAGAGAGCTATGACCTTCATAAGGGGGATTTGGTAATGGTAAAAAAAGGGAAATGGTATCGGGTGGAGGGGAATTTGGAAATAGTTATGGCCAGTAGCCCCGCGTGGTCCCCGGAGCAATACGAAACCAAGTGAAAGAATTAAATGTCCGTCGAAGAAGACAGAAAAGTTATTGTTCACGTTGCCAGTTTTTGTGTCCGTCGCCATGGAGGAGAGCTAGAAGTCTTAATTTTAAAAAGAACTTCTCAGAGGAGACTTTATCCCAACCTTTGGGAATGTGGAGGGGGACAAGTTTCGCCTGGAGAGGGCTTTAAGGGGGCAGTCCGAAGGCAGGTGGAGGAAGAAACTGGTCTGGGGGTAGAAGTGATAATGGCCTTTGATGATTATCAAATTGAAGCTCCGTTTCTTGACCAGAAATTGATTCCCGGGATAAAATTCATTTGTCATGTTCCAGAAATGAGCGTAGGGATGAGGTCCAAAGAGGAAAGTTCCCGATACGACGAGGAGCCTAAGGTTAAAATATCAGAGAGAGAGCACACGGAATTTCGCTGGGTAACCCTTAAAGAAGTGAATTTGGGGAAAATTGAATTTATTCCAGGAATTGACAAGGAAATAAAAAAGGTTTTCGCCTTAATTGACCGGCTGGAGTTGTTTTAATTTTAGACTTCAAATGGACTTATGCAGATTGCTGGATACATTAAGACTTCTTTAATCGAGTGGCCGGGGAAGATAACGAGCGTTATTTTTACTCCCGGTTGCAATTTCCGTTGTCCTTTTTGCCATAATGCCGACTTGGTCGGCAATCGTGGATTAACGCTGATGCCGGAAAAGCAGATTCTCGCGGATCTGAAGGAGAGGAAGAAATGGGTGGATGCGGTGGTGATTACCGGCGGGGAGCCGACCTTACAAGAAGACTTGCCGGATTTTTTGAAGAAATTAGGGGAATTGGGGTTTTTGAGGATGATACACACGAATGGGACAAAACCGGAAGCGATTGCTTCATTGCTCCATTGTTCCATGGTTGATTACGTGTGTATGGATCTAAAAGGGGATTTGGGAAATTATGAGAAATTTACGAATGTCCAATTACCAATAACCAATGTCGAAAGAAGCTTAAGGACAATTATCGGTAGTGGCGTGGAGTATGAATTGAGGACAACGGTGGTCCCTGGTCTTCACACCGAAGATAATCTGCTCAAATTGGCAAAAGAGCTTAAAACAATTTTTGGAGACAACAAATTAATTGAAAATTGTCGCTGGTTTTTGCAACAATTCCGGCCGATGAATACTTTGGATAAAAAATTTATGAAAGTGGAGCCTTTTTCTAAAGAGAAAATGGAAAGTTTTCAAAAAGAACTGCAAAGAATCATTCCCCAAACAAAGACAAGGGGGATTTAGCCCCAATAAAGGCAGAACTTGCCTTATCTTGAGAGCTATAGTATTGTGGCCTTACAAAGATGATTATTGCTATTGAAGGATTAGACGGAATAGGAAAAACTACTTTAGCTAGGGAGATAGCCAGCAAATATGGTTTTCCCTATTTCAAAGGGGGAGGCTGGAAACCAGATTCCCCTTGGGGCCGGAGATTTGTTCGGGAAGTAGAAAAACCAAAGCATTTTTCTCGGAGCCTATATTTTGAGGGAATACAAAGGCGTTTTTTGCACGAAGCAGAAACGATGGCCAAGGAAGAAAAGACTGTGGTAGCCGACCGCATGCTCTTGGTAAGTGCGGCCCATTGGTTATCACGAACCTGGGATGAGGCCAAAAAAGACTTTTCGGACGAAGGGAAGGCGACCGCCTTGGAGCTTATAAGAAAATATCTGCCGGAAAATGTAACGGGGATAGTTTTAGATGTGGAGGATAGGAAAATTATCGAAACAAGACTGAGACACAGAATAGGAGAAGATGAGAGGGCAGAGATTAGAAGAGGGGCAGAAGTGCCAAGGGAGGAATTCTCTTGTTGGTTGCGAGAAAACGGTTTTTTGGGCGAGGCGGACACCCTGGATTTTTTTGAGGTTAGGAGGAATGCCTGGCTTTGGTGTGCCAAACAAATAGATTGGGAGGTGATAGATGCCAGCGGCTCAACCCGGGAAGTTTTTGGTCAGGTGGAGAGTATGCTAGACAGGCAAGGCATTTATCCGGAAGGAAATTTACAGGCAGCCGAAAGCTTTACCCCGACGCAAAAGGAGGCGAGAGCATAAATGGAAGTAGAGATTAAATTAGTTTGTCGGAATTTGCCCGCTTTAAAAAAGAAACTTCAAGGGTTGGGCGCAACCCTAACTAAAAGTAAGCGTCAAGTTGATACTTACTATGATCATCCAGCCAAAGTTTTGGTCAAAGAAAAACAATATTTGAGACTGAGGAAGAGTGGGGATAAGAAGACCTTAGCTCATCATCAGAACCTAGCTGATGGGGTTAACGACGAATGCGAGATGGAAATGGGCAAGGAGGCGAGAATTGAGGACTTTTTGGAAAGATTAAGATTTCCCAAATTGGGGGTTATCGACAAAACCCGTGAGCAATATAAAATTGGCGACTTTAATGTTTGTTTGGACTCGGTAAAAGATATTGGCGATTTGGTTGAAATTGAACTGGAAGTAGAACAAGGAAACGAAAAGGAGGCTAAGGAAAAGTGTTGGCAGATGGCCAAAGAGTTAGGTTTCACTGCCGTGGATGAATTCAAGGTTTTTCTCTGTGATATTGCCGTCGGATTGGTTAAGCGGCCGGGGAAATAATTTATAACGATAGAATTGGGCCTAGCGGTCTAATTTAGCCTCGAACTTCTTTCACTTCTTCTTTTTGCCGTGTATAATATTACGTATGGCCACACTGCCCGAGAAAGAACTCCCTTTACCCGGTTCGGACGAAAAGTTTCCGGTGACAGTGGAAGGGGAGCCGAAAATCGCCTTTGAAGTTGAGTCCCTGGTTAAAAAGTTGGAAAAGGAAGACACCACTCTAACTCAACCAGTGGCAGATGATTCCGGTCAGCCCTTGGTTTCGCCGGCCGCCCCCTTGCAGCCGCAAATCGTTCTGCCGCTGACCAGCACACAATATGCTTTTGGTCTAAAGCAAAGAGTTTCTAACTCGATTCGTTGGTTGTCGGAATGGTGTTTTCGCCTCGTTAAAATTTTTGGCCCCCGAGCCATTTTTCAGCAAACGGAGACGGAGAAATGAACCAAACGGCAATTTTGGATTTAATTGGCAATTTACCCCTTATCTTAAACCTTTTGCTTGCGACGACCATCCTGGCTTTCTTCAGTTTGGTCTTGGCGGAAGTTTTAATTGTTTGGTACTGCAACCGTCAGCGTGAAGAGCGTTCACTCAAACACGTTCTTCTTCAGATTGCTGTCCCACGGGATAATGAAATTAAAATTGACGCGGCCGAACAAATGCTTTCCGCTTTCGCTTCGATGTATAAAGGCGGTAAGCTCACCTTTTTAAGGCTTCAAGACCATCTTTCCTTTGAAATCATTGGTTTGCCGGAAGACATTCGCTTTTATGTTTCTGTCCCCCAAAAACTTAAAGATATGGTGGAGAAGCAAATCCACGGGGCTTATCCGGGTGCCGATATCCGGGAGGTCAATGAATACAACATCTTTTCTGAGAAAGGAAAAGTATCTTACGCTGAATTCCAATTTCGCTCCTCCGCTTATATGCCAATTAAGGTTTATAAAGATTTACCGACTGACCCTTTGGCCAGTTTAACCTCCGCTTTGGCCAAGATGAGAGAAGGGGAGGGGGCGGCCATTCAAATTTTGATTACTCCCACTGGGAATGACTGGCGTTCCGCTGGCCGCAAATATTTAGCTAAAATCAAAAAAACCGAAAGTGACCCCGAGAAGGCAAGTTACAAAACCGATCCCAAGCAAATGGAGGCAGTGGAAAACAAGTGCTCTAAGCCCGGCTTTGAAACTTGTATCCGGATTGTCGTTTCTTCTACCGATCAAGAGTCGGCCAAGGCTCATCTTCAAAATCTGAAAGCGGCTTTTGAACAACTTTCCGGCGACCAAAATGGTTTTAAAAGCCGCAAAATTCGGCTCTCTAAACTATTTATGACCGATTTTATTTATCGTTATCAGCCGCTTTTTTACTTCAACCGCAACAAAATTATCCTAAGCTCGGAAGAGCTGGCGACGATTTTCCACTTTCCCAACAAAACGGTGGAAACACCTTATATTTTCTGGCTGAATGCTAAGCGGGCACCTGCCCCCGCTCAAGTGGCCAAAGAAGGCATTTATTTGGGCAAAAGCGTTTTCCGAGGGATGGAACAGCCAATTTATATGGGTGAATCAGACCGGATGCGCCATACGTACATTATTGGCGCCACTGGCACCGGCAAATCCCAGCTACTGGTTAAAATGATGTATCAGGATTTGCGAGCGGGTCGGGGCTTTTGCTTCATTGACCCTCACGATACCTTTGAGCATGTAATGCAGCTTATCCCCCCAGAAAGAGCGGAAGATGTTATCTACTTTTCTCCTGCCGACGTTGAGCGGCCAATGGGTCTTAATTTAATTGAAGCCGAGACGGAAGATCAAAAACACTTTATTTCCACCGCCATCATTAACTTAATGTATAAGCTTTTTGACCCCTATAAGACAGGAATTGTCGGACCGCGGTTTGAGCACGCTATCCGGAATGCGATGCTGACGGTCATGAGTGAGCCGGGGAGCACTTTTGTGGAAGTAGTGCGTTGTCTGACCGACCCTCGATATGTCCAAGAGCTTTTGCCTAAAGTAACCGACCCGATGGTCAGACGATATTGGACCGACCAAATTGCTCAAACTTCCGATTTCCATAAATCGGAAACTTTGGATTACATTGTTTCCAAATTCGGCCGCTTCGTCACTAATAAAATGATTCGGAATATTATTGGTCAGTCTAAGAGCGCTTTTGACTTTAGACGAGTGATGGACGAGGGGAAAATTTTAATTATTAACTTGGCCAAAGGCCAAATTGGGGAAGAGAATTCCAGCTTTTTGGGACTAGTCTTGGTCCCCAAGATTTTAATGGCGGCGATGAGCCGGTCAAATGTTCCTGAAGCCCAAAGGAAAGATTTTTATCTTTATGTGGATGAATTTCAGAACTTTGCCACTCCTGACTTTGCTCAGATTCTTTCCGAAGCGAGAAAATTCCATTTGGGGCTTTGCGTTGCCAATCAGTTTATTGGGCAAATGGAGGAGGAAGTTAAAAACGCTGTTTTTGGTAACGTTGGGACCAAAATTGCTTTCCGAGTGGGAGTAACCGATGCTCAATATTTACAACATGAGTTTGCCCCGATTTTCTCAGAGAGTGACTTACTTAATATTGAAGCCTTTAACGCTTATGCCAAAACCATTGTCAACAATGAGCCGGTGCCGGCTTTCTCGATGAGTATGAAAGATGATATGCCGCCGATTTGGAAAGAACAAAATCCTGAGCTTTCCGAAAAGATAAAAGAGCTTTCTCGTCTTAAATATGGCAAAGACCGCGCCTTGGTTGAAGCCGAAATTGCCAAACGAGCAAGACTGTAATAGAATTCCTCTTTAAGTGTCTGAAAGAGAAATTGAGATTATTCAAGAAGCGGCTGATCATGCTCGCGAAACCTTAACTCAGAGATGGGGGTACCCAGTCGGTCCAACTGCAGCCTTATGCCAAATTGTCTCCGGAGAAATGGGGGGATATTTAAGTGGCTGGGCCGACAAAGTCTTTGTTGCTCATGGCAAAATTCCCCTTGAAGGAGGGAGGACGTGTAATCATTGGTTTGTTGTCGCTCAATGGGGAGGTCGGCGATTTCTGGCTGATGGCACATATTTACAATTTTTAGAAATTAAGGATTGGGCGGGATCTTCGTCAGTGATGGTAGTTGAGCTGACTGATCAATCTTCTCTGGCTAAGGCGTTAGAAAATCATCGCATTCCAGCAATTTATCGCCCGCTTTGGCTACAAGTTTTTCCTAATTGCCCAACACGAGCTGAATAATTGCCAAACGCGCCCGGCTTTAAACCAAGCCTCAAATCTGCTAAAATCAGGATGTATAGCCAAATTTCCGGACCAGTAGCTCAGTGGTAGAGCACCACTCTTATAAAAAAATAAAAATTAAAATGGGCGCATAGCTCAGTGGTAGAGCACTACTCTTATAAAGTAGCCGTCCTTGGTTCGAATCCAAGTGCGCCCACCTGAGTGTTCTTTTGATACTTCTGGTACCTGAGATACTCTTGCGGCCTTTGAAGTTTAGAGTTCTTCCAGCTTAACTGTGCCTTCTTTTTTGTTTTCCCCGATGAGCTTGAGATATTTTTCGGTGGTAGAGAGTCTTTTGTGGCCCGCCAGCTTGGAGATGGTAACGAGTGGAGTGCCGGCAGAAAGGTGATGAAAAATCCAGGTGTGTCGCAAATCATTAACCTTGGCGTCCTTAATTCCCGCTAAATCAAAATATCGTTCAATGGAGGAGCGAATATTTCTTATGAGGAAAGGATGTCCGGTTTTAGTGATGAAAATTGTCTTTTCTTTAACGGTTGGTCTTTCTTTCAAATATCGGTCTAATGCTTCTCTGGCGGCTTTATTGAGAGGAATATTTCTTCCCTCATGGGACTCAAATGGCCGGATGTAAACTTCTGTCCCTTTATAATCTTCCATTCTTAGATTAGCTACTTCGCCAATCCTAACCCCGGTCTGAAGCATCAACTCAACAATCGCCGAAATGCGGGCATCCGACCGGCAAGCATCCCTTAAAGCTCGGTATTCCAGTTTGGACAAAATTCGGGGCGGCTTAACTTCATATTTCGGGTGAGCCACCGAAGCAGCGGGGTCAGTTTCTACCGCTCCTTCTTTCTTTAAGAAGCGGAAGAAAGTCTTGATAGAGTTAATTTTGCGGGAAATTGACTTGGCGGTATAACCTTTGCTCTCCAAATCTGCTTTAAATTCTTCCAGTAAAGCCTGATTAATGGTCGTTACTGCCGTTACCCCTTTAGTTGCCAAAAACTTCGTCATTTGGGCAATGTCGTTACTGTATGCTAAGATAGTAGCGGAGGCCCGTTTTTGGCTTTTTAAATATTCGGTAAACTTGGCCGGAGTTTCGGTTAAAGAAATTGCATCCGTCATATTTTCTAGCCCATAATATCATTAGATAAGTTTGATGTCAACTAAGAATCAGGCGCAAAAATTGTTGGGGATTGTTTTTTTGGTAATATTTTTAGCCTTCTTGGTGAACTTTTTTCGCCAGGTAACAGTTTACTATTGGACGAGTCGACAGTTAGCTAAAAAACAAAAAGAGTTAAAAGCCCTGGAGGAAAAAAACCGGGCTTTGCAAGTGAGATTGGAAGAAGTCCAAAGTCCAAAATTTGTGGAAGAACAAGCTCGAAAGCTTTTAGGAATGGGGGATAACCGAGCCCCAATTGCGGTTGCCCCTTCTGGATTACCGAAAACGAGTGAAAATATGGTGACAGAGGAAATGATTGTCCGGCCAAATTATCGCCAGTGGTGGCAGCTTTTTATTCATGATGAGAAGCCTTGATTAAATTACTGACCCAGGCCAACCACCTTTTTTTCAAGGAAGCCGTTAAACTGGAAAAGAGGAATTGGCTTGAACCAATCTTCTTTCCAGCCGTAAGATACTTCCAGAAAGTCTACTGCCTTAGCCCCCAAATTGATGGCGTCCTGGATTAAAAGTAAATTAGTATAGTTGCCCAGACCGGGGTGCCTTTTCAAATCATAAGCGCCATTAAGAGCGTAATAAACGCCTTTATGAATGCAAACCAAATCTGTCCCGACCACTTTGCCATTAATTTCCGTGGAAACCATTCTCGCTTCATACTCGCCGGTCTGTTTAATAATTTCTCGAAAAGCCTCTCTTCTTTCTTCGCGAACAAAAGCAGATTCATCCAAATCCTGGAATCGTTTAATGCTTAAATCAAAAAGTTTTTTAATATCCTTAAATCGATTGTAAACAGTCTGAGGGTTTTTAGCTAAAATTAGCCGCTGGTCACGCTTTAGGTTATATCTTTTTTTTCGGTCAAACTTTTGTAAAAAGGTTTCCAGATTAGGATATTCATCCAAGGAAAGTAAAAATTTTGGGTCATCCGCTAAAAGACCGAATTTTTTGGCTGTTCGCGGAGAGACATAAATAGCGTTAAGTAAGACCTTTTGGGGGAAAAGAGAAAAGATAATTGGGATTAAGGATTTTTCTTTAAGCCAAAAAGTATTCCCTTCTTGCCACCAACTACCAAACCATCGCAGCTCATCTTTATCTTTCTCGTACCAGAGAGGGAGTAGGCCTAAGGGTTCATTATCTCTTTCGAAAATCAAAAACACGGGCTGATTTTTATCGCCCAGATAAAAGGCATAACGAAAACCCCAAAGTTCAAAAAGTGTTCGCTTGGGGCTAAATTCTTCAAAAAGCTGATGGCAAGTTTCTAAGTCAGTTTCTATTCGAACGGTAATGTTTTGCTGTTTGAGTTGGAGGAGGTTGCTCCCCGCGGTTGGCGGCTCAACATTGTGTAAATCAAAAAAGGAAGAATATAAGTAGTCAAGACCGGGCGGCCGGTCTTCTTCTCTAATAATTTCGTCTTGATTGCCGTTGGCCATTATTATCTCCTTTTACTTTTTAAATTCTTTTAAAAGAAAAAACTTTTTTAGTCTTTTCATTAAATTTTTAAGTATTTATTTCTATCATCAATAATGTAATCAGAAATCCAGCAATAATGTCAATAATTAATTTGAGGGTAATTTGAGCTTGAAAAAATTTTACTTTTTTTGGCCTGGTTAACCACTATTAGTTTAATTGAACTTTTTGCCGGAAAAGAATAAAAAAGGGATTGCGACAGTTTTAAAGATTTTGAAAACTTTTTTCGGGATAAGAAGAAAAGTTAGTAGCAAGGGAGGGGATCGAACCCTCGACCCCGGCGTTATGAATGCCGTGCTCTAACCAACTGAGCTACCTTGCCGCAAGCAGGAAAATTATATCAACTAAAAAGCCCCGAGGCAATCTCGGAGCCTTGAC
>DATKVM010000006.1:0-26271 GCA_035530075.1 Patescibacteria group bacterium
CCGGCAATACTTGGAATTTGGGAGTCGGTAATTCGACCGACCAGGTAAAATGGGAATTTTCCAAAGATACCAGCTCCTGGACTACTTTTGAGGTGGTAGATAATTTGTATTCTTTAGCGACAAATATTGGCACCGGGGTAACCACCCCCCTTTACTTGCGCCTGACAATGCCAACGAGCACTGATTCTTATGATGAGCACAGCGCCGCAGTGACGGTGGTTGCCTCGACGCCATAATGAAAAGATATTTTGAGCTGATGGGTTTGTTTTGACCCTTGACAAGAAATCTTAGGAATAGTTAAGTACTATCAGTAGTATTTTCAAAACTTCATGAGAAAAGAAAAGTTTTTCTTTGTAATTGTTCTTACTGTTGTTTCCTTGTTTGTCTTAATCTCGCTGGTGGGAGTCAGGGCAGCCGATACAGGAACAGTGACCGCCACGGTAACTGCCCAAAATATAGCCTTAACCGTTAGTGATGGCACTATTACTTATGGGACGATGGGTATTGGCAGCAGTGCGGCGACAATTGCCAGCGGACTTAATGATTCCCAGGATGCAGTCAATACGGGCAATGTTACCTCGAAATTCAATATTAAGGGTCAGAATTCGACGAATTGGACCTTAGGTGCTAATCCAGGGAGCGAAACTTATAGCCATAAGTTTTGTACGAGTAGCTGTGATGCATCGCCTTCTTGGACTGCCTTAACTACGAGCTATGCCACCTTGGTTGCCAGTATTGGGGTAGGCGCGACGCAAAATTTTGACTTGATAGTTTATACGCCCTCCTCAACCGCCAACTATACTCAACAGTCGGTTGATGTGACGGTCCAGGTCACTACTCCCTGAGGGATTGTGGTAGGATGAGTTAATGAAGAGGATAATCCTTTCCTTTTTCTTTTTATGGCTCCTTGTACCCCCTTCTGTCTTTGCTCGAGTCGGCGTTGGTATTGGCACGGGCAAAATTGAGGTTCAAGGCACCCTTAAACCAGGGATGATTTATTCTCTTCCTCCGTTGACAGTTCTTAATACCGGTGATGAGGCGGCAGACTATGAGGTTTCCCTTTCTTATCATCAAGACCAGCCCCAGCTTGCTCCACCCAAAGAATGGTTTTCTTTCTCTCCCGCCACTTTTCGTCTTGAACCAGGAAAAGTGCAGGTAGTCAACGTCCGCTTAAATTTGCCTTTAAAAGTGTCACCAGGAGAATATTTTGCTTACTTGGAAGGCTATCCAGTGAAGAAAAATGACCCCGGTAACACGACTATCGGGATTGCTGCTGCGGCCAAGCTATATTTTACGGTCGCCCCGGCTAACTTGGTCTTAGGAATTTATTATCGTGCTCTTTCTTTTTGGAAGCTCTACCATCGGATATTAACAATAGTGGCAGCTATTTTAGTTATTGCCGCTGCTATTATATTTTTCCGGCGGTTCTTTCACATTCAAATTAATCTTAAGAGAAATCAGGGAGGAACGAATGAATGAAGGGGAAAGTATTTTTTTTACTTATTCTTACCTTCATCCTTTTAAGCAGATTTTTGATTTCTCCGAGGGTGTCTCTTTGGGCAACGACTGAGGCTTCCGAGCCTGTAAATGCGACAGTTAAAATCAGTGTTTGTGGTAATAATACTAAAGAAGGGGGCGAGGACTGTGATAATGATGACCTTAATAACAAAACCTGTCTTACGATTGGTTATGGTCCGGGTAGTCTAAGTTGTCAGGCTGATTGTAGTTTTAATGTTTCCCAATGCGGGCCTGCGCCCACAGCAACGCCTACGCCGACAGTAACACCGATGCCTGCGCCCACCGCGACACCGACAGCTGGTAAAAAGGAAACTGAGGAGACTACCACCACTAGCACAACAGCAGCATCGCCCACGGCCACGCCCACGCCAATAGTGGTTACCTTGGAGGTGTTATTGCCGCTACCGGTAAAGGTGGCCACTTTTGATATTGATGGTGACGGTCGGATTGCCGTCCAAGAAGTGGTAAAGGCAGTTCAGCTTTGGGTAGAAGAATGGCGCAAAGAACTAGAAAAAGTTGAAATAAAGATAACTTTCCCGGAGGAGAAAGAAACAAAGAAAGAAGCAGAGAAGGGAACTTTGGAAACGGTTCGTCTTTGGGTAATCAGCCGATTGAGAGGAGAAACACCAAAACCAGTGCCTGGTCCGCCGGCAGCAGAAGCTCTTAAAACAAAGCTAGAAAGGGCTCTGAAAATAGAAGAGGAAAAGGCAGCTCTGGTGGAAGAAAGAAAATGTGATGTAAACAAAGACCGGGAATGTGACTTGGTTGATTTCTCAGTTTTGTTGTATTATATTAATAAGTAATGAGTCCTGTAATAAAATGCACAAATCTTCTTTCCTGATCATTCTTGGCAAGTTAACTTTCTTCTTAGTCTTTTCCTTTGTTTTAATTCACTTGCTATCTTTTTTAGGCCTTTTCTTGGCGATTGCCTATTCTATTTTATGGTTGGCCTATCCGAAGGGTTTGCCCTGTCTTTTTTGCCGGGTCCAAAAGGAGGGGAAGCGCTGCCCCTTTTGCCGCCAATCAGTCAGCAAGGCGGCCGGAATTAGCCCTAAGTCTTTTCTTTCTGCCATTTACAATGGCGCAACCATTCTTGCCATTTCCCTGGTTTGCTTTTTGGTGGTTTTGGGGGAATATAAATTACTTTTCCAACAGATTATCTTAGTGCCAAGGACAGCTTCTTTTGTCATCCCTTCCAAAGCCAGTTACCGACTGGAGGAAATTTTCCCGATGAAAATGGGAATCGCCAATCTTAAAGTTCCTATTAATGCCGTTCAGGCAGATATTGGTTTTGATAGCCAGCGGCTAGAGTTGGTGGATATCAGCACCGAAGGTTCTTTTGCGACCATCTTTATTCAAAAGGAGATTAATAACAGAATTGGTTATGCCCGACTTTCTGGGGGATTGCCTAATCCTGGTTTTTCTGACAAGAGCGGGATTTTCGGGACAATTTATTTTAAGGGGAAGAGTCCGGGTTTGGCGAGAGTCGAATTTTTACCCTCTAGCCTAGTTTTGGCTAATAATGGTCGTGGAAGCAATGTTTTGAGCGAGTTTGGAGCAGTCCATTATTTAATTTTACCCGAAAGAATTTCTGAACAAGAGAAAAAACAGCAAAAAGCCATGGTTACCCCAAATGTTTTAGGAGAGGAAACAGAAGCAACCCAGCTTAAGTTTTACGATGAAAAAAAAGTTTTGGCTGATGGCGCCGCTCTGCCGGCTGATATGCCGGTTAAAAGAAAGCTTAATTTGGGTCAAGCTTTTCTGCTTTTCTTAGAGCAGATTGACAGGTTTATTTTAAATTTTTGGGGAGTGAACTTGGTGAATCGCTAAAACTAATTCTTCTTGCCCTTTTCTTACCTTCTTCTTAAGTTCTTCTTACTTCAGCTTAAGAAAATTAAAAAATGACCAATTTTAAAATTTTGCTGGCTATGGGAGCGTTGGTGATTTTGGCAGCGTTGGTTGCCAAAATTACTTTTTCGCGCAACAGAGTTTTTCCTTTACCCATCTCGTCGTTGACAAGGGTTGGAGCGACTCCCCTTCCATCGCCCACCATCGCCCCGGCGAACCAAAAGGAAGAAGGGCCAACTCTGGTTGATTTCCGCTATCCGGGGGCGGAAATCGTTTCTCTGGGCGGCCACAGCCTTTCTCTTAAAAGCGCGGATACGGTGGAGGCAATTACCGCTTGGTACAAGCAAAAACTGACCGGCCTAAATTTAAATATTCGCAATTTTATTCAGACCAATACTAACGATAGTATTGCCAACCGTCTTTCGGGAGTGAATGAGAAGAGACAGATTACGGTGCAAATCGATAAGGAAGAAACCGCGGCCAGCGTTAAAATTATCGTTACCATTAGGGAGCTAAATGAATAAATTTTGGCTGAAAATGCCGGCCAAGCCTTTATTCTTGATTTTGGGGGGAGCTTTGCTTTCGCTGACGGCTTTCTTGGTGGGAAGGGAGGGAGCCGAAGGTAAAAAAAGTGAACGCCTTTCCTCCCCCCTGCCGGCGATTTCTTTGGCCAAAAAGGAAATTAATCGGGAGTTTTCCATCGAGTTAAAAGACAAAGAACGAACGAAAATTGCCTATTTAGTCGAGTCGGCTGAATTAGTGGGGGAAATTTCGGTGAGAGGGGAAAGAGTGAAGGCTACGCCGGAGAAAACCTTTTTGATTTTCAATTTAAAAATTAATAATAACGGTAAACAGGGGATACAAATAAATAGCCGTAACTTTGTTCGTCTCTCCCTCCCCGGGAAGGAGGAGTGGTTGGCCCCGGAAATTCATAATGACCCAGTAGAAGTTCAGGCAATTGCCACGAAATATACTCGAATTGGTTTTTCCGTCAATCGTTCGGAAAAACAATTTAAAGTTCGGTTAGGCGAAATTGGCGGCGATAAAGTCAGCTTTGACCTGTTTTTTTAATTACTTTTACTTAATTCTTACTTTCTCCTCACTTCTTTTTCAATTTTTGGTCTTACTCTATTTTTGTAGAAGTGCCTCCTCTTGAAAAAGAGGAAACCAGAAACGGTCGCCTGAAATTTAAGCCAGGCGACCAGCGGAAGGAGGTGAAAAAAATGAAAGAAAAAACACTCAAGAAGTTATTGGCAGCGATAGCAGTGGGAACACTTTTTTTAAGCACCCTGACGCCGGTACTTGCCAGTACGGCGGCCGAAATCTCCGGCAATGGAGCCGAGAGTGAAAATGAAGTTGAGGTTGAAACCAAACAAGAGCAAGTTGTCGTCCAGCAAAACAAGGCGTTCGTGAAAAATTATATTAACGTCGATGTTTCTTCGGGTGATAACAAAGCCGGCAATAATACTAACGGCGATGTAGCGATTCATACCGGCGCGGCGACAGCTAACACTAATGTTAACAATAAGGTGAATGCCAACATTGCCGTGATTGAAGACTGTACTGGTTGTGGGAAAGATATCGGGGCGAAAATTTCCGGTAATGGAGCTGAGTCAAAGAATGAAATTGAGATTGGCTCTTGGATTCAAACCGAGATTTTCCAGGAAAATAAGGCGGAAATTGACAATAAAGTCGAGGTAGAGGTAGAAAGTGGCGATAACGAAGCCAGCGATAATACTGGCGGCGGCGTTGTCATTACTACTGGCCCAGCGACAGCGAATACTAATGTCAGTAATTTGGCTAATGCCAATTGGGCAGCCGTGGTCCCAGGCTTTGACAATGATCTAGGCTGGGAAGGAGCCGAAATCTCCGGCAACGGAGCCGAGAGCGAAAATGAAATTGAGATCGGACAGAAGCACTTTACTACGATTGTTCAAAATAATTGGGCCAAAATTTTGAATTATATTGAGGCCGATGTTTCTTCAGGCGATAACGAAGCCAGCAATAATACTAACGGTGATGTTGCTATCCATACTGGTCTGGCAACGGCCAACATTAACCTTAACAATGAGGCGAATTTCAATTTCGCTAAAGTTGAATGCTGTCTTTTTGATAAGACGGTGAAGGTTTCTGGCAATGGAGCCGAGAGTGAAAACGAAGTCGAGTTTAAACACGATGATCGTCTTTTAGTTTTCCAAAATGGAGACAACGAAGATGGTCAAGAAGATAACAATAACGACCACGACGAATGGGCCCGGTTGACTTTTGAAAATTGGCTCCAGGTCGACCCCAGTTCGGGCGATAACGAAGCCGAAGATAACACTGGACCAAAGGAAGACCCGGCGACTATCACTACCGGGGCAGCGACTGCCAATGTCAATGTTAATAATAAGGGGGGTTTGAATGTTTTTGCCCGCGGAGGAGACCTCTGTTGGCTGGAACTACTCCCTTTTAGTTTTGACTTTGATTTAGGGGAAATTTTCGGCAGTTTCTTTTGGTAACTTAAGAATTCTTGAGAGGATAGGGGTTTTGCTCGCACTTCGGTAAAACCCCTTCCTCAAGAGAAAAAGGAAAGAGAGTAAAAATGGAAAGTAAAAAATCCGAAAAACTTAAAAAAACCTTAATTCTATTTTTAGTTTGTCTTTGGGTGTTTATGCCGGCAAGGTTGAGCTGGGCGGAAGAAATTATTCTTTTGCCAACGGCTCCACCCCTACCGGAAGCGCCCACTTTGGCCGAGGCGCAAAACCCGACGCCAACGCCGCCAGAAGTTCTTTCGGTTGAGGAAACAATTGAGGAAACCGTGGCGGAAGAGGCCCCGAGTGAGGCTGCTCCTTCGCCAACGCCCCTACCGGCCGGGATAACCGCCGACGGCAATGTCGGCGACACCTTAATCGAGACGGAAACGGCCACGAATAGCGTGGTTTTATTGACTACGGGCAATAGTAACCTTCTTGAGGAGAGTGTGGTTGCGACTGAGAGCGGTTCGGCAAGCGTTATCGAGGAGAGTCAAACTCAGCAAGACAATCAGGCGGAAGTCGGTAACCGTTTGGAGCAAGTGACTGTCACTGGTGGGAATAGCGCTTCAAGCAATGTTGGTGACTCCCAAATTGTCAGCGGAGATGCGAATACTTCAGGGACAGTGATTACCGCTTTTAATACGAACCTTGGAGGAGTATCTTTCAGCGAATTTAATGTTTCCGGTGAACAGGAGGGGGATTTAATTTTGGATTTTAGCAATTGTTTGACCGAAGAAGCCGGCTCACCGGCCGTCACCAAGTCTGAGGCAAGCGGTAGTTTTCAGAACAACGAAGCGGTTTTGGAAAACACGCTTATCCTTTCCTCCGATTCCGGCCAGAACCAGACCAATTTGAATACTCAGGGAGACTCAACCATTCAAACCGGCAACGCTAATGTGGCGGCATTGGGGTTAACTTTTTTGAATAATAATTTGGCGGGTAATGTCGTTTTGGGAATAGTCAATATTTTCGGCAGTTTAGTGGGAGACATTATTATTCCCGAAGAGGTTCTTAAGCAAACCACGGCGACTGAGGCAGCTGAGGCGACGGTTTTTGAGTTTCAGAACAACGAAGCCACGATTGAGAATAATCTTCTTTTAACCGCCGAAAGTGGTGAGAATGAAGGTCGGGACAATACTGACGGCCGGACCGTAATTGAAACCGGAGAAGCGACGGCCGAGGTCAAAACGGTCAATATTGTTAATAATAATTTAAGCGGGGGAAGCTGGTGGATAGTTTTGATTAATCAGGCTGGTGAATGGATAGGAAAAATTTTTGGGGCTTCGGAAGGGGCGAATTTTGCTGCGGGGGGGGGAGTGGTCTTTGAGGAGGATGAAAACGGGGAGATTGTGGTGGGCCATAATGAAAGCGGGCCGTCAACGGCAATGACCGAACAGGGGCAGACGAATGAAGCACGGGTAGTTAATAATTTGGAGCTTTCGGCTCAGAGCGGTCGGAACCAGGCGAATAAAAATACCGGGGGCGACTCGATGATTAAAACGGGTAATGCTCGGGTGGTGGCTAGCCTTTTGAATTTTGTCAATAACAATATTAGCTCTCAAAGCAAGATTTTAATCACGGTAGTTAACGTTTTTGGCCGTTGGGTAGGCAATTTTTTGCCACCGGGAAGCGAGAAAGAAATTGTCCCTCCACCCGACAATCCCGCTGATAATCCGACTGATGAGCCGTCAGGGTCGGAAGGTGAGGACGAGGTGATAGAGGATTTTGTCTTTGATGATGAGGAAATAGAAATGCCTACCCCCATCTTAGCTCAGGGAAGGCGAGTTGCGAGCCGGTTATTACCGGTGGAGCCGCTGGAAGATCAAGTACTTTCGGTTCAGACCGAAGAAAAATCATCGTCCCCGAAACCGATGAGGATTAATCTGGCTTGGCTGATAGTGATGATTCCCCTCTTTCTCCTTACCAGTCGGATAAAGAAATGGCTTTTTTAACTAAAGATTAGCCATTGTCACGCCGCCGGCGGCGGGCTCGTTCCGCCTGGTCCAGTTGTTTTTGAAGGTCCATTTCTTCCCCCTCGGGAGTGTCAATTTCCGTATAAAAACCATATTCCTGGATACTTTTTAAAGTATCATCATCAGCTTCGGGGTGAGGCATTCTTCCACTGAAAGATTCTTCGCCGTAATATTGAGGGGTATTCATGAGAGCTTCAAATTCGCGCTCGGAGATAACAGATTTTTCAATTCGGGTCCGCCGGGGAGACCGGCTTTTTTGTTTCATAAGCTTACTCGGACAAACAAGTGCGGCTGACGAATTTATTAAAACGGCTCACTTCGCCGGTAGCCGTTTTTTCTTGATAAAGGAAGGCTAAGTCCTTGTCTTTAAAAATTTTGAAGAATTCTTCCCAATTGATGTGTTGCAAATTAGGCTTAGCGCCGATAGGGGGAAAGTCAATCCTTAAGATGCCTCCTCCTTCAGCGCCAGTGCCCTTAACCACGGAAGGGAGGCCACCCCTGGCCTCTATCCACTGGCGAATAATTTCGTGATCGGCAGTAATTTGGCTAACGCTTTGGTCTTTCATTGGTATTTCCTTTCAGAGAATTATTCTCTCAAGATAGATTTTGGTAATTAAAAAATAGTCAAAGGCCAGTAATAATCGAGTAAGAGAGTCGGCTTTGACTTAGGGATTTGTCTTCCAGAGATTAGTTAAATCGCCGGAATAGAGACCGCTGCCAAACCAACCCCAGTTTTGGTCATAATAATCTTTGGCGTTGCTCCAGTAACCCTCATCATGGTTAAATTTTTGATCGAAAAACTTTTCGTAGATTTGTTTGGCTAGCTTTTGGTCAGTGATAGTGAAAATGGAAAGCGCTCCAACATCAGTGGAGAGGCTGTTATAGGGGGCTTTCTCTTGGCCTTTTAGGTCATATAACGCGGAGAATTGACCTTTCTCCTTCCACTCCTTATCAAAGAAGGGTTTGGCTTTTTTGAGGTAGGCCGTTGCCCGGCGCTCCTTAAACCAAAGGGCGTCAACCGCCACTCTCCAGAAAGTGCGGAAGGCATCATAGCCGTATAAATCGGGATCTTTAGGCACATACTTAGCGGCTGATTTTAGGTTCCCGTTGCTATCGATGATTACCCAGTTGGGCGGTAAGTAAGTTTGGTCTCCTTCGTACTGCCCTAAAGTCTCCAAAAAGCGGTAGCCGTCATCAACCAGCTTTTTCCAAGGGTGAGACTTATCAACCTCAGCGAAAATTTTGTAGGTGGCGGGAGAAAAATAGGAAGGATTAATCAGAAAGCCTTCCCGCTTCTCCTTATCCGTCCCGGAGATAATGAAATAACGGCCATTGATTTCCCTTACTTCTTGCCGCCAGATATCTTTGATAATTTCTTTGGCCTCATCTTGATAAGCCTGATTTTGCCATTGCTTGGAGGCGAACAAAAGGGCGAGAGCGATATCTTCATCAGCGTCGGCGGCAGAAGCCCAATCGCCTAACTTATATTCGTCCCCTTCTTTCTGCCAGTTCCAGGAAAGAAGTTTGTCTTGGAGCCGGTGTTGGAGATGGTCTTTAGTCCATTGCCAGATTTCCCTAAAGGTTGTTTGGTCGTTTTCCCAAACTGCTCGCAGCATCGTGTAAGCTTGGCCTTCGGAAGTGGTCAGGTCATTGTTCGTTGGGTCAATCACTTGGCCGTAATTGACGATGAAATTTTTCTTGAAAAACTCCCAAGATTGATTGAGGGCGACATTTGGCTTTTCGTTTAACTTGAAAATGGCCATCCAATCTCCATTAGTACTGATGTACTTGTCAAAGTCGACATAGGCGATACTTTGGTCGCGCCAGAGAATGATAGGGCGGGAATTGTCAAAGGCTTTTTTGAGAGTTTTTTGCGTGCCAAAGCGCATTTGCCTTATCATTTCGTGACTTAAAATAATGTATTCAATTTTGCCCCAATCGCGGCCATATTTTTGGTCACGAACAGCGGGGTCATAATCTAGCTTCCAGAACCAGTCGGCGTTGGGAAAAGCTTTGTCGCCAGGGGACTTTGACTCGCGTAAATCAATGAAAGCGTAATTGTCAATCACAATATAAGCTTGGGCAGGAAGGTTAGCTTTTACCCAATCAATGGCGGCAATTTGCGCTTGAGTTTCGTTGCGCGTGTAGGGATTAAGGGGACTAAGATAAAACATTCCGGCCAGAATGATGGCCAGAGAAGTCAGCTGAAGCAAGTTTCTGGTTAACTTCCCGAATTGTTTGAAAAGGAAGTCCAGCAAAACCCCCAAATTTAAGGAAAGCAAGGGAATAGCGGGAATAACATAAAAATCAATAATTAACCGTGCCCGGATGAGGAAAATCCAAAAAACCGCGGCCAGGAGAGCAGGAATCCTTAACTGTTTGACTTTAACCATTAGAAGAAAGCTAATGATAGTGGCGGCTGCTCCGAGGGTGACGGTAAAAGGGTCTTTTCCAAGCCAGCCTTGGAGGTTAATGTAAAAATCACTGTGCGGATTCCAGAAAGGATAACCACCCCCCCGGGTGAACTGAAATAAAAGTGAGGAGAGTAGGCTAACATGGGGTTGGCTACTGCCCAAAAAACCCATCGGGAAAAGTTCACCGCGCAAGAGGGCGTAAAGAAAGTAAGTGGAAATAATAAGGGCGCTGGCGGTTGACCACTGAGCGAGAGTGAAGAATTTATGAGTAATCGCCTCTCGGGAGAGAAGGACGTAAATAAAAGCCGGCAGGAAATAAATCGCAATTTCTTTAGTAAGGACGGCGATGCCAAAAGTAACGGCACTTAAGATGAGAGCACTTAACCGAAAATCTTTCACTAAGAGCAGCGAGAAAGAAAGTGCGACCCAAAATATCATAATGTTGTCTAAAAGAACCCGCCGCTGGAAATAAATTGCCAAGGGTGAGAGGGAAAAAATTAAAACGGCAATAATACCGGGGAAAAGGCTGCCGCTTAACTTTTTGCCGATGAAAAAGAGTAGCAACGCGGTAATCAGATGTAAAACCAGCATAAATGCCCGGCCGCTATTGATAGCGTTGCCAAAAGTGAAAAAGCCGCCGGTAAGCTTAATCCAGAAGCTCAAAAAAATCCAGCCAGCCGGAGCGTGGTCATACCAGTAGGTATAAGGAGCGAGTTGTCCTTGGTTGATAAGCGACCAAGCTTGGGAAAGGTAAACCCCTTCATCATTCTCGTAATAAGGAAAGTTAAACATATTATAGCCGTGAGCAAAGGCGCTAATTAAGACCAGGCCGAGAATAACCAGCCATTCTTTCGCTCTGGCGCTTCGAAAAAAGTTCCTTAGGCTTCCCTCGAGATGAAAATTAAAAAATTTCATAGTTTTATTTTTGGCGATGAATATTAGTGTGACTGGTTTTTTCCCAGCCGATTTGATTAACTAGCATTCGATAGCCGGCTCGAAAAGAAGAAAACATCAAAAGTAGCTGATAAGGATAGAAAGAGAGCATTACTTTAAGCGGCATCCAAGGAGGGCTTTTTAACTGATAAGTCTTGCTGAATTCATAAATACCAATACCAAAGACAATTAACTGGAAAATAAAGAGGTAAAAGGGAATATAGGAGAGGAAAGAGACGAAGATAGGCAACTTTTGGGTAAAAGCGATAAGCAAGGCAAGCGGAATGTAGAAGAATAAAAAGGCGCTAATTTCCGGAGACAAAAGAACATAAATGGCCATTAATTTTTGACGGAAGGTGGGTAGTCGCCACCAGTCTCTTTTGCGTAAAATCTGTAGAAACCCCTGATTCCAACGAGTTCTTTGTCTGACGAAACTTTTAACATTATGAGGGGTTTCTTCCTGCGTCACGTGGTTTTCGTCGTAAACGACCTTGATTTTTGCCCCTGCCAGGGTTAGCCGAATACCGATATCGGCGTCCTCAGTTAAACAGGTTTCGTCCCACCCGTTGATTTTCTCAAGCCAGTCTCTTTTAAAGAAGACGGTATTGCCGCCCAGAGGACAGACTTTGCCTACATTCGTAAAGAAATGTAAACCGGACTTAAACCAAAAAAAGTATTCTAAAACATTGAGAGAAGAAAACCAATAGGAACGGAAGTTCATCAACTGAACGCCAGACTGGACGACATCCACCTTATCTCTGACCAAAACGGTATTGATAATTTGATAAATTTCGGGATGGGGTTCGTCCTCGGCATCGAAAATGGCAACAATATCGTTTCGGGCCTCTTTCAGTCCTTTGTTCAAGCCATGGGGTTTATTAATGGGCAAATCATTGAAGGTAACCAAGCGGATGCGATTATTTCTTAGCTTGTCAATGGTTTCTTTTGCCTTGGCAATCGTGCCGACATCGTCATTTCGACAGATGATCAAAATTTCTTTAAGTTCATGGGGATAGTCAATGCGGTTAACGGCTTCTATTGTGTCCCGAATTACTTTTTCTTCATGACGAGCGGGGAGAAAAGCGGTGAAAGAATAATAAGGGCGGGCGAAATCTTTCGGTGAACGATGCCATTGAACTTTGGCCGGGTCTTCCCAAGTGTAGAGCATCCAAAGTAAGGTAACCAGGCTTTGAGCAGTAAAGAGAAGGGAGAAAAAGATAGTGACGGCGCTAAAAAAAACTGTTGGTGATAAAGGAAAGCGGTTTTCTAGAACCAACCAGACGACAATGGCCAAGCCAATGGCTAAAATTATTCCCCCGATCACTGATGCTCTCATAGAAACAACCATTTTCCGAAATGAAGCTATTTTATTAGTTAGCCCCTACCACCAGTAGCTAAACTCTAAGGAGTGGCGGTCAATGTTTGTCGGGGAGACAGTAAGTATCGGGTAAGGGTTCCCTAAACCCGCTCTACATATTGACCGGTTTCGACATTAATAGCGAGAGTGTTGCCTTCTTTGATGAAGAGGGGAACTGAGAGCCGATAGCCGGTTTCCGTTTCTACCTCCTTGGTTGCTCCGGTCACCGTGTTGCCCCGCGCGGCCGCTTCGGCGTGAGTTACTCTAAGAAAGACCTTTAGAGGTGGACGCAAGGCCACCGCTTGGTTATTGAGGACATAAACTTGGTAGGTTTCCCCCTCTTTCATTAGAAGGGAAAAATTACCGACCATATCTTTGGCCAAGGTCACTTGTTCGTAAGTACGGGGATTGATAAAAATCAGCTTATCATTATCGCGATAGAGATACTGCATTTCCTTGACTTCCACCGGCGCCTCGGTCAGTTTTTCACCCGACTTAAAGGTAAAATCAATCGTGTTGCCGGTTTTTAAATTTTTCAATTTTGTCCGATAGAAAGCGGAACCTTTGCCGGGAGAAACAAAAGTTTTGTCCACCACGACGTGGGGGGTGTCCCGAAACATAATGCATAAGCCCTTTTTTAAATCGGAAGTAGAAATTGTTGCCATACTTGGCTAATTTTAGGATGGAAAGCTATTTTTGTAAAGAATGAAAAGAAACGCCTGAAACTTTTTTGGTTGCATTCCGGACGCGATTTTCGCAAAAAGCTCTCTCCACCTTATTGAAAACTGGTAACAATCATGTTATTCTTGCGTCAGTTTTGTCAATTACATTATGGCGAGACCACAAAAAGAATTTAAGCATGATTCCCTAAAATTCAGAGAAAAAAATAAAATAGTCTTTACCTCCTTTTCCAAAAGAAATTTTTTTCTTCGGTTTCAGGTCAGCGCTTTTGTCTTAACAAACAACGGTGTCCCGATTAGTCCCTTTATGAACTTTGATTACAATTTGTCCGGTTTGGTGGATAAGACTTTAATTAGAATTGCTAATAACACCATGATTAAAAAAGCGGATGAGCTTTGGGTTTTTGGGGAAGTAAGCGACGGGGTGCTGGTGGAGATTTTTATGGCTAAAAGATTGAGGAAGCCCGTTCGCTATTTCCTGTTATCTGAAGAGGCATCACAAATAAAGGAGATAAGTGAACCGGAGGTTAGACTGGAGGAGATCTCCCCTTGGATGTGGGAGTGGGTGATGTTAGGCAAGAATTTGGGCCGCTGGCACCCCCGTCTTCAGTCGAGAAAAACCTACCCTTTGGTTTACGCAGTTTATTCGAAGAGAAATTTCTTTTGGCATATGCAGATAAGCAAATTTTGTCTTGAAAAGAGAGTCATTCCCCTAAACCCCTTTATGCTTTTTAAATATTTTTTGGGGGATTTAGTGCCGCGGGATATGGTTAGGAAGGCCAACAACAATATTATCCGGATAGTGGATCAACTGTGGGTTTTTGGCGAAATCAGCGACGGAGTTTTAGCCGAAATAAAGATGGCCAAAGAAAGAGGCAGTCGGGTTTTAATATTTAAAATTGTCGATGGCAATCCGGTAAAGTTCCGCAAGATTTCTCCCAAAGGAGCGGTATTTGAAGGGGACTGGGGAAAGTATCGTCAGATAATCAGTTAATCGGAGAAAAGTACTGGAGGTGTAAACCTATTACACCTTCCAGGTCTAAAGCTAAAACTAGAGAGTAAAGGGGGCAACTTCGCGGATATCGGTGGCATCAGCGAAAAGCATCGCCAGCCGGTCAATGCCGACGGCAATACCCGCCGTTTTGGGCAAACCCTCTTTGAGGGCTTCAACAAAATCATAATCATAGTCAAAAACTTTCATTTTTTTGGTTTTCCGAGTTTGGATGTCCGCTTGTAATCTCTTTTCTTGTTCTCGGGGGTCAGTTAGTTCGGAGTAGCCATTGCCCATTTCCAGCCCTCCCAAATAAAATTCAAACCTTTCCGCGTAGAGCGGATTATCAGTTTTAATTTGCGATAAAGCGGCGAGCGGAGCCGGGTAGTCGTAAAGAATCACCGCCGGCAGCGCCAAGAGAGATGGTTCGACTTCATTCAAAAAAACTTGGTGGTAAAGCTCCTCCCAAGTGGTCTTTTTATCTACTTGATAGCCTTTATCCCGGCAGATTTTGACGGCTTTTTTCTCGTCAAGAAACTCATCCAGGTTAACCCCGGCATATTTGGCCAGGGCCTCTTTGCAGGAAATCCGGGGCCAAGGCGGAGTTAAATCAATTTTTCTTCCCTGGTAATTGAGGGTTTTAAGCTTTGACGAAATAAAGGAAATTATTTTTTCGCAATCCGTCATTAAGTCGGTATAGTCTGCCTTTGTCCGGTACCATTCCAAAATAGTGAATTCGCGTCGGTGAAGACCGTCTTTTTCCTGTTGGTCCCGATAAGCCTTAGTTATCTGATAAATATTCTCCAAGCCGGCGACCAAGAGCTTTTTTAGAAAGAATTCTGGTGAAGGAGTAAGGAAAAACCTTTCTTCATTAATAGTTTGTAGCTCAAAAACTTCATTAAAAGGGCTCGGATCGGGAGCGGTAACCAGCGTCGGTGTTTCCATCTCTAAAAACCCTTCATTCTGGAAGAACTCTCTAATCGCCGCTAAAACTTGGGCTCTAATCACCAGATTTTCCCGTAACTTTTGGTCCTCTTTAATCTTTTGCCAGATAGCAGATATTTGGTTGAAATCGCTCATTCTTATTGTTATTCTGAAAGTATGCGCCGGTTTAGAAAAAGATTTTGGCTTATTTTACCACTTCTAGTCCTGGTTGTCACCGGAATATTAGGGCTGAGTCTGGCGGGAGCGCTGAGGAAAACCAGCCCCGGTGGCTGCGGTTGTGACTTTCAGCAGGCGACTGGTGATTTTGACCCGACGGAAAAGACCGCCTTCTTTTTGAACAATCCACTGCTACCGCCCTTGGCCGCTCTATCGCCCTCCAAAGAAGTGACGGTTCTTGGGGAGACAAGTGGAGCGGAAAAACGGATAGAGATTGATTTGTCCGAGCAGAAGCTTATTGCTTGGGAAGGGGAAAATAAATTTTTAGAGACACTCATTTCCAGTGGCAAATGGGGGAGAACGCCCACGGGCGAATTTAATATTTGGGGCAAATTCAAATACACCAAGATGGCCGGCGGCCGCAAGGAAAATAATACTTACTACTACCTTCCCAATGTCCCTTACACCATGTATTTCTATCAGGGTTTTGGTTTGCATGGGACTTACTGGCATAATAACTTTGGTCAACCGATGAGCCACGGTTGTGTTAATTTGCCCACCTTAGCAGCGGAGAAACTTTTTTATTGGGCGACTCCGAATTTACCTCCTGGCCAAAATTCGGTAATGGCCAGCAAAGACAATCTGGGAACGAAAGTCGTGATTCACAATTGACCCGGAAGAGAATTAAAGGTTGACTTTTAGCAGTCAAAATGCTAAACTGCCAAGAAGATTTCGAATTAAAAGGAATGAGGAGATGATTTTGTCGGATTCCAGTAAAACAATTATTGCCAACAGTAACAAGATGAACATTCCGCTAATTGCCCTCAGGGATGTGGTCATTTTTCCTTATACGGAAATTCCCTTAACTTTTGGTCGGGTTAAGTCTAATGCGGCAATTTCCGCCGCCTTCAAAGCCAACCGTTTAATTTGTTTCGTCTGCCAAAAAAATTCCCGCACGGAAATTCCCGCCGAGGAGGATTTATACCGAATCGGGACACTGGCTTCGATTGAACACTTAATTGAAAGTAATGGTAATATCCATGCTTTGATTCGGGGGGTGGAAAGAGTGGAAGTCAAACAAATCTTGCAGACAGAACCCTACTTCGTGGCCGCGGTGGAGAAGGACAAAGAAAGCGTGGTTGAAGACGACGCTACCCAAGCTTTAGTCAAGCATATAACTGAACAAATTCAAAAGATTTTCAATTTAGGTAAACCAATTGATGTAATGATATTGATGCGGCTTTTATCCGGGGTTTCTTATGAAGAATTGGCTAATCAGACGGCCAGTCTTTTGGATTTAAAACCGATCGATAAACAAATGCTTCTGGAAATTTCTTCCATGAATGAGAGATTGGAGCGAGTGGCCGAAAGACTTTCTTACGAAATAAAAATTCTGGAGTTGGAAAAATCGATTGCTAATAAAACCCAAGCTCGTTTTGACAAAG
This sequence comes from Patescibacteria group bacterium, assembly GCA_035530075.1. Classification (GTDB taxonomy): domain Bacteria; phylum Patescibacteriota; class Microgenomatia; order UM-FILTER-40-11; family UM-FILTER-40-11; genus DATKVM01. The sequence continues at coordinate 16,777 of DATKVM010000006.1, forward strand.
GTATTCGCGAGGCGATTTTGCGGGAAAGGAAGAGAACTATCGAGAAGGAATTGGGTGACTTGGGGGTTGAAGAAGATGAAGAAAAAGAAGTGAAGGAGCTTAAAGGTAAAATCGACAAAGCCAGAATGCCGGTTGAAGTTTGCAAAAAGGCGATGGAGGAGCTTAACCGACTCAAGAAAATGTCCCCCAATAATCCCGAGATGGGTTATGTTCGGAGTTACCTCGATTGGTTAGTGGCCTTGCCTTGGTCAACCGAAAGCCCTAACAGCGTTTCTTTAATGAAAGCGAAGAAAGTTCTCAATGAAGACCATTATGGTTTGGAAAAGATTAAAGAAAGAATTTTAGAGTATTTGGCGGTAATGAAACTTAAAGAAAAAGCTAAAGGCGGTTCGGAGGGTAGCGGACCGACGATTCTTTGCTTTATTGGGCCACCGGGAGTCGGTAAGACTTCGATTGGCCGTTCCATCGCTAGGGCTTTAGGAAGAAAGTTTGTCCGCGTTTCCTTGGGAGGAATCCGTGACGAAGCGGAAATTAGAGGACATCGACGGACTTATGTTGGCGCCTTGCCCGGGCGGATTATTCAGGGGATAAAGAGTGCCGGCACAAAAAATCCGGTTTTCATGATGGACGAAATTGACAAAATTGGCATTGATTTTCGGGGTGACCCGTCTTCGGCTTTACTGGAGGCTTTAGACCCGGAACAAAATAAAGAATTTTCTGACCATTACTTAGAAGTGCCTTTTGATTTGTCAAAGGTGTTTTTTGTCGCCACTGGGAATGTCCTGGATACGATTCCGCCGGCCTTGCGCGATCGAATGGAGATTATCCGTTTCCCCGGTTACACTGAAGAAGAGAAATTCAGTATTGCCCAAAAATATCTTTGGCCCAAACAGTTGGAAGTTAGCGGTTTGAAGAAGAATGAATGGGTTCTGATGAAAGAGGCTCTTTCAGAGATTATTCGTAGCTACACTCGAGAAGCCGGGGTAAGAAACCTAGAGAGGAATATTGCTTCCGTCTGCCGGAAGATTGTTAAAAGAATGGCGGAGAAGAAACCGATTGAGAAGGAAATTGGCGTAGCCAGAGTGAGAAAATTCCTCGGCTCGCACCGCTTAAGCCCGGTAGTTTTAGAAAAGAAAGATGAAGTCGGGGTTGCTACCGGTTTGGCTTGGACGGAAGCGGGAGGGGAAGTGCTTTTTGTCGAGGTCGCTTTGATGCCGGGAAAGGGCCAGCTTTTGCTTACCGGTCAGTTAGGTGATGTCATGAAAGAATCAGCCCAAGCGGCGATGACTTTCACTAAGAGTCATTATAAGGAACTGGGTTTGAAGGAAAACTTTACTCAGAAGCTGGATGTTCATGTTCATGTTCCGGAAGGAGCGGTGCCGAAAGACGGTCCGTCCGCCGGAATCGCGATGGCGACCGCTTTAGTTTCGGCGATTACCGGCAAAGCCTCCCGCAAGGATGTAGCGATGACCGGTGAAATTACTTTGCGCGGTCGGGTTTTGGAAATCGGCGGGGTGAAAGAGAAGGTTTTAGCCGCTAAAAGAGTCGGGATAAAAACGGTTATCTTGCCAAAGGACAACAGAAAGGATTTGCAGGAAATTCCGTCGGAAATTAAGAAAGAGTTGAAATTTATCTTCGTGGAAAATCTCTTTGACGGTCTTCGAGTGGCCCTTAGGCATTAAGTTAGTGACGCTACTCGGATTCGAACCGAGGTTAGCAGGATGAGAACCTGCCGTCCTAGTCCACTAGACGATAGCGCCATTTAAGACGGCTAACCTGCCATCCTTAATCATTATACCTTCGATTTCCGGTATTGACAAATCGTTGCCCAGGTTCTAATATCAATATTTATTGATTAGGTGAAAATAGCCTTAAAGTTATAGCAATTTGTGGTAAATGTCACGAAGATGGATGACAAAGTTTATCTCACTTCAGAGGGTTTCCAGAAGATTAAAGGAGAGCTGGAAACATTGCGCAATAAAACTCGACCGAATACGGTCGAGCGGTTGGCTTTGGCCAGAATGCAAGGCGACCTTTCGGAGAACAATGAATACGCTTCGGCCCGAGATGAGCTAGCTTTTGTTGATGGCCGGATTGAAGAGTTGGAAGAACTGCTTCAAAAAGTAATTCTTAAAGATGGGGAGCACCAGGGTTGTGAAACGATTAGTTTCGGTTGCCGAGTTATGGTTAGAAATGGTAAAGACGAAAGCGTTTACCATATCGTCGGTGAGTGGGAAGCCGACCCGACCCAGAAAAAAGTTTCTCACTTTTCCCCATTAGGAAAAGCGCTTTTAGGAAGAAAAGTGGGTGAAGAAGTGGAATTCGAAGCCCCGGCTGGTAAAATCCTTTATACGATTGTCAAAATTGACTAAGTTCGTCTCCACGATTTCTCTCTTTTGTGGTAAAATTCCTTTAAATGTCAACCATTGATGAACTGCGACAGGCTCGGATAAAGAAATTGGAAAAAATCCGCGAGTTAGGAATTGATCCTTACCCCGCTTCTTTTCCGCGGAAAGAGACAGTCCAGAAAACCTTGGAAATGCTGGGGAGAAAGGTTTCAGTCGCCGGTCGGCTGCGGGCCATCCGCGAACACGGTGGCTCTACTTTTGCCGATTTGGAAGACCAAAACGGTCGAATTCAGCTTTTTTTCTCTCGGGAGGAACTGAAGGGAAGATATGACTTTTTGAAACTTTTGGACATTGGGGACATTATCGGCGTTTCCGGGAAAGTTTTTCAGACTCAAGCGGGCCAAACGACGGTTAAGGTAGCTGACTTTACTTTACTGACCAAATCCATCCGCCCCTTGCCGGAAAAATGGCACGGTTTGGTGGACATTGAGACGTGCTTGCGCAAAAGATACCTTGATTTGATAATGAACCCGGAAGTTCGGGAGATGTTTGTCAAAAAAGCCAAGTTTTGGCAAGCAGTGCGGGAATATTTGACTAAGAAGGGCTTTTTGGAAGTGGAAACCCCGGTTTTAGAAGCCGTTCCCGGGGGGGCCGACGCCCGGCCATTTATTACTCATCACAATGCCCTAGACATTGATTTATATTTAAGGATTTCCCTGGAGCTTCATTTAAAAAGGCTGATGGTGGGAGGTTTCGACAAAGTTTTTGAAATCGGCCGAGTTTTCCGGAACGAGGGGGTTGATGCGGAGCATTTACAAGATTACACCTCAATGGAATTTTACTGGGGCTACGCTGATTATAAACAACTGATGGATTTTCTGGAGGACTTCTATCAGTTTGTGGTTAAAGAGACGACTGGGGGCTTTAAAACGACTCGAGAGGGGAAAGAAATTGACTGGTCTGGCAAATGGCCCCGTTGGGATTATGTTGAGCTTTTCCGGGAGAAAGCGGGCATTGATCCCCTGAAAGCAAGTTTGGAAGAGCTTTATAAGAAGGCTCAAGAGCTGAAACTTAAGCCGGAGAAGAATTTAGGTCGGGGGCGGCTCATGGACATGATTTATAAAAAAACCATTCGGCCAACTTTAATTCAACCTTCGTTTTTGATCAATCTGCCGGTAGATATTTCTCCGTTAGCAAAACGATTGCCTGAAGTACCCCGATTGACACAAAGATTTTTGGTGATGGTCGGAGGGACTGAGTTAGGTAATGGCTTTTCCGAGCTTAATGACCCGATTGACCAACGGGAAAGGTTTGTAGAACAGCAAAGGCTGCGGGAGAAGGGCGATGAAGAGGCTCAGATGTATGACGCTGATTTTATTGAGGCCTTAGAGTATGGTATGCCGCCCACGGCGGGATTCGGAATGAGTGAAAGAGTTTTTTCTTTCCTAATGGATAAGCCGATTCGGGAGACGGTTTTTTTCCCAACAATGAGGCCGGAGGAGTAAGGATGCTAACTAGAGATGAAGCTTTAAACTTAATCGACGAGCACGTGGCCAACAAGAACATTGTTAAGCATTCGTTGGCCTTAGAGGCGTTAATGGGCGGAGTTTACGAGGAGTTAAAAAGCCGGGGAAGAAGTGATGAGGAGTTGGGAGGAACCAAAGAGGAATGGGAAATGGCGGGGCTTTTGCATGATGGGGACTATTGCGAAGGGGTGCCGGCGGAAAAACACGGGATTCAAGTTACCGAGTGGGCTAAACAAAAGGGACTGGCGGTTCCGGAAAATGTTGCTTACGCGATGGCCGCCCACAATTGGCACGGCAACGGAACCGAACCAAAAACTTTAATGGACTGGACCATTTTTATGGGCGATAGCCTGACGGGCTTGATTGTGGCCACTTGTCTGGTGCTTCCGAGCAAGAAATTGGCGGAGGTGACGCCGGAGATGGTTCTGCGTCGGTTTAAAGAGCCCAAATTTGCTGCCGGAACCAGAAGGGAAGATGTTGCGATGTGTCAAGAAAAAATCGGGTTGAGCTTAGAGGAATTTGTGAAAATATCATTGGAATCAATGCAAAAAATTAGCGGCCAAATAGGACTGTAACATGTATTTAATTCAGAGAATCAAGCTCAGCTTATATATGTTACATAAGGAAAATGATAGATATTAAAGCCATCAGGGAAAATCCAGATTATTTTCGGAAAGCCACGGCTGATAAAAATCGGGATCCGAAGCTAGTGGATGAAGTGCTGGAATTGGATGAGAAGAGGAAAGACCTGCTCCAAAAAGTAGAGGTTCTGCGGGCGGAAAGAAATAAACTGGGCAAGGAAGATATTGAGCGGGCAAGAACAATTAAAACCGAGCTTGATGAGTTTGAAGACCAGCTAAAAATGTTAGACGCCAGTCTAACGGCTACCCTTTGGAAACTTCCCAATCCCGCCTTGCCTCAAGTCCCGGTAGGTAAGGACGAGAGTGAGAATGTGGAAATTAAAAAATGGGGAGAAATGCCGAAATTTGATTTTCCGGTTAAGGGTTCTTTTGAGCTGGGCGAAAGCCTAAATTTGATTGATATTGAAAGGGCAAGCAAGGTTTCCGGCACGCGTTTCCGCTACCTTTTAAATGAAGGAGCGCTTTTGGAATTGGCACTGGTTAATTTGGGATTGAAATTTTTACTCTCGAAGGGCTTTGTTCCGATTTTGCCGCCGGAAATAATCAGCAAAGGAGTGATGGCGGCCCTTGGTTATGATAATTATGGCTTTGAAAATACTTACTGCTTTGATGAGTATGGTTTTTGCTTGGTGGCCACGGCCGAGCATGCAATTGTGCCTTTTTTGAAAGATGAAGTTTTGAAAGAAGAGGACTTGCCTAAAAGATTTGTCGGTTTTTCCGCTGGTTTTAGAAAGGAAGCCGGCTCTTACGGCAAAGAAACCAAAGGCCTTTTCCGGGTGCATCAGTTTAATAAATTAGAAATGGTTTCTTTTGTCCGGCCGGAAGATTCGGAAAAAGAACATGAATTCTTGCTTTCCCTCGAAGAAGAATTAATGCAGGAACTTAAGCTACCTTATCATGTAGTGCAAATGTGCACCGGTGACTTGGGTGATCCGGCCGCCGCCAAATTCGATATTGAGGCCTGGTTTCCCTCAGAAGAAAGATACCGCGAGACTCATTCCTGCAGCAACACCACTGATTATCAAGCCAGAAGATTAAATATTAAGTTTAAGCGAAAGACCGGGGAAACGGAATATGTCCATATTCTTAACGGAACGGTTTTTTCTGAGCGGCCGATATTAGCGATTTTGGAAAATTGTCAGCAAGCCGACGGCTCAGTTAAGGTACCAAAGATTTTGCAGGATTATGTCGGCGAAGTCATTTCTCCCAAGAGCTAACTTTCTTCCATTTAATTAGAATGAAGTTTAAGTCATTTTTACGAAGATTTTTCTTAGGTAATGAGGTTTTGGAGAAAATTTATTCACCAATCAATGGCGAGATTTTGGTGGTAGAAGATCTGTTTGGCCGAAGAGAAGTGATGATTGGTAGAGTTGCTCAATCGGGGGGATTAGCGGAAAAATTGTGGCGGGAGGGAATTGGGGAGATATTAAGAGATAAAGATATCAAAGATATGAAGAAATTAAGAGTCTTAATTTTAGGATTAGGGGTGGGGACGCTGGCGAAACTAGTTACTAAACGCCATCCACTAGACGCTGAAATAGTGGGGATAGAAATTGACCCGTTGGTGGTTGAGTTAGGAAAAAAGTATTTTGGTCTGGGAGAAATCCCGAATTTAAAAATTGTGGTGGGCGATGCCATAAGCCTAGTTCAAAGTTCAAAGTTCAATACTTCGACAAGCTCAGTATTGTCCCGAGCAAAGTCGAGGGACAAAGTTCAAAGTTTCGATTTGGTTATTGTGGATTTGTATTTGGGCCAGGAATTTCCCAAAGAGGCGGAAAGCGAGGATTTTTTGCGCCGGTTGGGCAAGCTGGCGAATAAAGGTGGCCTGGTTGTCTTTAATCGATTATACTTTAACCGTCATCATCAAGAGGCGGCCAATCAGTTTAAAAAAAATTTAACCCCCATTTTTTCCCAAGTTAAGACGAAAAAGTTAGTGACTAATTTATTAATTTTGGCCTCACTTTAGCTTCAAATTAAGCTAAAAATGGGGTATAATAAGAGAAATGTTGGGAATTTTTCAGAAGTTTTTTGATATTAATCAAAAGGAAGTTGAGGCGCTTAGGCCGCTGATTGAGAAAGTCAATTCTTTAGAGGAGGAAATCCGAGAACTTTCCGATAAGGAGCTGGCCGCTAAAACTCCGGAATTCAAGCTGCGTTTAACTCAAGGCGAAACTTTAGATGATATATTGCCAGAGGCGCTGGCGGTGGGCCGAGAGGCAATTCACCGAACTGTTGATCAACGGGCTTTTGATGTTCAGCTAATGGCGGCAATTACTCTGCACCAAGGACGGGTGGCGGAGCAAAAAACCGGGGAGGGGAAAACGCTGGCGGCCGCTTTGGCGGCTTATGTAAACGCCCTTTCAGGTAAGGGGGTTCATATTGTTACCGTTAACGACTATTTGGCTCGAAGAGACACCGGCTGGTATGGCCGAGCGCTTCATTCTTTAGGGCTAAAAGTAGCCTCGATTGTCCATGAGCAGGCGTTTTGGCTGGAGCCGGAATTTACCGATCAGGACCAGACTGACGATCGGTTAGCTCACTTAAAGCCGGTTGAGCGTCGGGAAGCTTACTTGGCAGATGTAACTTACGGTACCAATAATGAATTTGGTTTTGATTACTTGCGAGATAATTTGGTTAATGATTTGGGGGAAATGGTCCAGCGGGGGCATCACTTTGCCATTGTTGATGAGGTAGATTCGATCCTTATTGATGAGGCGCGGACACCACTAATTATTTCCGCCCCCGATACCGAGCCGACGAAGAAATATTTTGAATTTGCCAAACTGGCTCAGGGCCTTTCTCCCGATACCGACTATACTGCCGACGAAAAGACGAAAACCGCTAATTTAACCGAGCATGGCATTCGCAAAGTGGAAAAGATTTTGGGAGTTGACAACCTTTACGAAAAAGATTTTGACACAATTCACCATATTGAAAACGCCTTAAAAGCGAAGGTTCATTTTCTGCGCGATCGGGATTATGTGATTAAAGACAATCAAGTGGTGATAGTCGATGAATTTACCGGTCGGTTGATGTTCGGTCGGCGTTGGTCAGAGGGACTGCATCAGGCCATAGAAGCCAAGGAAGGAGCCCCTATCCAGCAAGAGTCGAAAACCCTGGCGACTATTTCTTTTCAAAATTACTTCCGGATGTATAACAAACTTTCAGGAATGACGGGAACAGCCGCGACAGAGGCGGAAGAATTTAAAAAGATTTACAACTTGGAAGTGGTTATTATCCCGACTAACAGACCGATGATTCGAATTGATAATCCAGATGTGGTTTATAAAAACCAGCGGGCAAAATACGCCGCGATTGTCAAAGAAATCGAAGATTGTCATCAAAGGGGCCAGCCGGTTTTGGTGGGGACAACCTCAGTGCAAAAAAACGAAATCATTGACCAGTTTTTGAACCACAAAAAAATTCCCCACCAGGTTTTAAACGCTAAGCAGCACCAGCGGGAAGCGGAAATCATTGCCCAAGCGGGTGAAAAAGGAGCAGTGACAGTGGCGACAAATATGGCCGGTCGAGGGGTGGACATTGTTTTGGGAGGGGCCCTGCCCCAGGAAACCGATTTTAAAACCAAGAAGGATTTTGAAAAGGCTTTGAAAGAATGGCAGAAAAGGCACGATGAAGTTTTGACTTTTGGGGGCCTGCATGTTGTTGGGACCGAGCGGCACGAGTCCCGCCGGATTGATAATCAGTTGCGCGGACGCTCCGGCCGCCAGGGGGACCCAGGCTCTTCCCGATTTTTTGTTGCTTTAGATGACGACTTAATGCGAATTTTTGGTGGTGAGCAAATTTCTTCCCTAATGACCCGTTTTAATATGCCGGAGGAAATTCCTTTGGAACACGCGATGGTCTCCCGGGCAATTGAACAGGCCCAAGTTAAAGTGGAGGGCTTCAACTTTGATATGCGCAAGCAGGTGGTGGAATATGACGATGTGATGAATAAACAGCGGGAAATTATCTATAAATTGCGCCGGAAAGTTTTAGAAAAAGGGAGCGGAGAAAAGAGTTTGAAAGAAGAGATATTAGAGAAAATTAACGGTGAGATTACTAATTTGGTTGCCATGCATTCACCTGAGGGTTATTCGGAGCTGGAATACGAGAAAATTGTTCGGGAATTTTCGGAAATTATTCCCTTTGACGACCAGTCTTTGGGGGCGATAAGAAAACAACTGAGCCAATTTCAGTCTTCAGCGGAGATAGGCGGATTTTTAGAAAAATTAGTGGCGGACCTTTATGCCCAAAGGGAAAAGGAGTATGGAGAAGCGATGCGGGAGATTGAACGCTTTGTTTATCTATCCACTATTGACCGACTTTGGGTGGAGCATCTCACGGCGATTGACGACTTGCGGGATGGGATTGGCTTACGGGGTTACGCCCAGAAAGACCCGCTGGTGGAATATAAAAAAGAGGCGTTTGGAATGTTTGAGTCGCTGGTTAATCAAATTGATTTTGAAGTGGTCAGGAAGGTTTTTCGGGTTCAGGTAATGGTAGCTTCATCAACTATCCCCCTGGAAAAAGCGGTTGAGGGGCGAGGGAAAGGCAGTGGTCATACCAAGGCTGACGATTTACCTGCCCCGACAGTTCCGATAACCAGCCAAAAGGTCGGTCGTAATGACCCCTGCCCGTGCGGCTCAGGGAAAAAATATAAGAAGTGCTGCTATCCCAAGTACGGATAAGTAGTTTTGCTATACTAAATGGAAATGAGAGACTATTTTTTGAAGCGTAGAGATGGGATTTTAGTGACCCTCAATGCCGCTAAAAGTTCAACAGCATGGGGAAAAAAGAACCTGGATTTCCAGAGTATAGATAGTTACGACGGTTTCTTAAAGCTTAAAACAACAACAGCGGAAATGGTGTCCAAATATCCGAAAGATTTTGTCAGCGGCGACCTTAAAGAATTAAAACTTACTGTCACAGGGGGAACAACTGGAAAGACCAAGAAGATCTATTATGAAATGTCTGATCAGA
>DATKVM010000007.1:0-62073 GCA_035530075.1 Patescibacteria group bacterium
AAACTGAGGTGCCACCGTTGAGTTTGCCTTCTTCGGCGACCGGCGTCCCCTGTCCGGACTCGCGAGAACTGGTAGAGTAATTTTTAAAGTAGTTGAAAAGGATAACGCCCACAACCACCACGACGACAATCCCCAAGACCAAACTGACGGCTGACTCGGCGGCCTTAACTTTCTTAAGGAAGGATTTTAAATTCATTGAGAGTTTTTCACCTCCTTTCCTTGAGGGGTTTGGGCAGGAAAGCTATTAACTTATAAAAAAGCAAAGCCATTTTGAATGATTTTTTAGGATTTTGCAAGTCCCAAAAAACCTTATAGTGAAAAACTTTAAAGTAAATACCGAGCTTGGCTCGGAAGTTTATAATAGAAAATATAGAAAATTCAGAAGATATAGAGTTAAGAAAGGATTATCTTATAAAGAATTTTATAGAGAATGTGGTGGGAGCTATTGGTTTATGAAGTCCCTAAGCCTTTTCAGTTCATCCAGAGAAATATAGGCTGACGCCATGGCCTGAAGTCCAAGGTCTTCTGGTTCCTCGGAGAAAAGAACAGGTTTTCCTTGTGCTACCGCATAACCGATTTCCGCAGAGACAAGAGTGCCCACATAGCCATCTGGGCAGATAACGTAAAGAGCTTCACTACCATCAATCGCCTCAAAATGTTCTCTTTCAAGCTTTTTCATAAACTTTAAATCAACACCTTCTTTCCTTATTTCGCTCTCTAGGTTTGGAAATAATGCTCTTATGCCGTGTTTTTCAAGCTCTGAAACGGCGAACCTAATAGCCTCTTTAAACTTAAGACTTGAGCTAATGGTAACTCTCTCCATTTATTTAATTATGTATTTATTTGAGGGGCGGGATCGACGAGTCTCCCTTCGACAAGGCTTCGACGGTGAGCTCAGCCGAATCGCTCAGGGTAAACGAACCCCACACAATCTTACCATTCGCCCTCCGAACTGGAGGGCTCATGGAGCGATTTGGCGGGGCAGGCTCGCAACCTTGCGGACCCGACCGGATTCGCACCGGCGATCTTCCGCGTGACAGGCGGATGTGTTAACTGCTACACCACGGATCCAATTTACTAACCCACTAGTAGCTAGTAGTTAGTAGTGAGTAGTGAGTAGTTAGGGAAAATCATTGCTTCCTGATTGCTGGCTACTAGCTACTTACTGCTGGCTACTAATTATACCTTTAGCTTGCTATGACAGTCAATAATGTGTAGGATAAAGCAAGATGGGGAAAGGGAAGTTTTTCACCAATCAGGAGATTGCGGACTTGCTGCGGAAGATGGCGGCGGCCTACACGGTTAAAGGGGAAGACCGATTTCGGGTGAAAGCCTACGAGGAAGCGGCCGTTTCGATTGAACATTCCACCAGTGAACTTAAGGACCTTTGGGATGAAGGAAAATTAGAAGAAGTCCCCGGTGTCGGTAAAAGCCTGGCCGGCTATTTAGATGAGCTTTTCCGCACCGGTAAAGTTAAGCATTTCGAGAAGGTTTTATCTTCTTTGCCGGCGGCCATGTTTGTTTTTGACAAAATTCCCGGGTTAGGGCCGAAAAAATCGTTGGCTTTGAGCCAAAATTTAGCGATAACGGCCGAGAAAGACGTCCTAAAAAGGCTTAAGCGAGCCGCTAAAGAGGGGAAAATCCGTGACCTTCCCGGTTTTGACGAAAAGTCTGAAGAGAATATTTTGCGGGGGATTGAGTCCCTGGAAAAAGGCGAGCAAAAAACCAAGCGGATGCCTCTTTATCAGGCGGATGCTTTAGCCCAAGAGCTAATTTCTTATCTGAAGAAGAGCCCGGTGGTAATTGAAGCTCACCCTTTAGGCAGTTTGAGGCGAATGTTAGCGACGGTGGGCGATATTGATATCTCTGTGTCTACTAATTCTCCGAAAGAAGTTTTGGCTTATTTTTTCCGTTACCCTAGGATTCAGCGGGTGGTGAGCAAGGGCGAGAAAGCTTTGGGCCGGGTGGTTTTACAGAGCGGCCAGCAAGTGGATATCCGTCTCTCCGCCCCGGAGAGTTATGGGGCGATGTTACAGTATTTCACCGGTAGCAAGCAACATAATATCTATTTGCGAGAATATGCCTTAAGTAAAAAATTGTCCTTGTCGGAATATGGGATTAAAAACTTGAAAACCCAAAAGGTAGCGAAAACCAGGACGGAAGAGGAATTTTACCGGGCGCTGGGACTTGAATATATTCCTCCAGAGATAAGAGAGGGTAGCGGTGAGATTGAGGCCGCTCGCGAAAATAAACTACCGAATTTGGTAGAAGGAAAAGATATTAAGGGAGATTTGCATCTTCATTCCGACTTTCCGATTGAATCTAGCCACGATATCGGCGTTTCTTCAATGGAGGAAATGATTAAAATAGCCGAGGAGTTAGGCTACGAATATCTTGGATTTACGGAACATAATCCCTCCCTATCTCATCATTCAAAGGCCAAGATGGTTGATTTAATCAAGAAGAAAAAAGAAATGGTTGATAAAATAATTTACTCAAGTGAAAAGTCAGTGAAAAGCAGGGGAAGAAAATTACCCATTGCTATATACAATGGTCTGGAAGTAGATATCCGACCCGACGGTGAGCTGGCGCTACCGAAAGAAGCCGATAATCTTCTTGATTATATTATTGTTTCTGTTCATTCCAGCTTTGATTTAAGCCGCGAGAAAATGACTACCCGGGTTCTAAAGGCCCTGGCTCAGCCAAAGGTTAAAATTCTTGGCCATCCGACTGGCCGGAAAATTGACGTGAGAGAAGGTTACGAGTTGGATTGGGAAAAAATTTTTGAATTTTGTCTGAAAAACGGAAAGGCTTTGGAAATTTCGGCTTGGCCGGACCGACTCGATTTGCCGGATGCGCTGGTCCGGGAAGCGGTCAAGGCAGGGGTGAAACTGGTGATTAATTCCGATTCGCACAGCGCCAGTCAGATGACACTGATGAGATATGGAGTGGCGGTTGCCCGACGGGGTTGGGCAGAAACCAAGGATATTTTAAATACTTTACCGAAGGAAAAGCTGAGTGATATACTTTTAGAAAGTTAAAAGTCAAAGGGTAAAAGTCAAAAGTTAAAACACCGCGGGCAGGAAGCTCGGGAAAAGCCGTCCGGAAAGAAGTAAGTGATATTAGAAAAGAATATAAATTAATTTTCGGGGCGGTTCGGTGGAAGATCCCGAAAATTACTAATTTGGAAAGTTTTTGAAAGAAAACCATAGGTTTCCTTTCATGAAGGGAGGTGGAAAATGATTATTCTTTTAATTTTTGTTGGCGTAATTGGCCTATATATTCTTCTAACTTATAACCGCTTTGTGACTATGCGGACGCGGGTTAGAGCTTCCGTTCAGGAAATCGGTAACCAGCTTAAAAGACAGGCGAATTTAATTCCTAACCTGGAGGAATCAGTCAAGGGTTATCTTAAGCACGAGAAAGCGATTTTCGCGGAGCTGGCCGAAGCGCGAAAAGCAATTCTATCTGCTTCCTCTCAGAACAATTTGGGAGAAATGGTGAAGGCCAACGAGCTTCTTCAAAAAACGCTTGGTAATTTACGGGTTGTCGTGGAAAGCACCCCCCAAATAAAAGGAGTGGAAACAGTCACTCGACTAATGGATGAATTGCGGGATACGGCGGACAAAGTGATGTATAGTCGCCGCAACTTAATCGACCAAACAGCTGATTATAATATTATGCGTTCAACCTTTCCCAGTAATTTAGTGGCTCAACTTTTCCATTTTGAGGAGAAAAAAGGTTTGATAACACCCCAAAAAGGTGAGCACTTGGAGGTAGAACCGGAAGAGATAAAAACTCCCAAGGTTAAGTTTTAAGGAATGCTTAATGTTTATGAACAAGTCGACCGCAACAAAAGACGGTCGGCCTGGATAATAATTGCTTTCGCCGTTTTTGTGGCGGCCGTGGTTTACTTTTTAGGCCGCGCTTTTGGCTATGGTCCGTCATTTATCACCTGGGCTCTGATTATTTCCGGCCTAACCAGTTTTTTAGGTTATTGGTATTCGGATAAAATTATTCTTTCGGTTTCGAGGGCCCGCCCCGCCAATCGCACGAGCGATTTTAAGTTTTATACGGCGGTGGAAAACTTAAGTTTGGCGGCCGGTATCCCGATGCCGCGGCTTTACGTTATTGACGATAGCGCCCCTAACGCTTTTGCCACCGGTCGGGATGCTAGCCACGCGGTGGTGGTGGCCACTACCGGTCTTCTTGATAAACTGAGCAAGACAGAGGTCGAGGGAGTAGTGGCCCATGAAATTTCTCATATCAGAAACTACGATATGCGCTTGATGTCAGTGGTGGTGGTTTTAGTGGGAATGATTACGCTTCTGGCTGACTGGCTTTTGCGGAGCAGCTGGGGAAGAAAAAACCGCGACGAGGAAGGAGGGGGAAGCCTGCTTTTAATTATCGGTTTGGCTTTAGCCTTGCTTTCACCTTTAATTGGCAAACTGATTCAACTGGCTCTTTCCCGCCGGCGGGAGTTTCTGGCGGACGCCAGTGCTATTTTGCTCACCCGTCAGCCTTCGGGCCTGATTTCGGCTTTAAAGAAAATTGCCGCCGACCCAGAACCGTTGGAGGCGGCTAACAGAGCGACGGCGTCGCTCTATATTGTTAACCCCTTGAAGGGTGAAGAGGGACGAATTGGTTGGTTTGCTAATCTCTTTAATACTCATCCGCCAATTAAGGAAAGAATCAAGACGCTGGAGGCGATGGGGTGATAAAAGAGATTAAGAAATTAAGTAACTAGGAAATTAAGAAAAAAGAAATGCAAAAATTATCAGAAAAAGAAGTCCGGCATATTGCCAAGCTGGCTCAGTTACCTTTGAGCGATGAAGAAGTGAGAACTTTTGCCGAGCAGCTTTCAGAAACTTTAGATTATATCGAGAGGTTAAAGGAATTAAAGACCGAAGCGGTTCAGCCAACTTACCAGACTACGGGTTTAAAGAATGTTTTTCGAGAGGATGAAATTGGACCTTGTCTTTCCCAAGAAGAGGCCCTCCAAAATTCTGAAGAAACTTATAAAGGATATTTTAAAGTAAAAGCGGTTTTAGGGCCGCTAAATCCGTAAGATATTAAGATAAAAAGAAATTAAGAAATAAGCGAAGCTTGAAATCGCTTCGCGATTATAAAGAAATTGAGAATAAAATGGCGTTAAATGAACTGACGATTGTTGAGGCAAGAGAGGGTCTTAAAGAGAAACGATTTTCGGCTGTCGAGTTGGCCCGAGATTGTTTGGGAGCCATTAAAAAAATTGACCCTAGAGTTAAAGCTTATGTCACGGTGGATGAGGAAAGGGTTTTAAAAGAGTCAAAGGCAGTGGAAAAGAAGTTAAGCGAATTGCCTCTTGGAGGAGTGCCGATTGCCGTCAAGGATAATTTTTTAACCCGAGGATTGAGAACAACGGCCTCATCTCGGGTTTTAGAGAACTATTTACCGGTTTACGACGCCACGGTCATCAGTAAATTGAAAGAAGCGGGGGCAATTATCCTGGGCAAAACCAACATGGACGCTTGGGCGCATGGTTCTTCGACCGAAACTTCGCAGTTCTTTCCCACTCATAATCCTTGGGATTTGGAGAGATTGCCGGGCGGTTCCTCCGGCGGTTCAGCCGCCGCGATTGCGGCAGACTTAACAATTGGGGCAATTGGCAGTGAGACGGCCGGTTCTATCCGTCAGCCGGCCTCCTGGTGCGGCGTGGTTGGGCTGAAACCCAGTTATGGTGTCGTCAGCCGCTACGGCGTTATTGCGATGGCCTCTTCTCTCGATTCTCCCGGGCCAATGACGAAAACAGTGGAGGATAGCCGCCTTCTTTTTGAAATTTTGCGAGGGAGAGATTCTCACGATGCTACTTCAGTTGATTTCAGGCCCCTTCCTCAAAAACCGTTCCGCCAGGTAAGAATTGGAGTTGCTCCTCAATATTTTCCGGCCGAGATGGATGAAGAAGTCAAAACCATGGTTAAAGAAGCGATTAATCTTTTTACCGGCCAAGGATTGGCAACGAAAGAGGTCAGACTGATTGATCCCCAGTTTGCCATCGCCGATTACACCGTCTTGCAGCGGGCGGAAGTTTCCTCCAATTTGGCGCGTTATGATGGCATCCGCTATGGCCGAGACCGCTCTTTCTTTGGCGAGGAAGCCAAGAGAAGAATTATGTTGGGAACTTATACCCTCTCCGCCGGTTACTATGACGCGTATTATCTGCGGGCGGAAAAAGTGCGCGCTCTTCTCTGTCATGATTTTGAAAAAGTTTTTCAGGAGATTGATGTCATTATGGCACCAACCACTCCTTCAACCGCGCTTAAGCTAGGAGCGACGAAGGGACACCCGATGTTTGGGGAAGTGCAGGATATGTTGGTGGAGGCTTCCTCGATTGCCGGTCTGCCGGGAATTAATCTTAATTGTGGCTTTACTAAAAAGGGCTTGCCGGTAGGGCTGCAGATTATCGGCCCGCGATTTTCCGAATTGCTTCTCTTGGGTATGGCTCAGATGTATGAAAAGGCAACCGATTGGCAGAAAAGAAAGCCCTCATTAAATTAGATAAAAAGAAAGAAGGCAAAATGAGAAGAAAGGAAATTTTTACTTTCATTAAGCAAAATCGCCGTTTTGATTTAGTTTGGGCGTCTCAGATTTTGTCACAGATAACTCTTAATATGATTAATTTTGTGATGGCGACCCGGATTTATGAACGCACCGGCTCAACTTTGGCCGTTTCTTTCCTTTGGGTTTTTTATTATCTCCCGGCGTTTTTCCTGGGTCCTTTTTCCGGCCTGTTTGTTGATTGGTGGAGCCGGCGGAAAACCCTCTTATACGCTAATCTTCTGCAATCTTTGACCGTGGCC
Organism: Patescibacteria group bacterium; assembly: GCA_035530075.1. Taxonomy (GTDB): domain Bacteria; phylum Patescibacteriota; class Microgenomatia; order UM-FILTER-40-11; family UM-FILTER-40-11; genus DATKVM01. The sequence goes on from DATKVM010000007.1 coordinate 6,840, forward strand.
CTTTTCCTCCTGATGAAAGACGGAATATATCCAATTTTTCCGATTGTTTTCCTCTATTCGCTATTGAATCAGTTTTACTGTCCGGCCGAAGCGGCTTCCATTCCTTGGCTGGTCAAGAAAGATGACTTGCCCCTGGCGAACAGCCTTTTTATGCTTACTTCCCAAAGCGCTCTGATTTTTGGCTTGGGGGTAAGCGGGGTTTTGATTCGACTTTTTGGTAAAGATAATCCAATTTGGGTCGCGGCAGTTTGTCTTTTTCTCGCCGCCGTTTCGGTTTACTTTCTCCCCCAAAATGAACCAAAGCGGCCAAACTTTTTAAACAGTTTTTCCGGTTTTTGGGAGGAAATAAAGGCAGGCTACTCTTTCATTAGAGAAACGCGATTAATTCTTTTTCCTTTACTTTTGATGATTGCTTTTCAGGTATTTATGGTAATTTTAGGAGTGACTCTGCCCAGTTTGGCCAGCAACATTTTACAAATAAAAATCCATGACGCGGGGCCGCTTTTAATTGTGCCTTTGGGAATGGGGGCGCTTACGGGAGCTTTGGTCCTGACTCATTTGGCCAGTCGCTATCGCAAGCGTTGGTTAATGAAAAAAGGTTTTGGCTTGGCCTTTCTCGTTATCGCCTGCTTTTCCCTGTTCATTCCCCTTCTGGGGCGTTATAAGATAGTGGCAGCGATTCCGCTGATGTTTTTGTTAGGCCTGGCGGGCTTTTTAGTCTACATTCCTAACCAGACCTTAATTCAGGAACATACGCCTCGAGATTTAAGAGGGAGGGTTTACGGAACCTTGGCTTTTTTCGGCAACCTAGTCACTTTGCCTTGCCTTCTTTTTGCGGCGACGATAGTGGACTTAATTGGGGTAAAGATATTTATGTTTTTAGCCTCTGGAGCGGTTTTAGCGATGCTTTTGATTTTTGATCGAGTGGAGCAGTTTATTTTAGTCACTAAGAAAGAAGTCGCGATAGCGGCGGTCTAAAGATGAAGATTAAAAGAGTCATTGTCGGTTTGGAGGTTCATCTCGAGTTGAGAACCCGATCGAAAATGTTTTGCTCTTGCCCGGCCAATCATTTCGGCCGGGAGCCCAACAGCCAAACTTGTCCTGTTTGTTTGGGCTTACCCGGGGCTTTACCGGTGCCGAATCGTAAGGCGATTGAATGGACAATCTTGCTTGGCCAAGTTTTGGGAGGAGAGGTCCAGCAGTTCGCCCGCTTTGATCGAAAAAACTATTTTTATCCTGATTTACCTAAAGGTTATCAAATTAGCCAATACGAATTGCCTTTTATTTTGGGTGGGGGGCAGATATTAGATAGCGGAAAAGAAATTCATATCCGCCGGGTCCATCTGGAGGAGGACACGGGGAAACTTATTCATCAAAGGATTAATGGCAAAGAATGGACTTTGATTGATTTTAACCGGAGCGGTGTCCCTTTAGTGGAAATCGTTTCTGAGCCGGATTTAAGCTCTTCAAATGACGCTAAAGAATATTTGGAAAAACTGCATCAACTAATACGCTATTTGGGGATTTCCGATGCCGATATGGAAAAAGGCAGTCTGCGGCTGGAACCAAACGTTAATTTAGAAATTGAGGATGAAGGCAAGCTTTTTTATACCCCGATTGTAGAAATTAAAAACATTAACTCATTTCGTTTTGCCAAGCGGGCGATTGACTATGAAGTTGAGCGGCAAATGACCGTTTTCCAGGAAAAAAGGGTAGAAAAAACCGAAGGCAATAAGGAAACTCGCGGTTGGGATGAAAAGCGGGGAGGGACCGTTTCTCAAAGAGTGAAAGAAGAAGCATCGGACTACCGATATTTTCCAGAGCCGGATATACCACCGATTAGGTGGAGCGAGAAAGAAGTGGCAGAGTACAAAGCACAAAGCACAAAGATCGAACTACCGAGAGCAAAAAAAGAGAGATTTGTTAAAGAATATGAGCTGACGGATTATCAAACAAATGTTTTGACCCAAGAGAGAGAAATGGCGGATTTTTTTGAAGAGACGGTTCGTTTAGGAAGAGTGAAAAATGTTTTGCCGACTGAGGTGGCTAATGTTATAATTAATAGGCGCTTCCCGGCCGGATTGTCGGCGGTTGAGCTGGCCGATTTCGTTGCTTCCAGCAAAGAAAAAGTCGAGTTATCTCGCGAGGAATTAGACCGGGCAATAACTGAGGCGATCGAAGAAAACCCGGCCACAGTTGAGGGCTTTCGGAAAGGCAAGCCGCAAGCTTTAGGGGCGATTGTCGGCCAGATTCGCCAAAAAACCGGGGTAGTGGTTTCGATAGAAGAAATTATCAAAAGAATTAAAAAGGATTAGAGAAGGGACCGGATTTATTATGGGAAAATTTGTTCATCTTCATGTTCACTCGGAATATTCGCTCCTGGACGGTTTGAGCAAAATTCCCGATTTGATTAAAAAGACTAAAGAATTGGGAATGGAGGCAATCGCTTTAACCGATCACGGAGCAATGTACGGAGCGATTAAGTTCTATAACAAAGCCAAAGAGGCCGGAATTAAGCCGATTATTGGGGTGGAAACTTATATGGCCAAAAATTCCCGTTTTGATAAGGTAGCGGGAGAGGATAATGATCAATACCATTTAATTCTCCTGGCCAAAAATAATCTTGGCTATCGGAATTTAATGAAGTTGGTGACTAAAGCCAATCTTGAGGGTTTTTATTATAAGCCCCGAGTAGACATGGAGCTTTTGCAGGAATATCATGAGGGCCTTATTGCTTCCAGCGCTTGTCTGAGCGGCGTTATTCCTTCACTTTTACGACAGAAATCTTTTGCCGAGGCAAAGAAAAAGGCCCAGGAATTGGTGGATATTTTCGGTAAAGATTTCTATTTGGAAATTATGGACAACACTATTCCCGACCAAAAGAAAGTTAACAAGGAAATAATTAAGCTTTCCCGGGAGTTAGCTATTCCCCTTATTGCCACGAACGACTGCCATTATTTAAATAAGGAAGATGCGGAAGCTCAAGATGCTCTCTTGGCCATTCAAACTCAAAGGAAAATCGCTGATAAGGACCGGCTTTCTATGGGCCAGTGGCCTGACTTTTATTTAAAATCTCCGGAGGAGATGGAAGCTGCCTTTAGGGAATATCCCGATGCCTTAGAAAACACAGTGAAAATTGCCGAAAAGTGTGAGGTGGAAATTCCGACCGGCAAGATGATATTTCCGGCCTTTCCGGTTCCCGAAGGGGAAACCAGCGAATCGTATTTTAAAAAGCGAGTTTTTGAAGAACTGCCCAAACGATTCCCGAATACGTCAAAGGAAATCGTTGATCGGTTGGAGTATGAAATTGAAGTCATTTCTAAAAAAGGCTTTGCCACTTATTTTTTGGTCGTTTCTGATTTTGTTAATTGGGCGAAAAGTCAAGAAATTCGTGTCGGCCCCGGCCGAGGTTCGGTCGCCGGTTCACTTGTCTCCTTCGTTTTGCGAATCACTTCCATTAATCCTTTAGAGCATCAGCTGCCGTTTGAGCGGTTTATGAATCCTTTTCGGCCGACGCCCCCGGATATCGATTTGGATTTTGCCGACGACCGGCGAGACGAAGTGATTGAATATGTTCGGGAGAAATATGGCCGGGATCGGGTTGCTCAGATTATTACTTACGGCACGATTGAAGCCAGGATGGCCGTTCGCGATATTGCTCGAATTTTAGATTTTCCTTACGCCACGGGTGACCGGCTGGCGAAAATGATACCGATGGGAGCTCAAGGGAGTCATATGACAATTGAACTCGCTCTGAAAGGCTCACCCGAGCTTAAAGCTGCTTACGAGGCGGAGCCAGAGACTAAAAAAATCCTTGACTTGGCGGCTAAAATTGTCGGCGTTTCCCGCCAGGCCTCGGTTCACGCGGCCGGCTTGGTCATTGCCGATAAAGATATTACCGAGTATACCCCTCTTCAATATGATACCGCTCGCGAGAAAATCGTTACTCAATATGATATGTATTCGATGGATTTGAATGTCTCTGACAACGCGATTGGGCTTTTGAAAATGGACTTTTTGGGCTTGCGCAATTTAACTATCCTTGAGAAAGCTAAAGAGTATGTTAAGCAAAAAGACGGGGTGGAAGTGGACATTTCCGGCATTCCGTTAGATGACAAAAAGGTCTTTGAGATGATTTCCCGCGGCGAGACGACCGGCGTTTTCCAGCTGGAATCAGGAGGGATGAGGCGACTGGCCCGGCAAATTCAGCCTAACCGTTTCTCTGATTTGGGAGTGATGATTGCCCTTTACCGCCCCGGGCCGATGCAGTTTATTCCCGACTTTGTTGCCGGTAAAGCCAATGAAAAAAAAATTACCTATCTTCATCCGGACCTAAAGCAGATTTTAGCGGAAACTTACGGCATTGCTGTTTATCAGGAGCAGTGTTTACAGATTGCCAACGTGATTGCTGGCTACAGTTTAGGCGAAGCAGACGTTTTGCGCCGAGCTATCGGGAAGAAGAAAAAAGAGATTATGGAAAAAGAAAAGGCCAAGTTTATGGAAGGAGCCGCGAAGCGGGGTTATAAAAAGGAAATGGCGGAGGCGGTTTTCGGCTTGATTGAAAAGTTTGCCGGCTACGGATTTAATAAAGCCCATTCGACCAGCTACGCCATGATTGCCTACCAAACTGCTTGGATGAAGGCTAATTTTCCGGTGGAATTTATGGCCGCTTTGCTAACAGCAGAGTCGCAAAATGCGGACAAGATTGCCTTGGCTGTCGACGAATGCCATAAAATGGCGATTATTATCCTGCCGCCAGATATTAACTCCTCCTTTGCCGGCTTTACCATTGAAGCCAGCGAAAAATCTTTAAATCAGAAAGCCGTCCGTTTCGGCTTTACGGCAATTAAAAATGTCGGTGAGGCGGCGATTGAGGAAATTCTCAAAGCTCGAGAAGTCGGCGGCCCTTTCAAAAGCTTTTGTGATTTTTACTTGCGAGTTAACGGTCAGAAAGTCAACAAGAAAGTTTTAGAGAGTTTAATTAAGGCGGGGGCGATGGACCGTTTTGGCCGACGCGCCTCGATGTTAGCCGGTCTGGACGTCTTAAGGAATAGGTGCGATCTTATTTTGAGACAGCGTTCTCAAGGCCAAGCTACCCTTTTTGGCGAGAGTTCGGCTCCCGAAACTACCATTCCAGAGGATAATTTTCCGGTGATTGATGAGTTTAAAAAAGAAGAATTGATGAGCCTGGAGAAGGCCCTTTTGGGTTTTTATTTAACGGAACACCCCTTAAAGGAAGTGATGGCCGCCTTGGCGATCGAAGTTAATCAAAAAGTTGGGGAGATTGAAGAAAATGTGGCGGCCGGTGAAAAGGTCGTCTTAGGGGGAATTTTAAGCTCCTTGCGGCAAGTGGTGACGAAAAAGAATAATGCCGAGATGGCCTTTGGTAGTCTAGAGGATGAAACCGGTAAAATCGAATTGGTTATCTTCCCCAAAGTTTACACGGCTCAAAAAGAAGTTTGGGTTAAAGATAAAGCGGTGGTTATCGAGGGAAAGTTAGAAAGGCGGGAGGATACTTTGACTATCTTAGTTGACAGTGGGCGCCTTCTTTCCGCCGAGGATAATCATTACGATTTTGTCGTCCGTATTCCTAAAAGAACCAGCCAAAAAATTTTAATGGGGATAAATAAACTCTTAAAGATAAATCCGGGCGAGAAAATTGGGGCTTTAGTTTTTGAAAACGGCAATGGTAGCCCGAAAAAGTTGGAACTTAACTTCGGGGTAGACTTTACCCCGGAGCTGGAAACCCAACTAAAATCGTTATTGCAAAGTTAGGCTCTTTAGCTTAAAATATGCCAGTTATTTAACTTTAACTTATATGGCAAATCAGATCGTGGTAAAAGGGACTAAAATCAGCATCGGCGATATTATCAGCGTTCAACAGACTATCAAGGAGGATGACAAAGAAAGAACCCAGACTTTTGAAGGCCGGGTAATTGCGATTAAGGGCCGGGAGCCGAACCAGACCTTTACGGTGCGCAAAATTGCCTCAATGAATATTGGAGTGGAAAGAATTTTCCCGGTTAACCTGCCCTCAATTACCAAAGTGGAAGTGAAAAAGTCAATTCCTCCCCGCCGCGCCAAGCTTTATTACTTGCGAAACCAGACTAAGTAATGGATAGGCTTTCACTCGGGAAACTGGGTGAAAGAATTGCTGCTAACTACTTATCTTCTCGAGGTTACCGAATAATCGAAATGAATTTTTATAAGCGCTGGGGTGAGATTGATATTGTGGCTAGAGATGATGATACCCTGGTGTTCGTAGAGGTAAAGACCAGGATGGTTGGTGACCGGATTTCTCCCGAAGAGTCGATAACAGCTCATAAAATCAATTCTTTGAAAAAAAGCGCCTTATTCTATAAAATGAAACACCCCGAACTTCCGGAAGCTTTAAGAATTGATTTTGTGGGGATTGAATTAGATGAAGGTTTAAAGGCTAAAAGAATAAATTTAATCAAGAATATTACTGGTTAAGATCTTGCTGTCTCAACCTATCAAAATATTCAGACTTTAAACCAAGATATCTTCCACAAAGTCCTCTATATTCACCCATAATTCTTTGTCTTTCTTCAAGCGAAACACCGTGATTTCTAAGAATAATATCTAAAGAAATTGCAATACCTTTGGCGTGCCGGGTGGGATCATCTGGAATATCATGAGCCACTAATGAATATGCCATTTCCACATCATTCTGGCCATTTTCCGATCTTGGCCTTAAGGCTTCTGCCACTGCAGGTTCTGTTTCTCTTAGATTAGTTAATATTACATTAAGTAAACAGTGCTGAACTGCTTCGATTGGTCGAACCCCACTTCTTTCTGTCATCTTAAAAAAGAGTCCTTTCTAAATTGTTTTTATTTTAACACAATAGTCAATAACAGATGAATCAGTCAATCAAGCAATAAATAAAAATGACCTAAGCGGAGAGAATTGAGGTGTGAACCTATCCGATCTGGAAGGCGTAACAGGTTCAGACCTCTTCAGACCAGGGTAGAAGGATTAATTTGATAAAAAATATTTCTTCCTGAAATGAAGAATATTGGCTTTTAGGGTTTTGCTTTGTATAATTCCCTTATGGGGGCGGATGATAAAGAGGCAACAAGTGGTCCAACTTCTCCGGAAAGCCCTATTTCCAAAGACGAGGCAATCAAAGAACTGAAAAGTCTCCGTGATGGTTTAGGCCAAAAAGCCAGCGGGCCAAGGCTAGGCCAAGGGGCGCAAAAGATATTTGATGAAATGGCCTCTGAGGAAATTGCATTTAGACAGTGTGAGGAGCACCTCGGACCAGGCAGAAATCCACAAAAGTTTTTGGATCCGCTTTGTGAGTTTTTTGGTAAATTCGGCCCTTTTAGGTTAGCCCTAAAAAATTATATCGAGGTTGGCGATTTTGGTGTTTGGGATGTCTCGATAACTAACGTCATGGAGGTATTGGGAGCACTTCGACAAGAGGGAGTTGCGGTGCAGGAGTTTAGGAATCTAACTTCGCAGGCTAAAAGATTGGGGTTGTTCAAGGGAAAAGAACTCATAGATAGGCGGACCGGAAAAACTAAAACAGTTCGAAATTTGGCGACCGTGAGAGAAATAGACGGCGGGCGGACTCTTAACGTCTTTACTGGTTATGATGAGGAGGTTAAGCCGGCTGACGTCTTAAAAGACATTCTTCATGACCTTGTTCGTTATATGTCTGAAACCGGATTTGATAGTCAAACAGGAGAGCTTCCAGCCAGAAACAAGTCTACCGAGATGAAGTATGCCTACGATTTACCTCAGCTTGATATTTTTTTGGTAACCATGGATAGCCTTCTCAACACAATTGATTTTTTGAAAGACATTGCCAGAGGATAATTTCTATGTAAACTTCTCATCCGAGCGCCACACTTGATGAGCACGATGGCCAATATCGTAATTTTTCCCATCGGAATACTTAAATTTTATTGGAAACGATTCATAAAGGAAGAAATGGATGAGCTTTTTCAGGAAATGGTAGAAGAAATAAAAAAAAGAGTAAGGGGAAAAATGAATAAAGACTAAGTAATTTTCTGTTTCTTAAGAAAATAGATATTAAGTAGATAGAGCGTAAAGGTTCCGTAAAAAGTATGCGACAGGATTAAAGATTTCGGGAATTCCGAAAAAGACTCCGGGTTTTTTAAATTCCAGCTAACCAAAAGATAAGCAAGGACCAGGAGTAAGCCTGGCCAAACTTTCTTTGATTTGGCGACGTAATATCCCAGGGTAATAATCGGGAATATTAGCCAGACGAAGTGATGTTGCCAGGAGAGGGTATCAACCAGAAGCAGGGTGATAATAAATAACGATAGTCCCAAGTCTTCTTTCTTTTTGATTAAGGTCAAACGCGAAGTGACTAAAATCAGAAAGGCGGAAATGGCGGCGGTTAAATATTTGCGAGTCCCTATATCGCCAAATATCCTCGAAACGAAACCCATTATTCCCTGGTTGTAGTAAACTTCTCTGCCAGAGAGAACCAGAAAGTGCGGGATGACTTCTTTGGCCCAGTAAACAAAAACTCCGGGGCCGGTGATTAATAAAGCGGCGGCCAGCCCGAGAAGAATCGTCAGGCCGGCAGATAAGATCATTTTCCATTGCCTCTTCAAAATGAAGAAAAGAAAGAAGAAGGCCAGTATTGGCTTTAAAGAAACGCAGATGCCCAAGAGGACACCAGACTTTCCCAATTCCTGTCTTTTATAAAAAGAGTATGAAAGAAGAAATGGGAAAAATACGATGGTGTTTATTTGGCCCATACCCAAAGTAAATTTGGTTGGAAAGGCCAAGAATATCAAAGAGAGCGAGAGTAAAAAATATTTCCACTTGAATTTTAAATTGAGAATTTTGAAGGACAGATAAGAACAGAAGATGGTGGCAAAAAAGCTTAAAATAACAAATATTGCTTGAGCAATTTTATAGGGCAAGATAATTAAGGGCGCATAGTAAAGGAAAGTTATGGGGACGTTGGGGTTAAGAGTAAAAAGATGGGGATTACCATAAGGATTTTGGTGTTGCCAAAAATCTTTGGCAGAAAACCAAAGAATGCTGAAATCAGGGGCCGATGAGGCAATAATCCGGTAAATTGAATAAATTGTCCAAGCCAGTACAAATATGCTTAAAAAAATGACAGAGCCTTTCAAAATTTTACTTTTGTTTTTTGATAGAAGTTTACGAATCACTTCGTTTATTTTAACTTCTCGTAGTGTAGATGTCTAAAGGGTGAACTTGATAAAAAATACTAGTTAGAATATATTATGCACATTCTATGGTTGAGATTGAAAAGGTTGAAAAGGCTAAAAGAAAAGAAAATTTAGTGTTGGCGAAGGTGGCAAGAGCGATTCTATTGGATGAAAAAGAGCGAGTGTTGCTAGGCGTGAGGGCGAAGGGAGATGAGGCCGGAAAATGGGCCTTAATTGGCGGTAAGCCGAATGAGAAAGAAAGTTTGGAGAGAGCCGTCATTAGGGAGGTCTGGGAAGAAGTGGGCCTATCTTTCTACCCTGAGCGCTATCGGGAAATTATTGGTTCAGGTAAAGATACTCCGGACAGCTGGCTGATTACTTACTTTTGGGGTTATGTTGAACCAACAGGTATTAATCTCAATCCAGAAGAGATAATAGAGGCCAAGTTTTTTACTTTAGAAGAAGTCGGGAAGTTAGATACCGCTTTTGACCACTGGACAGTTATTTGTGAGTTCTTTGCCAATTTTTCCACCATCCGAGAAGGCCGACAATTCCCACCCCTAAAGCTAACCACTTGAGTAACCTGCAAACACAATTTGAGAGTTAAGACAAAACAAGCTTGGCTTATTTGATAAAACAAAGGGTAAGTTCTTCTAACACCCGTTTTTCGTTGGGTAAAAGAACAATGGTTTCATTTTCTTCTTCCTCTCTTATTTTCCAGGTATATGACCAAAGTTCTTCATCGGGTTGCGGTAAAGGAACGCCAATAAAAGATTGATTGGTTGAGGGAAGTTCAAAAATGCAAGTTGGCGGACATCTCATCACCGGCAAATCAAAAGAAAGCATTAGCTCGCTTGGAGTAAGTGATTTAACTTGAATAATCTCGTCGGGATTAATCAAATAATGGACGGCAATTATCCCATATGGAGAGATAACTCTTCCCCCTTTCTTTTTGATGAAATTAACAAATAATGATAAATCATTCTCATCGACTTGATCGATGGAAACATGACCCATACCAACCCCGTCCAGAAAAAGGTTTCTTGATTGAAAGAATTGAAAATGTTCAAGGGGCGGAAACCCCTCAAAAGGCCGGAAAGACTCGCCAGGCTTTAGACGTAACGAACTTTCAGATGTTTCTCTTTCAGCTGAAGCCATAGTTTACTGATTAAAGTAGAAGTGTAATTATTGGGTTTGAATTCGGTTATAAGGATGAAAGAAAAACAAGAACATTCCTGTTGTAATCAAGGCCAGAGAGAAAAAAGTCGCCAAGTGAATTTTTCCAACAGCCCAGGTGTCAAGGCGAAAGAATTCGGTAAAGAAACGGATTAGGCCGTAAGAAATTAGGTAATAGGAGAGACCGTGAGTTTTTTGGAATTTGCTGGGCAATAGGATAAAAATTAAGAACATTACTAAGCATAAAGCCGATTCATAAAAAAAGGTGGGGTGGAAGTAAGAATTAGCCGCCAGTTGGGGTGGGCGATATTCGATGGGGACAAACATTTTCCAGGGTAAGTTAGTTGGCGGACCGAAACCCTCATAGTTAAAATAGTTGCCCAGTCGCCCTATTGCTTGAGCGAGCAGTAGGGGCGGAGCGGTTAAGTTTAAAAGATTTAAGGGGCTAAGATGTTTGAGCTTTGAATAAAGGCCAACTCCTGCTATTCCGCCCAAAATAGCGCCAAAAATCCCGAGTCCCCCCTCCCAGACCAAAAAGATTTTAAGAGGGGAGTGGGAATAATAAGAAAAAGTGGAAAAGATATGGTAAACCCTGGCGCCGATAAGAGCAAAAATAAAGGCCCAAATTAATCCCTTTTCAGCCAAAGGAAAAGAAAGCTGATATTTTTGATAATTCAGCCGACAATAAAAGTAAATGGTCAAAAGGCCGATGGCGATTAGAAGACCATAAGGTTTAATCATTAGGCGTGATTATTATCTCAGACGCAATATTCACCGTCAAATAGTCTATAATTTGCTTATGAACATAAAGATAAAGACAGCTAAAAGCAGTGATTGGAAGCTGATTCAGAAATTGAATAATGAGGTCTTTTTAAATGATGAGGAAAACGATGATGACCTTGACTTAGATTGGCCTTTTTCCGAAAAAGGTATTGACTATTACCAAAAACTCGCCAGTGGCAAATATGGAAAATGTTATATTGCCTACCTAGGTAAAATACCTGTGGGTTATGTGGCGCTGGCGATAAAGAATTTCGGCTATCGTAAAAGTAAATATGTTGAGATAGAAAACATCGGGGTTAACCCAGAATACCGTTCCCAAGGAATAGGAAAGTTATTAGTAGATGCTTCTGTTAGATGGGCGAAAGAACAAAAGGCGACGAAATTATTCGTTTCCGCTTACTGGAATAGCAAGAGGGCAATCAATTTCTATAAGAAGAATGGTTTTTATGAGATAGGAATTGAATTAGATAGAAAGATTTAACTTTCAATAGTCGCCTGCTGTTTTAGTGACCCCACACGGATTCGAACCGTGGTTCACAGGCTGAAAACCTGCTGTCCTAGGCCACTAGACGATGGGGCCTTATCATTGAAGGAAACCTATGGTTTTCTTCAAAAAACTTTTCAAAGTTGTAATTTATTTTGAGCAAAGCGAAAAACAAGCTTTGCTTATAATTCTTTTCTACTACCTCTTTATTTCTTACCGATGATTAAAGGATAAAATCGGGTGAGGCGTGAAGGGATCGAACCTTCGACCAACTGCTTAAAAGGCAGATGCTCTACCACTGAGCTAACGCCCCTCACTCTTGGGAAAAACCTACGGTTTTTCCTCAAGCCTTTTCCCTAAGATGAGTTTTGGCGGATCATCATTCGGAGCTTTCCGTCAAAACAATCTATAACCTATTTAAATTACTTTTTACTTCTTGCCGAGTTTCTATGAAACTAAATTATCAATCCAGCCTTAAAATTTTACCATAAAATTGGCAGTGATACAACCACGGTCAAAGTCATCTTGTCATCTGCAATTCCCTCTATTTCTTGCCATTCTTGGCTTTGTTTCATAAAATTGTTTATCAATGAAGCAGAGGTTTCATATCAATATTGAAATAAAGGCCAAGTGTGCCAACTTTGATAAGATTAGAAAGGTTTTAAAAAGAAAAGGCGCATTATTCGTTGGCAAAGACCATCAGGTTGACACTTATTTTGTTGTTCATAAAGGAAGGCTTAAGCTCCGCGAAGGTAAAATTGAGAATTCCCTAATTTACTACGAAAGGCCAAACATGGCCGGGCCCAAGCAATCAAATGTCACTTTGTTTAAATCAGCTCCAGACTCTTTCTTAAAAGAAATTTTATTAAAAAGCTTAAAAGTTTTAGTTGTCGTTGACAAACAGAGGGAAATTTATTTCATTGGGAATGTTAAGTTTCACCTGGATACAGTTAAAAATTTAGGATCTTTTGTGGAAGTTGAGGCAATAGATGAGAGCGGCAAAATCGGTAAAGAGAAACTGAGGAAACAATGCGAAGAATATCTTCGCTTATTGAAAATTACCGATAATGACTTAATCTCTGAGTCATACAGCGATCTTCTAATGAGGAACCTCAGCCTTCGCACTCGTCGAGTGTGAAGGCTATAAAAAAATCCCGAAGAACGCAAAAGCATTTCTTCAGGATTTGGGGAAGTATATCATATCCTGTAGTGTTGTCAAGCAGCGTCTTTGCAAGGCGAGCCCTTGCAAGACATCCTTTTTCTCAAAGTGTGGATTTGGTAACAGGACAATGCGATTAAAAAGCTGATTTTGAGTTTTGGGGCACGGAGACAGTGTTTGTTTAGTCCGGAGCTATCCGTGGCAGTTCTTTTTCCTCCGTGCCCCACAGCGCGGCTAGTGTTTATAGAAGACCACGACTGTTGCGCCTTCCTCGATTTCGTCGATGGCTATCACGCGGTGTGAGAGTTTCAAACGAATTGAGATGACATTGAGATAGACATCCTTTTTAGGTTCGGGTTGAGTGAGGACTTCTTTTTCTTCTTCTTCGGGAGTGGGTGCTGCTTCGGGAACATTCTCCTTGGTAAACCAGCGATTTCCCACCCGAACTACTTTTCCCGCTCTGGCAGCTTTCGACATAATGCTGGGGGCCTTCCGTCGCTCCACATCGCCTTTTCCTTCAGTCATAAGGCGATAAAGCTCGCTCTTGTCGATTCCCTCCTTGCCAGCTTCACTGATGCCGCGATAGAGAATCTCGGTCAATTCATTGATGATTAACCTCGCTTGGGCTTCGTACTCAGCCATCAGCATCCTCCTAACTTGATTTAGTTGTCAAAGGCCGCTTAAGGCTAACGCGGGCGAGCAGATATTTGCAAGCATAAAACACTTAATTAAACAGGACAAAATTATATGATATCATTTGGTCAAAAGAGATTATCAAACTCCAAGAGATATATTCTATGCTAAATGAAGAAAATAAAAATGCATCCAGGTCAACCTTAGTTTATTTATCCCAAAACAAAAGAATTCTCTTAGCAGGAATATTCTTTTTTATCTCCCTATTGTCCTTTTTCTTTTTATTAGCCAGATTTAAAAAACCCCTTCAGATAAAACAAAGAGCACAAACATCGGGATCCATTTACTATGTTTCCAAGAGTGGTAACAATACTGATGGACTTTCTTGGAGAACAGCTTGGAACGAATTAGACCAGATTAACTGGAATTTAATTCGCCCTGGAGATACGGTTCTCCTTGACGGTGGCTCAACAAATATGGTTTACACCTCTACTTTAACAGTCAAGACCGATGGAGTCGTGAACGCTCCGATTACGATAAGGTTGGCAACTGAAGCGGGGAAAAACGGTCAAGCAAGAATTTTTGGCGGAAGAAGTATTCTGTTACCATATTGCCATCAAAAGGAATATTCGTATCAGACAGATGGGGTGAGAGCGCGAGGAATCAACATTGATAATCATAAATACATTATTATTGATGGAACCAAATTAAGAGGAGTAGTTATTTATGGACATAATTATAATGGCATTCAGCTAAATGTTTATTCTTCGAATATTACCTTACGCAACCTAGAGATATATGATAATGGGCTGGCAGTTTATCATACTAATTCTTCAACTGCTGATTTAGTTCAAAACACTTGGTATCCAGACAGACAGGGACTGGGACTTGCAGGGTCAGATCATCTTCTGGACCGTCTTATTATTCATGACAATGGCCAGGATTCTATTCAGCAGGTTGGCTATAAATTTCCGATTAACAATGTGACACTTAAAAACTCTTGGCTTTATAATGAGCGAAAGGATCCCAGTGGTCAGGTATGGAATTATTGTGTCCATCCTGATGGGATACAAATTTATGGCGGCGGCGATAGCTATAATATAACGGTGGCAGATTCTGTTATTGGCCCAGGTTTTATGCATGGAGTGTTATTAGGTGATAGTAACGCAGTCGTCCACAATGTTACCATAAGAAACTCATTGCTCTTTGGTGCCGGAAATCTCAATATTTCAACAAATTCAAAAATCACTAAAACCGCAAATAATTGGCTGATCGAGAATGTAACTAGTGATAAACCCAACAGAGGCTATGGGAATATCCTTTTTAGGGTTCCCGCAGGCGGGGATGGAAGTCAACTTACGATTCGCAACTCAATTCTTACCGGCGGCTATCGCTTGGATGTACCCACTAATGGAAATTATGATGAGAGTAATTACTACTATGGAATCCAAACAGCAACTGACGTTGGAATTGAAGCAGACCCAAAATATACTCATCATAATTCATACGGCGCTATTAGCCTTGAGGCTAATTTTACTTTAGCTCCAAGCTCTCCAGCATCTGGCAAGGGTTCTAAAATTACCTCAGTCGTCCAGCTTCTTTCCGTGCTAGATTCCAATCAAAATTCTACTGATATTCCACCTAAGACCGAACCAACCAAAAGCCCAGCGACTACCACTCCCGCGCCCTCTCCCTTACCCTCTGTTAAGCCAAAACCGAGCCCAACAATTAGTACTTTGCCCTCAAGGGCAGAACAAGGTCCGTTGCCAACAATTGATGAAGAAGTCCAAGAAATTGGCACTCTGGCCCCAGCTTTTAGTCCGACCGATTCAAAAGAAGACATCAGAGTTAATAAATTGTCACTCTATTTTAATCGGATTTTGACTTTTCTAAGAAGTATCTTTCTGAAATTAAAGTTTCTCTCACTCTAAGTTGGGCGAAGAGCGTGAGTTATGATATTATTGTCTTGATGATAATTTTGGGAATTGATCCGGGGACGGCGACAATTGGGGTGGGGGTGGTGGAGTGCAATGGCGAGAATCTTTCTGCTCTTCACTTCGGTTGGATTGAAACTTCCAAAGATGATTCTCCCGGCAAACGATTGGCCCAAATTCATTCCCAAATGCGAGCCCTTTTGCAAACTCATAAGCCCGATGTTTTGGCCATTGAGCGGCTTTTTTTCTTTGCTAATCATAAAACGGCGATGGCGGTCTCGGAATCAATCGGGGTAATTAAGTTGGCCGCCGAATCGGAACGGGTTAAAGTCGTGAGCTTTGCCCCTTTGGAGATTAAATACAGCGTTTGTGGCAACGGTAAGGCGGACAAAGAAGCGGTTAAGAAATCAGTTCGACAACTTTTAAAAGTTCGCTCTCCCAAAAAGAAAAAAACCCACTTCGACGATTTGTGTGATGCTCTGGCAGTCGCCATTTGTTATGCTAAGAAAGAAATCCTTCCTCAAAAGGTGAATTCTGACTCTCCGGTGGCAAGGCCGGTGTATAATAAAAAAAGAGCGAAAGCGAAAAGAAAGGGGGTGAAGGAAGTTAATGGCTGATTTCAAAGTGGGTAAAGTAACCCATTATTTTGACAAAATCGGGGTTGCCGTTTTGGAATTAACGGGTAACCTGGCGGTTGGCGACACGATTAAGATTTCCAGAAGCGGTGGTGATGACTTTACGATGACCGTTCAGTCAATGCAGGTTGAGCACGAACAAATTCAGGAGGCGAAAAAAGGTGACACCGTCGGTCTTAAAGTTGATCAATCGGTTAAAGAAGACGACGAAGTCTACAAAGTTTCGTAAGATGGAATTTGTTCTTGCTCCCGACATTGCTTCCGAATTGAAGCGGATTATTGTTGGCTTGGATTTTCAGCATTTAAAGCCCCAGAACATCGTCGCTTTTCGCAGTTTTGGTTCCAAATCGAGAGCGGTCGCTCGGATTTGGTCACTTCCCCACATTTGGCAGCTTGCTTTAGAAAAAGAAGCCCATTATTGTGTCGAGGTAATTTCCGAGAAGTTTGACGGCCTTTCCTCTTCGGAGAAAGAGAAAGTTCTTATTCACGAGCTACTTCATATTCCCAAGAATTTTTCCGGTGCCCTTTTACCTCATCGTCACCAAAGCCAACGGATTGACCGACGAACAGTAGAGCACTGGCACGCGAGGCTATATAATAAAAACAGCGTTTAGAAAAATGAACCAGATTTTTGTTTACTCGGGCGAAGATATCGTTTCTTCCCGCAAAGCCTTTTTGGAACACTTAGAGAGGCTTAAGGGCAATGATTTTGAGGTGGTTCGGCTAAACGGGAAAGATGTTTCCGAAGAATCATTGGAGCTTCTTTCCGCTCCCACCTCTCTTTTTGGTCAAAAAAGGGTTTTAGTCATCGAAGGGCTGCTTTCAAGACAAAAATCGAAGGAGAAAGATAAGATAATTCAGATTGTTTCATTGCTTGATTGCTCCATTGTTTTTTGGGAAGGAAAGGATTTTTCCAAAGCCGAGCAGGCTAAATATTCCGGTTTTGCTTTCAAAAATTTTAAACTTCCGGCAATGATGTTTCGCTTTTTAGAAACAATCACCCCGGGCGGAGGCAGTAGTGCTCTGGCCTTTTTTCGCCAGACAATCCCCACGGTGGATATTAACTTTCTTTTCCTGATGTTAGTCCGGCAGATAAGGCTTCTTATTTTAGCGAAAGAGAAAAAAGATATTTTAAAATTGCCGGCTTGGCAGAAGGCGAAGCTCCAAAAGCAGGCGGCCCTTTTTACTCAAGAGGGCTTGCTCTCGGTTTATAAGCGGCTTTTACAGATTGACTTCCAGCAAAAGACTTCCGCCAGCCCTTTTGATTTAGGACACCAGCTTGAACTTTTATTGACGGAAATTTAGAATAAACTTATGGTTATCCCGACGAAGATTTTTAGGACTTATGACATCCGGGGAATTTTTGAAGAAGATTTAACTGAAGAGGTGGTGGCGGTAATTGGCCGGGCCATCGGCACCTATTTTATTAATCAAAATCTTAAAAGAATTATTGTTGGCCACGATAACCGGGTTTCCAGTCCTAAAATTAAGGATATTCTGATTAAAAATCTTTTAGAAACCGGTGTTGATGTCGTTGATTTGGATACCGCACTAACCCCCTTCGTTTATTTTTCCTGGCATGAGCTAGATGCGAATGCCACAATTATGATTACCGCTTCTCACAATCCGGTTAAATACAACGGTTTTAAAATTTCCCGGAACAAAAAACCGTTAGTCGGAGAAGATTACCAAGAAATTATGGGCATTTGCCAAAAAGGTCAGTTTGCCAAAGGCGAAGGCCATTTAACTCAAGTTAATCTCTGGCCGGCCTATAAAGAAGCGATCAAAAAAGCCATTCGTATTACCCGGCCACTGAAGGTGGCCGTCGATTGCGGTAACGGTACGGCTAGCCTTTTTGCCCCGGAAATCCTTCGCGAGTTAGGCAATGAAGTAGCGACAATATTTTGCGAATCGGATGGCCGTTTTCCTCATCATGACCCTTACCCTCAGAAAATCGAGCTTTACGAAGAATTAATTAAAACTCTAAAAGCCAAGAATGCCAGTCTTGGCTTGGCTTTTGATGGCGATGCCGACCGCTTAGGAGTTTACGACGAAAAGGGAAATTTTGTTGAAAATGACCGGTTAGCGATGATCTTTGCTGAAGATATTTGCCGAAAACACCCTCATCCAAAAATTGTCATGAATGTCTCTACTTCCTTATCGGTTATTGAATATATTCAAAAATGTGGCGGTGAAGTTATTTTGTGGAAAACTGGTTATCCTTTTATTGCGGAAAAAATGAACGAAGTAGGCGCAATATTTGGTGGAGAAATCAGTGGCCATTTCTTCTTTAAGGACCGTTATTTTGGCTACGATGATGCTCTTTACGCTGCCTGCCGAATTTTGGAAATTGTCTCATTAAGCCAGGAACCACTTTCCGCTATCGTGGCTCGCCTGCCTCGCTACTATGAAACCCGAGAAATGAGAATTGAATTATCGGAAGATCAAGATAAATTTGCCATAGCCCGGAAAGTCGCTACAGAAATTGAAACAGAATTTCCCGAAAGCCAAATGCTTGACATTGACGGCTTAAAATTTATTTTTGCTGACGGTTGGGGGTTAATTAGGCCTTCCAATACGGAACCGATTATTAGCGTCAGAGCGGAAGCTAAAACTCCAGAGCGGCTGACGGAAATTAAACAATTAATTCAACGCAAACTAGAAGAAAATAGTGTATCCTTTTCTTGGGAGTAATTAATGGATAGTTTAGATAACCTTAGTCAAATTAAAGCTTTGGATAAAGGCAACTATCTTAGTTCAATTGAGGCCTTGCCAGAGCAGTGCCGGCAAACCTGGCAAGAGGTCGGACAAGTGGAAATTCCGGCTAGCTATCGCGAGGTCGAGAAAATTGTTATCAATGGTATGGGCGGCTCGGCTTTTGGCGGCTTAGTGGCGAAGTCGGTCTACCGCAACCAGCTGAAGGTTCCCTTGGAGATCATAAACAGTTATTCGGTTCCCGCTTACGTTAACGAAAAAACTCTTTTTATCTTTTCTTCTTATTCGGGGACGACTGAAGAAGTTTTAGCCACCGTCGATGAAGTTTTAAGCCGGGGAGCCAAGGGTTTAGGGATAACGACCGGCGGCCGATTGGCGGAAATTCTTTCTCAAAAACAAATTCCTTATTTTAAGATTAACCCCCAATTTAATCCCTCAGGCCAACCCCGCTCGGCCCTGGGCTATGCCATTTTAGGAACAATCGGGCTTTTGAAAAAAACCAGGGTTTTGTCTATCGAGGATGCCGAAATTCAAGCAGTAATGGAGAATCTTAATCAGACCAACCAGATTTTTGGGGTTGGAAGTCTTGAAACGGATAATCCGGCGAAAAAACTTGCCCGATCTTCGCAGGGAAAAGTGGTTATTTTAGTGGGCGCGGAGTTTTTGGCGGGTAGCACCCATATCTTTCGCAATCAGCTTAATGAAACAGCCAAAAACTTTGCCGACTTTTATCTTCTGCCCGAGCTTAATCACCACTTAATGGATGGGCTGTCTTTTCCAAAAACTAATACCCAAAACCTCACTTTTCTCTTTTTTGACTCTTCTTTCTATTCACCAAAAATCGGCAAAAGAATGGCTATTACCAAGGATGTGGTGACCCAGAATAAAATCCCGGTATTAAGTTTCGAATGTTTGGCAGAGGATAGACTTAGCCAGGCTTTCGAAGCCATCCAATTCGGCAGTTTCGTTAGTTTTTATCTAGCGATGCTTAACGGGGTTGACCCAAGCGTCATCCCGTGGGTGGATTATTTTAAAGAAAAGATGTCCTAAAATGACTAAGTCTGCCCAAAAAGATAAATTTATCTACTGGTTTTCGGAAATTGACAAAAAAGACATTGCTTTGGTTGGCGGCAAGGGGGCGAATTTGGGAGAGATGTTCAACTCGGGTATTCCCGTCCCTCCCGGCTTCATAATTTCCTCTTCAGCTTACTTTCATTTTATTAAAGTCAATCAGCTGAAAGAAAAAATTAGGGAACTCTTGATTCCTACCGATAAAGACCGGCCAGATTCTTACACGACCGCTTCAGAAAAGATTAAAAAGGTGATGCTGGCTGCGGCTGTGCCCAAAGAAATTAGCATTGAGGCAATGAAGGCCTACGCTAAGCTGGGCAACCATTTCAAAAATCCCTTAGTGGCTGTCCGTTCTTCCGCCACCGCTGAGGATTTACCCACCGCTTCTTTTGCTGGGCAACAACGAACTTTTTTAAATATCGAAGGTGAGGCCAACTTAGTTAAGGCCGTGCGCGAATGTTGGGCCTCGCTTTTTGAACCACGGGCGATTTTTTACCGGGAAGAGAAAGGTTTTGACCATTTTAAAGTCGGTTTAGCTATTCCGGTCCAAAAAATGATCCAATCGGCAGTGTCGGGAATAATTTTTACCTGCGACCCGGTGTCGGGCGAGAAAAATAGAATTATCATCGATGCCATTTACGGATTGGGTGAACTAATCGTTCAAGGAGAAGTTACTCCCGACCATTTTGTCGTGGGAAAGAATGACTTTCAAATTTTGCAAAAAATCGTTTCTAAACAAATCGTCCAATTGGTTAAAAAAGGTCAAGAAACCAAAAAATTGCCTGTTCCCGATAAATGGCAAGACAAACAAAAAATTTCCGATAAGGAAGTGGTTAAACTAGCCAAGATCGGCGAGAAACTCCACCGTCATTATTTCTTCCCTCAGGATATTGAATTTGCTTTGGACAAAAAGAGAAAAATTTATATTGTCCAGACCCGGCCAGTCACCACCCTAAAAGAGGCGAAAGAAGAAAAGCTCTCTTCCAAAGAAGTTAAAGAAGCAGTGGCGGCGGAGAAAGAAATTGATAAGAAAAAGGAAATTCTTAGCGGTTCGCCGGCGAGCCCGGGCATCGGTTGGGGAGCAGTGGTAATAATCCGCTCCAAGAAAGAAATTAATCGGGTTAAGCCCGGGAATATTTTAGTGACTTCGATGACCACTCCCGACTTTGTTCCGGCGATGAAAAAAGTGGCGGCCATTGTGACCGATAAAGGCGGTTTAACTTCTCATGCGGCGATTGTCTCTCGGGAATTGGGTGTTCCCTGCGTCGTGGGAACGGAAAAAGCGACTCAAGTATTGAAGGGAAAAGAAGTTATCACTGTTGACGGGACAGCCGGGAAAATCTACCAAGGCGGTTTAAGCGTTCAGTCAAAGATTATTACCCCCTCGGAAAGCTCAATGGCTAATAATGAAAGTCAATTCCTGCAAACCGCGACTAAACTTTATGTCAATCTGGCCGATTATTCGATTGCCAAAGAAATCGCTCAAAAACACATTGACGGGGTGGGTTTACTAAGGGCGGAATTTATGATGGCGGAAATTGGCACTCACCCCAAAAAGATACTGGTCGAGAAAAGGGAAAATGATTTTATTGATAAGCTGTCGGAAAAGATGGCCGCTTTTTGCGAGGCATTCAATCCTCGGCCAGTGGTTTATCGAGCAACCGACTTTAAGACGAACGAATACCGCAGTTTAAAGGGGGGAGATTTATATGAGCCGAAAGAGGCTAATCCGATGCTGGGGTTTCGGGGGGCTTATCGCTATATTGTGGACGAGAAAGTTTTTGAAATGGAACTGGCCGCTATAAAAAAGGTCAGAAACAAAATGGGCTTTAAAAACTTGTGGTTAATGATTCCATTTGTCCGCACCCCCGAGGAACTTCTCCAGGTCAAAAAAATCGTTACCAGTAATGGCTTAGCTCGCTCCAGTAATTTTAAGCTTTGGATGATGGTGGAAATTCCTTCAAATGTGATAATGCTGGAGGAATTCTTGAAGGTCGGCATCGATGGAGTATCTATCGGTTCCAATGATTTAACCATGATGATTTTGGGTACTGACCGGGATAACAACGAGGTGGCTTCGGTTTTTGATGAGAGAAATCCGGCGGTTTTGTGGGCACTCGAAAAAACAGTAAAAACCTGTTTAAAAGAAAAAGTAACTTGCTCGATTTGTGGCCAAGGGCCAAGCGAATATCCGGATTTGGTGGAGGAATTGGTAGAATATGGCATTACCAGTATTTCGGTTAACCCCGATGTAATTGGGAGAACAAGAGAGCTTATCTACAATGCAGAAGCGAAATTAGTAAGTAAGAGTAAAAGCTAAAGAGATTTTCACTATTTCGTTTAAATTTTGGTGTTAAACAGGACCACGAATTCGCCTTTAGGAATTTGCTTGGAATATTTTTCAATCAATAACGAGACTTTTTCGCGGATTAGCTCCTCATGGATTTTAGTCAACTCGCGGGCAATTACTATTTCAATGTCACCAAAAACATTTTGCAAATCCTGAAGTGATTTTTGAATTCGGAAAGGGGATTCAAAGAAGATGATGGTGGCGGAAATGTGTTTTAATGCTTCCTCCACTTCCCGGAAAAGTTTTATTCTTTGGCCTGATTTATTAGGTAAAAAACCCAAGAAAAGAAATTTGTCAGTGGGTAAACCCGAAGCGGAGAGGGCAGCGATGGGGGAGCTGGGACCGGGAATGGGAACAACTTTAATTTTCTCTCGCCAGCATTCTCTGACTAGCTTAAAACCCGGATCAGAGATAGTGGGCGTACCGGAGTTGGTGACCAAGGCGAGGTCCTCGCCTGCTTTCAGCCGATTGATTGCCTCGGGCATCCTTTTTAATTCATTTTCTTCATAAAAAGAGATAAGCTCAGGAATCTTTAAACCTGGCTTTTCATGGCGTTTTAAAAGGGCCGCCGTTTTCCTCGTATCTTCGCACAAAATGGCATTCAGGGAAAAAAGGGTATTCAATGCCCGGAAAGTGATGTCTTCGAGGTTGCCGATAGGAGTGGCCACAAGGTATAACATCTTGACTATTGATTAACTAAACTCAAAATTAAACCCTGATTAATGTTGGCGTTACTGGGAATAACGAAAGGAGCTTTAAGTCGGTCACAAAGATGAGTAACCACGAGAAGAGCTTTGTCAATTCCCCACATATAATATTTTTGTTTAAAATTAAATCTTTTTTCTCTTACATCATAGGGAACAGGAGTAATTTCTTTTGTGAATTTCTTGAGTTGTTCAACTGGGGCTTCATAAGGGTGGCTGGGTGAGAAGGGGAAGGGCTTAAGAGTAAAACCTAAGGTTTTAAAAACGTCAATGACGCAAGAAGAGCCACAAATTAAGGGAGTTTTTAACTTTTTAGGAATGGGCATCAATTGCTGAAGAATGTATTTTTTCATTTGTTCAATTTCCTCCTTGGTTGGAAAATCATTACCGGTATGTCGGGGACTGAAGTTGTCGTGGAGATATTGAGCACCGAGTTTAAGAAGGAAAGAATGCTTTAACTGGTTTTTATTACCAATAAGAATTTGGACACTGCCTCCGCCAGAATCAATAACGGCAAAATCGTCATTAGTTTTAAAATCGTGCATCACCGCACTGAAAAAAAACTCAGCCTCTTCTTGCTGAGAAATAATGTCTACTGTAAGACCAACATCTTCTTTAATCGTCTTGGCAACTTTGAGACCTTCTTCCTTCATTTCCCGAAGAGCGTGAGTGGAAACAACTCGCCATTTGTCAACTCCTTCATCTTCAAAAACCTTTTTACACCTTTTAAGCTCATCAATGGTATTTTTTAAATTTTGAGGGAGTGGTTTATTGTTGTTCTCATTCATGCGGGTGCCTAATTCAGTTAGAGTATTGGTTTGTAAAAGTGTTTGAATCTGATGGTGTAAAGACAATTCAACCACTTCCATTTTAACCTTGAGGGTACCAATGTCGATAACTCCGAAGCGTTTTGATTTTGGCATAGGTTAAAACCTTCTCACAATTCCGACGCATTTACCTTGAATTCGGACGCTATTAGTAAAGATAGGCGACATTTTGGAATTGGCTGGCTCCAGGCGAATCCGGGTCGCTTCGCGGAAGTAACGCTTGAGAGTGGCTAAGCCGTTTTCCAGCAAAGCGACGACAATATCCCCGTTTTTGGCTTCGTTTTGCTCTTCGATGACGACAAAATCACCATCTAAAATCCCGTCTTCAATCATTGATTCACCTTTTACTTGTAAAACAAAGGCTCGTTTTTTGCCGGAAAGCATACCGGGAGCAACGTGGGTGGTAGCGTTGGGGTCAGTATGGGGTTCAATTGGCGTACCGGCGGCAATGAAACCCAAAATCGGCAACTCAATGCCTTTGATAATTTCTCCCAGTTTTTTGTCAACCACTTCAATCCCCCTGACCGCCCCTTCAAATCTTTTAATCACTCCCTTTTTAACCATCGAATTAAGGTGCTCGTGAACAGTCGCCAGGGAGGAAACACCAATGGCTTCAGCAATCTGCTGCAAAGTGGGAGAATAGCCGTTTTTTTGAATGTATTGGCTAATAAAATCGAGAATCTGTTTTTGGCGCTTGTAGAGAATAACTGGCATAGAATTAGGGTTTAGTGGTAAAGTTACTCTACGCCAAAGAAAACCCGAATGTCAAGTAGCAAGTAGTAATTGTATTAAGCCTTAGGTATCTATTATCATAAAGACAGCAATGAGAAAAGTTTTTTCTTTCTTTATCTTTATCCTTTTGGCTTTTCTTGCCTTGGTTTTTCCTTCTTTCGCCTCAGCTAAAGAATTTTCTTCCTTTTACAAAACAACTTATCGCTTTGCCAATTCCGCCGAGGCTTTTGTCACCCAAGAAGTTTCGTTAGTTAATCTAACAGCGGACTATTATGTTTCGGAATACTCTTTGAGCATCCTGGGCAGTCAAATTGACAGCATTGAGGCCTTTGATAATGTGGGGCCGGTTAAAACTCAGACCCAGGTGAAGGATGAAACGACGATTATTACCCTCTATTTTAACGAAAAAGTGGTCGGGAAGGGAAAAATGCTTTCTTTTATTCTCAAATACCGTTGCGGCGGTTTGGCTAAAAAAGAAGGTAATCTCTGGCAAATTAGTATTCCTAAATTGGCCAAGGATGATGAAATTGATGAGTACGAGCTTTCCCTAAGAATTCCTCTCGAGTTCGGCAAAGTCGCCTTCGCCAATCCGACTCCCCGCCGCGAAGAAATTGTCGACCGTTTTTATCAACTTCAATTTGAGAAAGATGACCTGGTTAATTATGGAGTTTGGGTAACCGTCGGCCAGTACCAAACTTTTGATTTTGTTATTAATTACGAATTAACCAATTCTTCTGCGACTTCAAGAGTAGAAAAAATCGCCCTCCCGCCAGATACGAACTACCAGACCCTTTATTATGAGAGCTTAGAGCCGGAACCGATTGATTTGGAGATTGACCCTGATGGTAATTGGCTGGCGGTTTACCGCTTGGGGGCAAATGAGAAACTGGCCATTAAAGCCAAAGGAAAAGCTAATCTCTTTTTTCAATCGAAAAAAGGCCACTGGCCGGAACCGGAATTTAACGCTAATGATTATTTAACCGCTTCCAAAAACTGGCCGGCTGACCAGTCACTCATTAAAGACTTAGCCGGGAGTCTAAAGACTCCCGCCGCTATCTATCGTTACGTCGTTAACAATTTAAACTATGATTACCAATCGATTAAAAAAGGAATGGAGCGGAAAGGAGCCTTAGGGGCGCTCAATAACCCTCAGAAATCAATCTGTACCGATTTTACCGACCTTTTTGTTGCCCTTTGTCGGGCCGCCGGTATTCCGGCTCGAGAGTTAGCCGGATATGCCTATTCCGATAATCCGCGGTTAAAGGAGTTAGCGGCAAAGAATGACTTACTTCATTCCTGGGCGGAATATTATGACCAGCAGAAACAGGAGTGGATCATGGTTGACCCTACTTGGGAACAAACCAGTGGTGGATTGGACTTTTTTAATAAATTTGATATGGCGCATTTTGTCTTTGTCATTCATGGCCGCAGCGACACTTTGCCACTTTCTCCCGGCGCTTACAAAGATAATGAGAGTTCAGAAAAGCAGGTGTTTGTCGAGTTAAGCAGTGAGGAAGTCATTAAAAATCCCAAGGCTTTTTCTATCACGAGTGTTCGGCCACAGCTCCTCTTTTCCCTCAAAAATAATTCGCTTGAAGTCGAGATGAAGAATGAAAGTGGTTTTAGTCTTAACAATGAGATTTTCCGTTTAGAGGGTGAGCCAAAAGTTGAGCCTAATGAATGGTTTTTCAAACAAATTCCCCCTTTTTCTCGCTTTAGAATTGCTTTCAACCTAAAGCCAATGGAACAAATTAGAGATTATCAGTTGAAATTTACTCTTAAGACGGGCGAAGAAGCGAGGGAATTAACCCTAACGGTTAACTCTTTAATTTTGAGGGCCGGCATTATCAGCGGAGTTTTACTAACAGTGGCGTTAGTGCTCTTACTATGGAGCTTGAAAAAAAATCGTTGCTCTCCGTTAGAAGAAAATGCTAATCTTAAAGAAGAATGAAAGGTTTTTTAAGGAATATTTTTTTTAACTTTTTGACTCTCTTCTTGATTGCTAAGCTAATTGGGGCGATTTCGTTCAAAGAAAATTATTTAGTTTTGTTTTGGTCAGCCTTTTTTTTAACGCTCTTAAATCTCTTGGTCAAACCACTTTTAAACCTTCTTCTTATGCCAATTAACCTGCTTACTTTGGGAGCTTTTCGCTGGGTCGTTAATGTTTTAGTTTTACTCTTAGTCGTCATTTTTGTCACTGACTTTAAAATTGTCGGTTTTTCTTTTCCGGGTGCCAGTTTCGTTGGTTTTGTGATTCCTGCCATTAGCTTGACTTTCTTTTGGGCTTTAATTTTGGTATCATTCCTAATTGAAGTGATTTCCAATTTTTTGAATTGGGTTTTGGGGGCAAAGTAAATTGCAAAAAGAATATTTATTAGTTGTTCAAATTGTCTTCGGCCTTTTTTTAATTACTTTGGTTTTGCTCCAAGGGAAAGGGGCAGGTTTAGGGAGCACTTTTGGCGGCAATTTATGGACGACTTATTCCACCAAACGAGGAGTAGAAAAAGTTGTCTTTAATTTGACCATTGCCTCGGCAACTTTCTTTTTTCTCTCCTCATTGGCGCTACTGCTATCAGGTTAAAAATGATTCTATTCAAAAAACTTCGTTTTTTAGTCCGTTTTTTAGTAGCGGTGATTAAAAAACAATATCGAACGGTTTTTTTAGGCCTTTTACTAGGAGTGGTTTTCAGTATTTGCTTGCCCCGAATTATCAAAGTTCTTCCCCAAACCCGAAAGACGCAAAAAATCGGTTTGATTGGTCAATACACAGTCAGCGGCCTTCCCGATGAAGTGCTTCAAGATATATCTTATGGTTTAACTCGCCTTGACGAAAAGGGCGAGCCTCAACCGGCCATTGCCGAGAGTTGGCAAACGACCAATGACGGGAAAACTTATATTTTCAAGCTGAAAAAAATAAGTAATGCTTGGCATGATGGCAAACCATTCGCCATCACCGATGTCAATTACAATTTCAAAGATGTCACCCTCGCCATTAATGGCGATCAAATGACCTTTGACCTCAAAGAGCCATTTTCTCCACTGCCGGTCATTTTATCGCGACCACTTTTTAAGAAGGGTTTAATCGGTTTGGGCGATTATCGAGTCAAAAGAATTGAAAAAAAAGGCAATTTTGTTAAAAGCATCCTTTTGGTCCCCCAAGGCGGTTCCAGCTTTTTCACCGATGAAAATCGCCTGCCCAATAAGCTTTACCGCTTTTACAATAATGAAAAAGAACTCAAGATGGCTTTCAATTTGGGTGAAATTGATGTGATAAAGAATTTAATTGATCTGGAGAGTCTTTATCTTGGAAGCTCGGTTGAAGTGACTCAAAACTTAATGGCCAGTGCTTACTTAGCCGTGTTTTTGGATACCAGCCGACCTCCTTTTGGTGAAAAAACTTTCCGCCAAGCTCTCGCTTATGCTATCCCTAAGCCAGAAGGCCAGGGGAGAGCGATTAGTCCCCTTAGCCCCAGTTCTTGGGCATTTAATCCCGATATAAAGCCTTACCACCAAGATCTCGACCACGCCAAAAAGCTTCTCTCTCAGGAAAGCCCAGAAACTAAGGTTAAAATTACCCTTTCCACTTTTCCCCAGTATGAAAAAATTGCCAATGAGATTAGGGACTCTTGGCAACAAATCGGTATCGAAGTGACGGTGCAAATTGTGACCTTCATTCCGGAAGAATTTGATGCTCTGCTTATCGCTCGGGAAATTTCCCGTGATCCTGATCAATATTATTTCTGGCATTCGACTCAGTTGGGTAACCTTTCTAAATTCAAAAGTCCCCGCATTGATAAGTTGCTGGAGGACGGCCGAAAAACTCTCTCTCGCGAAGAAAGGAAAAATATTTATTATGACTTTCAACGGTTCTTGGTAGAGGAGTCGCCGGTTATCTTTTTAAGCCACCCGGTTACTTATGCGATTGTTCGGGAATAGGCTTGCGACAGAAGTGATACAATTAAAAGAAATTAATAAGGAGGTTTATGAAAATTGCTGACCTCACTGCCCGAGAAATTCTGGATTCTAAGGGTGATCCCACTGTTGAAGCGGAGATAACTTTGGAGGGCGGAGTTAAAGCTTTGGGGGGAGTCCCTTCCGGCTCTTCAACCGGAGCGGCCGAAGCTTTGGAGTTAAGGGATGGCGATAAGAATCGTTACTTCGGTCGAGGGGTTTTAAAAGCAATTGAAAATATCAATGGGCCAATTCATCGCGCTTTAGTCGGTCAAGACGCAAACGATCAGCGGAAAATTGATCAAGCAATAATTGATCTTGACGGGACTGAAAACAAAAGCCATTTGGGCGGAAATGCCATTGTGGGAGTATCAATGGCGGTTTGCCGAGCCGCTGCCCGAGGTCAAAAAATCCCTCTTTGGGAGTACTTCGGGAAATTGTCCGGTAACACTCATTTTGAGTTACCTCAACCGCTAATCTTAATACTTGAGGGGGGAAAACATGGGAATTGGTCAACTGATTGCCAAGAATATTTTGTTATTCCCAAAAAAGAGGCTTTCCCCACCTTTCGGGAAAGGATGAGAGTCGGGGCAGAAATTTTTCATACCCTGGGGGACCTCCTTAAGAATAAAGGATACTCCGTGGGCGTGGGATATGAGGGGGCGTTTATGCCTCAAGAGATAAAATCCAATGAGGAAGCCTTGGAATTGATGATGGAAGCAACGGAGAAAGCCGGCTATCAATTAACCAAGCAAGTTGTTTTGGGTATTGATGGCGCCTCTTCCGAATTCCATAAAGACGGGAAGTATCTTTTAAAGAGTGAAGGCAATACCGCCCTTTCAAAAGACGAGTGGTTAGCGAAAGTGATTGGCTGGACCGAGAAATATCCTATTTGGTCTGTCGAAGATATGTTTGCTGAAGAAGATTGGGAAAGTTGGGTGGAATTTACCCAAAAAGTCGGAGATCACCTCCAGATAGTTGGCGATGACCTTTTAGCCACCAATACTAAACGAATTCAAAAGGCGATTGATCAAAAAGCGGTCAATAGTGTTTTAATTAAACTGAACCAAATTGGGACAATCACCGAAACGATAGCGGCGATTTCTCTGGCTCACCAAGCCGGCTATACCACCGTTATTTCTCATCGGGGGGGAGAAACCAATGATGATATGATTGCCGACCTTTGCGTAGGTTCCGGGTCTTGGCAATCAAAGTTCGGGGGCCCGGATCGAGGAGAGCGGGTGGCCAAATATAACCGACTATTAAGAATGGAAGAGAAATTAGAAGTTAAAAAATAAAGATCGTGAATAATCGGAAATATGTTTTAATTATTTGCGATGGAATGGGTGATCTACCAATTACCCAGTTAAGTAATAAAACTCCGCTGGAGGCAGCCAAGACTCCAAATATGGACCGAATGGCCAAAAACGGCAAGACCGGACTAATATCTATTTTGGGCCCGGGCATTCGGCCGAACAGCGATGAGGCGCATTTAACTTTGTTTGGCTACAGCCTAAAGACTGATTATCCTGGCCGCGGCCCAATTGAGGCAGCTGGGGTAGGTATTGCGCTTGAAGAAGGCGACATCGCTATTCGCGGCAACTTAGCGACGGTCGATAACGATTTACATGTTCTTGACCGCCGGGCCGGAAGAATTGAAGACAGCCGCGACTTTATTAAAGAATTGGACGGAATGGAAATTGACGGTGTCAAGTTTATCCTTAAGCCCGGAACCGGCCATCGTTTAGTTTTAGTGATGAGAGGAAAAGACCTGTCCGACAAAATCACCAATTCCGATGTCCATTATGTTACCGAAGATAAAATCGTGGAAAAATGGGAGGGAACCAAAGTCAATATTCCCCGACCGACCGATGATAGCCCTGAGGCAAAATTTACGGCTGAAGTTTTGCAAAAATTTTTAATCAAGGCCCACGAAATCCTGGAAGCTAACCCCTTAAATACCGACCGGGAATTTAAGGCCAATTATATTTTAACCAGAGGTCCAGGGTATTACAGGAAGTTGAAACCGTTTAATGGAATGTGGTCACTTAAAAATGCGGCCTGTATTGCCGGGGCCGGTCTTTATAAAGGTTTTGGAACCATGGCCGGAATGGATTTAATTGAAGTCCCCGGAGCAACAGGCTTGCCCAACACTGATGTTGCCGCTAAAATTGCTGCCGCTAAAGAAAAAATTAATGAATACGATTTTCTTTTTGTTCACATAAAGCCAACCGATATTTACGGTCATGACGGTGACTATCAAGGCAAAAAAGCTTTTATTGAAAAAATTGATCAGGCGATTAACCACTTGGACGAGGTGGGAGCGACAATTGCGGTAACCGCCGACCATTCGACCCCCTGCTCGCAGAAAGACCACTCGGCCGATCCGGTCCCGCTCTTAATCTACCGCCAGGGCATTGGGGGTGATGGAATTGAAAAATTCGGCGAGAGCGAGTGCCGAAAGGGTTCTTTGGGAACCATTAATGGCAATGAATTCATGAAGTTATTTTTAAGTTATTAGAAGGAGGTGAATTTAATGAATGACGTTCAAAAAGAATGGACGGGAGAAAGTAATGAGTTAAAAGGAGGGCCTCAAAACATTTTTCCTACTGATGAACAAGCTAAAGCTTTGTACCAAATGCAATCCGGTAAAGCTTTGAACTTAGAATTTAATACTGGTTGGAGAAGTTATTCCTGGAAGAATGGTTGTAATTACAAGAAGTTAATAGTTTTAATGGAATGTGGTGCTACTTCTCAATAATCTCCACTGAATTTATAACCACAGGAGAAACCGGTTTGGATCCTTCGCCAAAAGCATTTATTTCTACTGGAGCGGTGGCAATTTTGTCAACTACCCCTATACCGCTGACCACTTTACCGAAAATAACGTAGTTCTTTGGCAGTTGATAATCCTGATGCATAATGAAAAATTGGCTCCCATTGGTATCGGGGCCCGCATTAGCCATCGCTACCGTGCCTCTTTCGTATCCCCCCTCAAAAGGCTCATCGTTAAAGAAGTAACCGGGTCCGCCAGTGCCATCGCCCTTCGGGTCGCCCCCTTGTATCATAAAGTTCTTTACTACTCGGTGGAAAATTGTTTGGTCATAAAAATGATTTTCCGCCAAATAAATGAAATTACTAACGGTAATTGGGGTTTGTTGAGCGTTAAGCCGAATCTTAACCGGACCAAAATCGGTATTAATTAAAGCAAAATATTCTTTTTTGGAGTCGACTTGCATTGTTGGTCGGGCGAGGAGGGTGGGAAGCGGTGTCGGGGACGCGACTTTCTCTTCTTGAGGTTTAGTCGCCGTTTGACCGGACTCGGCCGGAGCAAAATTTATCGGCAAAGAACAACCGGTAAGCAAAAAAGAGGCCAAAAAAAAGAAGAAAATTAAAATTTCCTTTTTCATCAACTAAAATTTAACTAACTTTTAGGCTTGAAGGAACCTTTAACTAGTTTGGCAATATTAACAATAATCCTAGTTTCTCCATCATCGCCCTCAATTTCATTACTGCCAGTCATTTTTTGGTACTGCAAAAGGTAATCGGAAAGAGTCTCTTCATTTTCTTTAATTTGCTCACTTAATTCCTCCAGCTTTTCTTTTATTTCCTTTAAAGCCGGTTGATTTAAAATTTGTTGTCGGGTTTCAATTCGCTTTTGATTCGCTTCTTTGACCTTTTCATTGTGTTCCCGATAGACGGCATCATTTTCAAAAGCATCTTTAAGCAGTCTTTTTTCTTTCCTCAGTTCCTTTTTAAGGTTGTCAATTTGAGTCGAATAACTCTTAATTAAGCTCTCGAGATTGAGGAAATCGGCCGCCTTTCCTAAGTTTCCTTTCACCTCATCTCCAGTTGTCGATTCCTCGGGAATAATAACGGAATTTTGGGTTGACGGTGTCGTCATACGAATATCAGCATACACAAGTTTTTCACTTTTGGTCAAGAGGGAAATCACTTTCGACTCACTTATCTTTCATACGATTTTCTTACTGATCTCTTTCTTAAACATCAACCCCTAAGGATATGTTTACCTGATCAAATTTATTTTGGCCTAAATATGCAATCCAAGGATGAAATCATTCCCTTCCCCTTAGAATTAAAGAGGCGAAAGGGGAGGGGTTTTTGTTTCCGGGGAGTGGAATTTGTTCACCATACGAATCTGCCAATAGCGGAAAGTGCTTTTTTTATCCTTAGTCCTACACAAAAATATATTTTGCTAGTTTTCCTTTTTACCTTCTTATTGAGCCTACTTTTAAATTGGCACTTTACCCTGACTTTTTTAATCGGCGCCTTGACGATTCTTTATTTTGCTGACCTTATTTTCAATCTGTATTTAATTTTGAAAAGTTTTATCAACCCGCCGGAAATTTCCTTTGTTCCCAAAGAAATTGCCGGTCTTGATGGACGAAAGCTGCCATTTTATACAATTTTTTGCCCATTGTACAAAGAGTGGGAAGTTTTACCCCAATTTGTAACGGCGATTAGCCGGCTTGACTACCCCAAAGACAAACTGCAGGTTTTACTGCTCTTGGAAGAGAATGACGAAAAAACAATCAAAGTTGCCCGAGATTACCGGCTACCGAGCTATTTTGAGACGATTATTGTCCCTCACTCTTTGCCCAAAACCAAGCCGAAGGCTCTCAATTATGGACTTAAGTTAGCTAAAGGCGAATATGCGGTCATCTACGACGCCGAAGATATCCCCGAGAAAAATCAACTGAAAAAAGCCTGTTTAGCTTTCGATCGAGTCAATGAAAAAACAATTTGTATTCAAGCAAAACTAAATTATTACAATCCTCACCAAAATCTTTTAACTCGACTTTTTACCGCTGAGTATTCCCTTTGGTTCGACCTTATCCTCATCGGCTTACAATCAATTCACGCGCCCATTCCTCTCGGAGGGACTTCTAATCACTTCCGCCTGAAGGCCTTGCGCTCTTTGGAGGGCTGGGACCCTTTCAATGTGACTGAAGATTGTGATTTGGGTATCAGACTAGCCAAAAAAGGCTATCACACGGCAATGATGGATTCGACTACCTTTGAAGAAGCTAATTGTCAACCGTTAAATTGGCTCCGGCAACGAAGCCGCTGGATAAAAGGCTATATTCAAACCTATTTTGTTCATATGCGGCAACCAAAAGATTTTCTTCATGACTGGAGAAATCCAGATATTCTGACTTTTCAGTTAGTCGTGGGAGGAAAAATTTTGTCGATATTTATCAATCCTCTTATGTGGCTAACCACTCTCTGTT
The DNA here is from genome assembly GCA_035530075.1 of Patescibacteria group bacterium. Lineage (GTDB taxonomy): Bacteria > Patescibacteriota > Microgenomatia > UM-FILTER-40-11 > UM-FILTER-40-11 > DATKVM01. Next base: position 40,426 of record DATKVM010000007.1, read on the forward strand.
ACTTTTTATTCCGGCCAATGGTCGGTCAATTAATTGAATCTTTTTATCCGCCAGCAATTATGTACTTAGGCGTCTTTTGCTTGGCAGTGGGCAATTTTTTATATCTTTATTATTATATGGTTGGTTGTGCTAAAAGAGGCTATTTTGATTTACTCAAATATGTCTTTCTGGTTCCTTTTTATTGGCTTGGGATGAGTTTGGCGGGCTGGAAGGCCTTGTATGAAATTGCTTACCACCCTCATTACTGGGCGAAAACCACTCACGGTTTCCATATTAATAACCAGAAAGCCACCAACCAGGCCGTTAATATTGTCGGCCAACAACTGGTTGACCGAACGATTGCCGTATCTTAACTAAAATTGTTTCTTTAAACGTATGCATCGGAAGATTGTTTTGGCTTTGGCATTTGTATTTAGTATTTTCAGCGCTCTTTTTTGTCATCTTAACGATTTTGTTATTGCTTACGGTGATGCCGAATCGCACCTTAATATTGCCAAGCGAGTAATTTCCTGTCTTACTCCCGGCTTAGCCCAATTGGGGGGCATCTGGCTACCGCTTCCTCATTTATTGATGGTGCCCCTGGTAGCTTTCGACCCACTTTGGCGCAGTGGTTGGGCGGGAACGATTGTTTCTGGAGGGGCTTTTATCATTTCATCCCTAATTATTTATCAACTGGCTATGCTGATTTTAGATAATAAAAGAGTGGCTTTATTGGCAGCGGTGGTTTTTATTGCCAATCCAAACGTACTTTATCTCCAGGCAACGCCGATGACTGAACTACCGTTAATTGCTTTTCTTCTCCTAAACACATATTTCTTCCTTAAATTTATAAAGGGAGAAAAAGAGGTTTTCTCTTTAATCTTGGCCGGCTTCTTTGGCCTTTGTGCGACTTTAAGCCGTTATGATGGCTGGTTTCTGGTGGCTTTGGAGGCAGGGCTACTGGTGTTGTCTTTAGTTAAAAGAGGGCAATCGCCAAAGGCAATCGAGGGAAAATTAATTTTGTTTGCCACTCCCGCTTTTTACGGGATTTTTCTTTGGCTTCTTTGGAACTTTTTGATTTTTCAAAACCCTTTTTATTTTACTAACAGCATTTTTTCGGCTAAGTCGCAACAAATGGCGTGGCTGGCTAGAAATGAATTACCCGCTTATCACAATTTAGGCCTGGCTTTTGCTTACTATTTGACAACGGCGGTGGCTAATATCGGTTTAATTTTTTCCTTGGCCGCCGGTGCCGGAATATTACTTTATCTTTGGCGGAAAGAAGAAAAGTATCGCCTGATTGTGGCTGCCATTTTACTCTCGCCTTTCCCTTTTTATCTCATATCTCTTTATCTTGGGCAATCGGTTATTTTTATACCATCGCTAACGCCAGAAACCTTTGAATGGCGGCTTTTCAATGTCCGTTATGGTGTAATGATGGTGCCGGCTTCATCGATATTCTTTGCCTATCTTTTCAAAAAAACCAAAAGGCTCTTTCTCCCCCTAGTCGGTCTTTTTTTTCTATCTCAAATATTTTTATACCTTTCAGGGCAAGCGGAGGTAATTTCTCTAAGCGATGGTCTTAAGGGGTTATCGTCAGCCAAGAAACCGGATGCTCAAAACTGGCTGGCCCAGCATTACGATCGAGGTTTAGTTTTATTAGATGATTATGCCCGGACTCTCAGTGTTATTCAAACCCATATCCCAATGCAAAATGTTATTTATGTAGGAACAACGCCTTATTGGGAAGATTCATTTAAGGAACCGGAAAAATATGCCATTTGGATAATTATGCAAAAAGACGACACGGTCTGGCGCCGACTTTATGATCAGCCGGAAATGAGAGATCGTCTCTACAAATTTTTTAATAAAGTCTACACCTCGAAAGAAATTCTAATTTTTAAACGCATTGGTTCATAAACTTTATTATAAAAACAAGCCCACCGATACCAATAACTTTGGGCTTGTTTTCTCGTCATTAATTACTCTGTCTTGGGAAGAGTCGGGCAAGATGACAAACATCCATTTTTAGGACAGGGAAGGGTAATCGTTTTAACACAATAATTTGCTTCCGGTTTTAGGTAGTCTCCCCATTCTGGATAGGGATTTTCTAATAAAATCCAGCCCGTTGGACAACGCTGGTCGCGGGCAAATTTCCAGAGGGAAATTTCCCGATGCAAACCCTCGGAAGGTGAGCTACCACAAAAAAATTGAAAAAGGTTTCCACAACTTAATTGTTTAACATAGTCGACGCCGGTATGAGTTTCGCTTTGGCCAACAATGCCGTGGGTACCCGATTCATAACAAGCAACTATCTTTGGATTTTTGTTTAGTTTTTGACAATCAACTTTACAGCAATTATCTAAGCTTGTCGCCGCCGCTGGTTGGGCGACCACCAAAAGCAAACCCGCCAAAAAAGCCAGAAAGGCTATTTTTTTCATCATTGTTCACCTCCTTTCTTTTCTAAATTCACTATTCATTGTTGAGTAATGTTGTTGGTTATTAATTAAAAAGACGTAATAATACCGAAAGAACTTCTAGTGAAATCTATATTTTGGGCGGACTTGCATGGTTGACAAATTGTGCTAGAATGAATTCCTGAATTGTTTTTCAAAAAATCATTTCTGCCCAAATGATATTAAACGCGCCTAAGAGAAAAACTTTTACCTTTTTTCCCGCCATTTTTTCCTTATCTTTTTTTTTGAATCTCTTTTCTTGGACTTTCAAACTTCCTCCGCTGCCTAAATTACCGCTAGGGATGTTTCGCCGACCAACATTGCCTCCCTCAATTTTCCCTACTCCTAAACCGACCACCACTCCCCCGACTATGCCTACCCCTACCACCGGCTTAACCCCGACGTTAACCCCAACCTTAATTTTGCTTCCATCCATCACTCCAACCATTATTCCAACTTTAATTCAGACTTTAACTCCAACAATGACCCCGCCCACGCCTTCGCCAACCACTACCGGCTCCTGGCCGATACAAAGTGTTTCCTCAATGAAGGAAACCAAAGACCGTATCTGCGGCCAGCGTGACCAAACCTTTATTGACCGTTGGGTGGACAAAGCTAAAGAATTAGGAGCAAATTACGTGGCGGTGGAAACGCCTTACGATAACCCGACCTGCGGCAATTCCGTGAATTACACTTGGAAATGGGTCAATGCCATTCGCAGCCGCGGCTTAAAGGTCTGGCATCGGCATATGCCTTTGGCTTTTGAGGGCATTTACGACACTCCCAAAGCCAAAGGAGACTATCTAACCATGATCGACGATTACATTAAGAATAATTGGGGGATGTTTAGGGAAGGGGATATTTTTACTCCGATTCCAGAACCGCAAAACGGCGGGGTGGGAGGAGTAACCTATTGTGCTTACGGTATCTGCATCTTTGATAACCAGGAGCACTTTAACCGTTGGTTGAGGGAGGCCATTGATGCGGCGAATAACGCTTTTGATCAAATCGGTTTGGGTAGAAAAATAAAAATCGGCTACTTTGGTTTTGACGGCTTTGTCACCTGGGGCAGCAATAATCCCGACTGGCAGGGGATTTTGGAAGACGCGACGATTCAAAAAATGGGGAACGTAACGATTGATCATTACCCTGAACTGATTGGCCAAACAATGGAGCAGGGACTGGACGAAGTGATGGCCAAATACCCAGGTTTGCCGATTATTATCGGCGAGTGGGGTAGTGCTGGTAATGGCGATATCGAGCAGCAAGTGAGAAACAGTCTGGGGGCGGCCAAGCGGCCAAGCGTAGTTGGCTTTAATTATTGGCATCTGGGTATGGGCGGCAATGAAGCTCTAATAAATGAAGACTTCTCTAATCGTCCTCAATATGACGAAGTCCAGGGATTCTTCAAAATTAACTAATTTTTCACTTTATTACCTTTTGCTTATGTTGTATAGTAATTCTAGCTATGGCCAGGAAAGAGAAACCAGTTCTTGATTCTTCGCTTTTATATTCCAAGCTAAAGTATCGGTGGCTTCTTTCAGAGCAAGCCTTAAGCCAAAAAAACCCCCAGGCAATTGAATTCTTGAAGGCCAAAAATCTCTTGGAGCCGGGGAAAATTCGCGAGCATGCCGGTAAACTTTTGGCTTCTGGGGCTCTAGCCGGAAGCTTAATGCTTTCCGTCCCTGCTGTTAGTCCAACCACGCCCCAAAAACAAGTCGAAATGACTCATATGAGCCGCTCGCAATCTTTAGTTAATAAATTGGCCAACATTCTCCCACCGCAAGTCGGGCCGTTAACGCCGCCACAAGAAGAAAGAATCAGCCAAGCATTTGAAAATGTTTGGGGGGTGCGAGCGGTTGGTAACCTAGAAAACAACCATCTTAACCAAACTTATGGCTTTATCGGGGCGGAACAACATTTACCCCGCTATCCCGGGGACACCGTAGAACAGCACGATCAGCTTTTGCAATCAGGTATTACCTCGAGTTTAGGCGGTTGGGGTTACTTTGCTAATGCGAAGAAAAATTTGACGGCCGAGTTGGAAGAAAGCGAAAAATATTATGTGGCGGTTCAGACCCTTTACTTGCCCGACTGGAATACCCGGACAAGAGAATTAAGTCAATGGTATAAATACCGAAAGGTCTTAGTCGTTAATCCGGTTAACGGCAAAACAATCGTTGCCGTTATTGCCGATGCCGGCCCTGCGGCCTGGACCGGGAAGCACTTTGGGGGTTCGCCGGAAGTGATGGCTTATTTAGGTCTTAATGTAGGGAAACAAAAGGGCCCGGTTATCTTGTTCTTTGTTGATGATCCAGACAAGAAAGTTTCTCTCGGACCACTAGAGTATAATTTAAAACAAGGGCCGCTCGCGATGACGGAGCAGTAGAAAGTATGTCCAAGATTTTTTACGACCATCTAATCAAAATCGAAGAGGTCATTGTCGAACTGGAGGGCCATCAGTTAGAAGATGGGGAAAAAGAGGAACTTATTAGCCTTATTGATGATACTTTTCACCATCAGACTCTTAATCTTATTCTAAGTCATCTGTCTTCGGGGCAGCAGGAAAATTTTTTGACCCGTTTTAATGAAGCTCCTTATGATCCGGACTTGCTTAATTTTCTTAAAGAAACTATTACCGATGATGTTGAAGAGATGATTAAAAAAGAGGCGGAAAAGATTAAAAAAGAAATCCTCTCTGATATCAAAAAATCCCAGAGGAAATAATCCAAGATTTTCCCTTTAACCTCTTTAAATTGCCTGGCTAGTCATGCTCCCGGAAAGGGCTGTCCATATGGAAAAAGTTACTTTGGCGACCATTTTTTAAGTTTTCCTGGAACATAAAGACTAGCTCTCGACTATCAAATGACTTAAACCATTCAGCCCAGCTGATTTTTTGTAATTCGCGACCGCCATAGCCCGGAAAATCAAAACGCAAAACTCCCGGGCGCTGGTTATGCTCCGTTCCCGGTACCGTCGCTGGTTTGGCCTTCCGCTCTTCGGCCCACTGATGAATAACCTCTTTATTGCGGGTAACTAATGCCTGTCCTGGATAATCTTCATGCTCATCGGGTGTATTTATCCATTTGGCATGTTTTGTCGTATAAGAAAGGTTTTCTCCATACTTTTGGAGATATTCCTTGTTTGCCAAAGAGGGATTCCTAGGATTGTTCGTCGATTCCTTTTTCATCCATTTCACCTCCTTTCGGTTTGCATACTAAACGACTCTAAGACAATTTCGTAAGGGCAAGGTAAATCGGCGGTTACAAATCCAAAAGAGAGTTTCTCTTGACAAGCTCGAAATGAAACATGGTATATTGAACTAGTGAAAACAATCGTTCAAAAAATTCTACCAGCGTTTCTCTTAATAATCCTTTCTTTCGTCACGCTTTTTGGCTATACCCGGCTTTTAGGGCCGATTCCTTTTTCCGTTAGAAGCGTCACGACGAACAAGAATGATGTTTTCTCCGTTTCCGGCGAGGGAAAAGCCGTGGTTAAGCCGGATATTGCTTTAGTCAATGTTGGCATCGAAGCTAGCGGCAATTCGGTTACTCAAGTCCAAAACCAAATTAATGCCACGATAAGCAAAGTGGCCGCCAGTTTGAAAAAGTTGGGAGTTGACGAAAAAGACATCAAAACTACTAATTACAATATTAACCCCGCTTACGATTGGAACAGCGGTCGGCAGCGCATCATCGGCTACAACGCGAGCACGAACCTTTCCGTCAAAGTTCGGGACATTGACAAAATAAATGAAGTCATTGATGCCGCCACCGCCAACGGGGCCAACCAAGTCGGCAACATCACTTTTGATGTTGACGATAAAACCAAAGCCGAAGAAGAAGCGCGCAAGCAAGCGGTCGATGAAGCAAAGAAAAAAGCGGTCGAAGCGGCCCGGATTGCCGGTTTTAAATTAGGTAAAATTATTAATTACAGTGAAGGGCGAAACGATTTGCCGCAACCGGTACTCTTGCGGGAGTCTGCCAATGTGGGAATGGGGGGAGGAGCACCAACTGAAGTTCAGCCTGGCTCATCAGAAATCAAGATTTTTGTCACACTCAGCTACGAAATAGAGTAATTCTTTAACTTCGACTTAACCGCGTTATAATGTGGTCATGGAGTTTGGTCGACCAACTAGAGCAGAGGTTTTGGCCGCGGCCGGAAAAGTAGTCCCCGACATTATTGCCCCCAACTTAAAAGTCCTTTTTTGCGGGGTTAATCCCGGTCTTTATTCCGGCGCTACCGGTCACCATTTCGCTTATCCCGGCAATCGGTTTTGGAAAGCTCTCTATCAGGCCGGTTTCACTGCCCGGTTATTTAGTCCCTTCGAAGAGTCAAAACTCTTAACTTTTGGCTATGGTATAGTCAATCTGGTCGCCAGAGCCACTGCTTCCGAAGCCGCTTTAACTAAAAAAGAATTAGTTGCCGGCGGGAAAACTTTAGTCCAAAAAGTCAGGCGGTTTAAACCAGAATCTGTCGCTATCTTGGGCATTGGCGCTTATCAAATGGCCTTTTTCACTCCCAAAGCTAAAGTAGGTCCCCAAGAAAAATTAATTAATCATACCCGAATTTGGGTTCTGCCTAACCCCAGCGGCCTTAATGCTAATTATCTTTTGCCAGACTTGGTCGAAGAAATGAAGAAGCTACGCTTGGTAGCCGAAACAAAATGATTATTCCCGATTTATCTTTTGAAAAACAGCTTTGGCAAAAAGGCTATCTGAATGTGGCGGGAGTTGATGAAGCGGGGAGAGGTCCTTGGGCCGGGCCAGTAACCGCTGGGGCGGTCGTAATTCATTCCGCTAAACAAGTGGTGCCGATAGTCCGCGACAGTAAAAAGATGACCGCTCGGCAGAGAGAAAAAGCCTTTTTGGTAATCCGCGAAGAATCATCCGCTTTCGGAGTCGGCATTGTTTCGGCCGAAGAAATTAATAAAATCGGGATTAACCGAGCAGCGCAAAAGGCAATGCTTTTAGCGCTTTCGGAAATTGAAAATAAATTCCATTTACCAATTTCTTTTGTCATTATTGACGGCAGCCGGACACTTAGGTTAGCCGAATATCGGTCCGAGAGAATTAAAGCCGGCGGGCTTTATCATTACTCAATTGCCGCCGGTTCGGTTTTAGCCAAAGTAACCCGAGACCGAATTATGAAAAAGTTGGCAAGTCAATATCCCCAGTACGGTTTCGAGAAACACGTCGGCTATGGAACAAAGGAACATCTTGAGGCTTTAAAAAAATTCGGCCCTTGTCCGATTCACCGTCAAAACTACAAGCCGATTAAAAACTTAAAGGAAAACATTAAGGTGATATGTTAGAATTTACAGATGAACAAAGAAGAAAAGATTAAGGAGTTAAAAAAGAAATTGGCAAAGTACGAATCCAGACTTGCTTTTAAAATGAAAACCTATCGAGGAGTCATTCATGAAAGCGCTCTTTCCGAATTAAAACATTCTGAGGTGATGGTCCTTCAAGCAATGATAGACGATTTAAAAAGGGAAATTTATAACCTTGAGCACCCCTAATTACCGGCCGTAAAGCCGACGCAGTTCGGTTTTTGCTTGTTCTAAAATCTTCTTTTTCATTTAATTGGTTTATCTCCATGTTCCTCCTCTGTCAGCGGAATTGTTAATAATTCGGTCTGTTTTCCCACTCCCGGCGCCACTTCACTTTTCTTTTTGGCGGCTAAAACAATTTTTTTTACTTCTTCAACCGGCAGGCTTTTTTTATAGTCCGAGGCAATCAAATAATACATCGCATGAGGAGCGCCGGAGCCAATGCTGACATAACCAATGGCATCATGCAAAAGGTTTATTCCGGGATGAGTAATAGTGTACAGATGACATTCTTCCTCGTCCCGACAGCCGGACACAATCAGCTCCACCTGAAGACTGAAATTTGTCAGTTGGGATTCAATTTCCTGGACCACGGCCGGAACGAGTTTTTGCTGCATGGTGTAATAATTATCCAAAGTCAGGCCGCGGGGCTCAAGTGTGCGCTCAATCACCAGCCGGCGACGGTAATCTTGATAGGAACGGCGAAGAACCTCTAATATCTGCTCAATTTTGCTGATTTGCTGATTTTTAATTTGATTGTTAGCCTTTTCAATTACCTCATGGGCATTTAAAGCATTGCCGGCGGACATGGCGACCGCGTTGCCGCCGAGGCGGTAAATTTTGGGCACATCATCGGTTTCAAATTCATAAGAAATGGGGAAATTGGCGGTAATCATCCGGTCAACCGCCACCACAATTTTTTTGCCGTTTTCGGCCATGGCGGCAATACAGATGGTCATGCGCTAACTTTAGCAGCCTAATTTAAGCAGGAAATCACAAAATGGCAAGAATTGAGTTACTAACCACCGGGTGCCCAGACTAAAGTCTTTTGAGTAATTGTTAAGTTTCCTGATATTTTGACAAGCCAATCGGATTTCGGCTCTATTGAACACTAGGGAGTCCAGAAAGAAGCTGCATCTCAGCTAAAACCGAATCCAAGAACCAAAGATATCCTAAGTTTGTTTTATCTGCTTGATTATAGGTGGGAATACTGGCCGGGGGATCCTTAAAGTAAACCGAAACAATATTAAAATACTCAATTGACCTTTTGGAGATAAAATCATCAACCTTAAAAGGCGTCGGCCAACCCTGCTTGTAACCATAAAGAATCACCGGCTGGCCGCTTTGATAGGGTGAATCAGTCGCCCCCGACCAATCACCCGGTGGCGACTTTATATATTGATAACCGGCCGGGTCGACAAAACCAACTAATGACTGGTAGGCTGATTTCAGATTATGAGTAAAACTGGACGGAACGGCCGCACCGGCCGCTTTGTAGCTGTAGCCGCCACGGATGAGCTGAATCATAACTCCGGCTTGATAAGTTGGGTTGGTGAAACCATGGTTGTCAAAGTGGAAGTCATCATAGGCAGTTTGAGTCTTCGTCTCGCAATATTCCGAATCAGTGCTAACCGTAATTGAATGATAGGCATAGCAATCGGCCAAGTCAGATAAAATGCTCCGGTTGGGGATATCAGGGAAGAAATTAACTGCTTCAGCAATCGCTAGAGCGTGCCAAGCATTCTCCTCTCCCTTAGTGTCGACGGTCTTTCCCGTATCCGGCATTCGGGTAACCAGAAGGTCGTCATAGACGCTCGTACCAGTCAGTCCCCAAGTGCTTACTAGCTGGACAGTGTCGGCAATAACTTGGGTAGAGTTTACTCCTACCTTTTTCCCATCAATATATCCGATAACACCAAGGCGCTCTTTGGTTCCGCTATTACTACTTAATGTTAGGACAAATTGATGCCAACCTTTACTTCGTAAGACCCCTGTTGGTTGCATATTGCTGGGGGAATTAAGACGGAAGAGGTAGTTATTAGGGGAAATCGAAGTATTAACCCCAATTCCCGTATTCGGCGTCGAGGTAGAGGAAGCCAACAAAAACATCGTTCCCTTTTGCGGGCTTAAATCGTCATAAAACCAGATTTTTACCTTAAGGCTGGGCGAAATCGAGTATACGGGGAGGATCTTCCTTATATTCACCAAGTTATGCCCGCCAGTAGTCGAATTGAAAGTCCCGTCGCGATAGTTTAGGACAAGGGCGCTGGAGCCATCCCGGCCGATATTGGGGACAATGGTCGCTTCATTGGATGAAGTACTTAAGTTCTGCCAGCCGGAAAGCGGCTGATTAAAGTTTTCCTGAAGGAGAATATACGACTGGACTTGGGAGTAAATGAGATTTTGAGCGGAAGAAAGAGTCGCTTGATCAAGACTTGGTTTTAGAAGGTTGGTGACGGCAACGAGTTGGCTAAGGTATGCTCCCCGTGCCCAAAATTTACCGGCATCGTCTTTGTTCCAATTACCAAACTGAAGAGCGTCTTTGAAAAGCGTAACCGCCCGACTGACCGCAGTATTGTCGCCCGCCCGCATGCCATATTGATAAAAAATGATAGCGGTATTAAGGAGGCTTCGCAGGTCATTGGCGTGGGTGCGGGTACCCAAAGCCGGATAAAGAGGCGAGAAATCAGTATTCTTGTAAGTTTCATAAAAAATCTTTGAAGTCCGAAAGATTTGATCCTCGGCGCTAATCGTGTCCATTTTAGCGACAATTACTTCGTCAAACCAACTCTTACCGTAGAGTCCCCAAGTCGAAAGCAAGCTTAGCATTTTGATATTGGTTTGGGTCGAATTGACCATCAGTGTTCGGTCGCTATTGTAAAGAAAAGAGTTGTCAATCTTGCCGAAAGTTCCTTTGTCAGTCACCACCAGCTCAAAGATATGCCAACCTTTGCTTCGTTTTACGCCAGTATCTTTCATATTAGTGTAAGTATTGGTTCTAAAAAGATAATTATTTGGAGACACAAAAGCATTAACCCCAATGCCAGTGTTGAGGTCACCGGAAACTGCTAAAAAGAAAGTCCCTTTAGTCGGATTGGTGGGAGTATAGTCGTCATAGAAAGCCACCCGCAAGACAAGATTGGTAATGGGAGTTTCAGCCAAGACTTTATCAGCCCGGACGAGTTGAGCATTAGTGTAATTGTTATAGTTGAGCAGTAAACTGCCGGACCCTTTGTAAGAAAGAGGGTCGATTGAAATGATATTGTTTACGGAAGGGTTTTGAGTAATTTGCCAATTAGATAAAGCACTGGCCGAATCGAAATGTTCCTCAAATAAAATTGGTTGGACGGGAAAAGTTTCTGTCGAAGATAAAGCTGCTCTTGATTGAATAGTTCGAGAATTTTCTATGGTCACTGCAAAAGTGGTCGCAAAAAGAAGGATTATCGATAAAAAGAAGAGGACCAAGGATTTTATAAGCTGAGTGTTACTCTTCACCAAAAAATTTCTCGGTGAGTCTTTATTTAAGCTGTTAACCTCCATTTATTACTACCTACTCTAAGTCTTATCAAAACACCTCTATGTTGTCAAGTTTCAAGACATTATATAATCAAATTAATGATTGTCAAAAGGAAAGCCGGCTACTTTGTCATTTCCGAAAAAACCCGCCGCAGTTTAGGCGGACCGTATAAAACTAAAGAAGAGGCAGTCAAACGCCTAAGGCAGGTTGAATACTTCAAGCACCTGGGGAAGAAGAAATAAGAAAGAATATTGCGAATCGTTTCGCTTAACCATTTCTTTCTTGCCATAAATTAGCTAATCGCTCCACCTCCGGCTCATATTCTGGTAGCAATGCCTCCTCTTCATCTGGACAGCCAGACCCGTCACGAAGCCGAACCCAAAAGGGCATTTCCATATCCGCTTCTATCCGCTCATCCTCATCATATTCATTCATCTCTTTGATTTCTCCCCATTTTCTTTCAACTTCACGAAATCCGTCCCTTGAAATATCTCCCAGCATTCTCCACCTATCACCAGAATACCAAGCATAAAAATTTACCCGCCCGCTATTGGTTAAAAAGGCGTATGGTTCTTTCCGGCCATCCTTTCTGGCCACAAACTGAATTCTGCTATCGCCAAACTGCGCCATTCTTTCTTCCATCCGCAAAAAGTCTGCCAGCAAACAGTCGGTGCCGCCTTTTTCTGGAGTTCCTAGATTTTCTAATTTCTCTCTCTCGCTTAACTCTTCCACTCTTGACCATGCTTGCCGAGCCAGGTCACTATTATATTCATACACTCGCCAATACTTAAATCGCTGTTCATTAATCATTGGGTATATCGCTGGGGCCTCGCCACTATTAACCGCGGTAAATACCGTGTGCCAGCCCATTTCAATTCCCTTGCTGTTTATTTTATTGGCCCACTCCATTAAGTTATCAAATACCCCCATAAATCCTTCTCCCCTCAATTGCCTTTGAATATTTCTATCAACCGCATCTATAGGTAAAGCGATATCATCAATTAAACCTTCCCATCTTTCCAGTCTTTCATCCGTCAGTAGCAAACCGTTAGTGTGCAAACTAACATAAACACCACCATCTTTTAATATTCTTAATACTTCTTCCAAATTCCTGGCTAGAGTGGGTTCACCGCCGCCCAAAATTACTTCTCTGACGCCATTTTCAACCAAAACCCTGGCTAATTGAGCATCTCTTTCCGGGGAGACCTCGTTTCCCGGTAGAGGACCGAAGCAATAGGCGCATCTTTCTAGATTACAATCTTCTCTTAGAAACCAATGGATGCGCTCAAGGTTTGGCATTTGCCGCTATTCTACTCTAATTAAACCACCATTTCACCATATTGGTTCGAACCTTTTAGTTTTAAACAAAAGGGCATTAAAGGCCAAATCTTTGTGGATTCTCTTTGTCAACCAAATTTATGCCTCAATGCGGCCAAAGAGGAAGCTTCCTAAAAAAAGGAAAATAATCGAAGAGCCCAACAAGGCCATAAAATCAAACATCACACCAAAGTTAAAAATGCCGATTAAGGCCCCTCTAATCCCATCAACCCCGTAAGAAAGGGGATTAAGGCTGACAATAAGGCTCATCACTTTTGGCAATCCCTCCAGAGGAAAAAGCGCCCCCGATAAAAAGAAAAGCGGCATGACCAAAAAATTCATAATCAGCTGGAAAGCGTGCATATCCGTCAAGGTGGAAGCAATGGCAGTACCGACGGCAGTGAAAACCAGAGCAATTAAGAACATAAATAAAAAGGCCAGCGGCAGAAGAGAGAGATTAGTCGGCCGAAAACCAACCAGCAGGGAAATAAAGAAGACAAATAGTCCTTGAATCGTGGCCACGGTGGCTCCGCCTAAAGTTTTTCCCAGCATAATTTGAAGCCGGGAAACCGGTACGACTAGCGTCTCTTTTAAAAATCCAAATTGGCGGTCCCAAATAACTTCAATCCCCGAGAAAATGGCGGTAAAAAGAACGGACATGGCGATAATCCCGGGAGCCAGAAATTGAATATAGCTGCCTCCTCCGGCACGTTGGTAAATTGAGCCGAAACCAAAGCCAAAACCCAAAAGGAATAAAAGCGGCTGGCCCAAAGAACCAATCAGCCGCGCTTTGGAGCGGAAATGCCGCTTTAACTGTCTTAGCCACATAATATAAATGGCGCTCATCTTATCCCCCTCATGCGCCGGCGAATTCTCATTTGGTCAAGGGCGCTTCCTTCCTCTTCACGAATACCATGACCCGTCAGAGTTAAAAAGGCTTCTTCCAGGGTGTGGGTTTTGGTTTGCGCTTCCAAATCTTTTGGTTTGCCTAAAGCGACAATTTCGCCGTGATCAATAACGGCGATTCGATCAGCCACTTTTTCCGCTTCTTCCAAGTAATGGGTGGTGAGAAAAATCGTAATTTCATCTTCCTTATTTAACTTTTGAATATAACTCCAGATATGATTCCTGGTTTGGGGGTCAAGGCCTAAAGTCGGCTCGTCTAAAAAAAGAATCTTCGGCCGATGAAGCAAACCCCGAGCCACTTCCAAGCGTCTTTTCATTCCGCCGGAAAAAGTCTTCACTAAACTGTCCTTTCTTTCCCAAAGTTCCACAAATTTCAAAAGCTCCTCAATTCTTTTGCGGCGCAAATCGGTGGGAACGCGGCATAAAACGCCGTGAAATTCCATATTTTCATAAGCAGTTAGCTCATCATCTAAACTGGGGTCTTGGAAGACAATCCCTAAAGAGCGGCGAACATCATCTTTGTCAGTCAGAACATTAAAGCCGTTAACTTCCACTGATCCGTCGGTCGGGCGAAGCAGGGTAGTCAGCATTTTGATAGTCGTGGTTTTCCCGGCGCCGTTGGGGCCTAAAAAAGCAAAAACCTCTCCTTTTTTGACCTCAAAAGAAATATGGTTGACGGCCTTAAATCCCGAAAATTCTTTAACTAAATTGTTGACTTTAATGATATTTTCCATTCTCTCCGCCTTGAGTAATTTGGGCCTAAAAGAATAGTTTATGCCTAAAAGAAGCCTTTTGCAAGATTATTATGGTTCTTTTCCATAAAGCCGCCGCAGTTCAATTTTGGCTTGCTCCAGAATCTTTTTTTGCTCCGGCTCTAAACTTTTGCCGGCCCGGTTGATATAAAAATTAAGCATACTCATTGCTGATTGGAAGGGAGTGCCTTTCCGCCGGGTGCTACTCTCGGCCGAGCGCTTCAAGGATAAAGCAATCTTTTTCGGGTCTTTCCAGGTAAAAACCCCCTCTTCGGTATCTAAGGCATTGCTTTCTTTAGTAACCCTGGCTGACCACTTTTTCATCGGAGTATCTTCAGTATTGCCACTAGCGCAATGACAGTCCAAACGATATTTAAGACTCCCGGCTGGTAAGTTTTCTTGTATAAGGAAACGGTCACAATCCCTAAAGCGCCCGTCAAATTAAGCAGTTGATAAAGAAAACTATTTGACTGGAGAAGAGAAAAACTGACTAATGCATAAGCGGCGATAATAGCAATTGTTCCATACCAGCCAAAGACGTCAATTGCTTTTTTCTTCATAGTTTCTAGAGTAGGAGATTAGGGAAGGAAAAGCAAGGAAAAAATGGGGTTATTCCATCAGACGAAACCAGTCTCTCACAGCAAGACGAAGTCGTAAAATCTCATCTTCTGCCAATAAGCAACAATGAGCAATGGGGCCTCGTAGTCTGTTAAGAACAACCATAACATGTTCTACCGCTTTTACACTTGAGAAAGTTGCCCCAAAAACGTTCCAATTCGCCTTGATAATTTCTCCTAATTCACCAAAGGTACAAAAATCGATTGGATCATCGGATCGAGGGGTCACTCCGGAATCTATTTCTTCTCTTTGCCTTTTTTCGGTTGCATTGCGAATGTCTCTTGGAATCCGCTGACTTTTCCACCAATCGACCCCGCTTCCGGTAACTAAAGTGTCTGTTATAAGACGCCGCACCGTTTTTTCAAGCGAATAAAAGACCTCATAATGAGGAGCCATTGCAGCCGCCTCGTTTCTTATGTCTTGCTCGATTTGAGGGTAATATTCCTTATCGGCTTCGATAATTTTAGTGTTCTCCCTGCCCAGATTTACTCCGTATCTTTGCTCGACCTGATCCAAATTGTGTCCAATAAGCTGACTCGTCATCGCAAAGTGGTTAAGAGCAGCTTTTAAGTGGTTCATTATTCTAAGAGGTGCTCCCGAAGACTCTTAAAGATTGCATCAAAAACAGCCACATCAGAGGTTGCTGGTAAATTCAAATTAATGACATAGCCCAATTTCAGATCAACCGGCGCTTTAGGAGTTTCGCTTGGTTTACTAGGTTCGATCCTTCGATTGACTTCGGCCGGAGGGGAAGTCTCTTTTTCTAAAGCAGTATCTTCGTCAAACACAGCAAAACTTCGTAATGCTTTAAAAGACCCCGATATCGCTTTTGTGGTTCGTGATTTGGAATCCAACCCTGTGGCTTGTATAATTACTCCCACCAACTCCCTATCGTTTAAGTCATGTACATGTTCGTTGATTTCATATAAAGGCGCATACCCTTTCTTCAAGGCTCCTGCCGCTGCTTTTCCACGGAGCGTGGGATTTCTAAACTCTTTATACAACTCTGTAGGCGTTCCATCGCCATTTAAGAAACCTGTCCTTTTTAAAAAAGGGATGACTGGCCGGGGTGAACCTCCTTTGAGGTTAAGTTTTGTTGACAAGAAATCTTGTGTAAACCTTTCCGGAGTGGATGCAGCTTGAATGCGGTCAAGAGCTTTGGTGATTGCCCCACAAGAGATGACATAAGGGACGGGGATAGAAGTGGGGTGCTTATCTTTAGGTGTTGCGCCTTTATTAGCCTCAGTGTTTTCTTCTGTGTTTATTTGTTCATCTGCCATTTCTGTTTCATTGTATTCCCATAGTCCTCAAAAATCAATACTGCTTGGTAATATAAGTAACAAAGGACTGCTGGATATCTTTGTGTAAAGAGGGAAAAATCTATATGTCTCCTTGGGTGATGGGGAGGAGGGCGCCGGTCATGAGAAGCAAAAGATAGAAAGAAATCTATATTGCCTAAAGAAGTCTAATAAAGCTAACCGATGTTTTCATAGCGGCCGTCTTGATAGGGCGGAAAACAAACTTCATAAGCGACTAAGAAAGATTCCTTATCTGCTTCCCACTGCATCAGTTCCCCAATTTCGACGGTTACCGAAGAAGGTTCTTGCTGTTCGCCGCCGACAAGGTGAACCTCTGGCTTACCATTAAGCTTGGTTATGGTGAGCTTTCCTTTTCCGGACCTATATCCTTCAATTGTTCTGTCACCATTTAAAACTTTTTGCAAAGGAGTTTTACAACCTGGGGCAATTTTGATAATTCCCAAATCTTTTTTTGGATCTCTATCAAATGAATAAACCTTACAATCTACACCATCGGCAACATGCATAGTTTTAACAAAAGAAACCACTTGTTCCTTTCCTTCAAAAGTAAAACTATTTATTGGTATCGAATTTTGTTCAACGCTCATACTACAAGATTGAATTTTACCACTTTCTGCTTGGGAAAGAAATCCATATTGCCAAAAGAACTAAAAAGCTAAAGGGGGGGTGGGGCATTGATTATCTGACTTTAATACCTCTCCTTTTTAAGCCTTCCTCGCTTTCAAATTCGAGGTAGTTTTGGGTAAGTTCTTCACCTGCCTTTATATCCCGGGTTGCCACTAAATAGGCGTCTTTTTGTTTGGGATCTTGGGTTAATGTGGCATTGAATGAATGATTAATAAATTTCGAATTATCAAAATCAACATGCCAGACGTTGTTTAGTTTATCCCAAAAGCCCCAATATCTAATTTCCCTTTTTTCTTTTTCGTCTAGGGAATCGAATTGTTCCTGGGTAATATTTACATCCAAAAGGGGACTGGCTGAATATACCAGTTGTCCTTTTCTTACATCTTCATCGGCAAATAATCCAATTCCGTGAAGTTTTGATTTATCGAGTTTATATTTAATATGAATCATTCATTTGGCCGGTTTGCTACTTGCCAGGTTAAGTTAGTCTCAATTTTACTACTTTCTGCTTGGGAAAGAAATCCAGGTTGCCTGCAAATAATTATCGAAGGTAATAGAAATATCTTTGTGAGATATAATATAATGGACATTAATGAAATTTCGCATCATCCTTTTTATTCTGATCCCTGTCTTCATAATTATTGTTTCTGCTGTAGGATTAAGCTATTTCACCTTGAAAAAAGGAGATTCCTATTTTGATCAAGGAAATTATTCTCAAGCAGCTAAGTTTTATCAATTATCAAATATTCTCTCTCTAAGTTTAAACAAAAGAGCTAAGGTTAGAATGCAAAATTCTCTAAATGAACTACTGAAAACAGGAAATAATCCGTCTTCTTTGCAGTCATCATTAACTATTCCTCTTAATGAAATATCTGTCATCAACAAAAGGGTGGTAAGCAAAGATTATTCAAACGGTAATAGAAGTATAACTATCAGTGCTATTGTTAAAAACAACTCAGACATTGGTATTCCTGCCGTAAATATAAAAAGGATAACTATGTACGATGAGGATCATAAAAAAGTAGCTGAAAAAACAGAATTTGAAGATGGGTCTTTTATGATTGTTGGTCGAGGAGAAATGCCTTTTTCTCTAAGTTTTTCTGTCGAAACGCCTAAGCTGATTGAAGTAAAAGATTTTGACCTCGAACTTAAAATACCTTCTTTTAAGCCAACTAGCCGTTCTATAAGATTAAAGGCAACCAATCCTGTTCGATTATCGACTGAGACTAGTGATGTGTATCTGGAAAAAGGTAAAGTTTATAATTTCGAATATAAAACAACACTCACTAATGATACCGATAAGATTGTTGAGAATATTCGACGAGTTTCTTTCTTGAAACATAAAGGTTTTACTTTAACAAGAATAGGAGAAGCTTGTTGTACACAGGTAAGTTTTAGAAACGACGGTGGAAATTCTGGAGGATTGAATCTAAACAAAGTTACCTACGACTATTCTTTAAATCCAGGTGAAAGCAGAGATTACATCTTTAAAATTTTAACCGATCCTTTATTGATTGATAGTTTAATAAATCCATCTGAAATTGAGCTTGTCACTTACTTCATTGGTTCAACGAAATAATTATTTGTTAGATTCGATTTGAAAAAATAGCCTCTCGAAAGCAAATCTATGTTGCCTTGAGAAGTCTAATATGGCCAACCAATAAGGGGTTATTAGATAGGATTAGGTAAAATTCCGGCTTTCCCTCTTTCGCCGCTAGAAAGACTTTCGTAGTACGCCCAGAGTCTAGGGGCTTTTTCTCTAAGAGCAGCAATTACTTCGCGATACATTGTCCGACAATTTTCTTCTTTAAGTATTCCAGGTTCCAAAGTATGTCCTAAAATTTCTTTAGGGTCAACCCCAGATTCATAAGCAGCTTCTGAAAGCCTGGCGAGAAGTTCGATAGGGTCTTTTGACACTTTTGCAACCTTTTCTACGGTATCCATTGCTTGAAAATATCTTTCGGCAGTCCGACCATCTCCTCTTCCTGCTATTTCAATAAAAACTCTTGGAAGAGCATATCCCCATAAGGTTGACAGAGGAGACATTTCTGAAAAATGAGATTCTGGAACGGTTCCTGGTTCAAAATAGCCAACTGGTTCATCTGGAAGGCGAACGGTGGAAGAAACGAGCAAATTATAAAGCTCAGGATTTACCCTACTCGCAGTTTCGCAAATTATCGATTTAAAGACAAAATCACATTCGTCATATCTTCTTCTTGTCCATTCAAGGCCATATTGACCTGAAACCTTACCAGGCATTGGGCAAGATTGACGCCAAGCCGAGACTCTCAAGCGGTCTTCAGAAGACAAATCCATAATAGTCGGGTCATCACCCATAAAGGTACCTCTTCCAAATGATTCAGGTGTGAGAAATTTGTCAAGTTCTTTTCCCATAAACTGCATTATATCATTTGAATTCAAAATTAAGGCCGACTAAGCTAGTGTTCTTTTTTCTGCTTGGGAATGAAATCTATGCTATCGAAAATCAGGAAGCTAAAAGAGAAAAGAGATTAAGAAGAGGAAAAACAAAGAAAAAATACAGCTGAAATGTTGAACGAGCCAGTCTAGGGCTTGCCTGCAAACTCACAAAACAGTATTAGCTAAAATTAAGATCAGGATCCAGATCGCAATTCCTATGATCCCATAAGTTTTCCAGTGTTCACGAGAAGGTTTTTCACTACCTAAAAGCCAGGCGGGGATATGTGAAGCATTTAAAAACAAGGCACCTAAGAGGAAAAGCACAAAAAACAATATTTTCATTCGATTTTTTCTTTCTTGTCGTTTAGTATCCTATTTAAATTCTATGTCTATCAAAATAAAAAGTCAAAAATTTTACTACTTTCTGCTTGGGAAAGAAATCTATGTTGCCTAAAAGTGCTTGAAGTAATTAAAAAGCTTAGGCCACGAGGTTAACTGGCTTGCCTTGGGCGAGGGAAACGAGGCTCTCGGTCCAGATTTCGGAAGCTTTTTCCAAAGCCTCTTTGGTATACCAGGCAAAAGGCTTTAAACCAATGGCCGTTTCAACTTGTGAAAGTGGACCGGAGGCCAAATCGTCCCCCTCATAAGCATAAGAGGTAACTTTACCGCTTTTTAAAGCCTCTGCCATGGCTTTCTCATCAACAAGTTCTCGGGTAGCCAGATTAACCACGATTACTCCATTTTTCATTTTGTTAAGCTGTTCCACCGAAATCAGATTTTCCGTTTCCTTGTTGTGGGCAACATTAATGGAAATTGCATCGGCCTGGGATAAAACCTCATCCAAGGACTTTTCCTCCACGAAACCAAGATTCTTCGGCGTCCGGCTAAAGCCAATTACTTTCATCCCAATAGCATTTCCCAACTCGGCCACTCTCGCCCCAATATGGCCTAAACCAATCATTCCCAAAGTTTTACCTTTGAGTTCAAAGCCCATTTCCGAAACATATTTAGCCTGCTGGGTTCTCCGGTCGGAAATCAAAATCTTTTTGGCCAGACAAACCAGCAATCCCAAAACATGTTCGGCCACCGATTCAGTGGAGTAATAAGGAACGTTGGTAACAAGAAGACCTCTTTTTCGACAATAATCCAAATCAATCCAACTAAAAGAGGTTGACGCTAAAGCCACTCCTTTTAAGTTGGGAAGACTTTCCAGGAGTTTGGTTAAATTACCGGCCATTGCCTTCTCAAACCCGCCAAGATTATCGGGGTCGGCTCCCAGAATTTCTGAACCCGCCGCCAGCTTAATTAAATCTTCAAGAGGAAATTCGTCTCGAGAGTTGGTGTATACAACTCCTCCCAACTGAGAAAGCTTTTTTTGTTGTTCTGGGGTAAATCCTGACTGGGGCGAAAGAATAGTTATTTTCATTGCATTAATTCTACTACTTTCTGCCTAGGAAAGAAATCTATGTCAGCTTGAAAGCTAAAAGGGGAAGTGGGGTTATTTGGAGGTTAAGAATTCTACTAATTCAGGAAATTGCTCTGTTTTCATATCTTTTAAAGTAAAATGGCCTTTGTTTTCAAACTCCTGGGTTTGGATATTTTTATCCGCCGCCAAGATTTGCTCGACACTGGTTAAGATATATTGCTCGTCATCTTTAGAATAAAAAACACATAACCCGTCGGTTTGTTTACTTAAATTTCTCTTTATCTCAAAATTAAAAAAGTCGGATTTAACCTCATTGTGTTTGGGGTCCATAAAGGGAGCAACTAAGGCGACCTTTCCCACCTTGATATTATTCTCCGTTAACCACCTGACCAGAAATCCTGCGCCGCAACTATGTCCTATTAGATATGTATCTTCATCAATTTTAAATTGTTCAAAAACTTTTAACCATTTTTTATAAACAGGTTCATATGGCTCAGGTAGTTCCGGCGTTTGGGCCAGAATTCCTTTTAAAACCAATTGTCTTTGGACCCAAGGCAACCAATGTTTATTCGACTGAGAAGGACTTTTAGGGTTGAAGTACTCCTTTTTTGAAGGCATCCCATGAAGAATAATTGCGGTTTTCATTTTGTGCCTTCATTCTACTACCTTCTGCTTGGGAAAGAAATCTAGGTTGACTTAAAGTCTGGGAGCTAAAGAGGGTAGGGAATTATTGGAGAAGATAGTTCAGGCTTGAATGATTCTTTCCTCACCCAAAACTCTCACCTTGTTATCTTCTACTAAGACTTCTTCACCGTTTTTCAAGAGATAAAGTTTCTTTCCCTGGTAATGCTTTTTGATGTATTCCAACATACTTTCTTCATAATGAGGGTAAATTTCAAAATCAACTAACCCTAAACCTGGAATGACACTGGCTCCCGGTTCACCTTCCCCGAAATACCATTCGGTAGTATTTAGTTTATT
>DATKVM010000008.1:0-28398 GCA_035530075.1 Patescibacteria group bacterium
TTTGTCTACTCATCATAAAAAAATCAGTCGGATGAACTATCAAATAAAGTCTTTGATTGAGATTGAATCGGCAAAAAAGATTTTAAATAATTTAAAGGTGGAAAAAGGGAAAATTGGGAGTTTTATGGAGGGAGAGAAAACAGAGACGGCTAACGTTTTGGCGGCCAAAGAAAAATTTAACGAGCTGGAAAAAGAATTAAACGACGCCGAGACGCTAATTAAAACTGCCGACGGTTACCAAAAAAATCTTGAAGGCGGCAACCCAGCTGCGGTTTCTCGGCAAATAAGAGAAACCCTTGAGCGGTCGATAACCAAAATTAATCAGGTAGTTTTAGGCTATAAAAACATCGTTTTTAGTTTGAAATGAGAAAAGCGATTTTGTTTTTATTCATTATTTTTACTTTTGGAGTCGGCTTGGCCGGGATTTATCTCTTTGCTCAAAGTCGACGGGTGACGCCGGCCGTTAGCTTACCGGTTCCCCCGGTGGAAGTCAGCCCTAGCCCTTCGCCTATTCTCTCGCCGGCCGTCCCGCCCGCTCTTGCCGAGTTGGAAAATGACTTGCAATTGATTGAGGCAGACTTAAAAAAAATGAAAGAAGATAGCCGCCTGAACCCGCCTTCCTTCATTTTCAACTTGGGACTTGACTAGAAGTGGTTATAATGGGCTTATGACTGATGCCCCGTTAGCCGACCTACTTCGACCGAAAGATTTCTCTGGCTTTGTTGGCCAAGAACACCTCGTGGGCGAAGACGGAATTTTAAAAAAACTTATTGATAAAGATGAACTTATTTCCATAATCTTTTGGGGGCCGCCTGGTTGTGGAAAAACGACTCTTGCGCGCCTAATCGCCACTAAAACCAAAAGTGACTTTATTCATTTCTCGGCGGTATCAATCGGTCTGGATGAAGTCAAAAAAGTGGTTGCCCGGGCCAAGGAAAAAAAGCAGCTTTATGGAGGGCGGACAATTTTATTTATTGACGAAATTCATCGATTTAATAAACTGCAGCAGGATGCTTTTTTGCCTTATGTTGAAGACGGCACAATTACCTTAATTGGGGCGACAACGGAAAACCCTTCCTTTGAAGTCATTGGTCCTCTCCTTTCCCGTTGCCGGGTTTTTGTTCTAAAAAGTTTGGAAGAAAACGATTTAGACCAGATAATTGGGCGGGGGCTTTCCAAGCTTAATCTAAAAATAAAGCCCGATGCCAAGGCTTTTTTAATTGAATCGGCTAATGGAGACGCTCGAGTGGCTTTAAATGTTTTAGAAATTGCCGAGAAGTTAGGCAAGACCACTCTGACTTTAGCTGATATTGAGGAAGCCCTTCAAAAGAAAACTTTGCTTTATGATAAGGCGGGCGAAGAGCACTATAACTTAATTTCCGCCGTTCACAAATCAATGCGCGGTTCTAACCCCGATGCCGCTATTTACTATGTCCTAAGAATGTTGGAGGCGGGCGAAGACCCGCTTTATGTCGCCAGGCGCTTACTGCGTTTCGCTTCAGAAGATATCGGAAACGCCGACCCTGAGGCCTTACAACTGGCATTAGCCGTCTTTGACGCCTGCGACCGGGTTGGGATGCCCGAATGCCGGATTTTCCTAGTTCAGCTGGCCGCTTATTTGGCTCTCGCGCCCAAAGACAATAGTGCTTATTTGGCTGAGGGTCGGGCGATGGAGGATATTCGGAAATTTGGCCATCTCCCCGTCCCGCTTAAGTTGCGGAACGCGGTGACTAAATTAATGAAAGAAGTTGGCTACGGCCAAAACTACAAATATGCTCATAACTTTTCCTCTGAAGAACTTGAAAGCGAGGTTTATTTACCAGATAAACTTAAGGGGAAAAGATATTATTTCCCTAAGGCTAAAAAGACCCCTCGAGACTAATTTCATCTTCGGTTTTCCTGAGAGATAATTTTATTGACCTTGAGGATATTATAGGTTATTATTAATTTGGAAAGGCACATTTAGGCTTATGTTTAAAAAAATAATTAAGAAAACTGAAATGATCAGGAAGATCCTCATGCCGGCATTTGCCCTTTTGGGGGCCGTCCTTTTAATGGGGAAAATTGCCCAGCCTGCTTTCTATTTTACTAGCCAGGCGGTAGTCCTAACGGACAAGAGACGACCTTTTCAAATTATAACTTCTGAGCGGACCCCGGTCTCCGAAATGCTCTTTGCTTGAAATTTTTTGAGCCTTCCTTTTAAATTTAGGAGTGAACATATTTTCTTTAAAAAATTGGTTTTCTAAACATTGGCCGACTTTGCTGGCCATTCTCGTGGCCCTGCCCTTTTTCTTTTCTTTCTTAATTTTTCTGGTCGGCACCTTTACCGTGGGTTACCTTTTTCTTTATCAGCCTTACCAAATGAAGGGAACGGCGATGATTCCCAATCTTAATGAAGGACAGTTATTTTTGGGCAACCGACTTTACGGGGAAATTGAACTAACGAGGGGGGAAATTGTCGTTTTTACTTCCCCTAAAGAGACTGATAGGGAAATTGTCCGTCGTGTTATTGGCCTGCCTGGGGAAAAAGTTTCTTTGAAAGAAGGCCGGCTTTATATTAATGACCAAAAACTGGATGAGAGCGGTTATCTTAAAGAGGAAGCTTCGACTGCCAATTCGGACTTCCTTAAGGAAAATGAGCCGGTAGTTATTCCCGAAGGCCACTACTTTCTTTTGAGCGATAATCGGGTTGAGGGAGACGATTCTCGAGAACTTGGTTTTATTCCGAAGTCAAATGTTATCGCCCGATATTTTCTTTGCTACTGGAAGTGCCGGTGAAGAATGACTGTTTTTGGTGAGCCGGGGTTTCGGTTCTTCGAACACCATTATCCTAGAGGACTGGTTTTATATCTACCAGAAATTTTCGCCGATTATTCAGTTCAAAAGCACTAATTATTTCCAATTTCAGGCAAATCAACTAGTAAATAGCATTGTTTAGAGGAAATGCAAAATACGAAATATGGAATAGTTTTGAAGTTAATTTCCCCTTCTTTCTAAAGAATGCTATATAATCTATCTAAGTCAATTACTAAAGCACTAATATGGCTGAAGAAGATGATGAAGTAATAGCCCCTAAAAGTTCAAAACTCAGGTGGGTTTATGTTAGTCCCGAATCTGAAACTCCACAGCGAGAATTAATTTATGACTGCTGGACAACAGGAGATTTAGACAAAGCTACCTTTCATACACAAAAGAGAGAAACTAGCTTGAAAGATATAGCTTTTCCCTCTGACTTTAAAATTGGTAACGTAGTATCTGGTTTCGACTCGGCTATTAAATTTTTAAGATGGTATGAACAAATCCATGATCCCGATCACACTCTTGAACCTTATATGTATCTATTTGCAGGACCTGCAGTTAGGACGCTAGAAGAAATTTTATCGGAGAATATTTTCAGAGGTTTAGTGGCTCCCAGTCTTAGGTCGTTTGCTCACGAGTTAAACAGGTCCGATGAGGGGGATATGACAGAGATGGTTGCATTATCGAAAGGAGAGGTGAAGATGCCGTTTGTCTGGACAAACCGGCACCAACCTTTTATGTATCGTAGAGTTTGTCGGTTTTTAAAGGTCTTCCATTCGGAGATAGATCCTCAATCCTTACCTTTGTCAGACATACTCGACAAATGTAAAGGATTAATTTGCATGGCTAATCAGGCTTTTGACCTGCAAACAGAAGGTAATTACCTACGCAATCTAAATGACGCGCGAGGTTACGGATTACAACCTCATGCAGCCATATGGCATGATCCCTGGTTTGATCCGCGTTTTGTTAATGGCGTTTTAAACGAAAAACTTCATATTGGTGATGTTCTTATCGGGGAAGGAATAGGAGATATGGATTATGGAGCTCAGGAACTGATGATGAGATATCCTTATCATGGTTTTGATGAAACTTATTATTTTGGTGTTCTTGACCGCAACATACAAAGAACCCCCATATTTTATCCGCCAAACATGACCAACCTATATGCAGTTCATTTCCCTAGAACTCTTATTGAAGGACCATCTATCCCTAATCGGGAAGAAAAAAAGTCAGAGTTTGTCGAATCAGACCAACTTCATGGTTTATTAGCTATAGTTTTTTGTGATAATCCTACTCGCATAAACCCACTTGCTTTTACTAGAGTTTTAGACACCAAATATGGAAATGGTTCATGGGTAGTAGTAAAAGAAGAATCAGATGGACTTAAAGCTTTAAATATAAAACCAAAAGAACAATGGCGAATCAGTTCCAGGCCTTTTAAGGCCATCCCTCTACCTAAAAGCTACTAATCACCCCAGAAAATTATTCAGAGAACTAAAAGTGTCTTTTTCAGAATTGAAAACATCGGTTTGAATTAATATCGAGAGTTCTGAATCTGATCCAAATTGTGAGGTCAGGAGGACTCGAACCCCCAACCAACTGCTTAAGAGTCCGCCAGCTGGCGGATCTACCGCTGAGCTAAATTTCAAGTGAGGCTGGATGGACTCGAACCATCGACCAATCGCTTAAGAGGCGACTGCTCTACCACTGAGCTACAGCCCCAAAGTTTTTTTAATAAACTCTCTTCCCCTGAATAATTTTAACTCTTTTTCCCTTTTTAGAGCTTCGTCTCTTGTTAGAAACTGCTCACTATAAACCACTTTCCACGGGCCAGTGTTTTTATAAGTATAACTCTTGGTTTTTGTCGGCAATTCCCGATTGTGTCTTGATAGCCTTTTTACGAGATTATCGGTTTGTTCGATATAAATCTTTTTCGAAGACTGACTTTGAATTGCATAAACAAAAAATACCATTTGTTTTAAAATGTCAAATCGCTTAAGAGTCCGCCGGCTGGCGGATCTACCACTGATTCGTCAGTTGGCGAACCCAAAAAAAGGTATGCGCGCCCGGCAGGAGTCGAACCCGCAACCTTGTGGTCCGAAGCCACCTGCTCTATCCATTGAGCTACGGGCGCCCATTTACCCTCATAAATTATACCATTTATGGCTGGAAATGTCTTTGAAAATTAGAAGACTTCTTTGATTTTCAAAAGCAATTTTTCCCAAAGGCTATAGCGGGCGGCCGTGAGAACAGAGGAAGGTAAAACTTTCATCTTCTGCTTTGGCAAATCTCCCCAGGTGAATTCAAACTCTCCACTTTCACTGCTGGATTGGAGAGTAAATTCAAGCTGAGCCACTTCTCCCGGCCGAACTTTATTAGGGAAAGTAAAGACAAGGCCAGAGATGTTCAGATTGCCGCTACTCGTGGCAGGAATAGTTATCACTCCTTTTTCTCCCCAAATTGCCTGACCGGCATTCTTAATGATCACTTTGCCCTGGTAAATGGTATTTGTCGGTAAGAATGACGGTAAAAGGATGGACTTGACTTCATAACGATCAATTTGGCTCGGCCACCAACTTTCTTTGGGAATTGATTTAATTAAGTCATATTGCGGGGCGGGTTCCCCAGCCTGGTTAAACCAGGAAAAAGCCGCAAAAAGCTCGCTGGGGTAATTAAGAACAAAGGGGGTAACGGCGGCAACTCGACTGTCATTTAACCAAACATTTTCAAAGGCGGTTTTAAGATATTGAGCCGCCGTCGTTTCGTCATAATATTTTTCTACCGCTACCGGGCGCTGGCCGGACTTAGTATTCCGCATTTCGTATTTTGCTCCCGTCGGCCAACCGGTTTCGGTAATAAAAACGGGGAGGTCTTTCTGGAGACCAAAGTGGTTTTTCAAAACCCAGAGCTCCCAGTCGTAGCCGCGGATACTGATTCGGCCGGTGTCCCAAGGTTTGCCGACAAAGCCGTAGTTCGGATAAGAATGAGAACACCAGCCGTCAAGCCTCTCGAAAATATCCGGAACTTCTTGTTTCATTTGTTGAAGAAAAGTGTAAGCGTCCATCGTTTCTTTTCCATTTGGCGCCGCCAGATCCAATCCCCCGTTTAGTATCTTAAACTTTTCATTTTTCACTTTTAGCTTTTCACTATAATCCGAAAGAATGCGGGCATATTCTTTCGGATTCACCTCGCCGCCCCATTCGTTAGCGTGATTGGGTTCGTTAAATAAAACAATATACTGGTCAGCCGTGGGCCAATTCAGCGAGGAAAGGAAGCCGGCCCATTTTTGAGAGTCTTGGGGATTTGGTTTAACCCAATAGGTGCCTTCGGTGTGAGTGGCCACTCGGACAATGGGAATTAAATGTCTTTCTCGGCATTGGTCCATAAAATCTTGCCACTTTTCTTGATTTAGATCGTTGTCCCGAATGACTACGGTTACCCACCCCCAATCACCGCCGGCCGAATTCACTAACTCCTCCGCTTTATCCAAATCCGAGAGTTCCAGGATATGAATGCCGAACTTATTAATTCTCCCTTCATTGGCAGACGGCTTAAACTCGCCCACATACGCCAGGGCAATTGCCTCTCGGCCGAGGCTTAAAAATGATAAAATAAGGCAAAGAATGACCAGAAATTGTTTCATTGTTCAATGGTTACCTTGTTAGGGAAGAACAAGAAATTATAACATTCTTTGACCTCAAAATGCAGTCGATTGACGAAAAAATCAGCGCCCTTGAAGAAGAAATTCGAAAGACGCCCTATCACAAAGGGACGGAGCATCATCTTGGCAAACTCAAAGCCCGGATGGCCAAACTAAAAGAAGAGAAAATGGAAAGGACTTTTAAAGTCAAGAGTAGTGGGGCTGGCGAGGGATATGCCGTCAGAAAAACTGGAGATGCCACCGTTGTTTTAGTTGGTCCGCCTTCAGTGGGTAAATCGACTTTACTTAATAAACTGACCAATGCCGAGTCAAAAGTGGCGGCTTATGATTTCACCACTCTTAGCGTTATTCCGGGAATGCTTGAATACAAAGGAGCCAAAATCCAGATTTTTGATGTCCCGGGAGTTATTTCCGGAGCGGCTTTGGGGAAAGGCAGGGGCAAAGAAGTTCTTTCAGTGGCCAGAGGGGCTGACCTAATCTTAATGATGGTGGATATTAAGACGATTTCACTTATGCCGACAATCTTTAAAGAACTTTATGAAGCGGGAGTGAGATTTAATGAAGAAAAACCGAGAATTTCCATTCTCAAACAAGCTTCTGGGGGAATAAAGGTTAATGCCACGACCAGCCTGAAATTAAGCTATGACACGATTAAGTCTTTGGCAGCCGAGTTTCATTTAACTAATGCCGAGATTATCATTAAAGAAGATATTTCTTTGGAGCGTTTGATTGATGCTTTTATGGGTAATCGTGCTTATTTATCTTATATTGTGGTGGTTAATAAAATTGATTTGGGAATTCCCGGTAACATGAATAAGTATTTGGCGAAGGGAGAGGATTTGGTTTTAGTCAGCGCTGAAGATGGCAAGGATTTAGAAAATTTAAAAGAAAAAATTTGGGAAAAGTTAAATCTTATTCGGGTTTATCTTAAAAAAGACGAAAAAATTGATTTTGAAAAACCGCTGATAGTTAAAAAGGGAGTGGATTTGGCCTGGATTTTAAGCAGCGTTACTATTCCTGGTCGAGAAACTTTTAGAGCGGCTAAAGTTTTTGGTCCTGGTGCCAAATATGAAGGGCAAGAAGTAAGCTTAGCTTTTGTTCCAGAAGATGGAACAGTGGTTAAATTTTTATCTTGAGGTAGGACGGCTATAACTAGCAATTAATTCTGCTTGAGCGATAATTTTCCCCTTCATCGCCTCTTCCAATTGAAATTTATTGCTCCCCAGGGGTAGGTCCAAAAAGTCATTGAGGGCAAAAAGCATAAAACGGTAGCTGTGAGGTTGA
Source organism: Patescibacteria group bacterium (assembly GCA_035530075.1). GTDB lineage: Bacteria > Patescibacteriota > Microgenomatia > UM-FILTER-40-11 > UM-FILTER-40-11 > DATKVM01. Next base: position 7,748 of record DATKVM010000008.1, read on the forward strand.
GTTGGTGGCGGACAAGGACCACTCCAACCAATTTTGCCGGCGGTATTTTTTCCCTGAACAGACCCGGGCGGGACAGTATTGTCACCCAGGGAATGAACACTCTCGGCATCAATATTCCAAATTACCCAGTGAACCCAAGGCCCTTCGGGGGTAATGGCATCGGTATCATCGACAATTAAAGCAAAACTCTTGGCGTCTTTGGGGACATTGGTTACATTAAGTGTCGGGTTAACATCATCTCCTTCACAGGTAAACCGATCGGGAATCCGACCGAAAGGGTCAAAGTCGGGTGAGGTTAATAACATCGGGTATTTTTGCATCTTGGTTTATCAGACTACTGGGGTTTCCTTGCTTTTAAGTAAAAACGCGGTAAGGGTTAAGTTAAGCCGGGAGGATGAGGTAGCGGGCTAATTCTTTTTTCAATTGACGGTTATTTTTGAAAATAATGCCTTTCATTCCCAGTTTTCTGGCGGCAACGACATTTTCTCGGGTATTGTCAATAAAAAGAATGTTTTTGGCGGAGCAACCGGATTTTTTTAAGAAGAGGCGGTAAATTTCTGGTTGTGGTTTGCGGGTGCCAACTTGGCAGCTTAAGACGACTAAATTCGAGTTGAAACGGCGATAAACTTTTTGGTGGATGGGAATTTCCACTAGGTATTTGTCCACATTGGAAATTATGCCTACCGGGTAATCTTTTTTTAACTTCAGGGCTAAATCAAAAAGCTCTTTATTTAAACTGAAAGTTTTTTGAGCCGTTTTCTGATAAAGCTTTTTTAAAACCTGAGCCGGTTTTTTGGAGGAAAGGCGGGAAATTAATCCCTTGTTTGATTCTAGTCTAGGCAGTAGGCTTTTATAATTGGAGATTAGCGGCCGGACTCGAACTTCTAATTCTTCGGCCATCTGAGCCACGACCGCCTCCGGGAACTGGCCGTTATGGACTAAAACATTGCCGACATCGAAAACAACGCAAGTTATCACTTAGATAATTTTACCCGGTCAATCTCCTCAACACAAATCCAAGCGGCCATTGCCCCAAATCCCCTTTTATTAATTTGGAAGGGCTTTACTGCTTGGACATCTTGGAAAAAAACCAAGAGGCAATATTTTTTGTTTTCAAAATAATTCGCTACTTCTTTAGGGATTGGGCCAGAGAGACCTAAATCGCTTTGGCCATACTTTTTGAGTACTTCATTTTTCTTTTCCTCATTTAAATCGGCGAATTGAAGCACTTTAGTGACGGTGGCTTTGAGAGTCACCGGCTCGCCGGTGTTTTTAAACCACAAAGTATCGCCTTCTCTGACTTTGTCCCAGGGCGTGTGTTTATTTTTAAACCACCTTGATTCAACCATTTTTTGACCACTAAAAATCCTGGGTAAAAGCCCCCAGGATTTTTTCATAATGGCAATATGATGCATTTGGAGTTAGTTTATCAAAAAGTTGGTGCTCTACACTCAACTAAAACTTAATTGAGTCTAGAACACCGGTTACCTGGCTGGCCTTGAAAAGCAAAGATTTGGCCAGGCCAGGTGACCGGGATGACGGTGAAAAGGAACTAGGCAGACCGGCGCAATCGGGTTCGGGCTAGCTGTGCTGCGATGCTGATGGCGATGAGCAGCAAGCCTGCCGCAGCGAGTTTGAACTTGAGCGGCAGATCGATCAGCTGCTTGACGAACTCGACAGGATAGTACTTCACTGCCCCCATGGGGTTGAACCCGCTGCCTGTCTTCGGCAAGTATTCCGGCGTCGGATAGATTGTCGGTGTGGATGTTGCCGTGGCGGTCGGGTCAGAGGTTCGAGGCGTTTCCTCCGGTTTCTGCTTGGTCGGCGTGGCGGTCGGTGTCGGCGTGCTCGTTGGTGTGGGTGTCGCCGTTGCGGAGGTGCCCGTCGCGGTGGCCGTCGGCGTCGACGTAGGTGTCTCCGTTACTGTCGGCGTACTGGTCGGCGTGCTCGTTGCCGTGGATGTCGGTGTACTGGTCTCAGTCGGCGTCGCGGTGGCTGTGGCCGTTGCTGTTGGCGTGAGCTCCTGGCAGATGAACATAACAAAGGAGATTGCTTGACACTCCGGTCCGTCTCCGATCCTTGTCACCGTGACTGTTGAGGTGCCAATGCCGCTGACATCGTAGCAGTCTTCATGGATGCCATCGGCCGTTGCCTCGACGATCTTATCCTCGCCCATGTTGACGCCTGATTTGATCCTGACCTTCGAGATCGTAGTTCCTTCGGGAGAGGTCCAGGAAACTGTGTCTCCGGGATTCTCGATCTTATGGCAACATTCGTTGTTGCCACAGTCGTAGTCGCCTCCGAGAACAGGCTGCCCAAAAAAAGCGGCAACCAGGGCCAACAACGCAACACAAATCCAGAGCTTTTTCACCTTAACCCTCCTGGGGTGATGAAAGCGCCAGAATTGGCGCAAGATGCCCCATAAAAGCTAGGACACAAGAGACCGACAAAGGCTTATCGGCCTTTTGTGCCCCAGCTTCTCTAGTTTCCCTCTCTTGTCAAAGAACGGCTTTTTGAGCCTATTTAGCCTCGCTATGGGGCTAAGAGTCTCAGTTAAGCAGGCATATTATAGCTCATTTAGTCAACAAAAACTATAGGCTTTAACGTTTGGGGCAATTGCTGGTTTTAGCCAATAAACTTCCGAGGACTAAAAGTCCTTGGTATTAACTCAAAGTTTTCAAGAGTTGGTAGAATACCCTAGTTTTCTTGCTTCCAATTCGGAAGTTTGAAATCGTTTTGGGCATTCATCGGTGGATTAATAATTCACTGTATTCTGCCAACGATTATAAATTTTACTTTCCGATCAAGATGAGGTTTAATTTGGGTATGGAAAAGGGATTTAAATGTGAACATTGTCGAAGCTTTGTCTCGGTAACCAAATTCATGGGAACGGCTCACCGCAATCAGTGTCCGGCCTGCCTTTGGTCAAAGCATGTTGATGAGAAATTTTCGGGAGACCGGAAATCCGCTTGTTTAGGGCTAATGGAACCGGTGGGTTTAACTTTTAAGGCGTTGGGCGTTGATAAGTTTGGTCGCGCTCGCCAAGGGGAATTAATGTTAGTCCATCATTGCTTGGAATGTCATAAATTTTCCCTTAATCGAATTGCGGCGGATGATGAGCCGAAAGCAATTTTAGCGCTTTTTGAAAAACCCCAAAAGTTATCGGAGGAAATAAAAAAGGAGATTGAAAAACAAGGAATAAAACTTTTGAAAGAAGAAGATAGGAAAGAAGTAGAAAATCAGCTTTTTGGAAAAACAGACCGTGTCGCAGAGCAATGACAGGGCAATACCCTGCGACACGGCTGGTGGCTCCGCTTTGCTCACTTGAGGGCGGCTAGGAATCTATCCCAGCATACCGCGCCACGGATAGTAATCCGTCGAGGCATCTTCCTCTTTGTGAGCTTGCGGAGGACCTTCAGGCCAGGGCTTTCCGGCAGGATTTTGAAGCACTCCTGGCTGATGGCCTGGAGAATGATAGGGGGAACAGAGGTTCCCCCGTACCATCCATAGACCTCGGTCTTGTCTGGTCTCGTCACTGTTGGGGAAACACCGTTCTTGACTCTCTTTCTCCTCCTGGATGAGGTATCGCTGCGTGCTAGTGTCGACGACACGGCTTCCTCCTTTTGGAGTGAGTGAGACTCCGACGATACTGCCAAGGAACAAAAAGAGCGCCTTTGCTCTTTTGCCAATGTAGTTGAAAACAATAATATAGATTTACAGAAGAATTGTCAAGATTATAGGCCGAAGGCTAGGTGAAGAAAATTGCCAGGCTAGATTGTAAGATTTATCCCCAAAAAACAAAAACGGGGCTGCTTCTAACTTTTCCCGTCTTGCGAAGTTCTTACGGATTTATATTTGAAATCTAAATTGACCGCTTTAGCCTGCAGACAATTATCCAGCCTGTCGGAAAGGAATTAAATGGCTTACAATATGTCACCCACAACCGCGGCTACTTATGGGATTTTAGTGACGGGAATCTGGCTAATTATTGCTCCCTTTGTTTTGGCCTATATTGATGCGGCGGCGATTACTAACGATATTGTCGTGGGGATTATCTTAATCTCCTTAGTTTTAATTCGTCTTTTCTCCAGTTTTCGCCCCAATTGGCTTAACTGGGCAAATATTATTTTGGGTTTTTGGTTAATTATTGCTCCCTTTGTTCTCGGTTATACTTTCGCCACTTCTCAGTGGAACGACATTATTCTGGGAATTGTGGTTGTCGTCTTAGGAGCCTGGAGTGCCGTTTTAAAACCGACAAGACCGAGATTATGATTAATTCGCCCCTACCGTTTGTTCCCAGTTCAGAGGAAAGACTTAAAACAATGGTGGCGTTGGCGGCTGTTTTACCGGGCCAAAAAGCGGCTGACTTGGGATCGGGTGATGGCCGGATAGTGATTGCTTTGGCCAAAGAAGGAGCCGAGGCTCACGGTTTTGAAATTGATTATAGGTTAGCGAAAGAAGCCAGGAAAAAAATTCACGAGGAAGGATTGGAAAACAGGGCTTTTATTCATCAGCAAGATTTTTTTAAAGCGGATTTAGGAGATTTTGATATTTTAACGGTTTATGGCATTACCAGTATTATGGGTCCTTTAGAGGAGAAACTTCGCTCGGAGCTTAAACCCGGAGCCAAAGTTGTTTCTAATTTCTTTACTTTTCCCGATTGGGAACATGAGAGTAAGGTAGGAGAAATTTATGTCTATCGCCAGCCTTAAGCTTGGGGTGACTGACGGGTGATGCTCCCGCGACCTCTTGCTCCACAGGCAAGCGCTCTACTGTTGAGCTACAGCCACCAAGTATCCACCTTCATTTTACCAAAAAAAGGGAGGTTTCGGAAGACCGAGCAAACGTAGCCTGATTGAAATTAGCTTCCAAATAGCTTAAAATGAACCATAGGTGCTAGGCTATTTAAAGAGCCGTGGTGGCGGAATGGTAGACGCGCAGGACTTAAAATCCTGTGTTCGCAAGGACGTGAGGGTTCGACTCCCTCCCTCGGCACCAATTTATCACGGAGAGTGGCGCAGTTGGTAGCGCGCATGGTTTGGGACCATGAGGCCGTGGGTTCGAATCCCGCCTCTCCGACAAAGCATCGGAAAGAAGTAGAACCTTGATAGGAAAGATTATTAAATAAACTTTTGCGGTGAACCGATTGAAGATCGCAAAAGTTACATCTTAGGGAAAAAGTTTGAGAAAAAACCGTAGGTTTTTTCCATGACGCGGGATTAGTTGAGCGGTTCAACATCACCCTTCCAAGGTGAAAAGACGGGTTCGACTCCCGTATCCCGCTCCCGGCAAGAAGTAGAAGTTATTTGAAAAGATTATCAAATAATCTTCGAGGCGAATCGGTGGATGATCTCGAAGATTACATCTTAGGGAAAAGCTTTGAAGAAAAACCGTAGGTTTTTCGCAAGAAGCGCCTGTAGCTCAACGGATAGAGCAATTCCCTTCTAAGGAAGAGGTTGAGTGTTCGATTCACTCCAGGCGCACCAAATTTATTTAAATCGGGTAATCGCCTCCGAAACCTCAGCCAGGTTTTTAGTTTTCATTAGCTCAATTTTTAATTTTTTGCTGTTTGGGAGACCTTTAGGATACCAGCCAAAGTGCTTGTAGAGAATCGTAAACCTTTCCGGCGGATAAAATTCGGCTACCAATTTAGCGTGCTTGAGGATGGTTTTAAGGATTTCTTCCTTGGTCGGCTGATAATTGTCTTTAAAAGCCCAAGGGTTGCCTAAAGCCGCTTGACCGATAAGGACACCGTCAAGACCGTATTTTTTGGTCGCTTCTCTCCCCTCTTTGGCTGACTTAATGCCGCCGTTGCCCAGACTAATAATTCCCTTAGCTCGGCAAATGTCAGCCGCCAGTTTAATTTCTTCCCAGTTAACCGGACCACTTACCCCTTGTTTGACTGTCCGTCCATGAATAGTAATCTCTGCCAGCGGAAACTGAGTTAAAAAGCTAATCCAGTCTTGAGTGGCTTTTGTTTCAGGATCAATTCGGGTTTTAACGGAAAGGGACGGTTTGGTTTCGGTTTTTTCAATTGCTGACAGCGATTGCTCAATGATTTTTCCAGCTGAACGGTAGTAGCCGATTAATCCGGCGCCGCCACCCCGGCCAGCAATTTTTCGGGCGGGACAGCCCATGTTGATATCAATACCGTCAAAGCCCATATTGGCAATTTTGAGAATTGTTTCAAAAAACGCTTCGGGTGTATAGCCGAAGATTTGAGCAATAATTGGCCGCTCGTTTTCCTGAAAAGTCAGTGTCTTTTCAAAAGCCTGCGGGTTTCTGACAAAGCCTTCGGCCGAGATAAATTCGGTAAAAAGAACATCCGGCTTGGCGACAAAGACTTGAATTTGCCGCATCGGCTCGTCCGTTATCCCATCCATCGGCGCTAAGCCAATTATTGGTTTTTTTATCTTTTGCCAGAAATTATCCATGGCTGAATTATAACCGCTTTACTAAAACCTCGCACTTTCTTGAAATAGAGTGCTATAATGGTTTCAGACCTATAGCAAAGGACAGAAATCGGCTCAAATAAGGCCGATTTGTAGGTAATTTAGGGGAAATATTAGAAATTTGGTATTAAAAGTTACATAACCTGTAGCTAAGAGGCGAATTGCCAAAAGCGGCAGACTCGCCCGCTCTTTTAAATTTGAGGGAATGAGAGTCATCTAAAATGGTGTGACTCAAGGAGTGGCTGAATTTCGGCTTTTCCTTGAGTCACATTGTTTGGTGACGGGCAAGTTACATTCACAAGGAGGTGGTGAATATTTCCTCGCTGTTCACCGGCTATAGTCTTAGTTTGTTCTTAGACTATAGCGTTCAATGGCGTTCGTCGGGCATAAGTGAAAACAATGGAGGATACCTCTCGTGAATCCGCAGACGGAGTACCCGAAGGTCAATCGGTCAGTGATCGTCCGTGATATCGAGTTATTACGGACAAAGATCAGGAAGCTGAGAGAGCAGCCTTCTCCGAGCAGGGAATCATCGGATGAGATTGATGTCGCCAACGGTTGCGACGAACAATCGCGCCGATTGGCGAATCTCCTACTCCTAGAGCGAAAGCTCGAGGCAGCCGAGGATCTACTGAAAGATGTTGACCAAGGCACCCCCTTTATCTGTAGGGAGTGCCACGAGCCTATCGGGGAGGAGCGAGCGCAGTTCGCCTTGGAGAACAAGATGTACGCGGCCTTGCGTCTCTGCGTCGCCTGCGCCGGGGGTGCTAAGAACGCCAGGAAGAAGAACGGCAGGTGAGGCTTGGGGAGCACCCACAGAAGCACCGCGTGGTGCTCCCCATTGGGAAGAAATTTCCCTCGTTCCCTCGCTTGTCTATGCTCTACCCTCTTGGAGTCAAACTTTGACTCTGAGAATATTGGAGCATAGGCATGGAAAATTATTTTTATAAAAAAAACCCGCTTAAAAGCAATTGCGCTAACTGGCGGGTTTTTTGATGGCCAAAAGAGTAGGTTGTAAAACTTCGCCGGTAACATGAATAATCCCGTTAGTGCATTCAAAGTCATAATTCATAATCGACGAATTGCCGACAATCACACTGCCGTTAGTCGCCTCAATCGGAATATCATTGCCATCTAGGGCAATAATTGAAGTTCGACCCAGTAAGTCATTTAGGGTTAATCGGCCGGGAACTAAAAAATAACTTAGAGTCTCCCGCGCCGATTTTTTGTCCTTTAAAATTTCTTCCAACGGAGCCACGACATCATAGTGGGCCAAATCGTCCGGATCGTAGGTCGTATAAGTACTAAAAGCGCCGTTATGAGGGCCAAAAAGAGTGAGTGGCCCCTCCCACCGAAGCGATTCGACCATTTCTGCTTTCTTAACCATGGCGACCAGAAGGCTAAAATAATCTAAATCCAAAATTGTCTCAAATATATTTTTCATTTATTCCTTCCTCGGGAGAAGAACCGAATCAATAATTTGAATTTCACCGTCAACAAAACTAATATCCGGCTGAACAATGGCCGCCTCACTGTTAATCATTAAGGTCCCATCCAACTCGTCCAAAAGCAATTTATTCCCACTGAGAGTTTCCAAAAGGGGATTATCCCGCAAAATATCGGTGGTTAAATCGCCCAAAATTAAATGGTGGTTAAGAAAATCAGTCAATCTCTCTCCCCCATTCAAAAGCTCGACCATTGTTTCGCTTGGCAATTCCCCAAAAGCCTCATCCAGCGGGGCAAAAAAAGTATAAGGCCCTTCGGTATTCAATGGCTCATCCAGATGGGCAATCCTCAATAGTTTAATTAAAGTCCCCAGCCCGCCGACCCGGTTTAAGGTTTCAATTATTCCTTCCATTTTTATCCCTCTTTACCAATGATAAAAATCGCCGGTTACAAAGTAATGAACGCCTGGTTAGAGTTAAGAAAGAGGCCAGGATCAAATTTGCATCCGAGAGAAAAGCACTCCGCCTAAATAGATAAAAAAGGCGGTGAGAATTATGAGCACGGCTAAATCCGTTTGCAGTCCGAAAAAGCTTTGGTTTATTAAAGTGCCTCTTAGGCTATCAACGCCGTAAGAAAGAGGATTAACGGCGGCGACAATCTGCAGCGACTCGGGAATCCCCTCCAGGGGGAAAATTGCCCCGGAGAGGAAAAAAACGGGGATAACAATGAGGCTAATAATTAGCTGGAATCCCTGCATATCTTCCAAAACAGCCGCGACCGCCGTCCCCATGCTGGTGAAAAGAAGAGCGGTTAAAAACATAAAGAATGTCGCCACCGGAATCAAGGCTGGATTATAGACAATAAACCCCAAAAGGTAAGAGATGCCGAGAATTATCAACCCCTGGATAACGGCAACGGTAGCGGCGCCCAGCGTTCGGCCAAGCATAATTTGGTAGCGAGAAACCGGGGCGACCAGACTTTCCTTTAGAAAGCCGAATTGCCTATCCCAAATTACATCCATTCCGGAAAAAACGGAAAGGAAAAGGATAGTCATCGCGATAATCCCCGGGACCAAAAACTGTAAATAATCCTCTTTCCTGGCTTCGGTGTAAATTGGACCTAAACCGAATCCCAGCGCGAGGAGGAAAAAGAGAGCCTGACCAACCGCCCCCACAATTCGTGTCCATTGCCGGGAATAAACTTTAATTTGTCTTAACCACAAAATATAAAGAGCGTTCATAATTTTTTTGTCCAAAGCTTTCTTTCCTGACGCAATCTGTCCGCGCCAAGGCCACCTTCTTCCCCTGCCTCCTTTCTGACCAGCTTTAGGTAAGCTTCCTCGAGTGATCCGGACTGGGTTTTCCTTTGTAGTTCCAGCGGTGTTCCCAGAGCCGTAATTTCCCCCCCATCAATTATGGCTACCCGTTGGGCGGTGGCCGCTGCTTCGTCGAGATAATGAGTCGTAAAGAAAACAGTCACACCGCTGTTTCGGTTTAAATCAAGGAGATATTGCCAAATTGTTTTTCTGGTTTGGGGATCAAGGCCAAGTGTCGGTTCGTCCAAAAAAAGAATTTTCGGTTGATGCAAAAAACTGCGAGCGACTTCCAGGCGTCTTCTCATTCCCCCTGAAAAAGTTTTTACGAGAGAGTGGCGCCGACTCCAAAGCCCCACCAATCGCAAGAGCTCTTCAATTTTCATTTTCCATTCCCCTTTGGCCATCCCATATAAAATGGCATGGAATTGCATATTTTCATAAGCCGTTAAGTCAAAATCTAAACTGGAATCTTGGAAAACAATGCCAAAAAGACGACGAATGGCATTCTTTTCCTCACGAATATTAAATCCACCAATGAAGATAAGGCCACTGGAGGGAGTCAAAAGCGTAGTTAACATTTTAATCACCGTCGTTTTTCCCGCTCCGTTTGGACCTAAAAATGCAAAAATTTCTCCTTGGTCAACCGTAAATGAAACTTTTTTTACTGCCGGATAACCCTTGAAGTTTTTTGACAAATTCATTACCCGAATAATTTGATGACTGTACTCCATTTCCCCCAAGACATTAAATTTTTAGCAAGCGAATGTAAGAAAATTAAAAGAAGTGAAATAATTATCGGTAATAAAAACAAACAATGAGGGCTACTTGTTCCCGATCTTTTGTTTACCTATAATTAGTTCATGCCAAAGAAAAAGCGCTCTTCTAATGAAGCCAGCGAGGAGCTTTTGAAAGAGTTATCCTCTCTCGAAGAATCAATGAGCCGGCGCCACAAAAAGAGAAAGCGCGCCAAGGAACCAAAAAAAAGCCGCTTTCTTTTAGCCATAATTATTAACCTTTTTCTCTGGTATTTTTTTGACCATTACTTTGTGGGGACGGTTCCTTTCATTAATTTGAAGTTTTTTACTGTTCTTCCCTTTCTAAAAGCCGCCCTGATAGTTAATATTTTGACTGATTTTTTTCTTTTGTTCCATCAGGGAAAAAAATTTTATCACTTCGCTTTCCTGAGCCAGAACCTTTTTGGGATGATGTTTCTCTTCCATTTTTATCGCATTTTTCCTTTTAACTTTTCTTCGCTTGCCTTTGGTTCATCGGTTGATTTTACCGTCAAGGTTGGGTTGGTCCTGGCTATCGTGGTGACCGGAGCGACGGGATTGGTTAATCTCTTAGAGATGATTTTGGGGGAATAGCGGGGAATGGTCAGAAGTTTAAGTAGCGGGTTGGTAAGTTTTTAAAAAAGAAAGTGTTTCTTGGCGCTCGGTTAAGGCTTTTTGGGCTGCGTGTTCTAAGGGCGAGAGAAGCAACTCCAGGTTTTCTTTGTTTTGAATAATGAGGAGATTTTTGAGTGACTTTCGGGCCAACTTTACCTGACGGAGAATTTCCCGGCAGACAAGCACGCTAATTTGTCGCCAGAAGATAAGTTGGAGTTGCGAAAGAAGCCGGGAAATTTTAACTTTTCCCTTAATCTTTATTTGCCCAAGAAGCAAAGTAACGACGGGCGTTGCTTGACCCAGCTTTAAGTCCTTTTCCCAGTCATGAGCATCATCATTAAGCTGCTTAGCCATAAGGAAATGCTCAAAAAAGCCAAGCAATTGTTTTATCTTCGGGGAATCGCTTTTATAACCTAAGCGAAAAAGGATAGCGATTGGGCCAAGGGCACAACCTAAAGACCGTTGGGCCAGTTTTTTATAATTGCCCCACTCCGGGAGAGATTTTTTTTCAAGAAGCAAAAATGAATGATGGTGATTTAAGCGGGCAAACTTTGTTTCCCAGGCATTAGCCTCTTCAATCCCATCCATAATTTTTTGAAAAATTTGGTCGAAATTAGTCTGGGGCAGAAGAGAATTAAATATCCGCGTCATTTCCCGGAGGGCCATGTTAGCGACTGGCAGACTCGGGGGGATTCCCTCTTCGTCCAAGAAGTTATCGTAAATAGTATAAGCTAACCAACCGTAAAGGTTAGCCATCCCCAATTTAATTAAAAACTTTTTTTTGATTTGTTTTCCTCCTGTTCCCAAGGACAACCAGAAATAGTAAGGCAGAAGGCTTTTTTGCCTATCTTGGTCTTTTTCTACCACGGAATTTAACCAGGCAGTTGCTTCCCCCCTTAAAGTTAAGGGCAAAAACGAGATTCGTTTTTTTACTTGGGAAAGAATTTGGCCGTGAAGAAGGTCTCTTTCCTGAGGGTTAGTTTCGGGCTTGGAGGGGAGCGAAGTTTGATTGAGGTATTTATATTGTGCTTCGAGGGAAAAAGCCGCGGTTAAGACCGATAATTCTAAAGGGCTAATTGGTTGATTAAGGAAGGGCTGGTCTGAGCTTTTTGGCGGCCCCCTTTTCTTTAGCAAGAGCTTATCTTGCGGGTTAATTTTTTCCCCTAAATTCATTAGTGATGAGATAAGCCAAGACCATTCCAGAGAGTTTCTGATTTTTCTTTTTTGCCTCCGAAGGTAATTAAGGATTTTCTCCTTGTTTTTTCCCCGGTAAAAACGGCTAAGAAGATAAATTACCGGCAGCGGACTTGAGTAATAATTTGAGCCAAAATCCCCTTTCTTAATTTTGTCTTCCAGGAATTTATTTAATTTTGGCAGGGAAATTCCCTGGAAGGAAAGAAAATAGGCAATCGGGAGATTAACTGCCAAATCGACCTCTCCGTTTACTTGGTAAGGACCGCCTTCGGCCACCTCTGCTTTGATTAGAAGATTGACTGCTTTAGCTAAAATTTTACCGTCAATTTTTTCGGATTGGTATTGGGAAAGTGCGCTTAGCCATAAAAAGACTGCCTCCAGAGGCGACTGAAAAAGCCCCTTTTGGTTAATTAAATACTGCGCTGCCCTCTCATTAATAAGCTTTAATTTTGGGGTTTGTTTAAGCCCAGAAAGGCTAAGAAGAATGAAAGCGGTTACTCCCGGAGAATTGGCAAAACTCCCGTTAGGGGTTTGATTCCTTTTTAGCCTTAATAATATCTTTTGGAATGACCGGTCCGCTAAGGGTAAGGTTTTAGCCATTAGGTAGTGAGGGAAAGGTAACTTTAAAAGTTGTTCCCTGGTTAACCCGACTTTTCACCGAAATTTTACCGCCAAGGTCCTTCTCAATGATTTCTTTAGTAATTGAAAGCCCGATACCAATACCTTTGTCGATACTTTTAGTGGTAAAGAAGGGTTTAAAAATCTGGCTCATATTTTCTCGGGGAATGCCTTTCCCTTGGTCGGTTACTGTTAATTGGATAACTTTTCCCTGCTTTTTTAAGGTTACGGTTAAGGGACGTTTTTTCCGGCTAATACCCTCATATGAATCAATGGCATTGGAAATTAAGTTAGTTACCAGTTGAGCAAAACGAGGTGGATTGCCGTTGAAGTTAATCTTAGAGGGGTGAACGAAAGAGATATCGATCCCTAATTCCCTCGCTCGGTGGGTAAACATATCAATGACCCTGGAAACTTCTTCCGTTAATGAAAAAGTTCCCTGGATCTCTTGGCTTTGGAGCTGTCTTTTGGCCGTCTTAACATGAGCTTCTAACCGCTTCATAGCCTCTGTCGTCCTGGCTAAAGCCACCTTGACTTTTTTCAGCCCTTTTTGGGTTAATTTAGCGCTTTCGCTATTGAGAGTTTCCAGATTAAGAGAAGCGAGGTTAATCGGGTTGGCTAAGTCATGGAATAAGCCGGAGGCTAGCCGACCAAATTCGACAAATCGGTATATTTGGGCCACTTTTTCTGCTTGGGCTTGTTGTAATTCCCGGGTTCTTTCTCTTACCCTTATTTCCAGCAAATCTCTTTCTTTCCTTAAAGCCGCTTCTGATTTTCTCGCTCGGCTTAAAGCCCTTTCCATTTCAAGATTGGAGAGCCAGGAGATAACCGCGATGATAGTAAGAGTTGCTCCATAAACTACGGCGTCAGCGACCTCGGGCAGTCTTTGTCGCCAACTGCTAACAAATGATAGAGCCCCAATCAGTTGGAGATGGGTAATTGCTAAAAGCAAAGCAACGATAATGCCGGTTAAAAGAAAAGCCGCTTTTGAATTTAAGAGAACGCCTGACATCACAATGATTAATGAATAGGTCAAGAGCGCCTGAGGAGTTTCGGCCCCCCAAGCGAGGACAGTATAAGTAGGAACCAGGAAGGAAATACAAAGCAGGAGGAGAATGGCGAGTTTGGCTTTTCCCGAGCGAGATATAAGGTAATCAATTAGAAAAAAGAAGCAAATCACAATCGTTACTGTCGGCGGCATTGGTTTGTAACCAGCGGGGACGCGGCTTAAATTAAGGTTAGTGATTGAGGTCTTGATGGTTAAAAGGAGAAAGAGCAAAAAAGCGCCAACAAGAATAATATTTAATATGCGCTCCCGTCGAGCACAATCTTTATCTTTTGCCACTGGAGAAACCAGGAGATTAAAGCTTCGGCTAAGATTTTCTAGCAAGACAAAACACCTTTCTACAAGAAGTAGATTTTGGTTGATTATTCACAAAAATAGCAATCCGCTTAACTCACTATATCAATTTGTGATAAAAAAACACAATTAGTCTATCAGGTACGATTTAAAATCATTAAATCCGATGGTAACTATCCCCAGGGGCTACCGACTACCACCAAAGCGACTGCCAGTGCTTTGAGTAGTTTTCTATCTCTCGCGGACTTGTCGGTTAAAACTTTTTTTATTAATTCTTTCACTTAATTCACCTCCTTTCTAGCCTTCCAATTTATAACCTAAACCGTAGATGGTTTTAATCATTTTTTTGCTGAATTTTCTATCCATTTGGTCCCGCAAATACTTAATGTGGACATCGATAGTGTTATATAAAGGCTCTTCGTCACCACCCCAAACATTATTTAAAATCATGTCGCGGGTTAAAACTCTCCCGGGGTTGTGCATTAAATATTCGAGGAGGGAGATCTCCTTGCGTCTAAGATGAATCGTTTTTTTGCCTCTTTTAGCGGTTTTTCTTTCCGGGTCCAAAGTTAAATCACCCACCTTTAAGATCGGACTGTAGTTTTGGTTAGCTCGGCGGAATAAAGCCTTAATTCTCGCTTTAAGTTCGGCAAAAGAAAATGGTTTGGTCAAGTAATCATCGGCGCCACTTTCCAGAGCGATTACCTTTTTGTCGATACTACTCTCACCGGTTAAGATTAAAATGGGGGTAATTATTCCCTCTTTCCTAAGGGTTTGACAAACTTCAAGGCCGTTTTTGTCCGGAAGCGATAAGTCGATAATAATCAAGTCATAGTTACGGTTAAAAGCTAAATCTTCCCCTTCTTTCCCCAAAAAGGCAATATCGACTTTGCTATCGGGCTCTAGCTTCTCTTTAATCGTGAGAGCCATTTCTTTTTCATCCTCAATTAGAAGAAGTTGCATATGCTTAAGAAAAAGCTAAACTAAAATTCTTAAAAGATAATTAACAAATTGGTCGGTGTTCAAGTTAATCCGATTAATTTTATCAAGTAATTTAGCTTTTAGAAGAAATTCAACCTGGTGGATTATTGAGGTGATATTTGGTAAAATTTACCTTAACTGAGCTCAAATTTTGTTTTAGGGCCAGAGTGCTGAAATGGTAGACAGGCACGGTTCAGGACCGTGTGTCGTAAGATATGGGAGTTCGAGTCTCCCCTCTGGCACAGCTCGGGAAAGAAAGAATTTTGCAAAGAAACCCTCGGTTTTTTTGCATGACTGGCGGACGTGGCGAAACTGGTAGACGCGCAGGCATGAGGGGCCTGTGCCCAAAAGGCTTGGAGGTTCGAGTCCTCTCGTCCGCACACTTCGACGCGCTACGCTTGCCTTCGGCCGTGAGCTCAGGCCGAATCGGCTCAGTGCAAGAGTAGCTGCTCGAATCATAGGCAGAGGACGAGAAGTTTATCCTGAGCGAAGTCGAAGGAAGTCCTCTCGTCCGCACCCGCCTGACCACTTAGCTCAGCTGGTAGAGCATCCGGCTTACATCCGGGAGGTCGGGGGTTCAAATCCCTCAGTGGTCACAAATTTACAACGAGCTCTTTTAAACATATAATTGAAAAAATCGGTTTGGCAGGAAGTAAAAACTAAATTTGCTCTCTTAGAAATTAGTTTGCTGGTAAGATGGTGGGAAGATCCAGCAAACCACAAATTTGGAAGCTTTTTGCAAGAAAACCATAGGTTTCCTTGCATGAGCCAGGATAGCCAAGGTAGTCACGGCGCGTGTCTGAAAAACATGAGATCACAGTGCAACTCTGTGTCCTGGCACCCAAAAGTCAATTACGCCCGGAAAGAAGTAAAGCATTCTTTAAGAGAATATCAATTAACTTTCGAGGCGGAACGGGGGAAGATCTCGAAAGTTCCCTTTTAGGGAAAAAGCTTGAGAAAAAACCGTAGGTTTTTTCCGTGATGCGGAAGTAGTTCAGTGGTAGAACGCCCCGCCAAGGCGGGGAGGTCGCCTAATAAGCGGTGGTAGTTCATCGGTAGAACGTCTCCTTGCCAAGGAGAAGGCAGAGGGTCCAATTCCCTTCCACCGCTCATGTTTTTTGTTTATATTCTTCGGTCTACAAAGACAGGAAAATTTTATACAGGATCTACTAATAATCTTGAGAGAAGACTGACAGAGCACAATGCCAATAAAACCATGTCATTAGTTAATTAGCAGGCGAAAAGTTTGACGAAAGACCAGATAGTAACTGCCGTTGCCATAACGATTTTGCTCTTTACCTCTTTAATCAACTGGAATATTTACTCTTGGCTAATTCTGGTGGCGGTTATCTTGCTTCTCTTTGCTTGGTACTTTAAGAAATAAGCCTCTCTTCGACTCGAATCTATGCCTCGTTTTTGGTATAATTTAAGAATATTGCCCGGTCGTCTAATGGTAGGACAACAGACTTTGGATCTGTTTATCCAGGTTCGAATCCTGGCTGGGCAGCTAGGGTTTTAGCTTCAAAATAATTCGAACAAGTCCAATTTTTCAAAATAGGTCTTTAACGAACTTTGAAAATTTTATAACTTATGCTACTATTTGTGGCATGATAGATAATGAGCCTTCAGGTCTTTCGTCAGAAGAAGAGCTGGAGCAAAGAGCTGGCATATACCGAAATCTGTCTAAGTTTTCTTCTCAAACAACCGCTGACGGTGAATGGGCAACTTTTCAAGATTTAAAAATATGTGGGCTAGAATTTGAAGTTCTAAAAGTTAACATAAAAGATGTTGTAGGTACTTTCGAGTTTTCCTCTTTACCTAAACAAGTATTGGCAGGAAGCTCTCCAGAAGAATTAAAAAAAATTCCAACATTTTTTATTCAAGATGGCTTCCCTGGACTTGATTATATATCTCACTTTTATATAAAAGATGGAAAAGTCGGTTATATGAATGGCAAACAATCAGGGAATGCTAGACCATCACTCGATTCAGTTAAAGAAGCAGGCATTCTCTGTGAAGAGTTACCTTACTATTAAAATCCCCCATAATAGGTCGTAACATAGTTGACTAGAGGCAGCACTTCGACAAGCTCAGTGCTTTAGCACTAAGATTATTGAAGCCCAGATTGGATGAGAAGTTTACCCTGAGTATTTCGACTACGCTCAGTACAAGTTCGCTCACTGTAAATCGACTAGAGGCAGCCCAAAGTGTTGACATTTTTTTCTGAAAGCGTCAACCTATATAAGGAGTTAAATTAAACGATAAATGAACATCTATCATCCGGCGGAAGTCTATAAACCGGTAGAAATTCACGAGGATAACGAGACTTCCGAAAATCTTTCTTATACTCCCAAAACCAAAATCCTTTCTCGAAAAAATGTCTTGCTGATGGTGGGGTTAGTTTTGACCTTAGTAGTTACCGTCGGACTGGCTCTTTTAATTGATTCCCAGCACCTCAATCTTGCTAAAAAAGCAGCGGAGGTGATTTTCGCTCCTTCCCCAATCTCTGCCGGAGAGCCTGGACAAACTCTCTTTAGTGAGAAATTTGATAATGGGTTGAGTAATTGGGAGATTCCTGCCAGTGCTCAAAAAAATGTCACTCTTGGTACCGACCCATCCGCTTCTACCAACAAAGTTCTTTTATTTAATTACGCTCCACCTTCTGAACCATTAAGGGCAACTCACAGTTTTGCTTCTTCTTTGTCAAATGTCGTTGTCAGGGCAAGGTTTTACGACCCAATGACTACAAACGAAGGAACGATGTTTAATATCAAAGACAGCAACAACAATCTTACTGCAATTGGTGTAAATACTGGTAACACAAAAGTCGGAGCAGTTAATTATTATTTTAGATATGATAAAAACGGCCAGATAAATGAATTTGATTCCAAGGTTAAAAGATCAAAAGGTTGGCACACTTTCGAATTTGTAGTTTTATCATCAGGTACTTATGGCAAAATTGACGGCATGCTTCTGACTGATCCTTACGCACCCAAAGATTGGTTTGATCAAGTGGAGGCAGTCACTATTTTGTATAATCCCAACCAAACATCAATTTCCAAAATAAATTTAATCTCAACCTGGGGTTTGTATTGCCAAGTCTTTTACGATGACATTGAAGTCATTTCTCCGCCTACTGATCCTGACCAACTCGCTTTATCTTTGAATGATTGGTATTTTAAATATTATGAACAAACACAATATAACATTTCCAAGAATTCGCTATTAACTGGAGGAAATGTTCTAATCTCGTATCTGAGAACGGCCATTGAGTATGCTTTCCGCTATCGGACAAAAAATGATGCGGCGGCCTTAGCGAAAGCCAAAAATATCCTATTTAGTGATATTTTTACTAAATTAACACCCAATGACTGGAGAACTTTAAATGGTTGGAGAGACCTTCCCATGTCAACAGAACAAATGGCAACTCTCTCTCAATTAATTTGGGACCAATTTACTCCTTCAGAACAAAATTTAGTCCTTCAATATACCAAAGCTGGAGTAGAACAATTTCTCGGAGATAGCGCTCATCCCCGTTTACCTGCCTCTTGCTTTGGCGAAGCGGGCAAGGGTTTAGATTCTGAAGGTAAACCTTGCGCGGCCGGAGATACTTCTGCGGAGGATAACTCCTGGAATGCGGCCTCCCTAGCTTTCACCTATAACTTTTTATCAGTCCATGAACCCTCATATGCAAGGTTAACTGAACTGGAAAAAAGAGCCCGTTGCTACGCCTATCACTCAATTACGACCGATGTTGATGATACTAAAGGAACCGATGCCTGCAGTGTTGATACCCAAACAGTCTATCCCGATGGTAATTTGGTTAATCACGGTTGGTCCAGTCCGAACTACATGATGGCAACGATTGGCTCACTTGCTAAGGGAGCGCTTTATTATCGCCTCTTCGGAAAGCCAATCCCAAATGAATTTAGTCATAATGTTAGTTTGGTTTGGAATTACTATTGGAGTGATAAAAATAATTTCGTTGATAAAAACACTTATTTCTACAAAACTCATGTTGAAAGGTTCCAAGGAGGATTTCTTACCGTCGCCCCTTCAATAATGGATTTTCTTCAAGATTTACTCCCCGGTACTTTTACTGATGACAAAAAGTTAGAAGTTTTACAGAAGAAATATCTTTTGCAATACGGTACCCCCCTCTACTATCACCCCACCCCTGTTGCCATTATCAATCCAGATCAAGATAGTGGTACGCCTTTCTTATCTTGGATCCAAGAAGTGACAAATTTTCACAGCTTTATGACCGGCTATCTTAGACGGCATAATTTATTTACTTCTAATTCCAGTCCAACATTATTACCTACCACGTTACCTACTCTTTCTCCCATATTGACCCCAACACCAGCTGCTCAACCAGCCAGCGTTTTGGAAACAAGATTTTACGATGACGGCAGTCCAACCCTGGGAACAATGTTTAATGTTAAAGATTCTGCCGGCAACGTGACTGCCATTGGTGTTAATACTTCAAGTTATGCTAACGATTATTATTTCCGTTTTGATGCCAACGGCAATTCGACGATGCTTGATTCAACAATTACTCGCTCCAGAGGTTGGCATACCTTCAAACTTACTGTCACCAAAACCGGAACGAGAGGGGAAATTGATGGCAGAGCGGTCACTGTTGGTTATAATTCAGCCCAAACCTCAATTGCCAGCGTTAATTTGATTTCCACTTGGAATCTTTATGGACAATCCTACTATGATGATGTCAAACTCACGACCAATGGTAATCTTGTCTTCCAGGAAAATTTTGAATCTGGTTTAAACCAATGGATTTTGACTAATACCTCGGGAGCAATAAAATTGGCGATTGACCCGGAAAATGGACAGAATCACGCCCTCAATCTAAATTATGCCAGTCCAACCCCCCTTAGAGCTACCCACTCTTTCTAGTTCTTTCCCCAGAAGATTATTTCGAAGAATGCTCCAGGTTGGAAATCTCCCTTTTAAGGTCGTCTATCATTGCCCTGAGCACCATTACCTCCGAATGCTTTAGCTCCGATAAGGCACTTTCGTGAATAACTCCCCGATAGGTTTTCATTTTAATAGCCAGCCTTCCTTCATATTTTGCCAGTTGGCGCCTTAAGCCGTTAATTTTTTCCTCTTTGTCCATAAGCTAACTTTAGCACACTTTTGCCTCAAAAATTAAGTATATAGAGGATTATAACCCTGAGCGAAGTCGAAGGGTTGACATTTGGGGCAAGCTGTGTTATATTACGTCATTCTCCTGCAGATTGAAATCTTTACAGATTGAAGGAATAAATCTGCTTTAAGTTCGAGTTTTTAACTAGATCAGATAAAGATACCTCAAACATTTGTTTTTAATTTTCGTATCTGTTTCCTCTATTTACTTTACTTTGTCTTTAGGCAGATTCATTCCTTTAATTCCCCTCCCCGATTACTCTTGGATTTTGGCTTTTTAATTCTTATTTAAGCTTAGTGAGGTTGTATAGATTTCTTTCCCAGGAAGAAGGTAGTAGAATCAATGTTGTATGAGGCTGTTTTTAGCGTCTGAAGCCAAAAATCCCGCTACCATGGATAAGTTGAGGGAGTATGTTGGCGGGTTCGAAGGGAAGTCTATTGCCTACATTCCCACAGCCGCTAATGGTGAAGAACCGTTCGGGAGTTGGAAAAAAAGTAGCTCAACTTGGCAACTGGTGCAGACTTTGGGAGCAAAGGTAATCTCTGTCCAGTTAGAAGACTACAAAAATTCATCTGTTATTGAGTTATTGAAAAATAAAGATATTTTATGGTTTGCCGGAGGCTGTCCTGGATATTTAATGTACTGGATCAGAAGATGCGAGTTAGACAAAGCTCTACCAAAACTTCTAAAAAAAAGTTTGTATGTTGGTTCAAGCGCTGGCAGTATGGTGACT
>DATKVM010000009.1:0-69313 GCA_035530075.1 Patescibacteria group bacterium
CTCGGAGGGCGTACAACCGCCGGTGGTGCCGTTGCTTAAGTCCCGCTGAAAGACAAAGCCACCCCAAGCCACAAAGCTGCCAGAGCCCTTAAAGGCAGATTTGGCAAGGCTCGTATCAATCACCCCATCGGCTAAGTAAAAGCCTTCGGCTTGGGTCACTGCCCCATCAAAAGTGATTCTTCCTTTGGCAATTAAGGCAAAAAACCCGCCTTTATCTTTATCAACAGTCATAGTTATCCCCGTTATTCTTACATCTCCCTCGGCAAAAATGATGATTTTATTAGTGCCGACCTCTCCACCCTGCAGGTCAAAAGAAGACCTCTTGGTATAATAAATGCCATTATTCCCTGGCAGGCTAGTGCCACTAAACTCTTGACTTTTGTCAATATTCAAGCGGTTGGTCAAATAATCAAAGCCCACTTGAGGCCGACGATTTAAATCATTAGCTTGCCAGTTAGTAGTCGAAATTGCCCCCTTTTCCAGAGTAGGAGCCTTTCCCCCACCCCAAGTAACGACGCCCGGACTGCCACCAACGCCAACTCCGTTGAGGGAAAGATATTTAGCTGTCATGGCGCAAGCCGAAATCAGAGAAGTAATGGTCCCCTGGGCGTGAACATCACCATCCGTTGTCTGCCACCAAGGATCAGGCATTTTCACTAAAAAAAAGCACAGATTGCCAAAACCTGAAGTTTTATATAGATTTTTTGCTTTTACTCCCCAAACATAACTCTGGTTGTATTCCAAACCACCTTTTAAATAACTGGTTGGAGAACGAGGAACCTCTAGCAAAAATGGCGGTGGAGAATTTTGCCCGAAATATATCTCATATTTCCTATCATTAGCATTCGATCCACACCAATTTCCCCAATCGCTGATTCCTTGCCAAATTAAATTAACGCTTGTTTCATACACTATGTCATTTGGGCTATTTGGCGAAGAACATTGAGGAGCTGCCGGTGGAGCGCAAGTGGGAGTGGGAGTGGGAGCTATCAATCTAATGGAAACAGAATGCGATGCTGCGCCATCATCACAATACCCTTGGCCACTATGGCCACCAGTATAAACTCCCAAGACATAGTCGCCGGCCGGCCAACCAGTTGTATCCCAAGTACAGTTTTCATCTTGGCCGGTATTGACTTTTTTATCCATAGTCGCGCAACTATTGCAATTAGCTTCTGATTTGAAACCGGTGGTAGAACAGACTGTCCCGCCCCTAGGACCAGATTTAACATTCACGGGTACAGGATCATAGTAAAAATCACCCTGCCAACAACAGTTGGGTTTTTGACAGACTTGGATTGGTACCAAATCCCCAACCGTATGAATTTGTTTATCAACGAATACCGCTATCCATGCCTCGCCTGGTGGAGGAATATATGGAGTCGGAGGAGGAGGCTGAAGGGTTGGCTGGCCAGTGGGAGCGGGGGTATTGGTTGGACCGGCACAATCCCTTAAATACCAGCAACCATAAAAGTCGGAATCAAGGCACTTGCTGGAGTCGCAACCAGTGGCTCTCACACAAGTTTCTCCTTGGTTAGGACAAAAGCCACCAGAACAACTACCACTAACCCCAGTAAGCCGAGCTCCTGCTGTTACCGCCCCACCAGCAATCCGACAGCAAGTTTTATACCATCCCCCATTTCGGCAACCCTCAGAACAAGTGCCGGCCGAACAAATACCAGGCAAAATTTTTCCATTGGTGTTTGAACCAGTTCCCCCTGCTCCTCCACAAGCCCACTCAATGTTACCCACCCTCGAATCCTCACATCTATCCGCCGCAGAACATTCTTTATATGTGTAATACCACTTACCAGGACACAAACCGGTCTCTGGATCTCTATCCGGTCGGTTGCACCGACCGTTAAATTGATAAAGCCAGCCGCCGGAAGCGTTGTGGCAAATTTCCGCATCTGAAGAACCGCACTCGCTGCCGATTGTCCGACAGTGGCAGTCCTCGCTAACATCACAAGTAGGCATATTGTCATAATCAACGCAGCCACAAGAGGCTTCGCAGTTACGCCCTTGATTATAGACATAACAACACCGGTAGGCGTCTACGCTCGGGCAAAACCAATTAGTCGCCAAAGACGGACTGGGTTTCCCAAGGCTAACTAGTCCCACAATAACTATGAAGACCGCCAAAATAATCAGCTTTTGCTTCATGGCGTCAAATCTGCCTTAACAAAACTATAATTGTTCAAAAAACTAATCGCTCCGGGTAAAACCTCTGCCACCACTTCCCCTTTTTCGACTTTCTGTTCGTTCGCAATAGAGCCTTTTAGCAATTTCACCTTATCAGCATAAATTTCGATCCAGTCCTGATTTTTACTCTTAAAAATCAACGCGCCCAATATTCCCAGGTGCTGCCCTTGATAATCAATGTTCACCTTTGGCGAGTAAAGAAAGGTGCCGGCAAAAGGCGCTCTGATTTTAACCGGATTTTCTATCACATAACCCTTAGCCCCCACCTTTTCCCAGTTATACCGATTAAACTCTTGACCAGAGAAACAAATTGATTTATCAACAAAAGGACAGCTGTCAACCATGGGGAAGTAAATAAAATTAATAAGTAAGAGACAGACGATTAGGAATATTAGCGTAGAGAGCAGAAGATAAACTCTTTTTCCGGAAAAGATATTATTGGGCATTAATATCAATATAGGGAAACAACCAGGATTTTGTCAAGTTGATCAGAAGGAGAAATTATTCGCCGGATTTAACCGGAACTCTCAAGCGGCCATGTTCATCCTGAGCAAAGTAATCCATCGTCATATTGTTATATTCGTCATCAACTTCATAAGCCGCAAACGAAACAAAACCACTTTTAACGCTTACTAATGGCCTCCCTAAAGTCGCCAGGCTCCACTCGCCAACCAGATCCTCTTCATCGGTAAATTCTCTTGGCTTCCCATTATCGCCCCAAGCAGTGAAATGAGGTGGTTTGTTGGGATCTTTAGCTACCTCATCAAAGTATATCATTATTCCTGAAGGAACGACTGGACCTTTCTTGTTATACGGCCAATAAAGAGTGGCTGGATATTGCCTGAAGTGTATTTTCAATGACACCGGAAAACCGTCTTCTGTACGCCAAACCTCAAAATAATCGACATCTTCCATATGGAAAGGCAGGCATTTAACTGCTCCTGAGGCGGCTATCTCTCCCCAGGTTGAGCGATTTAAAAGTTCGGGATGCAAACTTGGGCTAATTCTTCCTTCAGTATAGTTAAAAAATTTATATTCTCCCTGCGCATTTTGTCTAACACTGACAACCCGCTCCCCTGTAACAGTGCTGAAATATTCCCAAACATTCTGCTCCTGATTAAATTTTGCTTCCGTATTGGAAACCTCCACTACCCAA
Organism: Patescibacteria group bacterium; assembly: GCA_035530075.1. Classification (GTDB taxonomy): domain Bacteria; phylum Patescibacteriota; class Microgenomatia; order UM-FILTER-40-11; family UM-FILTER-40-11; genus DATKVM01. The sequence goes on from DATKVM010000009.1 coordinate 3,359, forward strand.
GCTGGGCGTTCCGCCTCCACCTTTTTCCAAACCCAATCTTCAATTGCCCCATCATATTCAACCTTTAAAATTGCCTTTTCGCTCAAAACTCCATCGGGTCCGGGTGCGAAATAACCTCTAATGCCTTTGTCATGAGAATACTGTGAACCTTCTGGTAAAAGCTTCATTTGCTCTTCCGACGGATGAGGCACGACTGGAACTTCTGCCGTGCTAATGTATTCCAAACCAGCTTTTTTTACCACCTCCAGATATGCCTCCTGGCTGTAAGTATTAATAAACCATTCGTATATTACCTTCTGCCCATCTTCAGTAGTGCCAGGAAAAGCAATCATACCGTCTTGATAGGTAATCGCCGGATTAATCATCTGTAAGAGACGAGGAAGGTCTTTTTCTTTAATAACGGCAAAAGAAATCCGCGGCACGTCCCGGGAGACCAACTGGCCGCTTTCATCAAGATAAACCCAGTCATTAAAGCCAATAATTATTTCACCCTCTCCAAGTCCTTGGTGATAACGGCCAGTGACAATAATTCCCACTCCATTTTTTAAGGTTGCCTGCCGAGGGACAACTTCAGTGAGAACTTCTTCCCAACCCCTGTCTTTTACTATTTGGCCGCGAAAAAAACGCAAGTGCCTATCTCCCTCCGGCCCCCTAAGTCCAGGATAACTTCTGGCAAGATCAATAGTTGTAGCTTCAGCTTTCTCTACTCCTGCTGATCCAACAGCACTAACATATGCCTCAAGCGCTTGCACTAAAGTTAAGGTTTCTCCTTTTCCTATAAAATCTTCTCCCCAATTCAGACGCACCAGCTCCTCCAAAGGTCTTGGTAGAGCAGCTCCCTCTCCCCCCCCCTCAGGGGTTAAAGTGGGCAATTTTTCGCCTCCAATACTCAGACCTTCTATAATATCGGCGTTGATTATCGTAACAGTGCTTTGATTTTGGAGTGTAACCCTTTCTACTCGCGGCGCTTCCCGGGTCGCTGGTGGTTCATAAACAATCGGCTGAATCTCTGAAGTTGGCCCTGGCTCTGGACGGGGAGTAGGCGTCGGCCTACAGCCGGCTAAGGAAGCCGCCACCGTGACTACTGCCAGAACCCCCCTCAACCCTTTTAGCTCTTTTTTGGCGCCAGAAGCACTTAAAAGACCGGCCCCCAAAGCCATATTTAAGGCAGCCCCATTTTTCCTCTCGTCCACAGGAGGAATGTCAGAGCCCCGAGAAGGGGCTCTGGGAACCTCAAGATTAGGCAGTCTCGAACGCAAGTCTATCTCCCCCATCAGTCTCTCCGTATCTTCCATAGCTTTTCTTGCTCTCACCAGCCCATTTCCCTTTAAAGAGGCAGCCACGCCCTGATTATTTTTTTCAGCCTGCAAGCGTCTTTTCTCACTCTGGGTCAGAAAAAACTGCCAATTATTGTTCCATGCCGCCTCAAACTGAGGCAACAGCCTGGTTGCCCTTTCCTGTCTTCCCCGGTCTAGCCTGTCACCCTCCCAACGAGCTTCAACCACTACCGGGCTCCCCCCACCTTCGCGGTCAATAAAAACTTGGGCTCTCTCACTCCCCGGATCGCTCGCAATTTGTCCTAAGACTCCGACCGTCGCCCCTCCTAAAACTTCGTGAGCAGTTCTAGTCGTCCGGGCCTCTCGCAGTTCTCTTGGAGGCTTAAACTCTTCGATGTTTCTTTCGGCGTTCATTAGTTATAAACAAAAAACCCCGCCAAGGGCGGGGCAAATTATTGAGTCGCTCTCACGACCACTATCTCCAAGCTCTCAACTTCCTTTAAAAGGCAAGTTAGCTTCAAGTTGCTCATTATGTCAAACATTTTAACATTCGCTATGGGGTATGTCAAATTGGGAGAACCCCTTACCCCTTTTTGATTGTCTCAACCAAAGCTAAAAAAAGCGTATCATAATATTTTCTCTCCTGTCAAGCAATAACCTCGTGAATCAAATGTTCAGGCTTACTCAAAAAACTTGAGAAATAGTCCGTGGAAAATTGTGGTATATTATGTATCATCTTTTTTAAACAAAATGAAGCAAAAAATTATTAATCCCTACAGAAACGGATACAACCATTCTTACAAAAACAAAGATTGCCCATTCTGTAATGAAAAAATCCTCAAACGGCAAGCTATTCCCGATTTGGAAAACAACCATTGGCATATTCTAGTCAATTATTATCCCTATCTGGACGGCAATATAATGATTGTCAGTAAAAGGCATTTGTTAAACATTTCTTCTTTGACGGCCGAAGAATGGGGATCATTACAAAATATGATTAAACAGACTCAAAAACTTCTCACAAAAATTTTCAAAACTGAATCATTTAATATAGGAATTAACATTGGACCTTATTCTGGGGCGACGGTAAAACACCTTCATTGGCAGATAATCCCTCGAATGGCCGAGGTAAAAAACGGTGGTGTCATTAACCTTCTTTCTGGATTACAAATTATCAAAATATCTCCTCAAGAACTCAAGGAAAGGATTATCAAAGCCAACCGAGAAGAATAAGATCAATCCTTTTCTTTTTTTTAACTATTTCTTCTCACCCAATAACCTAACAATATCAACCTTTGAAGCGTCCTTATCAATCACCGGATCCCATAAGTGATCTTTATCCGGTGCTAAGTGGATATGGAAATGGTCCGGCCTTTTATTCCCCGAAATTGGGTCAAAAAGATCGTCTCGCAACCGCCAAAAAAAGACGTACTTTTTTATTTCCGTGCCATCCGGCCGGCTAAGCTTTGCTTTTCTAAATCTTTCGATGGCGTACGCATAAAACTCTATTAACTCTCCCATCTCCGTTATCGAAAGTTCACTTAGTTCCTTAACATGTCTTTTGGTTATAAACATTGTGTGATATCTCCAATAAGGAGCACAATTTGCTATCCAAAGCCAACCTCTGCCCTCTTTTAGCACAATTTGGTTTTCTCTCCAGTCACAGAAGGCACAATAATCCGGAGCCATTTCCTTAAGCCACTCCTCATATTCTTCTCGCGTTAACAGTCTTAAAGGTTTTCTCAGTACAGTCATATTCTTAGACAAAATTGTTAATTGACTTGATTGTGGCAGAATTGCTCTCTAAGTTCAAATCAAGGACTGCTCCCCCTCCGTTAGCAATCTCTATTTTCAAAAGTAAATCAAAAAATATTTCTGGTTTATAATTATCACTCATCAACAGATATCCAATTAAGTGGCGAAAGAAAACACCATGACCAACAATAGCAATTGTTTGCTTGTCTTTAAGAGTCGAAAGGAAAGCAGTCAATTTTTTCACTCGAGAGACGATTCCATTGAAAGACTCGCAACCATCGTATTTCCAATCTGGAAAATACTTATCCTCTTTATGCTCAACCTCCCAAAAGTGTTTTCCAATTTCCTTTTCCACGCCGTTCAAGCATTCTGGACGAATGTATTCGTGAAGGTAGTCCAAAACCCGAATATCCTGTCCAGGAAATAATTCTTTTGCTGTTTGTAAAGCTCTGGGGAAAGGCGAGGAAAAAACACGGTCAAAGCTAATCCCCTTCAAGTTCTCCTTGACTATCTTAAGCTGGTCAATAGCCACTTCACTCAGGGGACTATCTGTCCTTTGCGTTATGCCGTTCTTGGCATCTTGAGATTCGCCGTGCCTGATAAGATAAAGTTTCATTATCAAGTAGTAGCTAATGCCCTAATAACTGTTAGGGTAAATTCTGGAGGTTGACTATAAAATAAAGACATGTGAGGAAAACTTTCTCTCGCTTGGCTGATAATGTAATTCTCCAAGGTGGAAGGAATTCTTCCTTTTATTCCCTCCATTGTTAACCCCAAAAGATAATTGTAATAATCAGAATACTCCAGCTTAGCTAAGGCCAACAATTTAGTAATTTGTCCCCTTGTGTCACCATAGTTGAAGGTCATCAACTCTCTACTCCTCTTAAATACTACCTCAAAATACGGAGAAACTAAACCATCTTCGCCCCTAAGCAAAGGAGGAAAAAAGTCCACGTAATACGCTTGATTATCTTTAACTGAAAAAATAAAATTTGCAGGCTTCGCGTCTATTAACACTCTTGAACAAGGGCTGCCGGCATAGTCCTGAATATCAATGATAGTTTCAATAATTGTATTCCAAGCCCAAGCTCTTTTCTCAGGAGAACTTGTGGGAGATTTAATTATTTCATCTAGATTATCACCCTCAATCCAACAATCGATGTTTTCTAGAAAATAAGGTTCGCCTCCAGTAACGCGTGAGGATAAGTTTTCAGGAATTATTAAGCCAGCCTTAGATAATCCTTGCCTATAAACTAATTGGGCATCGAGTAAAGTCTGAAGTTCATCCAAAGATAAACCAAAGCCACATCTTTTTCTTATAGCTAGTTTCCCCTGATGCTCGCCCAAATCAACTTTAGATTGAATGCCTGACGAAGAAAGCGAACGAAGCAAAATAAAAGTTACAGGCGAAAAGCCCGAATTTCTCTCATTGTCTCTCATTTTTACTTGAGATTAGCAAGCATATCTGGTAGCAAACAATTGCATTTTACTGTAAGAATTACTATAAGTCAATAGATTTGCGTTTTGTCTTTTGGCATAGATTCCGATTATTCTGATTACTATATTCTTTTACAAAATCTGTAAGCACAAATTAAAACCGACCTACCTTCTTAAGACAAAAAGGACAAAAACATTCTTGTCAGCGCTTTACTTGTGGGCGATCTCGGATGAGGAAGCAAAACTAAAGTTAAATGAAATTTGGAATAATCTTTAAATTCTTCCGCAACAAGAGGGTGTCGTTTTTTGGCCGCACAACCGATATAAAAAAATCTCAATACTTATATCTGCATGTTCATACGGAAGAAAACCTCCCTCTAGCGTTCTCGTTCTCCTAACAGCATGAATTAAATTAAATTCAGCTTCAGATTCAAATAAATGGATTAAATCGACTTTAATAACAGGCGAAGCGGAATGAATTACATCCTGCGATTCAACGGTCATAATAACCTCTTCATTGCATCCTGCCAATTTATGAACCTCATCGCGCGGTCATCAATATAGACGACAGCTCTAGGCTTAATAGCAGTAATTTCATGATAGTGGACACCCTTTCTAAAGCCAAAAGAGCTAAGCCACCTGGTTACCTTATTGACTTCGAGGTTAACATCGTCATTTAGTTCGGGGTTTAGTCGTGTCGTAAAAATTACTACCGTAAAACCTTTTTTAACCAACAAGGAAAGACACTCTTTTGCGCCTTCGACAGGGGGATCGTAAATTGAGCCATCTTTCCATCCTTGGCTGTACTTGTGAATTACACCATCAAAGTCGACCGCTATAGCGTTACTTGTGCTTTTATTTAGCTTCTCCATTAACTCTCTATGTTTATAGAAAATTTCCATTATTATAGCATATCTTACAAATACAGTTTGTGGCTCGATAGAGATTTCTCCCAAGGACTTGTAGTAATATTTTCTCTTCTGCCAAGCAAAAGGAAGGTATTCCCCCAAAGACCATCATGTTCGAAAACTTTTTAACAATAAAAACGGTTTTTCTTTAAAACCTTCGGGGTTTCTTCGGCTGGCTTGGGGAGAGGAGCTTTAGGATAAATAATTTATCCAAGAAGCACTTTTTACGGCTATTATGAGGAGATTTCAAACCCTACTTATTTTAGTTTTAGTGGACCGTGCCGGATTCGAACCGGCGGTCTCCGCAATGCGAATGCGGCGCATTACCAACTGTGCTAACGGCCCCCTTAATACTTAGTCCCAAATGAATTATACCAAAATGAAGGCTATTTATCTCTAAAGAAGCTTAAATTAGGCTAAGGCGGCCAGCTCGGTTTGATGAATTTTTTCAAGTTTTTTGACAACAGCAAATTCTTTCTTGGTCGGCATATCAGCTTTCAAATCACGGATATCATTTTTAACATATGTCATTTCCGTCGCTAATTTCTCAAGATGATTCTCCACTTTACCCAATCGGCTCTCTACCCCATCAAATCTTTTATCTACCCCATCAAATCTTTTGTCCATATGAGGAACAATGATGTTTTCAAAAAAATCTATTAACTCTTTTGTTATTTTTGGCCTGTTTTGGTTTTTCGCCTTCATCTGCCGATGGTAAATTTATTTAACTTCTTTGTCAATCTCTTTAGAAGACCAATGCCGCCCCAAGGGATATAAGTAAGAAGCCGGCCAAGATGCCAGCCAAGGTGGGGATTTTCAAACCGGCGACCGGCAAAGTCGTTTCGGTTGGCGTCGCTTCCGCCAATTCAGTCGGTGTCGTTGTCGCTCCTTCACCGGTTACTTTAATAGTTACCTCGCACTCCGGCCGGGTCTTCCAGTGGTCACCATCATCAAGAATCTCCAGTACGGCCTTGTAAGTTCCCACTTTACTATAAGAATGGCTGATGCTTTCAGTGTGGTCGCTGGTAAAGGAGCCAAAGACTTCCTTCTTCTCCCCGTCACCAAAGGTAAAGCGGAAACCCTTAACCCGCACCGGATCAAAACCCTTGCCTTCAAATCCCACGGTTAGGGTGGGCTGACCACTCGTTTTGTCCGCATGAAGGTATTCACACATTGAACCAGGCGCACCAGTTGGAGTTGCAGTTGGCGTTGGCGTTCCCGTAGTCACGGTAGCTACCGTAAGAGTAACCGAGCAAGTTGATTCTGGATCACCCTCAGCCTGAACTTTGGCTGTGTTGGTAATTGATTCATCGGCATCGTTTCTCACTGCTACCCTTATCGCTATATCTGCTACAGAAGCCAGAGTGCAAGTAACTGTCCTTGTCGCTGAGGCATAAACACAACCAACGCCAGCATCAACGAAATCCAATGAATCAGATAAAACATCAGCAATAACCGTTTCTTTAGCTGTTCCCAAAGGCAGGCTTTTTATATTAAAGACTACTTTTTCTCCTTTGCTAACTGTCTCTCCCTCTTCAATTCTATCCTCCAAGTAGTATTCTCCGGCAGTATTGCGACTGTCGTCTCGATAAGCGATTTTGTCGGCGCAGTAAACCCCGGGCGCCGTTTCTCCCACGGACAAACTCTTTTGGCAAATAGTGGCCGGGGTTAAGCCCTCGGGGGGGCCAACATCCACCGCTTCAGGCTTTGATTCCGGCACAGAGGGCGCTACCGGCCGGGTCCCCATTTCTTTCAGCCTTAAGGCAGTCAATACCGAAAGCGCTGCCAAAATAACGGTGAGAAGAATAATCCCGACAATGGTTAAACTTTTTTTCATTTTACTTCCAAACACCCCCAACTTTAACAAAGCCTAAAATTTCGTATTCACCGGTCGCGGGAATAGTAAATTCAGAGGACCAAGTGTTAGTTTTTGACCCGCCCGCCAGTTTATCACTCATTTTTACCCCACCCTTTTTAATTCTCACGGCCACATTTTCCACCGTCCCCGAAAAGGTAATTGTTGCCCTAATACTATCCCCCACTTTAAGGTCAGTTAATCCGCCTGTTGTTCCATCAGGCAAGACCTTGACCAAGGTCAAATTGGTGCAGCAAGGCTCTACCCCTGTGGTTGGGGTTGGAGTGGGCGTGGTCTTTGTGGTTGGGGTTGGAGTGGGCGTGGTGCAACCAGAATTTTGCCAGCGGAGAACGCCATAACCATTGGGATAATAATGTCCTCCTCCAACTTGGTCTCTGAGATCCACCTGACACCGGCCACAACCACCAGGCGGGCTACAGCTAACGGTTTCATCTTTACATTCACCAGGATTTACGGTAAAGCTCGCTCCCGACCAACTCCCTCCACAAGTCCCACAACCAGGAGAACCCGAGCAACTGCCTACAGCTTTCTCATAATTGTAAGTTCTCGCCCCATCACAACTTGACGGCAAACAAGCATGGATAGTTACTGCCGCACTTCCTCCCTCTCGACAATCAGACCCAGAAGAAACTGCCCCCGAATAACTAATATTATAAAAATTACAATCCCCATTATCCGAGCCCCCTCCACAAGGATTGTTTAGACCTGCCTCCTCGCATGACTTAACTGTGCCAAAGGTACATGCTTTACAAGTGGTCCCTTCACACCAACCATCTTGAAGATCAACATAGTTACATGCCTGGTCACACCCCCAACGGCCATCACTGTCGCAAGTACTCCAACCAGGAGCATGTCCGTTACAAGGGTGATTGGGATTATCCGTATAATTGCAGACTGATTCCGCCTTTTTTTGTAATCCCATTCCCCCTTTTTGGACTGTCAAGTAACCTAAAACTCCCCCTACAGCCAGGATAAAGAAAAGCAAAGCCAAAACAACCGCTTTGCCGGCTGAAGATTTTTTCTTTGGTGGTGCTACAACAGTTTCCGGCTCAGCCACTGGCGGGGGCGGCGGAAAGCTTGGTCCTTCCGGCGGCAATGGGGCTGCTGGCTCAGAAGGAGGAACTGGCGGCACAGGAGGTGCTTCTGGTGTTTCTGGTAAAGGCACTATTGGCAACGGCTCTGCAGGTAAATCAGGAGCGTGCCAAGACGGCTGGTTAGCAGCAGGTTGACTAGCTACCGGTTCTGGAGGAACGACCGGGGCGACAGGCGGCGCTGCTGGCGGCGGGGCAGCATCAGTACTCGTCCCCGAGAACGGGGACACTACTGGATTGGTATCATCATCCATTATTACCATAATAAAGAAGCAAAAAAGAAAGAGTCAATAGGTAATCTTGTCTTTGAAGCAAAATTATTGAGTGTTTTGGTATAAAAGCCAATCGGCGCTGTTGACTACCCCGTTCTTATCCAAATCAAACTCCGCACTGCTGCTGCCAAAATGACTCTGAAAATCTTGGAGAGTATAACTGGTAGTGGCGGAAGAAGTGGCTTCGCTAGTAGTAGGCGTTGCTTCCGTCGTAGGGACCGTTTCTATCGGAGAAACAACCGTTGGGGTAACGGTTGGACTGGGTGCTGCTGGTGGCTTAGTCAAAAAACTGCGCGTTGGTCCCATTTTTTTACCATTATGGACGACCTGATAATAGTAGGTAGTTGAAGCGAGCAAGGGGGTCAACCTAATCCGGTGGTTCAAAGAAGCCATTGTTTCCGGCACTTGTAAGAGAAGAGCTCCTTGGCTCATACCATAAGTCACTTCCATTTGACAAGTTTTGCCGGTTTGGAAAGTAATTTCGACCGAGGAAGCGGTCAAATTCGACTCGGTCAAACTTTCTGGTTCACAACTTCCTTGAGCGCTGGAAATGAAAGCCCTGATTTTACCAAAACCGGCAACCAGTCCTGCTAAGACTAAAACTAAAACTGCTACCATAACAACACTTTTACTCGTTCCCCCTCCTTTAGGTTTTTCCGCCGCCGCAAAAGTGGACACCGTTGATGGCGGAGCGGGAGATTGAGGGGAAACTACCGCCGATTCCGTCTTAAAACCAGCGGCTTTAAAACCGGTTCCGGGAACAAAGGGATCAGGCGGGCCGGAATTTGGTTTTGGGTCCAAAGCCGGACTAGAATTATTATCAGGAATTGAGCCGAAATTGGGATTTGGTGATTGACTGGCGGCAGTATCCATTTTAACCTAAAAAACAAAAGCTAAGCCTAACAATGTTAACAAAGCGCCTGCACCAAGAAAAAGAATTGTGGGCAAAGTTATCCCGCTGACCGGCGGTTCAGGGGTGGGCGTTGCCGTTTCAATCCCTCCGCCTAAACCAACCGCTGTTCCCGAAATGGTATAACTACCGCTTTTGGTCCCAGTACAATCAATAATGTCTTTGGGGGTTACCGAAGTATCAAAAAGATTGGAATCGCTACTTTGACTCGAACAAACAAAGGTAAAGTCACTGGTCCCCGCAGTTTTACCTTTAAGGGTAATCGTGGCTAGTTTGCCACTACCACTGGCACTCTGACCGGCTTCGGCAAAGGAACCACTAATATAAAGAGTCCCGGAATAAATATTTTGGGTTACTTCCGGAAACAATGTCCCCTTTTGAACCTTGACTATCTGTAAAACCGTAGAATTGAAAGTGATTTTGGCGTCAGCCGCGGAAATGGCCTTGCCGGCCGTATCAACATTCAAATCGACATTAAATTCCAAGTTCGCTGATTTACTGGCGGTAGCGGGAGCCAAAGAGAAAGTCTGACCCCTCGCCGGCGAGACATTAACCAGTCCCAAAATAAATAAAAGAGAAATCCAAAAGAAAACTTTTTTCAATTTAAGAGTCAACATTTTAATGAATCACTAATTTAAGATTACCACGATCAAATAAAATTTTCTTGCTACTACCGCTCTCGGTAATAACTGTTTGTGGCCCTTCACCTTCGACAATCACGGCGACTTCACTTTCGCCTGTCTTTAGCCCTTTAAGAGTGAGTGTTAACAGTTTGACTCCTTTATCTAGCCAGTATCCACCCGGGTTCTCCTCTAAAAAGGTTAATAAAATTTTTCCTTCTTTCTCCCCTTCTCGATTCTGAGTTACCGAAGAAAAAAGCCGGTCGGTAGTAATCTGAGTTAATTCCGCTAGCTGAGAATCGAAATTTAAGACTAAACGAATGCCATCCAGCCGCAATTTCCTTTTAGGCGATAGAACTAAATCAAAACTAGCCGTCTCCCCTTTTCTAATAGACGCTCCGCCCGGAGCAAAAGTCAGTTTCACCGCTGCTCCGCCAACTTCTTGCAACTCGGGCGCGGGAATGTAAGCTAATTGCTTAGGGGGAGCATTCCTTTTCAGCCGATTTACCAAAAACACCGCCTGAAAGATAATCACTAAAGACAAAATAGGGATCAGCCAAGGCAAAAAGTTCCCCCCCCAAACAGTCTTTTTTTTCATCTTAAAGGCAAAAAGCCACCAGTTTCCATCGGCCTCCTACCATAATAAAGAGAAAGGAAAAGTTCTGTCAAGGATGAAATTGGCAAACTAAACTGGTTGGGGACTTATTTAAGGTATGTCAGGGGGTCAACAGTTCGGTCTTTTTCTCTAATTTCAAAGTGAAGATGAGACCCGGTGCTACGCCCGGTGGAACCCATCAGACCAATAACGTCCCCTCTTTTGACCGTTTGGCCAATGTTAACTGAAATTTTAGATAGATGGCCGTAAAGGGTGCTAAAACCATTACCATGGTCAATGATAACTCGATTGCCGTAACCAACATTATCTAGCCAGCCGGCAACAATTACCTTGCCGGAATCGGCCGCCAAAATCGGGGTACCGGATTTATTAGCAATGTCAATCGCTCGATGGTACCAGCTAAACGCTTGGGAAATCCGGCCCGAGGTCGGCCAGACAAAAGTTCCCGAAGCGACGACTGTCCCCGCATCCGGGGTCTGGCGGGCCAAATACTGGCGAGTCGGAGCTCCTGGCTGAGGCATCTCGCCGTCGGGAACAATTAAAATTTGGCCGACAGCCAACTCAAAAGTTTCATCATTAGTGAAAGTATTGAAAGGGTAATCGACAATCGCCTGAGGATCACTCCCGTAATATTTAGCCACCGAATAAACTGTATCCCCTTTTTTGACTTTATGGACAACACCAGTGACGGGCGAAATCTTTATCGTCTGCCCGGGTTTAAGGGAAATTGAAGTGTTTAAATCGTTAGCCCAACGGATAGTGTCCACGGAAACACCAAATTTCTGAGCAATACCGGACAATGTATCACCCGTTTGAACAGTATAGTCAATAATCTCCGCCCGCGGTTTGTCAGAAACAAAGGTGGCCGTTTCCATTTCGGCTTCGGTGGTCGAAGAAAGAACAGCTGAAGGAGCGGGTGTTTGGGCAAAAGAGTTGCCCGAAAAAGCAGGAAAAGAATTGGCGATAATCGGAGCAAGTAAGATTCCCAGAATTACGAGTCCACCCATTCCCGAATGAATAAAAGGTCGGGCAAGCTTACCTCTGCCTTCATAAAGCTTTTCCGCCGCTAAGCTCTTCGCTCCTTCTAGGCTCCGCAAAGAAGAATAAATCCTCACGAAAAGAAAGCGATACCAACCCAACAAAAAATCCCGTAAGTCTTTGAGGAAAGACTTTATCATATGACTCAAGTCTAAATTGAGCTCAATCAGAATAGCATAACGAAGAAGAGAAAGTCAAAAATTTGCAATAAGTAAAAAGCTATTAACCAATTACCCCTTGCTCAGGCTTTCCAAAAACTCTTTATTCTTTTTCGTTTTCTTCAACCGCTCCACAATCACTTCGGTTCGCTCATCAGGACTAAGAATATCAATCATCCGGCGCATAGTGACAATTTTTTCGTAGGTCTTTTTGTCGAACAAAAGCTCTTCCTGGCGAGTTCCTGAACGCTGAATATCGAAAGCCGGAAAGACCCGTCTTTCGGCCAAACGCCGATCCAAGTGCAACTCCAAGTTGCCGGTACCCTTGAACTCTTCATAAATCAAATCATCCATACGGGAGCCCGTATCAATTAAGCAAGTGCCAATAATGGTTAAACTGCCCCCTTTATCAATATTCCGGGCCGCTCCCAAAAAGTGCTTAGCGGGGAATAAGGCCGCCGGGTCAAAACCGCCGGACAGAGTCCGACCGGAAGTGGGCATCGCCAAATTGTAGGCCCGCGCCAAGCGGGTAATGGAGTCCAGAACAATTACCACATCTCTCCCCTGCTCAACTAACCGCTTGGCTCGCTCAAGGGCGAGTTCGGCAATATGAGTTTGTTCTTCCGGGGCTTCATCAAAATTAGAAGCATAAACTTCCCCGTCACCATTCGTTACAGTCTTAATGTGCTGTTGAATATCGGTCACCTCTTCCGGCCGCTCACCAATTAAAACCGCCATTAAGTGAACCCCTGTTTTGCTCGCTTCACCACTAGTTGAACCGCTGGTGACATTGGGATAATTTTTAGCTACCCCCGCCGCGATATCTTTAATTAAATATGTTTTTCCGGCTTTAGGGGGAGAAACAATCAGGCCGCGTTGTCCCTTACCAATCGGGCTAACTAAATCCATTAGCCGAGTGGAAATTATCTCCGGCTCAGTTTCCAAAACCAAGTGCTCATTGGGAAAAATTGGCGTCAGTTGGTCAAACCAAGGCCGACCCATCACTTTTTCCGCCGGTTCCCCATTAACGGTTTCCACTTTTAAAAGCCCCCAATAGCGCTCGTTTTCCTTTGGCCGCCGGGCCTGGCCACCGATAATATCACCAGGACGCAGTTGAAAACGACGAATTTGAGAAGAAGAGATATAAATATCGTGATCAGAAGGCATACCTTCAGGCCGCAGATAACCGTGGCCGGCAGCGGTTAAATCCAAAACCCCGGCTACCGGTTCAGTGGGCAAACCAGCGTCGGGAATTACTCGATCATCGACCACTCCGTTAAAACCATTGACGGAAGAGCCAACCAGCCGAGGCGTGAACTGCTTTTCCGTTCCCGTTTTCGCCGGCTCTGGTCCACCAATAATATCCTCCACCGTAATCGAGGGGGAAACAAAATCGTTTTTTACCTGTTCATCAGGCAAAGAAGAGACTTTCTTGACCATAAAATAATGAAACTAAATAGTAACCAAAAATTTGTAAAGGAAAACTAACCGGCGAAAAACCTGTCGTCAAACTTACCAAGCTTAAGAAATAATTTAAATCTGGGGGTTCATGAAAATTTGAAAACTTGAAAATCAGGAAAACTCTGACTCGGAGTCCTTGCTACTTCGTAAACAAGCGTATTTAATCACAACTACTCTCTCTTGTCAAGCGGAAGTTAAAAGCCTCCCCTTTCACCCCACATCCTTCCACTCCTTCCACCCCGGGAGTGGAACAGGTACGACACCTCGGGACTAGCGAAAATTTCGCCACCTCTTTTTCTTTTCTTCCAAAATCAAATGTTTAATGTCTCCCAGTCTCTTCTGATAGTCAGCTTGGTCTAAAACAAACTTTTTATAACCGCTTTGCGGTTGAAAACTTTGTTTATAATCATCCCTCGTTTTAAATTGAGTAAGAATAATTTCTTTTTGGCAAAAACCGTTTTGAATTTTTCCCAAATATTCGGGGAAGGATGAATAAATATAGTCTTCTAGTTCCCCTGCACTTTTGACTATATATGAAGTTAAAGGATTTAGATGAATGTAACGAGAAACATGGATTAATTGTTCATTGTCTTCAATTCTTACTGCCTTAAATCTTCCCTGGAAAAGTGGTCCGGTTCTTTCCTGCTTAGTATTGACAAAGCGGGCATAACTATTAGCAATGTTTCCCATAAATTTGGAGATTCCTTTTTCTGCCTTTTGCTTAAGAAGAAAATGTAGATGATTAGGCATAAAACAATAACAAACAATGTCTATTAAAAAATTTATCTTCTTTTTTTGTTCTTCCATAATTCTACTTCTCTCTTCTTGCGATAAGGTTAAGAATCGAGAAAGTTTCATAGGTGGCTTTTGATTCTGATAGTAAATAATTGTGCTTAGAAGTCTTTGATAATCTCTCTGATCAAAAAAGGTAGGTTGGAAGGAAACGCCCCGATTAAAAACATGGTAAATTTCATCATTAATCAAAGGAATAATTCTTCCTGGCATAAATTTTATTCAATAATAGAAAGAAATTCCCGAGGTGTCAATAGCATTCCACTCCCGAGGTGGAAAGAGGAAAGGACCTAGACAGCGGGTATTGGTTCGGTCCAATCTCCCATATCCCCTGCGGTATATCGGCCGTCATCCTCAGTAAGATAAAAATGATCATTAAGACTATAGACGGGCACAGCGGCAATCGCCGTGATTGACCGGAAACCAAAGTACTCCTTTGTTTCAGGCGAGGTCAATGATTCCATTCCTCTCTGGGTGGCGGCACTGACTGCGATAACCACTCTCACCTCTGAAAAAGGAATCTTCTCTTTGGCCAACCCCTCCCTGATCATAAGCATGGTAGTAAAAGCACTAACATCCGTGGCAATGCAATCATCGCCAACTACAAAAGTTCGATAATTGGCAATCGAAGGATTTTCTTCTCCTACCCCTACCCCAACCAACAAGTTGCCATCCTTTGGAATTCGGCTTAAGTGGAAATCATAAATATCCTCATGGGGAAAGCCGTATTTTTGATACTCCTGAGCAACGAAAATGCCCCCATTTTTAGGAGGCAAAAGCAGGGCCCTCTCTTTCCCAACTATTTCCCCAACTTCTTCTGCTAAAGCATGATAAACTTTGGCCAAACTTCGGCAGTATTTCTCTTTGTCTTCAGGTATTCGCGGGCTTCCGGTATTAGCCAGATCAGTTATCTGCCTCATTGCCATTCTTACCTTAGGAAAAGTAAATCCCAAAAAACGCATATTTGGGCGGCAGAGACTATTAGCAATAATTCTCTCATCAAGGGGTACCGATACCCTATATCCATCCCTTGAATAACCAAAATCAACTACCCAATCATAAGGCCCTTTTTCTTTTTCTCCATTTTCCCCAGCAACACAAAGACAATTTCCTCGCCGGAACAAATAGGCAGGTAAAAATCCATTCCGGTTTTCCCGATAAACCCTGGGGGCTAAGGCTTCTCCTGACATTTTATCCTCCCATGTCTCGTTTTTTATATTAAGTTGTGCCAGAAATTGTTCTTTTCTCTTCCTCTACTAATACCAAATCCTCCAACCCTGTCAATAAAGCTCCAGCTGCAAGAACACCCTCGGCCACCCTGATCATTCTGCCAAGCTTTAAGCCACTGTGAATAATCTTTTTTTCCTCGAACCCAATCCATGACATTAAACTGATTAGCTAGTTCTCCCCGACGCCAAATGCAAAACGGGATCGTCCCATCAGAAGCCAAATGCAGAGTTAAAGGGAACGGGGCGGAAGAACATTTATACATCTGGCCTATCCCCAAAGTAGGTAGCAGTTGTAAAAATCTTGTTGAGGGAATCAAAAAATTGTTTTCTTGTTGCTTTATTTTAACCAATTCTCGGACTATCTTTCTTAGCTGTTGCTGGTCCTGCCCGTCTAAAGCTGTCGTCTGATGGTCGAAACAAAGAGTTTGTTCCGGACATAAGTTCAAGTAAATCTGTTGTTTTGCCAAAAAGAAGTAGGTTTTTAAGATGTCGGGGAGAGTCTTTTTGTTTATGATGCTGTTGGCACTCAAAATAAAATCCACTTTGGGAAAATCTTGGCGGAGTATCTGAAGGAAACGCAGTCCCAAAAGGCTTTTTCTTTCGCTCCCTTTCTCCCGACCGACTAAATCGGACCAATCGGTTTTTTTAGATTTGTCGTCCAAGCGGTCAATGCTCACAACAAACTTATTGGCTCCCGCCCTAACCAAAGTTTGCCGCTGTTTTTTATCTCTTAAAACTGAGATCCCGCTGGTTGAGAGAACGACGTTGACCCCTGACAGCTTGTGACTCATGAAATCAATCAGTCTCTCTACTCCCTTTTTGGCCGTAGGCTCGCCGCCGATCAGAAAAAAGAGTTTAATTCCCAACCACCGGTTTAAAAATTCGACTGCTTGTTGCCACTGTTCAATCGACAACTCCCTAACAAGGAGCTTCTTTTTCTCCTTCTGCGGCATCTGTGTATAGGGGCAGTAATCACAGCCTTCCATACAGACTTCGCTGATAAAAAGTTGTGCTTGCCTCGGATAGTTGGTGAGATTACCTTTCATTAAAGCCTCCTTTGGCTACCGGCTGAATGTCGTTTCAAAAAAGACCACCTCTTCGGCGGTCTTTAGGTTAATAAACTTTTTACAATTTTTGGGTATTTTGATCATAAAAAAACCACCTCTTCGACGGTTTTAATAAGGAGCAAAATCATCTGTTTGCTTCCCCTAAGGAGGATGGTACGCCTGCCCAACCTACCATCCTCCTTACGAAAAGCAAAAACTTCTTAAATTACAATTGAAAAATGGATAACCATAATCAAAGAAAACCAAGGCGATAAGGAGCCGAGAAAATTAGGAGGTCTAGAAAAACTAAATTGGGCCATTTTCACTGCTTTATTTCCCTCGAAAACAGTATTGACAATCTTTTTTACTGATGCTATGGTTTTTCTTAGGATTTAATACCTGTCCTTAAATCCTAAACCTTTTAAGGGCATTACTATTCGTAAGCTTCAAAGAAAACGCAAGACTTAGCGGTAGTAATGCTCTTTCTTTTATACGACAAATTCCTCTGGTCCCCAGCATCACTCTCTGTCTTAAATATCCTGTCAAAAGGAAGTAAGAATCGGGTAAGGAGTCTCCTTCAGTTTTTAAGGTGCCTCTCTCAAAACCCAATTCCTCGACCGCCGCTCAAACCGCTCGAGCCGTCATTTTCATTACCACCAACTCTCCCCCCAGACGGGAAAGCTCTTGAAGTTGCCTTTTCGCCCACCGGTTTTGCCCAAGACTCTTAGAAACCAACTTCTGGAAAGGCGAAAGCTTCCTTTTCAACAGATTGCTCAGTCGTCTTTTACTCATATCTATCAGAGCAATATTATTGCCTCTCTTTGACTTTTCAATTCTGGTTATATCACACCCCTTTTGACTCGTCAAGCTTATAGTAAACAAACTCCGCAAAACGCCTGCGCTTATAGTATTTACTCTCATATTCTTAGCCTCGTTTTCCCCCATGATAGAAACTTTTAAAGTGAATGTGGATAACTTTGGAAAAGGGGTTGACAACATCAATTAAAAGTTCAAAGTGCAAAGTTAAAAGTTAGAAAGCGGAGCAAAAAAATGAAGTAAGGAGATAGAAAACTTTGAACTTTAAACTGTAATTTTGAATTTTTAACTTTGACCTTTTAACTCCCCAACAATTTTTACGGCTTCTCGAAGGCTCTTGATTGTTCCTGAAGACAATATCTTGGTAAACCCTAACTTTTTGGCTTCTTTGATCCGCTTCTCTTCTCCGCTAACTCGTCTTATCTCGCCCAAAAGACCAACTTCACCAAAAACACAAGCTTTGACCGGTAAGGGGGTATTTTTAAAGCTAGAAACAATCGCCAGACAAATCCCCAAATCGGCCGCTGGTTCCGCAATTTTAAAACCGCCGCCGACCTTGACAAAAATATCCTGATTATAGAGAGGCAAGCCGAGAGTCTTCTGGAGCACAGCCGCCAGCAGCAAAACTCGGTTATAATCAACGCCGGAAACAACTCTTCGGGGAACCGCTAAGGCGCTTTGAGTGACGAGGGCCTGTATCTCCAAAAGCACCGGTCTAGTCCCCTCCATAGCGCAAACTACCACACTCCCAGGTTGGTTTTTGGTTTCTTCACCTGCTTCCAAAAACAGTTCGGAGGGATTGGCCACTTCCGTCATCCCCTTCTCTCCCATTCGGAAAACCCCCACCTCGTCAGTCGGACCAAAACGATTCTTAATCCCCCGAAGCAATCTCAGGTCGGCAAACCGCTCTCCTTCTAAAAAGAGAACTGCGTCAACCATATGTGAGAGTATCATTGGCCCGGCAATTTCTCCCTCTTTATTGACATGCCCAACCAAAATTGCGGTAATACTGTTCTTTTTGGCAAATTCGAGTAGCTTTTGAGAACACCCGCGCACTTGAGAAATTGAGCCCGGGCTACCGTCAAAATCCTCTGACCAAAGAGTTTGAATGGAATCAATGATCATAAATATACCCACGGCATCACGAGCGATTTTTCCCGCTTCTCCTTGGACGAGTAGTCCCTCGGCTACTGCGGCGGCTTCTTCAATAATTCTCTCCACGTTGGTCTCCGGCAAAAGAAGTAAATGACTATTTTCCGCTCCGGTCCTCTCGGCCCTAAGCTTTACTTGCTCCGGCGATTCCTCGCCACAGATATAAAGGCAAATGGATTCTTTCGGCAGGAATTTAACTAATTGGAGCAAGAGAGTGCTCTTGCCTACCCCCGGCTCACCCGCCAATAAAACAACTGACCCGGCAATAAAACCTCCTCCGAGCACTCGGTCAAATTCCCCTAGACTAGTGGCAATCCGCTGGTTTTTAAATGCCTTTATCTCTGAAAGCTTTATCGGTTTAACCGCTTGTTTCGCGGTCGCTTTAAGCTTTGTTTTTTGGGCCTTGAATTCCTGCATTGTGTTCCACTGGCCGCAATTAGGACATTTGCCATACCAGCGGGGCGATTCATAACCGCATTGCGAACAAACAAACCAAATTGAAGTTTTTGCCATCAGAAGAAATTATACCAAAGTCAGGCTCCTTTGGCCTAAGCAGTTACAGCTACACGCGCATAAAGGGAATCTTCAATCGCCTTCTGATTTGATTCAACTTTCCTTTTTAATTGGCTAGCTCTTTCCTCTATTAAAAGCTCCGTTATCGAGGTAACTATGACCGCCTCTCCCGGAAGCGGGACTAGGACTAGCTCCCCTCCCGTGAACCTAAGGCCGTTAGTCGGCACCCGGCCAAATTCGCCCTCAAAAAAAGTCTGAATTTTAGCAAAGCCGTTCCTAAGCCCTTCTATCACTTCTAATTTTTTTGGCCTTCCCCTTTCTTCTCGAGCATATTTTAGCCCTTGCCCCTGCTCGGCAGAAATCATCGCCTTAGATGAAGTCGGTTTAATAATGCCATCCTCATCGACCATAAATACTCGCTTACTTTTACTTTTCTCTACCACCACTTGGTCGTGGTCGTCTAACTGACCAGGATCCTCAGGGAAATCATAGCAATAAAAATCTCCCCTCTGCTGTAAATAAAATGGGCCAAAATGATCCGGAAGACTTTTGGCCTCCTCCTTTGAGACGGCCAGGGACGGCTTTATTTCGGCAGGGCTATCTGGTTCGGGCATTTCTCCTCCTTTTTTACTATTTTGTTCATTATAGCAAAAAACCCGAGTTTTTCACTCGGGCTTTTCAGTGACTGCTCAAGATGGGCAAAGATAAGCACAGTCGAAGGATTATTTATACCCAATCGGCTTCTGGCTCAGAACCAGACCTAGGGAAATCCGGCGACTTTGACGGTCAATTGATTCAATATAAATATCCACTTTATCGCCCTCATTCAAAGTTACTTCGGGCGGAATTTTGGATATGTGAATCAGGCCTTCGATCCCCGGTTCGATTTCCACTAAGGCTCCAAAGGAAGTCAACCGAGTAATTTTACCAGAAAGTTTAGCGTCTGCCGGAAATTTCTTCTCCAATTCTTCCCAAGGGTCGGGCAGCAATTGCTTAATCGAAAACTGAACCCGACTATCATCAGTGCTGATTACCTTGACTTTTACTTTCTCACCGGCCTTAAAGAGCTTCGTTAAGTCTTCAACCTTTTGCCAAGAAATTTCCGAAATGTGGACTAAGCCCTCAACTTCCTCTTTGCTCACCAAAATCTTGGCAAAAAGACCGAAAGGCGCTACTTGAGTTATTTCCGCCTCAAAAGAATCGCCAGTCGCTAACTTTCGGATGGCTTTGGCCGTTCTTTCAATTTTCTCCGCATCGGATATCAATTTTTCAGAGAAAACCAAGCGGTTTTGCTCACGATTAACTTCAATTACCTTCACTTCCAGTTTACGGCCGACTAATTGGTCCAGTTTCCCCTGCCAAAGAGAACCAATTTGACTCCCGGGGACAAATCCCTGAAGTGAGTACGGAGCATCAACAATTAACCCTCCCCGATTAATTTCTCGACCTTTAACTTCGGTCGCAAGTTCACTTTTGAGCATTTCTTCATAGTTATTCCAAGCAAAATCAACCGCTGCCTGGCGCAAGGAAAGAAGAATTTGACCTTTTTCATTCTCGGTGCTCCCGACATAAACCTTGACCGCATCGCCGACTTTCAGATTTTTAACAAAGTCTTTAGCTCTCTCGAATTCCTTACCCAAAACTACACCGTCGGTTTTGGCCCCGACATCGATAAAAATACTTTTGGGAGTAATTTCGGAAACGACCCCATCAATAATTTCACCTCTTTTCAAGCCTCGGATTTTGTCGCCTCCTAAGGCCAAAAGTTCCTCCATCGTAGTCGGTTCCTTAACGGCAGCTGGCGAAGAATTCTCTTTAGTTTTTGTTTCTTTTTTAATTTTTGTTACTTTTGCTTTCGTCAATGTAATAAATCCACCTTTCTTTATAATTTTGCTTAGAATCTACGGTTGACTGTGTCTACCGCTATCATTTTACCACTTAAGCCGTAGTCCGTAGACCAAAAGCTCCAAGCTGTGATTTTGTGCTTGAGTCCCCCGGCCTTGACCTATTTTGGCTCGTAAGAGACAAATCAAGCTTTGCTTATTTGCACTCCACCGATAGGCAGATAGCTTTTTCAAGCCTATTTTGTGCTTGAGTCCCCCGGCCTTGACCTATTTTCACAATCGCTTGCGCAATTACTATCGTCGGCGCTGAGGTGTTTGACGACTCTGTTCGGAATGGAGAGAGGTAGTGCCACCTCGCTTCAAAGACCGAAAGGCTCAAACACAAAATATTATTTTAATTTTGCACCCTGGAAAGTGAAGAGAAAGTTTGATATATACCACCCCGAAGGATGATAAAAACAAATTACTTTCGACCATTAGTACGACTAGGCTAAATGCATTACTGCACTTACACCGGTCGCCTATCAACCTTGTGTTCTCCAAGGGGTCTCTCCCCCGCCAAAGGCGGGGAACGATTTCTAATCTTGGGGTGGGCTTCCCACTTGAGATGCTTTCAGCGGTTATCCTTAAGAAACATAGCTACCCAGCGTTGCCCTTGACAGGAACAACTGGCACACCAGCGGTTTCCTCCCCTAGGTCCTCTCGTACTGTAGGGGAATCCCCTCAAAAATCGAACGTATGCTCTGGATAGAGTCCGAACTGTCTCACGACGTTCTGAACCCAGCTCGCGTATCTCTTTAATGGGCGAACAGTCCAACCCTTGGGGGCTTCTTCACCCCCAGGATGAGATGAGCCGACATCGAGGTGCCGAACCGCGCCGGCGCTGTGGACGCTCGGGCGCGACTAGCCTGTTATCCCCGGGGTAGCTTTTATCCTTTAAGCTCTAACCGCAACCACTGCGAGTTAGAGGATCACTAAGACCTGCTTTCGCACCTGCTCGACCTGTCAGTCTCGCAGTCAAGCACCCTTATGCCTTTACACAAAACACCCGATTTCCATCCGGGTTTAGGGTACCTTTGTGAACTTGTGTTACCTTTTAGCAAGTGACTGCCCCAGTCAAACTGTCTCCCTGGCATGGTCCCCTCCAGCGTCTCCAGCTGGATTGGGTTAGATCTGACAACAACGAAAGAGAGGTGTTTCACTTTTGCCCTCCGAATCGGAGGGCTCCCTCCTACGCTAAACAATTCATCGTTTCATTTCAGTACCAAGTAACAGTAAAGCTCCACGGGGTCTTTTTGTCCAAGAGCATATAGGCCGCATCTTCACAGCCATTTCAATTTCACCGAGTGAAGGTTCGAGACAGTTGTCAGGTGGTTAAGCCTTTCGTGCGGGTCTGAACTCACCAGACGAGGGACTTCGCTACCATAGGACGGTTATAGTTACCGCCGCCGTTCACCCGGGCTTAGGCCCAAAGCTCGCCCCGCTGAGCGGGGGTCACCCCAAGCTTTAACCTACGGGCACTGGGCAGGCTGCAGCCTCTATACTTTCCCTTACGGGTTTGCAGAGACCTGTGTTTTAGTTAAACAGTCCCCTGACAATCTTTTGTTGTAGCCCTCCGAATCGGAGGGCAGGACATCTTGCAAAGCTTACGTCCAGATTTTTTGCCGAGTTCCTTGAACCTCCTTCTCTCGCTCGCCTCAGTCTTCTCGACCAACCCACCTGTGTCGGTTTGCGGTACGGGAAAAAAAGTATCTCCCTGCGAATCTTTTCTGGGAAGCAGAAGCTCATCGAATTTCCCTCGATAAACTTGGGATTTTCCACACCTCAGTTAAACGTTTCAACGGATTTTCCAATTGAAACTGCTTTAGTGCTTAAATCAGGATGTTCATCGCCTGACTCAATTACTCCCGCTTCGTCAATCCCCAGGTAAAGCGACACTTTCTCTGTATCGGAATATCAACCGATTGTCCATCCACTACGCCCTTAAAAGGGCCTCATGTTAGGTCCCGACTCACCCCACGACGACGACCGTTGCGTGGGAAACCTTGGGTATTCGGCGGTCCGAATTTTCATCGGACTTTCGTTACTCATTCCGGCATTCTCACTTCCGTCCGCTCCACCCTAACCTTACGGAAGGGCTTCACCGCTGACGGAACGCTCCCCTACCCCCCGATGTAACATCGGGGCTTGAATTTCGGCGTCTAGCTTATTCTCGTTCATCTACGGCGCTAAACTCCCTCCCTCCAAATCGGAGGGCTCATCCAGTGAGCTGTTACGCTTTCTTTAAAGGGTGGCTGCTTCTGAGCCAACCTCCTGGGTGTCTGAGGAGTTTAACTTCCTTTAACTTAGCTAGAACTTAGAGGCCTTAATTGCAAGTCTGGGCTGTTTCCCTTTCGACTAATCAGCTTAGCCCGACTAGTCTGACTCCCCTTGCTTTTTGCCCTGTATTCGGAGTTTGGTTGAATTAAATAGCTTGCGCCACTTAATCCATCCAGTATCTCTACCCCAAGACAAAAGTCACAAGGAGGCTATACTAATATATATTTCGGGGAGAACCAGCTATCTCCGGGCTCGATTGGCATATTACCCCTAATCTCAAGTCATCTCATGTCATTGCAACGACAACGAGTTCGGGCCTCCCCCCAACTTTCATCGGGGTTCACCCTGCTCAAGATTAGCTCGCCCGGTTTCGGGTCTTCCGGTTACCGCCAAAAACGCGCTGTTAACACTCGCTTTCGCTTTGCCTCCCCCCGCTTAACGGGGTTAAACAAGCGATAACCGAAAACTCGCCGGATCATTCTTCAATAGGCACACTATCAGGACGTACCAGACGGTACATCCCTCTAGTTGTTTGTTAGCTAGCAGTTTCAGTTTCTATTTCACTGGGTGTCTCACCCTTCTTTTCACCTTTCCCTCACGGTACTAGTTCACTATCGGACATAACGAGTATTTAGCCTTGGAGAGTGGCCTCCCCAGATTCCCGCAGGGTACTTCACCCACGGTACTTGGGAACTCGCCTGAGGTGTTTTTGGTTTCGCATACTGGACTCTCACCTTCTTTGGTAGCTCATTCCAGAGCTTTCTGCTACCGCAAACACTCCCTTGTGGCGTCCCGCAACCCCCTCCGAATCGGAGGGTTTAGGCTGTTCCGCTTTCGCTCGCCGCTACTGACGGAATCTCTTCGATTTCTTTTCCTCCGGGTACTAAGATGTTTCAGTTCCCCGGGTACCCCAGCGCTGCTTCGCAGCGAATTCAAAATTCAAAATTCAAAGTTAAAAATTAACAAGGAAATTATATAAATCCTGCCGTAAGGCAGCACCTTATTAACTTTGTACTTTGCACTTTAAACTTTAAACTCGCAGTAAAACAGCGCTTGGCGCAGCTTTCACTGCGCCGAGTTTCCTCATTCGGAAACCGCCGGATCAAAGGTTCTTGGCACCTCCCCGACGAGTATCGCCGCCTTGCGCGTCCTTCCTCGGCTCGTTATACCTAGGCATCCACCGCTAGCTTTAGCTGTAATTTGTTGTTATCCTCCTAAATTCGCTCTTCGAGCCGCAGTAGAAATCTACTAAGGCGAGAAGTAAGAATAGGAGGACGACCTATGCATCAAATTTCTCTTCACTTTTCAAAGTACATTTCCCTACTTTCGTAAGGGGTGGACCAGGGCGGTACTGACCCGCCTACCTTCTCATTGCAAATGAGACATTCTACCGTTGAACTACTGGCCCTCAACTTTATCTAAGCTAAGACCCTAATAAAAACAAAAACTGGCTCGGAAGCCAGTTGCTTTAAGGCCCTGAGAAGCTATTTATCCCTGTCCACGACAAAACGGAACGGAAAGGTAATCGTTTAGTTTTTGGCTTCTCATGAATTAGCTTTACTGTCTCCCGAACTAGAGTCTACGAAGCATTATACTCAAAAAAGGCCTCGTCTGTCAAGATCGCCCCAGCCTGTTTTAATCGTTCAGAAAAACTTCTTTTTTGTCTAACTCTTTCCCTTTCCAAATGACTTCCAGATATTTCGGTGACTGGGGATTGCGGTTGCCCGCAATGGCGCCAATTACTGTTGTCCGCAGCCCCTCCAGCTCATAACTAGCAAAGAAGTGCAAATGCCCCGCAAAAACTTCCCTTACTTTATTTTCCGTCAATACCTTCACCCACTCTTTCACCTCCAGCACCACCGTTGGATTCTCCTCGCCCATAATATGCCAAGAGCGGGGGTGATTAAGAGGCATATGCATAAAAACTAAACAGCTTATCTGCCAACATTCGGCTACTTCAGCCCGCAACCAATCACCTTGGTTCTGGCCGTCTTCACCCATAAGAGCATTTATCCCCAAATAACTGCCATTATCCGCCAAGATGAATTTAAAGTCATTTTTTTTAAAAGATTGAAAATCCGGCCCAAAAACCTCCCAAAAGAGATTCGCTTTTGGGGGATTGCTCGACCAAAAGTCATGATTGCCGGGAATGGCGTAATATTTAAGCCCGCTTTCATCTAAAACTTTTTTCATCGCTAAAAGCTCCTCTTTTTTCCCCAAGGAAGTTAAATCGCCAACAATAATGACGAAATCGTCATTATTGGTTTTGGCCTTTTCTAAGGCGACGGCAAAATTCTCCGCATCGGAATGGACATCTCCCATAACGGCAAACTTAAGCGGTTTTACTGTTGGGGCAGACGGGGAAGAGGGAAAAAAGAAGCGTTTTATTTCTGTTTGACGGAAAAGGCTAATCCAAACCAAGCCGCCAATGACTGCCAGGAAAAGAAGGCGCCTAAAAAACCTCATGAAGTTATTTTAACAAAAAATACCAGAGCCGGTTGAATGAGGCTAATATATATGTTAAAATTTCATATTATTGGACGCATAGCTCAGTTGGTTAGAGCGCGTCTCTGATAAAGACGAGGTCCTTGGTTCGACTCCAAGTGCGTCCACTTATTTTGGTTCTTCTCTTTTATATCTAGCTTCAATACTGCGTGTAAGTTTCAACTGTTCCTCGTCAGTCATTAAACTTAACCCTAATTCTTTCGCCACTTCCCGAATTTTTTCCTCCGCTTCACTCTTTTCTTCCGAATTGTTAATCACCACCTCCAGCTCTGCGTGATATCCCCAATCTTCACTATGCTTAACCGCAATTTCCACCCCTTTATACAAAAAATTGTGTCTTTTTTGGCCGTTGTAAATCATTTGTCCTGGTAGGTGCAAGGCCAGAAATAATTGAGCTAGCCGGTCAACTTCATCAATATGTAAAGGAATCTCCATTTCTTCCCAATCAAGTTTTTGACCAATTCGACCCAGTTTTAAAACAATCTTGCCCGTTCCTTTGGAAATATTTTTAACCACCTTAAGCAGCTTGTCTTTGAAGATAAAAAAGTAGGTGTCTTTGTCATCCTCACCTAAATCTTCGGCATTTTTACTTAAAAAAGCCATCAATTCTTGGTGTTTTTCCCCATTAAAAAGGGAACGAAATTCAATTTCTATGTTTTTATGCATGGACATAGTATACCTCCAATAGCTCTAATTGCCCAAATTCGGCCAATTATTCCACCAAAAAGCCCCGGATCTCTCCGGGGCCTCGACCTTGACCTTCAAAAAGTGGTAGGAAGCTCACCGAATATGACTTTTTTCCGGCAATAGCTTTTTTATGTCAGCTTAAGACAGCTTTGTTTAGTCCGACTTACGTCGGACAGCGTTTTTTCTCCTTAGAAAGGAGGTGATCCAGCCGCTCCTTCCAGAACGGCTACCTTGTTACGACTTAGCCCCCATCGCCGAGCTTACCTTCAATCCCGCTGAGCGGGATCTTCAGGCACTCCCGACTTTGTTGACTTGACGGGCAGTGTGTACAAGACTCGAGAACGTATTCACCGCGGCCTGCTGATCCGCGATTACTACCAATTCCGACTTCATGAGGGCGAGTTGCAGCCCTCAATCCGAACTGAGACGAAATTTCAGAGATTTGCTTCCCGTTACCAGGTCGCCAAGCTCGTTGTTTTTCGCCATTGTAGGATGTGTGTAGCCCCGGACATAAGCGCCATGCTGACTTGACATCATCCCCTCCTTCCTCCCAAGTTAGACTTGGGCAGTCTTGGATGAACATTTAACATCCAACAGGGGTTGCGCTCTATGAGGCACTTAAGCCTACAGCTCACGCCTAGAGCTGACGACAGCCATGCAGCAGCTGTGCTACCTTCCTTGCGGATCGTCCCGCGTTTCTGCAGGACTAAAACGGTAGCATGTCAAACCCGGGTAAGGTCTTTCGCTTTGTATCGAATTAAACCACATGCTCCACTGGTTGTGCGAGTCCCCGTCAATTCCTTTGAGTTTCAACCTTGCGGCCGTACTCCCCAGGCGGCCTGCTTAACGCGTTAGCTTACGCCACCCCCCCTCTTCTTAGATCCCATCAAAATGAGGCCCAAAAAGAGGGGGACCAGCTAGCAGGCATCGTTTACGGCTAGGACTACAGGGGTCTCTAATCCCTTTCGCTCCCCTAGCTTTCGTTCCTCAGCGTCGGTATAAGCCTAGATGTTCGCCTTCGCCCTTGGTGTTCTTCACAATATCAACGCATTTCACTGCTCCACTGTGAATTCCAACATCCCCGACTTAACCCTAGCTTGCCCATCTCTCGCCCCTTTCTTAGGTTGAGCCTAAGTCTTTAAGACGAGATGCGGCAAACCGCCTACGAAACGCTTTACGCCCAATAAATCCGGATAACGCTTACTTCCCACGTATTACCGAGGCTTCTGGCACGTAGTTAGCAGAAGTTTATTCGTAGTCCACTACAGACTACAAAAGGAGTTTACGATCCAAGAACCTTCATCCTCCACGCGGTGTCGCTCCATCAGACTTTCGTCCATTGTGGAATATTCCTAGTTGCTGCCACCCGTAGGTGTAGGGGCCGTGTCTCAGTCCCCTTGTGGCTGACCAACCTCTCAGTCCAGCTACCCGTCATTGCCTTGGTAGGCCATTACCCTACCAACAAGCTGATAGGACGCAGGCTCCTCCCGTGGTGGGCAGTTACGCCCTTTCCCCTCCGAATCGGAGGGAATATGGAGTATTACCCCGCCTTTCGGCGAGCTATCCTCCTCCATGGGGTAGATTCCTACGCGTTACTCACCCGTTCGCCGCTCTCCGCCTTGCGGCGGAGCGCTCGACTTGCATGCCTAAGGCACACCGCCAGCGTTCATCCTGAACCAGGATCAAATTCTCAAAAAAAATTGATTTTACTCAATTTAAAAAGTTCCTACCACTTTTTGAATGTCAAAGTACCGTAGCACTTTGATCCTCCAGCAAACGCTCCTTGAGTCCTCCGAATCGGAGGACAAAAGGTAAGTTGCAGAGGGTCAAGTACCTTGAAAGATATCCTCCTTACCTTAGCACTCGGCTTTTCAGAACTATTTGAGTGAAACTCAATCAAGCTCTGCTTATTCGTTCACGCCTCGGGCTGCGGTTATCGGCGGATGATGTGCTACTAGATTTTGAAAAAACTAGATAAATATCAAAAAACCCGCCAAGTAGCGGGTCATTCCCAAGACTCTTGGCAAAGTTCTTATGACATATCTAAACACAGAATATCAAAATCTGAAACCAAAGTCAATAGCCTTCAGCCTAAATCTTCTACAATCTGGTAAAGCACAATTGCCAGGGAAACCATCACATTCAAACTTTTGTTCACTCCCCACATGGGAATTTCCACAATCTGATCCGCCATATCTAAAACTTCTTTTGAAACACCTGTTGTCTCATTCCCTACTACCAAGGCTACCGGAAACTCCCATTTCATTTCGGTGTAAGGAATACTTTTAGGATTTTGCTCTATTGCCACCACTTTTGATTTTGGTTCTTTCTCCCTAAGCTCCATAAGAGCCTTAAGGGCCGTATCTTTATAACTCCACTTGACCCACTCAGTGGTATTAATGGAAGCTTTTTTAATTCGCGTATGCGGCGGTGTCTCGGACTGGCCGGTGATAATTACTTCTTCTGCCGCCACTGCGTCCGCTAACCGAAAAATACTCCCAATATTATAAGTATCCAAAATATTATCCAGGATGATATAAATCGGATTTTTCGGTATCAGTTTGGCTTTCTCGGGGTCGACCTTAGCCGCCCGTAACTCCTGGGCATTGAGCTTAAACATGAGGAGATTTTAGCACAAGGAAGGGCTTTAGGGAATTTGGGCTGTGCTTTCCTGCACTTTGGCACAAACAGTCGTGGGTTTACCCTCAGTTAATTTGCATAAAATAGCGGTTAGGGCCTGCTCTTCCAATTTCTTGGATTCTTCTTCGGTACTACCTAAATTTTCACCCGCTCCCATCCGGGCATATTTACCCCCAAGAATTAAGAAGGGAACATAACCGGGATTAATATCGGCGTAGCGATTAAAAACTTCTGCGTCCGCTTCCGAGTCAAAGTTTTCGTGATAGACAATCTGGTCCTTAAATTGGTCAAAGACTTTCTTGGCAATCGGTTTCTCCCAAACGCAGTGAGGACAAGTACTGGAGCCAAAAAAGTAAACTGCCGGCTTACCATTTTCCTTTTCGATTTCTTTATCCGTTACCAAAAAATCGCCAACGGTTTTAGGATAATCAGGGGTCGGCTGAGCAGTTGGCGCTAATGAAGGCGCCGCGCTTGAACCCTCAACTCGATTGGTTTTTAAAAGACTATTCTTCGTCCAAAAAAAGCCGGCACCGGCAACGCCCAAAACTAAAATGAGGATAACTACAGTCTTAAAGATTTTCATTTCTCCTATCTTAATCACTCCTCCCCTTCTTGTCAACCTAATTCCCACAACCACTAGTGCTGGCGGCGGACTCTTGACCAAGAGTTTGACTGCATTCCAAAGGCAGCTCGTTAAATGAAGAACAAATCGCTTTTTTCAAATCTTCCGGCGCTCGGCCACCCTGATATAAAACCTCGTTAATATAAAAGGTCGGTGAACCGGTAGCTCGATACTTCGTTACTTCGGCGACTTCTTTAGCTAAAAGACTTTTTGCTTGAGATTGACTACAAGATAGAATTCTCCCGGTATTAAAACCGACCGTTTCCGCCTGAGCCGTCCAACAAATATCGGCGTTATCGCTATTACAGTTTTGGTTCACCAAATCAACAAACTTCCACCACTTATCAAGGGCGTTAGCGGCCGAAGATAGCTGGGTTTCGGCAAAGGCGCAAATTTCTCTGATATCTTGATGCAGTTCCTGATCGCCATGAAGCGATTCGTACTTGCCGGCAGTGAGCTTAGCACATTCCTTACTTAAACATTCTTCCGTCGAAGTGTAAGGAAAATATCCCTTACAAGTATCCACATCCCCAACTTGTCCTTGCGCCACCGCATCTTCACATCTTTTCTTAGCGTTATCATCGTAAACACGGTGGGGACAGTTTTGCTCACAGGAAGCCTTTTGATCAGCAACGATATATTGCGGCTGCCAAGAAACCTTGTCTTTCAAAAGCTGATAAACCGGCTCCAACCCCGCCTCTGCCTGATTACCATAAGGACAAAAACTCATCACAAAAAATTTCACTTCCGGCTTATCCGTTTTCTTTGGCTCAAAGGGAGGAAGAGTCGGCTGAGCCGCCGGCGCGGTCGAGGCCAGTTTTTCTCCTTCTTCTTTATTATCAAAATATTTTATTTTGGCGGCCGTTGAGCCCGCCAGAAAAGCGGCAATTAAAAGGAGAAAAATAATTAAAACAGAAGTTCTTTTTTCCATTTTTTAAATTTTTACTTTTGCCACTTAATCGCACCAACGGCGCAAGAGTCAATCGCTTCTTGAACTTTAGCTTCTTCCTCTTCCTCCACCGCTAAAACCTCGGCTTTCCCCTCAGCGCTTAATTTAAAAGCTTTCTCGGCAATACTCACGCAAAGCCCACAACCAAGACATTTTTCTTTATCCACTACCACCTTTTTCATCTTGCCTCTTAATTTACATCCCTTTTGCTACCCTGTCAACCGCCAGAATATAGGCTGCTTTACGCAAATCAACGTTTCTTTGCTCTCCCATCTTCCAAACATCCTCAAAAGCTTTAATCATCTTTGCTTTTAACCTTTCGTTCACCCCTCTCACTTCTTTACCCGCCGTAACTTTAGTGAAGGCGGGCCACTTTTCATCCTTTACGTTTTGTTCCCATTCAAAAAAGGAAACGGTCACTCCGCCAGCATTGGCAAGAATATCGGGAACAACTATCACCTTTCTCTTAAGCAAAATATCATCGGCTTCCGGCGTTGTTGGGCCGTTGGCCATCTCAATTATTACTTTCGCTTTAATTTTTTTCGCGTTTTTCGCGTCAATTACATTTTCTAAAGCTGCCGGGGCTAGAATATCACAATTAGCAATTAGTAATTCGCAATTAGTAATTGTCTCCGTTCCCGGAAAACCGACAACGCTTCCCGTCTTTTCTTTCCATGCCAAAACTTCTTTTGGATTCAAACTTTTAACTTTTAATTTTGAATTTTGAACTAATTCGATCCCGCCCTTTGAATCCGACAAAGCCACAATTTTGTAACCCTGTTCATAAGCTAACTGGGCAAAGAAATAGCCAACATTTCCTATCCCCTGAATCGCAATTTTGGCCTTTTTAATTTTCAATTTTTTAATTAATTCATTCAAAATATAAACCCCGCCCCGGCCGGTTGCTTCGGTGCGGCCGAGACTTCCCCCCTTTTCCACTGGCTTTCCAGTAAACGCGGCCAAGAATTCTTTCTTTTCAACTTTGAACTTTGAACTTTGAACTTTGAACTTTTTATACTCTTCAATCATCCAGGCCATTTCTCTCGCCCCTGTTCCAACGTCCGGTGCCGGCACATCAATCTCCGAACCAATTAGGGGGGTAATCGCTCGGATATAAGCCCGCGACAACCGTTCCAGCTCCTTTTCCGAAAGCTCCTTGGGATTAACGGCCACTCCCCCTTTGGCGCCACCAAAGGGAATTCCTGCCACCGCGCATTTCCAAGTCATCCACATTGAAAGCGCCATTACTTCCTCTTTGCTCACCGCTGGGTGAAAACGAATTCCTCCTTTGTAAGGACCGCGGGCATTATTGTGCTGGGAGCGAAAACCGCGAAAAATTCTAATTTCACCGTTATCCATTTTTACCGGAAGACTAACTTCTAAAACTTTCTGCGGTTCTCTTAAAATTGCCAGAACATCGGGCCGAATATCCAAATATTTAGCGACCTTATCAAGTTGTTCCTGGGCATTTTGAAAAGGATTGGACATGACTTTTCCCGACTCTATTTCTTTCCTCTTAAATACTTAAAAGCGCTTGAAGCAGCGATGGCTCCTTGGGCACAGGCGGTAATCGCCTGCTGTAAAACTAGACTTTGGGCAGTAAAATCACCGGCGGCAAAAACGCCGGAAACATTTGTTTCCATTTTTTCATTGACTTTAACATAACCATTCTCGTCCAGTTCCACCCCCAGCGGCAATAAAAAACTGCTGGCGGGCACGCCGCCAATCTCAATAAAAACGCCGTCTAAAGGAAGTTGCGTCAACTCCTTATAAGGATTGTCCAACTTAACTCCCGTCACTTTGTTCCCGTCACCCAAGATTTCCAAGACATTAGTATTGTAAATTACTTCAACCTTAGGGTTATTTAAAGCTTCCT
This sequence comes from Patescibacteria group bacterium, assembly GCA_035530075.1. Lineage (GTDB taxonomy): Bacteria > Patescibacteriota > Microgenomatia > UM-FILTER-40-11 > UM-FILTER-40-11 > DATKVM01. The sequence continues at coordinate 35,768 of DATKVM010000009.1, forward strand.
CCACCCAAATCGGCTCCGCCCGAAGTTCGCTTTTGCGGTAAATAATATAAACCCTTTGCCCAAATCCTGAGAGATGAATTGCCCCCCCAACCGCCGCATCGCTCCCCCCTACTATGGCCACCGTTTTCCCTTTAAAGAAAGGGGCATCGCAATGAGTGCAGTAAGAAACGCCTTTCCCTAAATATTCTTTTTCGCCTGGAACACCCAATTGCCTCCTTTCGGTCCCGGTAGTGGCAATCAAAGTTTGCGCTTCAAATTCGCCGCCCTTTTCTGTCGCGACACTGAAAAAATGGGGAATTTTCCCTGAAGCTTCAACAACTTTAACCTTAACAACTTCGTCCGGCAAAATTTCCGCCCCTAAGGCTTTAACTTGCATAATGACGTTACGAGCTAGTTCCATGCCAGTAATAGAAGTAAAGCCGGGGAAGTTTTCCACTTTATGAGCCAAAGTAATTGTCCCCCCGGGAAGCTTACCGATCACCACATTGGCCATTTTATAACGCGAAGCGTAAATAGAAGCCGTTAGTCCTGCCAAGCCGGAGCCGATAATGATCGTATCGAACTGCATAGTTTAGAATTCAAAGCCCAAAGTTTTTGTAGGATACCAATAACCGTAACTTTTAACTGCTAACTGTGACTTTGAATTTTGCCCTTTGAACTTTGAACTATCAAGAAACCTCCACCAAAACCTCTTTTTTGTTCTTAAATCCTACTAAAGTTTTGGCTGCCTCTCCGTTTTTGAATAGAATGACGGTAGGAATACTCATTATCCCATATTTTTCGGCTGTCTGCGGATTCTCATCTACATTCAGTTTGCCCACCGTCACCTTTCCCGCCAATTCTTTGGCCAGTTCTTCCACCACCGGCGCCATCATTTTGCAGGGGCCACACCAATCAGCATAAAAGGCAACTAAAACCGGCAATTCATTTTTCAAGACTTCCGCATCAAAATTTTGGTCAGTAAAAGTCTGTTCCATTTTCTTTCACCTACTTCCTCCCGCCTACAATAATAACTCCAAGCTTGGTGATATCTCAACTACTAACTTCTTGTCAAGCAAACTTTTCTCTTCTTAAAAGCAAGAAGTTGGCAATTACGGGGAGAAAAACTTATTTACCGATATTGGTTTCTGATTGATGGCAGAAGACGACGCCTTTTTCCAAGAGGGCTTGCTTTTGCTGAGTAGAAAGGATGGTGGAAGCAGTAATGGGATGAAGCTGGCTTTTGTCAATCATTTTGCGCAAACTCTCTTCCTCCGGGTAATCCCAAGAAGTGACTCTCATCCCGACGCAAAGAGCATAGGCTCTTGCCTCTTGAGTAAGCTTAGTATTAGTTATTAGCCAAGGAATATCAAAACCCTTATTTTTAACATCTAAAAACCGAGCATAAGTATAGAGGGCAACTTTGACATCGGTCCGGCCTCCAACCTGTCCATGAAATTTACATTCAATCATATAGGCCTTATCATTCTTGGCGATAATATCGATTTCATGGGCAACACATTTGCCCGTTACCAATTGGTTAATCTGCACCCGATAGTTTTGTACCTTTAAAACCTCAGCTACATATTTTTCAAAGGGATAGCCGGATGGCCCCAATTCCATAATGGCTCTTTTCAGATTATATTTTTCGGCCAAACCCCGCTGCTCTTTTTTTAGTCGCTTCATTACCAGGGCATAAATTTCAAAAGTGGGAATGTTTGGGTAAAGATGAGGCTTAACTTGGGAAACAATTTTTTGAGCCAATTCAGCCGATGCCCCTGCCCGCAAAAGTGAGTTAATTACTTTTTCTTCGGCAAATGGCTCTACTTCTCCCGTCGCTTTAATAACATCGACCGTTTTTCCCATCTTCCAACCTTAGGCCAGCAAGACCGTCAGGGCTAAAAAGATAACCGTAACTAAAAATAAGTAAAGCGGAAGGTACTCCTTTCCCAAACCTTTAATCTGCCAAAATAGCCAATCCGCTAAAGCTTCTCTTCTCCCTCGCCACCAGTCAAACCATTCATCCTTAAGAAGGTGCAAATTCATAGCAACGACTAAGCCGGCCCCAAACAAACTATTAGAAGCCGTCAGGACATAAAAGGCCAAAAGCAATAAAATTGCCTGGAAAGTTGCGCTATGAAAAATTAAGCGATTGTGGCCTTCATGAGTTTGCTTTAAAAGCGAATAAAGTCCTCGATAGTTCCTCACTTTCAAAAGCACCCTGGCCCTTACCGACTCTTCTGCCTCCGGTTGGGTCCAGAACCAAAAAAGAAAATGGTCAATATCGAGCAAGAAGGTCCCACTCAAAGCCCCCAACCAAAGCCAAACAAGGTTCAGGTTAAACTCACTTCTTAATAAGGAAACGGCGGCAAAATAGATAAAAGTTAAAAGCAAATGAAAGAAGACCCCACTGCCAAGCATCTTACCCCCAGTATGGCGGATTGGCAGTCAATTTTCAATTTTTATTAAATTCTCAATTGTTTTACTGGAAGTATTTTCGGGCCAACGGTAAAAGCCGCTGCCACTCTCGCTCTTTATCCTCCACCGTCAAGTGCTTTTTCCCCAAGGCAATCCTCCCCCGTTGTTTTTCCGCCATAAATCGAAAGAGGTTAAGTTCATTCTTAATGCCTAAAAAATGAGCTAAATCAAAAATCTCCCTCAAGAGTTCCCGATGTCCTTGCCACCCCCATCCACAAACTCTTTTTAGATTCTTAATCCTCTCTTCTAGGCCAAATTCTAGGCTGCCGCGGTAATCCTTGGCTGCTTCTTCCAGCTCTTTTATTTCCTCTCCCCCAACCTTAGCCCAAACCCAAGTGGTTGATTGACTGGCCACTTCTCTACCTAAATGCCTTTCTCTACCTGCCTGCGACTCATAAAAGAGTCTGGCCCTTAAATTTACCAGCTCTTCCAGCTGATCAGTCCGGCAATAAAGTGCGATATTTCCCATTAACTCTCGCAAGTTCTCTCGGCCGTCTTGCCCCTCCTCCATTGCTTCAATAAAGGGAATCTTGGTTAATTGATAGGTAAGGCAGGAAAGCTCGGCCATGACCCTGAACCGAGCCTCATCCGCCGCTGAGAGCTCTGGCCTAAGAGTGGTGAGGAATTGGGCCGCTCTTTTAGTGTCCGTAAAGGCGATAAAAGTAAATTGTCGAGCTAGGTACTCTTTAGACATATTTGTTAGGGGTTAAGCGCTTAAATAAATTCGCTTTCGGCAGATAAAGATAAGATTCGCCGCAAGAACAGGCGATCACTTCATTTCCCCTCACCGCTTCCTTTCTCCTGTGGGAAAGCAAAGTCCCACAAGCGACGCAACGTCCTTGTTCCAAAAGCCACTGCTGAAGGGGGGCGACAATTTGCTGCCAAAGTCTGAAACCGCTCATCACTGTCTCCTTTACTTCTAGCAATTAATTACAGGCTTTATCTTAACTAGCTTTTCAGCCCCTTGCTTGAGCGTTATCGGAGAAAAAACTGGGGAAACCTAGGCTTTCCTGAGGAACTTTCGCTTACTTATTCTTGACATATCTTATAAGTAGAAGTTATAATCCCATAGTTTCATGGAAAGTAAGATTTATGACAAAAGTTTCCCGCCTTCTAACTGAAGAAACAGAAAAACATTTTTTTCAGGAAGTAATTCTTCCTAAGCTTCTGGCTGGTGAGAACCTTTCTATTCTTTGGACCCCCCATAGCGGCCGGCGGAAAACGATGACTTACCTAGTTAAAAACGCTGTCTTGTTGGGATTTAAGGCTTTAGGTCGCTACAAAATGGTTTATGTCGACGGTGAAGAGTTAACCGAAGAAACTCCTCAGGCCTACTTTCGGCTTTTGCTCGGTTGCCTTGCCAAAAAAGAAATCGCCCCTTTATCAGCCGATTGCTTTCCCCTGCTTAAAAAAAAGGTTAAAGAAATAGTTGACAATGGTTATCATTTGGTTTTCATTTTAGGACGTTTTAATGAACTCAATTTACCTCGAACTGTCTTTGATAATCTTAAAAACATTTGGCAGTTGGACAAACAGCAGATTCATTTTATCTTTGCCCTTAACAAGAACATCTTTAGCTCAGACAACTTCGACAAGTATGGGCAGCTAAGAGAGCTTTTAACTCAAAACTTGATTTTCTTCCCCATTTTTGCCGAGAAAGATAATCAACTGGCAGCGGATTCTCTTTGTCAAAAGTACTGTTATCGGATTTCTCCCTCCCAAAAATCGGTGGCCAAAAAGATTGCTGGCGGGCATCCATCTTTATTAAAAGCCTGCTTGCGAATTCTAAGCAGCTCAGCCCATTTCTCTGCTAAAGAAACAGTCGATTTTTTCCTTAAACAATGGGAAATAAAAACTATTTTGCAGGATATTTGGAATTTCTTAGAATTAGAGGAAAGAAACTTTCTTGTCCAACTAGCACTGGAGGCGGAAACAAATCCAAAGAAAATTCCCGAAAAATTGTTAAGACTAAGACTAGTTTCCTTCGGAAAAAACCAAAAGCTGGAATTTTTCTCTCCCCTTTTTAAGGCTTTCGTCATGAATCAAAAGTTGGATGCCCCGGCCATTGCCATTGAAGAGCAGACCGGCGAAATCTTGGTCAACGGCTTGCCGCCGAGAGAAAAAATCGGTTTGCAAGAGTACCGACTCTTAGTCGAGTTTCTCAAAAACCCCGACAAAGTAATCTCCCGGGACGAGATTGCTCTGGTCTTATGGGACAAGGAAGCGGATGAAAAGTATTCCGACTGGGCCATTGACCAGGTCATCTCGCAGCTTAGAACCAAATTAGAAAAATTAGGCATTTCTTCCGCTAAATTACAAACCATTAGGAACCGCGGCTATCGTTGGACAGACTAAAGATTATGATTGAGCTCGAACAAAACATTTTCCCGTCCGTTATGGTGGCCCGGGAAGAGAAACCGACGGCCAGGGAAATCGATTATCAGAAACTTTTGGAAGCTAAAGGCCACGGCGAGCTTTCTCCCCTCCTTACTTGGGACGGTCTTTGGGAACTCTATCAAGAAACAGTCTTTTTTGGCCGACAAAATGCCTTTTATGATTTTCGTTGCAGCAAAAGAGAACTCTTCCATGGAGCCATGCTCCGATTCCTACCAGAAAGACTCCTTCCACCTATAAATTTAAGAAATAGAGCTAGAGAAGTGACTCGCGGTCCCGCCGGCAGAACTATTAACGCTCTTCATTCTTACCTTAGAGAAGAAAGGGCAAGGCATATTATTTGTATTACCCGGGGGGCGGCTCGCAGCATCGCCTACAAAGGCAAGCCATTCGCGAAAAATTTAGTCGACCGATTCGGCAGTTTGACCCTGGGGAGAGGACACCTTTTGGACTTAGACGGCACCATTGGTTTTGCTCCCGGAACACCTCGGGAGCTAACTGATTTTACTAATCTCGCCTCGGCGGTCCAGCCTCGACTTCACCGGCCGAGCGACCTGACTCTTGCCTGTGTCGCTTCTTGTTGGCGGGGAAAAACGGTCCAACGCTTAGAATATGGTACCGGTATTCCTAATTCCCTAACTTGGGACGACCGGGGCCATCTTTATTATCCCAGACACGAAGCGACTTACGACCCTTTCGGTAATCTTTTTATTCAAATGATGGAAGGCAGCGACCTTAACCGCTATATTTTCCCAGTTTGGCTCCCGAACGGAAGAATTGTTGGGGTGGAAGCGGATTTTTTATGGCAACATCGCCAGTGTCCGGCTATTCGCTTTGTTCAAAACGGCCAGGAAAGGACTTTACGATCGGCTATCAGCCATTGGGCCGGGAGAAATCTTAATCAGTTCGGAGAGATGTTTTTTGATATTCTGCATCACCTGGAAGAATGCTCCTGCGGCAATGCGGTTCCGGCTTTTGATTTTGAACCTAACGGAGCGGTTGACGCAAATCCTTTAACGGAAGAGGTGTTTTTTAATACCGGCAGGTGGATACAAAAAGAAGTTTTCCACCGCTTTGTCGAGAATGCCAATCGCTTAGCGCCAACCATCGAGATGAAAATTAAAATGGCACTTCATGCTTTTGGTTCAATAAAAAACACCATTGATGCCGACCCCTTAGTGGGAACCAATTTAGTCTGTTCACCTGAAGACTCTTTCATTCCCGAATCAATGGTTCACGGTACCGGCCTTTCCGAAGAAGTTTATCCCGAAGCCTACACCGCCTACCGGACCAATAAAGAAGAATTTGAGACAGAAGCCCGAAATTGTGATTGGGGTTTGGGAAGAGTCGGCTTCAAACGTTTTGCCCAAAAGCTGGAAGAAAAATTAGGCGGCCGAAACAGCTTGGCTTTTGTTCTTACTCCCCTCCCTTTCCGCAATGAGGAAGCGGTTGTTAGCGCTATCCGGGCTAAATTGGATGAGATTCTTGGCTAAATTAAATCGGCAAGCCCAAAACTACCTTCAAATTCCCCAAGAGCAGGAGGAGGGCTTTCTTCCAAAGCTTGAAAAGCTGGAAAAGTAAATCCCAAGGTAAACGGAAACCGCCCCCAATTACTTTCGGCTCAGTTGAATAATCCTCAAAAAGCCGAATTGCTTCCTTCCCTCGCCTGAGGGTTAGCGCCCGATTTTTGCGGCAAGAGGCGCTTTCCGAAGCATAAGTAATTTTGAGGTTAGCAAAAAGTAACCCCAAGCTCAAAGCAAAGAAATTAGTCCCACTTTTCCTCTGCATCCTGTCTCCTTTAATTGCTATTCTATGTAGCAATTCAGCAAGTTGCTTGAAATATTTCTGAAATATTCCTGAAATTCCTGATATACATTTGATGCGTATATAAGTTTTTGGTAAAATACGGATGTTGTAAGAAAAAATACCCATGGTCAAAAAACAACAAATCGAGCATATCCTCACCCCCGAAACCGAAGAACTCTTCTTCAGAGACCAAATTTTACCCCCTCTCTTGCGAGGAGAGAATGTAGTCCTCGTGAGAGTTCCTCATAGCGGGACAAAGAGAAACATCATGTTTTTAATCGAAAATTCCGCCTTCTTTGGTTATCAAGAACTGGGAAAGTATCAAATTGTTTACATAAACCCCTACGACCTCCCTAACAATAGCCCCGAGAGTTATCTTCGTTTAATGAGCTATAACTTGAAAGACTACCCTCAAGATGAGACTAAAAGCGCTTTCTTCGCCCTCAAGGAGCAAGTCGAAAAACTTGCCAAGGAAAGCTTCTCTATCATATTCGTTCTTGCTGATTTTAATAAGTTCGACTATGCAAAGGCTTTCTTCAATAACCTCTACAGTCTTTATCAAATCGAGAAAACCAAAATACATTTTATCTTTGTCATAACTGAAAACATATTTTCTGAAGAAAAAATGGAGAAATATGATCAACTTACAGAACTTATTACCGAAAACATAATCTACATGCCTATTCTTTCTCTCAAAGACACTCTCTTCACTGTTAACCGGCTAATTAGCAAATATGGATATCAAGTTCCCCTTGTCCTTAAGAATGCAATTCCAGAGATAATTGGCGGTCATCCAGCGTTAATCAGATCTTGTTTACGAATATTAAATGAAAAACAAAATATTAAAACCGAAGAGCTGTTGGACTTCCTGGAACAACAATGGGAAGTTAAAACATTTCTGGACGACATTTGGAAGTCGATTACGGACGAAGAAAGAGCTTTCCTCTGGCACGCCGCAAAACAAGACCGCCCAGAATTAAAAGTCATCCCTAGTTTTATCAGAAATCTTGGTTTGGTCCATTTTGAAAAGGGCAAGCTATGCTTGTTTTCCCTACTGTTTGAGTCCTTTATCAAAAAGCAAAAAATTAAAAAAACTACTCTAAGTATTTGCAGCCAAACGGGGGAACTTCTAGCAGATGGAATTGCACCAAGAGAAAAAATTACCTTAAGTGAACATCGCCTACTAACGGTATTTTTAAAAAATCCAAATAAAGTTATTTCCAGGGATAGACTGGCCGAGGCTATTTGGGAAAAAGATTCATTTGAGAAATATTCTGACTGGGCAATGGACCAAAGCATCTCTTTGCTCAGGAAAAAATTAGATAGCCTAGGCGTCTCCCCCAACAGTATTCAAACCATTAAAGGATGGGGCTACCGCTGGATTGACTAAAGAAAATTAATCCACTCCTAGTCCTTACAGTTTTCTTACTTTCTCTTAATTCCAACCTTACTTAAATCCCCTATCTTTGCGGGCATAGAAAGGAATTTTCGTTTCTGTGCCAAATATTACTGCTCAGCAAGAGGAAGGCTATAGAAATCTAGGAAAAAGGCTTTTAAAAGAAAGGGGACTATCTCGCTTGGTCAAACTCCTCAAGAAGGACAAAGAAAACGAATTCCTTAGAACCATTAAAGAATATGCTTTAAGAAAAAATGAGGATGGTCGAACACCTAAACCAAAACTCTTAAAAGAATATCGAGCAAGATTAACCTTCATCCATTCTTCAAGATTTCCCGTAATCTCTGCATTAAACGAGAGTGGAAAGGTCAAGCTAACTCCTCTTGGAAAAATAGTTAAATCTTTATACGACTATCTAGAAAATAATAAAATCGATGGCTTTCTCTTCTTGATTTCTGGAGCAGCAAAAGAAACTATTGGGTTCAAATCAGAACTAAAATCCCGCGTAGGAAACAATAAAAATTTTGTATTTGATGATTTTAACCCAAAGATTGGCCCTCCAAAGATAGATGGTGATTTCATCTTAATCTTAAATAATTCCAATATTACTGAAGAATTGATTGTCTCTGAACTAAAAAAAGAAATTGAAGATATTCCTCTTGAAATTAGAACTATTTCTTCCAATTCCAGACCATTTAAACGAATCGAGATAGGCACTGTATTCAACAAAGAAGTGCCACAAGATGAGTTTTGGGCTGATTATTGGCAAAGTTATGGACATATTGTTTCGCCGAAGTTCTCCGGAGGCCATTCATTTAATTTTTCGCTAATACAAAACTTGATGAATGATGATAATTCTTCGCCTTATGTCTTGATGGTCCCCACAAAAACTTCTGAAGAATTTATCGGTGTGAGAATTGATTTTTTTCCAGAAAGTAGACTTTACAAGGCAATCATTTATCCAAAAAATTCTCTTAACACCTGCTCATTGAAACCCACAGTTATCAACTGGCCCGAGATTATGTTTCCTTTTAAAAATTCCGCTGCTGAGGCCCTGGCTATATTGATCCATCTTCTAAGGAATACCACCTGGGATGATCGGCTTCCACTTATCTCCTCCTTGCCAAACACTCGACTTAGATCAATTTTGACCAAAAAATTTCAAGGAAGAATTCAAAAGATAAAGTCGATATCAGCAGACACTTCTCTATATTTTGCCCGAAAGATCGTTTATCCTACCGCCCTAAATATTAATCTGATCGCTGGAAATCCAATTTCTGTGAGACAATCGACTGAAAGACTTCTGAAATCAATAAAACCAATGCTTAATGGTAACCCTTATCTCGGCCTTATCTACCTTCTCTCTGCCGGAGAAAATCCAACAGATGCCCCGGTTTATGGAACCGGCTTTATTGATCCCAAAGGTTTTTTCCCTGAACTTTATGAATTTTTTCATCAAGAAGATAGATTGGATAGGCTGATTAATCTGATGGCAAAAACCGAAGAAGGACCAGCCATGAAGGGCTGGCTGGCCTTTTTAAATTTTATCTATCGAGAAACCGGCTTTGACCTTAAAAAAACCGCCAAACTTCTAAATCCTAATTTCTGCTCTCTTAAAGTTTATCCTAATTTAGTGAAAGATTTTATTTCTCCCGATTTGGAGAGTCATCCTGATTCTTTCCAGCCGATTTCCGCAATTTCTGTAGCTTCCACATAAACAATCTTGCTTTACTCTTGGCTTTAGCATCTTTGACAAAGTAGCGGGCTTTTTCCAAAATTGGCCGGGGGACTTCTTTAGCTAGCTTGATATACAAGGCTTTATGGTCCGGGTCGCCCAGTTCCATGGCCAAATCGTAGCCGTATTTTTGGAACTCTCGGGAAACATATTTATCCCTCAAGGGATCAAATTTTTTTAAAATATCACCTAAGCTTTGAGGGGGGCTATTCATGCTGCGCTTGCTTTGGCCGCCTTAAGCCGGGCCAATTTCTTCTCCTCCATTCTCAAATCCTGATAAACGAAGAAAAGGAAGGAGACGCCGATGAGGGTAACGACGCCGACAATTAAAAAGAGCGGCCGGATGCCGAATTTTTCCGCCATAAAACCGCCCAAAGCTCCGGTGCCGGCAATCCCCAGGCCCACCATCGCGTTATAAATTCCCCATTCCTCCGCTTCAACATTTTTATCAATATGGCGAGTAAAAATCGCCAGCCAGCTCGGAGAAATCATCGCCGAGGCAAAGCCTAAAAGACTCTGAAGAAGAAGAACATGAATGTTTTCGGTGGCCAAAAAATACAAAAAAGGAACGGAAGACATCAAAAGCGAGCCAGTAGCCATTAAGGCAAAATCGTCAATTTCCCCCTTGACCGAATCAATCAGCTTGGCAAAAGGCAGCTGCAAAACCGAACGGGTTACCCAATAAATTGCCGTCGCAAAACCGATAGTCTCCAAACTACCATTGCGGATTTGCTGAGTCACATAGACGGCAAAAAGCGGATTAGTCAGTCCCCAGCTGGACAAAATAATCACATCGGAAAAAGTCAGAATTTTAATGAGATTATTAACACGCATAGACTATTATTGATTATAAGCTTCCGCGGACTGAAAGTCCGCGGTTTTCTTGACTTTAAGCTTTCAACCGCTTTACTAGCGGTTATAACGATTAGCCGCCTTTTCGACACCCTCCTTCAGGATGGTTTCCAGCGCTTCAACTGACTTTTTGACTGCTGGTTTTAGCTTGGCCCTTTCCCACAAAGTAAACGGCATTAAAACAAAGCTGTCGGTAGCGATTTTTTGATTTCTACCCACCCCCACCCTCAAACGGACAAAATCCTGGCTGCGCAAACTCTTAATGACTGATTCTGCCCCTTTATGACCGGCCGAACCGTGACCAACGGCGATTTTTATCTTCCCCAAAGGCAAATCAACATCATCATGAACCAAGTAAAGGCTAGCGGGTTTAACTTGATAAAAACGGACCAATTTAGCGACCGGACCACCCGAAGCATTCATAAAGCTCTGGGGTTTGGCTAAGACTAAATTATCCCCCACTCTGGCTACTAGGGAATTGAACTTTTTGTTCTCCTCCCAATTTCCTTCATTAACAGGGGTTAATTTTCTTAAAAGGGCATCTAGAACCATAAACCCGACATTATGACGAGTTTTCCCATACTTTAAACCGGGATTGCCCAAACCAACAATTAAAATCATGGTTCTTCCAGTATAGCGATGATTTCCTCATCCGTATACTGACGGAAGTCTTCGTAGAATTGATCGACACTAAAGAACATTTCCGGTGATTCTAGATAAAAAACCTGGTCGGCTTTTTGTTTAATCTCCATCAAGGCCTCCTGGGCAATGACCGGAACCGCCACGACTATCTCCTTCGGTTGGAAATTGCGAACCGTGGCGATGGCCGCCTTTATCGTGGCTCCGGTAGCAATACCGTCATCAGTAATGATGATTGTTTTCCCTTGAATTTTCGGAATCGCTCGGCCGGCACGAAAATCGTTTTCCTTTTTCTCAAACTCGGTTAGTTTTTGTTTAACAATCTCTTGACGGTATTGAACCGGCACTCGCAAGCGGCGAAGCAGCTCTTCTTCCCAAACTACCACTCCCCCCTCGCCAACTGCGCCAATGGCCAGTTCTTCTTTTTGGGGCGCCGGAATTTTTTTAATCACCAAACAATCCAGCGGCAAACCCAGCGCTCGACTAATCTCTTTACCAATTGGCACTCCCCCGCGGGGGATAGCTAAGACCAGAGCCTGAGTAGAGGCTGACCAGTCTTCCTTCAATTTTTCGGCTAATTTTACACCCGCCCCGACTCGGTCTACAAACATATATTTAGTGGCGGCTAAACTTTAGCGCCAAGTTACCAACAACCGGCAACTTAAACTTCTCGCCCTGATAAGCCTTAACCAAAAGCACAATCCAACCGATTAAACCAATTAAAAAGAGGAAGGGTGACAACAGCCAACCCAAGACGGGGACCATCCCCAGAATGGTCAAACCGCCGAAAAAGATGATTGACTGCACCGCGTGGAAACGAATATCCGGGTCTTTTTCGACTAAAAAGAAAATCACGCCCGTCAGCCAGGCTAAAAGATAAGTTAAGGCAGCGGCAACATTTTTTTCCAATCCAAAAGCGTATTTTTTGCTTGTGGCCATTATTTTAATCACCTCCCCCCGAAAAAAGCTATTCTAGTACTAGAATACAAGGAAAAAATGAGCGCTGTCAACAGAAAGAAAAGCTAAAACTTTAAAACAAGCTTATCTGCCCTGGCCAATTTCATGGCTAGCTAAGAGCGAAGAAATTCCGCCAGAGCAAACATGAGATAAAAAATAATTAAAACCAATCCCTCCCAACGGTCCAGTCTTCTTTTACTCCGGACAAAAAGGAAAAAGGAGCTAAAAACAATAAAAAAGGTCAAGGTGGCCAAAAGATATTCGTTAAAGGCAACGACTTCAATCGGACAAATCAAGGCGACAGTGCCAATAACTAAGGTCGCATTAGTAACAATCGAGCCAAGAAGATTACCCAGGACCATTCCCGGTTGATGCTGTTTAACGGCTTCAATACCAAAGACCAATTCCGGCAAAGTGGTCCCGATGGAAATTAAAATTAAGCCAATTAAGAGGACGGGCACATTAATAAGAGTGGCTAAGCCAATAGAAGAGCGCACAATCATATCAGCCGAAAAAAGTAAAAGAGCCGCTCCCAAAAAAATCCAGCCGATTTCTCGTCTAGCCGAACGATGATTAAGCCGCCGAAGTAAACGTTGAACAAAACCCTCTTCGCCTAAGTCAATTTTTCCCTTTTCTCTTTCCCGAAAAACATTAACTTGGTAAAAACCGTAAAGAAGAAGAAGAATAAAACCGTCAATGCGAGAAAGACTCTTGTCCAGCAAAAGGAACAAGGGAGCCGAGCCGGTCAGGGCAGCATAAAGGATATTCTGGCTCAAAAGATTACCCTGAACAAAAATCGTCCCGCCAATTAAGGCCCCGCCACCAATGACTAAAGATAAATTGGCAATATTGGCCCCCAGAACATTCCCGAGAGAAAGGGCTGGAGTTTGCTTAAGAGCGGCAGTAATACCAACAAAGTATTCCGGCAAAGAGGTCGCCAAAGCTAAAAGCAATTCGGTGACTGCAAACTTACCCAATCGGGTCCTGATTGCCAAGGCCTTAAGATTGATAATCAGAACATCGGTCGCTTTAATTAAAATAAAGGAGAAAAAAAGAATGACGACCAAATAAAACAAAATCATGGCTTTTTTCTTACAGCAACTGGATTAAGGATATCGAAAATTAAAAAGAAAAGCTACTCTTTCCCGGCTCCAAATTGCAATTGATAAAGTTTCTCTACCTCCTTTACCGTCGTCGCATCTTGGGGAGAGCGGTCATCTCGAAATCGAACTAACCGCGGAAAGCGGAGCGCCAAACTGACAGTATGAATCGGGCTTTTGGTAATATTGTCGGCTTGGATTTCCACCACAATCGCCGGCCTGACCCAGCTGTCAGGAGTTAAATTCTTGTCAACCTCGTATTCGGCCGGTCGACTTTGAACTTTGAACTTTGAACTTCTAACTTTTATCTCCTGCCATTGCTCATCGGTAAGCCCGGTGCCGATTTTAGAAACGGTATTAAACTTTTCCCCTTGCCGCACCCCGACCAAAAAAGCCCCGACCCCAAACCCAGCCCGCTTGCCTCGACCACGATAAGTGCCCATAATGACACAATCAATGGTATCGGCCAAACCCCCACCCTTTTTCGTTTCTTCCTGTTTATATTTGACCCAAGAGAAACCTCTTCTCCCGGCTTCATAAGGAGCGTTAGCCTTTTTGACCATTGCCCCTTCTAAACCCTTTTTAATTTGCTCTTTATGAAACTCTCTCATTTCTTCCGGACGATCAGCTACCACTTGCGGGGAAATAATTAAAACGTTCGGTTTCGCTGGGAGAATCTTCTCCAAAATTTTTCTTCTTTCCAAAAGCGGTGAAGGAAGCAGGCTTTTGCCATCTTTATAGAGAATATCAAAGACAAAACACCTTAACGGAATTTCTTTGGCGGTCGCTTCAATCCCGTGTTTTCTTTTGCGCTTAATTGTTTCTTGGAAGGGTAAGAAACGCCCCGTTTTAGGATCAATACCAACGCCCTCACTGTCTAAAATCGCTTCCTCGGCCTTAACTTCTTTCTCAACCGCTTCGGCAATATCGGGAAACATCGCGGTCACATTTTCCAAATTACGAGTAAAAATGCGTACTTCCGTTTCTTTTTTATAGCGCTTTAAGTGAATCTGCAGGCGGGTGCCGTCATATTTGGGCTCCATTACCACCATCCCCATCTTTTCCAGCATTTCTTCCACCGTTCCCAAACGCTGAGCGAGCGCCGGTAAAATTGGGGTGCCAACGACCGGCTTAGTATCTTTAACTCCTTTCGCTCCCGCCTCTTTCACTCGTTTGGCAATCGCCCCAATATCCGCCCGAACATTAAAGGCGGCCTCGAGCTCCGGCCGCAAACTTTTGTTACCACTCTCCATCCACGAAAGAGCGTCTAAAACAGTCAAATCGGAAAAGCCCAACCGCAATTTGCCCAAAGGAACGCGAATAACATACCTGACAGATAAAGCATCCAAGTCTTCCAGCAAGGTAGCCATCTTCTCAATTTTCCGCTCAACACTTCCCGTTCCGGCTTCCTTGGCAATCGTTAAAAGGCGCTCAAAAACTTCATTAACGGAGAGCTTGACATCAGACTTCTTTTCTTTCACAAAAAGTCGGTTTTGAATTTTTCCCCCGCCGCCTTTTTTCTTTAATTCCTCCCCCACCGTTCCTAAATCCCCTACCTGCTTATACTCTTTTTGCACCAGCGAATTCTCCACGCCAAAAGCTTTAGCAACTGCCCGAATTATCATCTTCTCCGCCATTTGGAACTCCAAACCCTCATAAGGCGGCACGAGCATCCCCAAAGAAAGATAAGTAATCTTCTCGACTTCCTCCGCTCGGCTTTTTTTAAAAAGTTGAGCGAGAATTTCCGTTATCTTTAAACGGGCACTCGTCTGTTCCAGCAGCTGAAAGTAGTTAGCTAATTCTTGGAAGGTCATACTTCATCTAATAACATAATGAGCGGCTTTTCGCGAGCCTTTTTTCTTAATTAATTTTTGTTTCATCAAAGTATACAACTCCCGTAAAACCGTATCTTCCGAAATCATCGGCAAGAGAGGTTTTAACTCCCTCATTGTCGCTTGCCCCCGAGCCTCGATATATTCCATAATTTTCATTTGCCGGTCATTTAAAGCAATTTGTTTGCCGCCTAGTTTCTCTTTAATTTTGCCGTCTAAAGAAACGCGGCGGATTTTATCTTTAATTTGGGTAAGCTCCGCCGCCAAAGCCTTAGTAAAAAACTCGAGCCAACCGGTTAAATCTCTTTCTTCAAAGTCTGCTTCATTGGTTAAATCAGTCTGACGCAAGGCGTCATAGTAGTTATAAGCGTTTTTATCAAAATATTCTTCCAGCGAAAAAAGTTTTTTAATATCGTAACCCTCGGCAAATAAAATCAAGGTGGCCAAACCGCGAGCCGTCCGACCGTCACCATCGGTAAAGGGGTGAACGGAAGAGATAACATAATGGGCGGCGGCGCTTCTTAAAACCGGATTCGCTTCTCTCCCCTCCTTGGAATTAAGCCATTTTAAAAATTCTTCTATCAGAAAAGGCACTTCCGGTGCCGGCGGCGGGCGAAAAACCACCTCCCCAGTTTGGGCGTTGCGCAAAATTACTTGGACTTTTCTGAATTTTCCCCGCTGTTCCTCGGAGAGAATTTTATCCATCGCCAAAGCGTGAATTTTTAAAATATGCTTTTCGCTGTAGGCAAAACCTTCGTCCTTTCTCTTTTTTTCTTTTCGCAGCACTTCATCCAAATACTTTAAAACGTTGCGGTAGTTAATAACTTCCTGAATATCCCGCTCACCGGCGACGACTTCTTTTCCTTCCAAAACATTCTCCGCCTGGGTAAAAGAAAGCTCATTGCCCTCAATATGGGTCCCGTGATGAATGGTCGAGAGAGCCGCTTCTTCCCGGAATTGCTTTTCGTAGGAAGGAATTAAAGGGGCATTATCAACTACTTCACGACAAGCCTCAATAACACCGATATTTTGAAGGACTTTGTTGGTGATAGTGTATTTTGGCCGGTACATCTACTCTTATCATACACTATTTTGCCAGAAATTTCCTCAGATATTCCGTAATTTTTCCGCTAGTTTCGCCGCAGTTTGGCGGAAGGTTTATTATTGCCGAAATTTAACCGGCAGCTCAAAAGATTTAGCGTTTTGGGGCAGACCAGAGGGATTATCATTTTCAAAAACCAAGAACCCGGAAGCGGACTCGGTGGTGAAAGTAAGCTCAACACTAAATTCCACCGCCTTGCCGCTCTGCCAAGAACCCGGGACAGTTTCTTTAGCTGAACCGGAAGCAATTTCAGCTCGGCTCGCATCCAAGAGCTTCACCGGCATCACTCCTTCAAACATCCAACCGCTTTCCACCGTCCCCTTAATGACCAGTGGACCTTTTGTCGGAGAAACCAAAGAAATTGACTTAATTTTAACCGGCGTGCCCTGAGTTACTCCTCCTTTTGTTTGCACTCCCGTGAGAGTAGGCGTCAAAAATTCGAAAGTGGAAAGCATTAGCATAAATAATTTTTCTGTCTCAGCGTCCTTTGAATTATCCTCCCCGTGTCCGTACTGAAAACGCAGATGATAAAGTTGATTAAGGTAAGAAACAAAATAACTTGTCCCCTTCCCCCCTAAAAGACCAGGGAGCTGATAATCTGTCTCTATTGCGGGCTGATCGGCTATTTGTAAATCACGAATAAAGGTTGGCACGGCAGGACTACATTCCCCTGTCTGGCATTTCTTAGTTTCTTGGTCCAGCCATAATTTAGGAGTTAAGTTGTTTAGATTTTTTGAATACAGCTCCACTTTGAAAATTACCTTACCGCTTTCAGTCCCGATCGGCTCGCCCTGATCGAAATTCGAGATTTCAACCGAAGTTTTATCCTCTTTCAAATACCATTCACTTGGATACTTAAATGAATATTGGCCGGAAAGATTAGTATAAGTCTTCCAGCCAGTGGTTGGGTCGGGGGTAGGAGTCGGCTCGGGAGCAAGAGTCGGAGTTGGTGAGGGTTTGCTTAAGAATGGCAGGCTTCCCAAAAGCCCTCTTTGCCAAAAAGCCAGGCCGGCGTAAGCGATTCCCGCCACCATTAAAAGTCCCAAGATTGCCAACAAAATCGGGCTAGGTCCTTTTTTTACTACCGGGGCCACTGGCGCTGCTGGCGGTGGAGCTGACGGTATTGGTGGTGAAACTGGTATTTGTTCTTCCATCAATTATTCTATGAATTTAAAAGAGGAAAGGATTTGATCTATGGTTTGCTGAAAGCCTTTTTTTGCTGGGTCTCCCACTAAGTACAATATTTTTACATTGTTCTTTCCAGACTGGAGGTAAATGTACTTAACGGTTCCCAATCCCCTCACGGTATAGGTGTAACCTTCGTACCCGTTTAAGGTTATCTTTTCCTTGCTCTTGACAATATCGGCATTTTCTTTGGACTTCTCGATTTCGCCATCAACGTATCTACTCAAATTGTTGTCTGGCAAGACAAGAGGCAATGAGAATTGCAGAGTAAATCCATCATATAGTTCTGTGGCTTCTTTTTGAGTTGGTCCAAGTTGAGTTAGTATAATCATATTTTCCTCTTTTAGTGTTGCTTCAGGCGGATATTTAAAAGTATAGGGGGAATTAGGACTTTGATAAGTTTTCCAGTTTTCAGTTGACGAAGTTTGGTCTAAAAATTTAAAAGTAGAAAGGATTTGCTCCAGTATGGGTAACAGCTGTTCTCTTTTATTGTGCGATCCTGTCATCAGGCGAATTGTCGCCACTTTATTATTCTCACCCATAACAATGGCATCATATTCTGAATATTCTCTCTCCGGCTCAGCATAGAAAACTGCTGTTTGTGTCCTCTCTCCTTCCAGTGTTTTAACTTTTATGTATGAGCCTGTTATTCCTGGAAAAGGCTGAGCAATAACCGCATTATTAACTGTTTTAATCGCTGATAAATATGGCTCGAGACTACCCCTCGCTGGATTAAAAACAATCAGCTCAAGCTGTAAATCAGCTTCAGTTAAAGTCCGATGGTCGCGTTTTTCTTGGCTACTGAATGCCTGAAAATTTAACTGGGCAAGGTCGGGTGAGACTATCGGTTTATTAGTAAAGGGGAGAAGGCTGCTGGGATATTTAAAAGTAACGCCAACCTGTCCATCTGAGACAGTTTCCCACCCAGCCGTTGGATCTGGAGTTGGGGTTGGTTCAGGGGTAATTGTTAGGGTGCTTGTTAACTCTGCTTTAGGCAAAGCCCTTTTTTGGCCAATCACAATTCCTGCACATAAAACCCCCAACACCCCCAATATCCCCAATCCCCATAACAAAACATAATTTAGGATTGGTTTGGGTTTTTTGACTTCAACCGGCTGTTCTATAACTGGCCGGGTAATTTGATCTTGTTCTTCCATTGTTCTCCTCAATTAATAAACTTAACCGTTGAAACAATCGTCTCAAAGTTATCATTCTGCGACAACTCCTCCCTAAAAAAAAGAACAATCATCTGATTCCCTCTTGGAATCATAAAATAAGTACCTCCCCCGGAATATTCCGTAAAAAAGAGCGAGAGGGCACTTTTCCCATCAATATTCCATTCATTGATATCTTTTACGTATTTTACTGCATGCTCAGAAAATGAAGTCCCAGGACCAAAAAATTGCTGAGACCAAAATTCTCTTCTACTCAACCCCCTCGGATTATTATAAAGACTGACGGCAAAGTCGAATGAAAGACCTCGGTTAGGATCGTCGAACATAACCCTTCTGACCAGGTTGTCGACACTAAACTCGGCTTCACCTTTTTCTTCCCAAGAAGAGGGAACTTTAAAAGAAATAAACAATTTAGGATAGGATTTACTTATCCAGCTTGAAGTATCAACTTTTTTTTGAGGGATTCTTAAGACCGGAATTGTTGGCTTGAGAGTAACCTGAGAACCTTTTTCATTCAAAAATTTAAAGGTAGAAAGGATTTGGTTAAAAATGTTTAGATAATATTGCTTGTCGGTTTCAAAACATTCCTGACTTAAACATTCAAAAAGAATACTATATACCCGATCCCCTTTTATTGCCAAAACATATCCCTGCGCCTTTTTTTCTTTAGATTCCAACCATTTAGTCGCCATGGTCCCGTCCAAAGAAAATTTTTCGCCACTTTGTTTCTGCTCTCCTTCAGCCGACTTTCTGGCTGTATCAGTA
This sequence comes from Patescibacteria group bacterium, assembly GCA_035530075.1. GTDB lineage: Bacteria > Patescibacteriota > Microgenomatia > UM-FILTER-40-11 > UM-FILTER-40-11 > DATKVM01. The sequence goes on from DATKVM010000009.1 coordinate 55,163, forward strand.
TCAGAAACAGAGATGGTAATCTGTGCTTTATATTCATCGGCCTCCAAAACCACATTACTAACATTTTGAGTTATTGATCCCAAAGACCCCAAGTCCTTGACCGTCCATTCAGTTGGGTATTTAACAGAAAATTTCCCCTCTGAATTACTGTACGTTTTCCAGTCTGCCGTTGGGTCAGGAGTTGGAGTAGGCTGGGCAATAGTGGTTGGTGTGGGTAAAGGTTGACGACTAGGCAATATCCCGCTTAAAAATCCTTTTTGGCCAAGGACAATACCGGCAAAAAGCACTCCCACCACCAAAACCAGTCCTAAGACCACAAACCAAAATGTTTTGAGTTTAGCTGTCGGTTGAGGCGGTGCTGGAGTCGCAGGAACAGCAGGCGGTGGTGGAGACGACGTTGGCGGTGTCGGTGGAATTTGTTCTTCCATTATTCTAAAAATTTAAAAGTGGCAAGGATTTGGTCAAAAAGTTCTACATACTCCTGGCAGTAAGGAACTTCTGCTTTGGCTACAGCAAGACCTGCCATATACCGAACATTGTTCTCAAAAAGCACGATTCTATTACACAACTCCGGCTCACGGATGTCAACAACCACCGCCCGTTTTCCTGCTACAGTCACATAACTTTTCTTTACTTCTCGTGTTAAATGAGGAACATCTTGGTACATTAGTTTATCGGCATGCTCTTCAAGTGTGTCTTCGTTGAGAACTAGATAGTTAATACTGAATCCAGCTTTCTGACCATCAATTAAGTCTTGCATCGAACCATTATCTACAGGAAAAGAAAAAACTGCTTCAAAACCTCCTCCATAAGTCCTCACTGCCCTATGAGGAAACCAACCTTGAGGATATTTCAAAGAGAAATTCATTTCATCACTTTGGTATGTCTGCCAATTTGCCGCTGGGTCAGGAGTTGGAGTAGGCTGGGCGATAGTGGTTGGTGTGGGTAAAGGTTGACGACTAGGCAATATCCCGCTTAAAAATCCTTTTTGGCCAAGGACAATACCGGCAAAAAGCGCTCCTCCCACCAAAACCAGTCCCAAGATAACAAACAAAAATGTTTTTGGCCTTGCCACGGATTGGGATGGTACTGGAGTCGCAGGAACAGCAGGCGGTGGCGGTGGAGATATTGGTGGTGTCGGCGGAATTTGTTCTTCCATAAATTATTCTAAAAATTTAAAAGGGGTTTGTATATCCATAAATTTTCTATTTTATAGAGTCCAACATTTAGTCAAGTCCAAAGACTCTCCGAGCTTAATGCTTTTAAGAAGGTTAACAAACTCTGAGCTGTTTTTGGCACGATTGCTCCAAGAAAGAATTAAGGCTTTATTGCCAACAGGAACGACCACTGCGGATTCGGAACCAGAATCCCCAATCGGTCCTTTTTCAATCATGAGGCTTTTCTGGCCTTGGATTACCGCCTCTTCATATTGATAGGTATAGCCTGATTCAGTCCCGTAAAGCTGCCGCCTTGAGCCTCCATCGTAGGGAACAACTTTAGCCATTAGAATACCGCCGGCATTATTATTAAAATATTTATAACAAGCACCATCCCGCTTTTCTTCTCCCCCTGCACTGGGCTGGAAACTTGAAGGATGCTGAATTGAATACCCGGTGGGCGAACTATATTCTAACCAACCGGCAATTTTCTCGAAACTAATCAATCTCGCTTTCTCCCCGCTCGATACCTCCTCCTCGGTATTTGAACCGCCAGATTCTTTATCCAGGAATTTGAAAGTGGAAAGGATTTGATCAAAGAGATCCCTCTCCTCTTTCCCTAAAAGGTATTCTGTTATTACCGCCAGATTCTTACCGGAAGAAGTGATATAGACCTTAAAAGAGAGTGGCCCCAATGGCACTGCCGGATTGGCTGACTCGTTTTCAATTTTTTTTGTCTCTGCTTCGACCACAAACATTTCGTTACTTCCAATCTTTTTTTCCTCTGTGGTGATAACCTTAAAAGCATATGGATGTACCCCTTCGCCATTAAAAGTTTTCTTACCGTACTTAACCCACCAATCTTCCGGCTTTAGATCGGAGGATACCTTTCCCACCAAAAACCAATTAAGTGATTCGCATCCACACTCGATCTCCACCCCCGAATCATGTTCAATAAGATATTTTTGGTAACTTTCTGGATATCTAAAGGAAAAACCATGCTTTTCGCTTGTATATGTTAGCCAACCAGCAAAAGGTTCCGAAGTTGGTTCAATGACTTCTGGAGTTGGCGTAATCCCTCTCCTGGAAGCCAGCCAGATATCCAAAAGAGATTCTTTTCTGGTAATTCTTAGACCGGAGCCAACCAGGATAATTAAGGCCAAAACTAAACCGGCACCGAGCACCAAAAGCGCTTTTAAACAAACCTGCCAAGGTTTGGGCTTGGGCGGGCAAACCGGACAAGGAGGCAGAACAGGACAATTAACGGGTGTTTCCTTAACCTTCAGTTGAGGAATTTCGGTTTCCTGCTTGGGCGGGCTTTCCATAACTAAATTTAACATTTTTTGTCGGGAAGGCGCAAGTCTGGCCGTTTTTTGGTCAAGGAAGTTTGATAAGTTTGACTCCTGAAAGCCACTCTTTTTCGACCATTCCTAAATCAGCAGTGGTAATAATCGTTTGTTGCTCTCCCACCACGTCCAAAACCATCTTTCGATGACTAACATCCAATTCCGAAAAAATATCATCCAAAAGTAAAACCAGTGGCTCCTGGGTTTTCTCCCGAATGAATTTTAGCTCCCCCAACTTTAGCCACAAAACAGCCAGGCGCTGCTCTCCCCTGGAGCCAAAAACCGCTAAATCCCGGCCAGCTCCCACTTCTTCCGCCAGCTTCTCTCCATTTTTAAGCATCCGAACTTTAAAATCATCCCGATGAGGGCCAACCAAAGTACTGGCGGCCGCCACTTCCTCTTTTTCATACTGAGCCAACCTTTCCAGAGAAATCGGACTGCGGTCATATTCAATTTGGAAACAGGGAACAGTGGCGCTGTTCATCTTACAGATAAGCAAGGTGGAGTTGGCGTTTAGGAAGTTAATAAACTCCTCCCTTTTGGCCGTAATTAAATTCCCATTTTTAATCAAAAGCTGGTCCCAAAAGTAAAGCTTTTTCCTTTCTGTTTCTTGGTTATATTTTAAAAGCCCGCTAACTTCCGCCTGGGCGCGGGCTTCCCGAATTTCTTCCAAAATCCGGTTGCGGGTTTTTAAGCCTTTTTCATAAGAGAGGCTGGCGCGAGCATATTCTTTATCAACTTGAGACAAAACATTATCTAAATATTTTCGCCGAATACTGGGTGAGCCGAGAATTAATTCCAAGTCTTCCGGCCCAAAATAGACCGCTCGTAGCCGGCCGACAAAATCAACCGCCCTTTTACTAACGCCGTTGACCAAATATTTTTTCTTAGCCACTTTCTCCCCCATCACTACCCCTCGAGTTAAAATAATTTTTAGATTTTCGCCGCTACCTAAAAGCCCTTCTGCGTCCGCCACTTCTTCACCATAGCAAATCATTTCGCTCTCTACCCCTTTGACTCGAAAACTTTTGCCTGTTGCCAGTAAATAAACTGCCTCCAAAATATTGGTCTTGCCAACCGCATTGGGACCAACAATTAGGTTGCGGTCAGCGGAAAAGAAAATCTCTTTTTGAGCGAAGTTGCGAAAGTTACGTAGAGTAATCAGTTTTAAAATCATGAGGTTATCTTAAGAAGCAGAGTCTTGTTTGTAAAGCAGTATCTAAGTCTGACATTTTCGGCAAAAGAAGGTGCCGCGGCCACCTAAATTAACTCTTTCTACTTTGCCGTCACATTTTGGACAAGGCTTTCCGGTCTTGCCATAAACCTGTAAATGGTTTTGATAATCACCTTTCTCACCGCTAATTTGCCGATAAGCTTCATCGCGGTCGGAAGTGCCTTTACGTTTAATCGCCTCCGTCAAAACCCAAATAATCGAATCTCTCAGTAGCTTAATATCTTTATCACCCAATGAATTGGCCGGTCTGGTTGGCATAATTCCGGCTTTAAACAATGCTTCATTAACATAAATATTGCCCACTCCGGCGAGTTTTTCCTGGTCCAAAATCACCAGCTTGACTGGCTTTTTAGTCTTTGAAAGGATACTTTGGAAGTACTCGAAAGTGAAGGCTTTCTCGTCATTGGCTTCCGGTCCAAGTTTGCCTCCCCCCACTTCCCCTAAATCTCTTATTACCTTTACCCACCCAAATATTCTTAAATCGTTAAAAAATAATCTGCCCCCATTATCAAAAGAAATAATTACTCGAGTGAATTTATTGGGGAGCTCGCAAACTTTAAAAGGGCTTTCTTCTTTTTCGGCACAGCCTTTTATCCCCCCACCGTGGGAACTATAAATCAGCTGACCGGTTAGCTTAAGGTGAATGGCCAGGTAAAGGCCCCCTTCCAACTCAATCAAGGCAATCTTCGCTCTTCTTTTGACTCCAATTACCTTTTTCCCAATTACCTCTTCACCCTCCGAAGCTTTATGCGAAGGAGGGCCGATAAAACTTTTTTTATTCAAAACCTCAACCTCGGTAATTTTTAGACCTTTGAGCCTTTGGTCCAGTTGCAATCTTATGGTCTCGACTTCGGGTAATTCCGGCATCTTGGCCTAATTCTACCACGATGGAAAAGAAGTTACTGGAGGCTTTTGGGATTCCAGTGACCAATCTTTTTAGCAAGAAGATAGTTGCTCTCATTGCAATAACCTTCTTTCACAAAACCATATTTTTTGAAACCGAACTTCTGATAAAAAGGCAAATTACGCTTGTCGCAGGTCAAGTCCAACATATGAGCCTGATTCTTTTTCGCCCATTTTTCCCAAAACTTAAGCATGCGACCACCAATGCCTAGCCCTTGATAGCTCCGGTCAACAATTAACCAATCGCAGTAAGCGACGCCACCAAAAACAGCATCGGTAGTTAAAAAGCCAACCACTTTCTCATCTTTGTCTTTAGCCAAAAAGACAACTTCTGACCCTTCTTTTATCCACCTCATCAAATGATTTTTCCGATGTTGCTTCCACTTAAAAGTAGCCATTTGGGGCGAATACTCCTTAAAATCTCCAAATAGGGAACGTTTAAAGACGGCATAAAATGCCGGCAGATCTTTTTGCTTCAGTTTCTCGATTTTAATTTCCACTTAAGAGCCCGATTATACCAAATGTTATAAGCTTAAGTAAAGGGCCTTGAAATCGCAGATTTCTAAGCTTTCAACCGCTTTGCCAGTATTTTACACGGAGGCTTGAAACCTTACTTTGCCTTCACTACCGAGCGGGGTTCAGACAAAGCGGTTATAGGGTATTTCAATGAGGAACTGGAGAGTGAAAAATGGCTATGATATGACCTTTTTAACCAAGGAATCGATTTCTTTTTTAAATCTTTCTTTAGAGAACTTCTCCGCCTGCTTCCGGCAATCCTCGGGTTTATACTTCATTGGATCAAAGCTCTTTAAGGTTTTCGCTAGAGCTTCGGCGGTTGACTCATTGAAAAATTCTCCTGTCTTCCCCTCAACTACCGTTTCCAAATACCCCCCGCCCCGAAAAGCAATTACCGGCCGACCGGCCGCCATTGCTTCCACCGGTGTCATCCCAAAATCCTCATCTGTTGCCGCAACAATAAAGGCTTTAGCTCCCGCCATTAATTCCTGTCTCTCCTCATTACTGACTGTCCCCAAAAATTCGACTGTTGGCCCGGCAATTGACTCTAGAGATTCCCTCTGCAAACCGTCCCCATATATTTTTAAAGGAAGTTTCAGTTGGTTACAAGCTTTTACCACCAAATCAAAATTCTTCGGCAATTCTAATCTCCCCCCGGTTAAAAAATAATCTTCCCGTGACCCGCCTGCAACGCTCCGCGTGCGGGCAGGTATTTCTACTGGAGGGTTAATCACCACCGACTCCCTCCGGTAAAATTTTTTAATTCTTGCCTGCACTTCTTTGCTGTTGGCAATAAACCAAGTCACTTTCTGTGCCTGTTTAAAATCATAAAGCCGCATAAAATGATTGACCAGGGCGGCATAAAGGCGAACATACCAGTGCTTCTGCCAATTACGGGAAGTTTCATAGCCATAAAGGTAGCGAGGAGGAGTATGACAGTAACAAATCTCTTTGGTTTTGCCCCGAGCAAAACCCTTAGTAACCGCCCAGCTGGCTGAGGAAATGACTAAATCATAGTCGCGAAAATTGAAACTACCCCAAATCAAGGGTAGTAAAAACCGCAGCGGACTAATAAGCTTGTCTGCCCAGGGAAGCTTGCCAAACCAGCTTTCAATAATCTTGGCGTTTTTGAATTTTTCCTGGAGTAACCTGTCTTTTTTAACTTCGGAAAAAACGGTGAAAATCGGCGCTTGGGGGAAAATCTCATGCAAGGCGACTACCACCTGGACCGCCCCTCCCCACTTAAGATAGTCATCCGCAATGGCAACTTTCATCAAAATTTGGCCTCAAATTGCTAGTTGACAGGAATATTTCCTTTTTTCTATAATTCGGCTACTGTTAGAGTAATCTAGCAATTTATGGGGGGTTTCGAGCAATCGGGCCCCCCGTTTTTTTGCTTTAAAACAAGCTGGGCTGATGTTCTTCCTCTTCATTTTCTTTCTGAGCTGAACCACTAAGACGATTGACTAGACTGCGAAAGCCCAATTCCTTAAAAAACTCGACGACCTTTCCTTTATCATAATCTTTTGCCAAGCACTTTTCCAAATCGAGAGTCACGGGCACATTTTTTAAAATCGTGGCTAGTTTTTTGGAAAGAGCCGCGCTTTCAGCGCCTTCGGTCAATTTGGCCAAAACTGTTTTACTTTCAACTTTATCCAGACTCCGGTAAATGTTTTCCATCCTCCCAAATTTCTCCAGTAATCCTACCGCCGTCTTTGGCCCAATTCCTGGCACCCCGGGATAATTATCTGATTGGTCCCCCACTAGGCCTTTGTAATCAACGATTTTCCCCGGCGAAACGCCCATTTTCTCCTTCACTTCTTTCTCGCCGACTAGCTGACCTTCAGAAAGACCACGGGTAGGCATAAAGAGCTTTATTTTCTCTGTCACCAGCTGCATTAAATCCCGATCACCGGTAACAATCACTACTTCATTAACTTTACCCGGGGGCGCTTGGACCGCCAGCGTTCCGATAACATCATCCGCTTCGAAACCTTCAACGGCAAAAATGGGAATATTAAACGCACGCACTAATTCATAAACCTTTTCGATTTGGCCGACTAACTCAGCATCCGTCCGCGGGCGGTGAGCTTGATAGCCAACATATTCCTGATGACGGAAATTAGGTTTGGCGGTATCAAAAGCAACGGCAATATATTTGGGTTTCATTTCCTGAAGGATTTTTAAAAGCATCGTCGCAAAGCCATAAACGGCATTCACCAGCTCCCCGCTGCGAGTAGTTAAAGGCGGTAAAGCGTGGTAAGCCCGGTGCAAAATGGCATTGCCGTCAATCAAAACCAAATCCTGTTTTTCTTGTTCCATGAAGCTATTTTACCACGAAATGCTGCTTTAATTCGCGCTATTTCGTTAACTTAGCAAATTCTTCTTCTATGGTCTCTCTTTCTAAGGCTGTCTTGGCAATTTTATCCGCTTTAGCACAAAGTTTCTTCTTTACCTTTAACTGATCCGTCTTCGCTTCCTCTCGATCTCCACTAGTTCATAAGCCTCAGAAAACCATTGGGGTTGCCTAACAATTTGTCTAGTCGCCTCTTCTAAACTCTCCCTCAAAGCTGCTAAGTCCTGATTAGATAAGTCGCCAACAAGCAATCTCGCCAGTAAATTTTTATTTTCTTCAAAAAAAATAGGTAGGTTCTCCCTTTCCAATGCTCTTCGCCATTCTTCCAAAAGAGAGGTTTGCAGTTGTTCAAAAAGAGGCGCAACGCGTTCACAATCGCGCAAAACACATCCAACCACGTTGATAAAATCTAAAACCGCTTCCCCCCTCTTTGCTCTAAATGCCTCTGCTGGGCTTAAGGGTTTTTCTCTCTCTTCTCCCATCTCTTTTTCACCTCCTTTTAACTAAAAACTGCCCTTTCGGGGCAGCTTAACAATTTAGCAATATAACAATCTAACAATGGTATCTCTATTTCATCAACTTGGCGAATTCTTCTTCTTCAATAGTTTCCTTTTCTAGAAGCACCTTGGCTACCATATCCAGCTTAGCTTTATTATCTGCCAACAATTTTTCCGCCTTCGCATAAGCGTTTTCCACAATCTTTTTCACTTCCTCATCCACTCTTGATTGCATTTCCGGAGAGACGGAAGCCGGCTCATACCACATTTTCCCCAAGTCGCTGACGTCAGCCTGTGCCCCCAAAAAAGTCGGTCCTAAATTGCTCATCCCAAAGTCCACTACCATTGAACGGGCAATTCTGGTCGCTTGAGCAATATCGTTGGAAGCTCCGGTCGTCATCTCCGAAAAAATCAATTCTTCGGCCGCTCGACCGCCAAGCATAACCGCAATCTGTTCCAAGAGCCGCGTTTTGGTCTCATGAGAGCGATCTTTAGCCGGCGGGATTAAAGTATGGCCTAAACTGACTCCGCGCGCGACAATAGAAATCCGATGAACCGGATCCACGTGTTTCGAAAAATAACTGACTACCCCATGTCCCGCCTCATGATAAGCCGTCATTTTTCTGTCTTCATCAGACTGGAGTCTTTTTTTCTCCGGACCAAGTTTAACCTTAATCGCCGCCTCTTCCAAATCCTCTTCCTCAACCTCTTTTTTGTCCTCCCTGGCAGCCAAAATCGCTGCCTCGTTCAACATGTTTTCCAAATCTGCTCCAGAAAAACCAACTGTTCTTTTGGCAATCTTATCCCAGAAAACTCCTTTAGAAAACTTCTTTCCACGAGCGTGAATAGCCAAAATAGCCTTTCTCCCCTCTAAATCCGGCATATCTAAAAGCACTCTTCGGTCAAAGCGTCCAGGACGCAAAAGCGCTGGATCGAGTAAATCTCCCCTATTGGTGGCGGCGATTACTAAAATATTGTCATTAGGAGTAAAACCATCCATTTCCACTAAAATCTGGTTTAAAGTTTGCTCTCTTTCATCGTGCCCCCCGGCCATAAATCCTTGACCTCTCTGGCGGCCAATCGCGTCAATTTCGTCAATAAAAATAATGGATGGGGCGGCTTTTTTGGCGGTTCCAAAGAGGTCACGGACCCTCGAGGCCCCAACACCTACCAACATTTCTATAAACTCGCTCCCGGCCATGGAAAAGAAAGGCACCCCGGCTTCTCCGGCCACGGCCTTCGCCAGGAGCGTTTTACCGACCCCGCTTGGCCCGACCAACAAAGCCCCTTTCGGCGTGCGCGCTCCCAAAGCGCGGTATTTCTGGGGGTGTTTTAAGAAATCAACCACCTCCTGAAGTTCCTCTTTGGCTTCATCTACTCCTGCCACATCCGCAAAAGTAATTGATTGTTTGCCCTTATCAAAAAGTTTAGCCTTTGATTGGCCGAAAGAAAAAATACTGTCTTGCGCCCCTTTGGCTTGGCGGAAAATAAAGTAAAAGAAAAAAGCCATCACTGCTAAAGGCAAAAGCGTTCCTAAAATATCGGTCATTGCTCGAGTCATCGATTGGTCGGCAATTCTAATATCAACTGTCTTAGGGTCAATTTCGGCTGCCTGAAATGTTTGGACTAAACTTTCGCCCATTTCTTTACGAGCAATCATTTTTTTATCGTCCTTATAAGTCAAAAGCAATCGGTCGCCATCAACTAAAATTTGTTTGACTTTGTGGTCTTTAACATCGACTAAGGCTCGAGTCAAATCAACCTCTTCGGTAGTTAACCCTGGACGGAAAAAAGAAGAAATTAAAGAAAGCGCCATAAAGCCCACGAGCAACCAAATTAAGATGTTGCGTGGAGAAAAGTTAAAGCGGAATTCAATCTTCTTCATCTTCCTCTTAGAAGGTGAACTTTCCCTTTGATTTTTTCTTGTTTGAAAAGGAGAATTAATCAGCCGCATAGAGATATTTTCGCGCCAAAATAAAATGATTCGCGAGGGAATTTTACCACCTTTGGCCTGATTTCACAACGACTTTGAAGGTAAAAAAGAGAAAGTTGTTTAAATCAAACCCATTTTTTTCTTAACTTCTGCCAGAGTTTCCCCGGCGATTTGAGAGCAGTATTCTCTGCCCTCTTCCAGAATAGCGTCCACTAGTCCGGGGTTTTCCTCATAAAACTTTCTTTTCTCTTGAATTGGCTCTAGTTCTTTGTAAATGGCAATCGCCAAATTGTCTTTCAGTCGATCGTAACGGACGCCCGCATTTAAATATTGTCTTTCGTATCCCTGCCGCGCTTCTTTACCCTCAAAGAGTTCCACTAGGACCAAAAGGTTGGCTACGCCTCCTTCTTTAGGTATTACAGAACCCCTGCCACTATCGGTCGGGGCACCCGCCAGTCTTTTTCTAATTGTCTGCAAATCATCGGTCAGCAAAATAAAACTGCCTTCAATTGATTTGCTCATTTTCCCCTCGCCTCTTAACGAAGGAACAGAAGCACCGGGCATTAGGTGGGCTTTTGGCTCGGGAAAAGTCTTAGAGTACATGCGATTGAAAATCCTTGCCATCTCCCGTGTCACTTCAATATGGGGTAATTGGTCTTTCCCGACCGGAACGGTATCCGCTTTGTAAACCAAAATGTCAGCCGCCATTAAGACCGGATAATATAAAAGGCCCATATTAATGTAATCGGGATTTTCTTTTTTCTTATCCTTGTAAGTTGGCAAATCTTCTAGCCGCGAAACCGGATAAATTGTCCCCAATAGATAAGCCAGTTCAACATGCTCCGGCACTTGAGATTGAACCACTAGGTGACATTTCTTAGGATCTAGTCCAGCCCCCAATAAATCCAAAACCAAATGCTTAATTTGTTTTTGCAAGGTTTTGGGGTTAAAGGGGGTAGTAATACCATGCAAATCCACGATTGAATAAATACAGTCAAAGTCCGGCTTATTCTGCAGTTCAATTTGCCCTTTAACTGCCCCCAAATAGTTACCTATGTGGAGGACATTTGTGGGCCTTAATCCTGAAAAAACTCGATGTTTTTTGGTCATATTTAATACCGGATACTAATATTTTAGCTGTCAGGATCCTTGAAACTAATAGCAAAATTTTCGCGAGGACGATATCCTTCGACCAAGGGTTCAAATTTGTTGTGGGTTACTTTTACACCAGGCATTGTCGTTCCATATTCTGTCCGTGTTAGTTCTTCAGCTTCTCCTTCATATAGCGCATTCATCACTGGTTTACGTAAAACACTGCCTGGGTTTTCCCAATCCACTCCCAATTCGCCAGCAGTAACCTCACGAAAGATTTCCGCTACTCTTGGATCGGAAATTTCAACCACAACAATAATTCTCTCTTTTTTAGCAATCGCTTCTTTTAGAGACTTTATCTTTTGGTCTATTTCCCTTCTAATATCCTGGTCTGTTCTTTTTTCTTGTCGTTCTTCCATATCTTAATTTTATATGTTTTTCAAAAATGCATCCAAGATTGGCAGGGGCGGAGGGAATTGAACCCCCAATAGAGGTTTTGGAGACCCCCGTTATACCGTTTAACTACGCCCCTTAATCTGTTTATATTTTATGACAAAGTACCACAAAAAATCCGTCTTTCGACGGATCTCTTAATTACCCTTACCTACTCCGTAGGCTTAATTAAGTGCTCCGCCGAAGCGACACACCTTGGTGCTTTAACGGTCACCGCCCGGCCCGCCATTTCCTGCGGACAGCTTGCCCTGAGCGGTTCGATTTTACTCACCGCCGAAAGGCTCAGAGATTCCAACCTATCTCTTCTCAGCTTTTGCTAAATTTTCCTAAGTATAACCGAAATCAATTCCCCTGTCAATTAACTGCCCCAATTCGGCTTTATCCGCGATTAAACTTCACCTCCGTCCGCCGATTAACCTCCTGGGCTAAAGCCAGCACCTTCCTGCCAATATTTCTGGCAGTTGAAGCATCCCTTTTTTCAGCCTCTTCAGAAAAGCTATACCTCGCTATCGGCTTATCCCCCAAAGTGGCCGGCCTCCCAGCGTAGTAAATACGAGGAAGGACGCTCAACTCAGTGGCGGAAGCAACAATAAGGACTCCCGCCAGTGGCCGGGTCCTATCGACTGGTCTGCCAACTTCATGGACAGTTTCTCCATACATCAACTCCACTGCCTCAATTGGTCTAGTTAATAAATCTTTCAATCTAGCACTAGCCTTGTCTTTTACCTCCCAGCCCGCTTCCGCACTCTTTCTTCCTCCCCTACCAGACTCAATTTCTTCATATACTCCAAAAATATCTGCTTTTAAATCATCAGCAAAGGTTCTTTCTTGGCCGGTTTTGGGGTCCCTATAAGGTCTCATCGTGGAAGCCCAAACCACAATACCGTCCCTCGTTTCTCCTTCAGGAACCGCCTCCCCTGGCGTTCCTTTAAACAAACTATAGTATCTCTCAATATGAGTATGAATCCTTGAGATGAACCTTCCCTCTTCATAAGCAAAAGGGGGATAGCCTGTTTTGCTTCGATACTCGGAGGAAGCGAAACTTGTCTCGTGCAACAAAGCTTCTTTCAATAATTCCCGCAGCTTGTCCAGACTGTTATTTACTTTGGCTACTTCCTCTTTACTCGCTAACGAAAGCTCCTTCAGCTCTTCTCCGCTGGAAGGCAAAATAACCTTCTTATAAACCTCAACCCATTCTCCGATAGTTTGCCCCACGGAGCGTAAATTCTCCACCGGATTACTCTTGTCGCTTGGTCTGTCTAACTCGGCCATTTATTTTCTCTCAAAGTGATTATCCGCTGGTTAAGAGTTTTTTTCAAGCGGCTTCTTTGCTAAAATTGCCTAATGAAAAATCATTTCACCCGCCAGAAAAAAAGGTCCTCCTTGCAATCCCCTCACCTCTAAAATATCCTCAAAGTAGTGAAAACTCTTATAAAAATAAATTTACTGGCTTTCACTTTCCTTTTATTCGTAAACCTCCTCATATCGCTTTCGATGAAAAAAACACCTTCTCAAACATTAGATGTGCTTGGGACCCAAACACCCTCGCTTCAAGAAACAATTCAGCGGTTTTCAGACTTGCTTCCCAAAAGAAACTCCAGCCCCGAAATGACTTCAACGATTCCGCCAACTCCTACCCCCTCACCCAACCTCCCGACTAAAGGCACTTATATTATTGCTGTTTATGGCGATTCTATGGTCGATACCATGGGAGAAAATTTGGAATATCTTCAGGCTAGTCTTCATAAAAAACACCCCCGCACCAAATTTATTCTTTACAATTACGGTATTGGTTCCCAAAATGTCCAAATGGGTTTGGCCAGATTTGACTTAAGCTTTTCCTACCAAACCCGCCAGTATCCCCCAATTTCACTCCTACCGGCTGACATTATTGTCCTCGGTTCTTTTAGTTATAATCCTTTTAATCCTTATGACCGGAATAAACATTGGCAAACTTTGGTCCAACTAATCCAAAAAGCCAGAAGCAAAAAAACAGATGTTTATCTCTTGGCAGAAATCGCCCCCTTAGAGAAAGACTTTGGCAAAGGGGCTAACGGGGTTAATTGGCCAGAAGAAAAGGCCCATGAACAGACCCTTCACATAATGGAGCAGTTGGAAAATACCGTCGGTTTAGCAAAAATACTCAATGTCCCCCTAATTAATGCTTTTGAAAAATCAAAAATTCCAGGAAGTCGTTTTGGTAAATCGGCTTATGTTAATCGCGACGATGGCATCCATCCTTCTGTTCTAGGCCAAACTTTCGTTGCCAACCTAATCGCCCAAACCATTAAATTAAGGTAAAATGCCTTGATGAAAAAAACTTTATTCGCCAGAACTTTATTCGCCAGAACTTTATTCGCCAAATTGAAAATTTTGTTTGCGAAAATTGCGGTACAATCATTACAGGAACGGGTTATACTAACCATTGCCCAAATTGTCTTTTTAGCAAACACGTTGACAAAGAAATTCCGGGGGACCGCCTCTCTCGTTGCCAGGGCTTAATGGAGCCGGTGGGGTGGAGAAAAAAGGAAACGAATACGTTTTGCTCCATCGCTGCCAAAAATGCGGTAAGCTAACCAAAAATAAAACCAGCCCTCAAGATGGCTTTGAGCACTTACTGGAACTGACGCAAAAGGGTTGACCACTCAGCCTCAACAAGTTATA